>DATKZT010000114.1:0-4684 GCA_035527845.1 Sedimentisphaerales bacterium | reverse complement strand
GCTCGAATTCGCCTGAATGACTACGAGGCGGGGCTGTGCCCGAAGCACGATTTTTTAGATGGTAGCATTCACGCGATAAAAGCGAATAATTACACGGTGCCCGCTAAAAACAGCGAGAGCACGAATAGCAGGATGAGCCGCCAACCAGCCGAACTTCTCGGAAACCGATGCCTATGACATAAAAGCCAGAAGCCCACAAAAAAAATGATTATAACCGTTGACGGATGACCTCATAGCAGCCCCGCTTCGCGTGGGGTTCATACCCTCACATGCCCTTCATTCGCCCTTTTTCTACCAAACTCTTGCCGCCACAGGCACCTCGCTGCGCTTCTCTAGGCCGATAGCGTCCTTCGGACAGACCGACCGGCAGATCCCGCAGCCATAGCAGCGCCTCTGGTCGACAACGGTTTTTTTGTTCGAGGCGCTGTAGGATATGGCGCCAAACTGACAGACGCGCATACACTGCCGACACCCGCTGCATTGATCGGGATTAACCGCAGCAACGTACTCGCCCCGGAACATGACCGGTATTCCTTGTGTCACGGTGCAGCGCATGGCCAGGCAGTCGGTGCGGTCGCAGTTACACACCCCTCCAATAAAAGGAGCGTGGAAGGTCCATACGGTGTGGCACAGACCTTCTTTTTCGTGCTCTCGAAAAGCCGATATCGCCTCGTCCTTGCCGAGCGTTTCCATCCCCGTCGTGTCCGGCCCGTTCAGAAAGCTCCCGTCAAGGCCCCGAAGGATTTCTCCGAACTTTCCGCCGTTCGGCCCGAGGCTGACGCCATAGCAGTAACGTTTTTCCTTACCGAGAGTGACATGCCGGCAGATGCACGCTACACGAACAATTGAGTTTACAAACCCGAAGATGTTCTCGATATCTTCAACCGGCACGACCTGCCCGTAATGGACCTTCTTCATCTTTGTCGTGACAAGCCTTCTGATTATTCCCTGTACGAACCTCGGAGCCTTCTCAAGGTTCTCCAAACGCTTAATGCCTCTCGCAATCGACTCGGTGTCTGTAAAGAAACCCTCAATGAACCTGTGCCTGCGAATATCGCTCAGCAGGTCCTCGGAGTAATTGCTCACGTGCAGATACCACTTCTTGCCCTCGCCGTGCTTCAAGCAGAACTCACACATCCCGTCAGCCTCCTTCAATTCACCTGACCACCTCATTTGCCCCAGCCAGAGCGGCGGTCGTCATCTATAAATGATGTTGATGCTCTGAACGTACTCGCCTATGTGGCGATCCACGTACCCTATGAAGGCCTGCAATAACTGCCACTCCAAATCAGGCCTCTTTGATTGAACCTCCGCTACAATGATGCCTCCTTTGGTCGAATCCCAGTTGATCCACCCGGCATACCTCGCATGTACCCATCGGCCTTCTCTTTGACGCTTGAACGTCGTGCCACGACCGCGCAGATTCCGTTCGGTTTCTTTCAGCAGGGTTTTGAGCGTCGGCTTGTCGTCCGCCGCCGCAACAATCTGCACAATTTTCATGGCGCCTCCCTTTCTCCGTTTCCCGGCCCAATGTATAAGCATGATTTCACTAACTCTTCCTTGACACCCGACACATTATAGCCCCACGCTACCCGCAAATAAAAACAATTCCCCATCCGCGCAGCCGCCACGCGATGATTTTTCCCCTGCAAATCCCCACCCCCCAACGCTGCAATTCCCCTCGTCGCGGGGCCCTTGCGCCGACAAAAGTCGCCACAGAAGAAACCAAAATCCAAAGACAAATGGATAATACTGATAACCAGATTGATAAAATGGTTACCTTTTGTGAGATTTTCTTAGTCGTTGATAATGCAGCATTTATAGAATTACAATTTTTGGGCTCTACGACCTATTTGGGCTTTTGGTTGTGGTGTAGTTGTATAGCTTTTCCTCGATTTTGCAGTCGCAAGTCATCACGCAGAGCTAATTAAGAAAGTTTGAGTTTTCAAAACAGATTTGATATACTATTTGGAACGAAGCTCAGCCGCGGCGCGGCTGGATAGTCGAGCCCATCGACTGCTTCGGCGCTGCTCAGGACAGGCATGGAGATGCTATTGTTTAGGTGAAATCGCAGATGAGCAAACGAAAAGGGTTTACTCTCATTGAGCTTTTGGTTGTTATCGCCATTATTGCCCTTCTGCTCTCTATCCTTCTGCCGGCACTGAACAAGGCAAAGGCACAGGCAAAGGACGTCTTGTGCAAACATAACCTCCATCAGTGGGGACTCATCTGGAAGATCTTTACCGACGAAAACGATGGTCTCTTCCCGGATAGAGACGATACTCGGCATTACCCGAGAACTTTGGCCAGGCATAACAATTCACTCTACAACCCGGACATCTTTTTGTGCCCAATGGCAACCAAGACATACGAAGAGGGCGCAAGAAACCCGGTCATGGCTTTTCGTTTCTCTCTTGAGGCCATTTATTTCGAGAATGAGGACGTAGGCTATACGTCGTTGAAAGGCAGCTACTCCATCAATACCTGGCTCGCAGACTCAGGCAGCCGGGAGTATGACTACTGGAAAACGCCCAATATCAGGGGGGCGCACTATGTCCCACTTATGTGCGACGGTTTCAGCCCCGAACTGCAGCCTTATCCGGAGGATGAGCCCCCCGAATTCGAGACGATTGAAGATTACTCGGGGCAGTCGAACGAGCTCAGACGCGTCGTTGTCAAGAGGCACGCTCGATACCACATAAATCTTGTGTTCCTCGACTTTTCTGTGGGAAGACTCACAATAAAACAGCTCTGGAAAGCCAGATGGTCAACAGCCTGGTTAACGGATCATGATCTGCCGGTCTGGTGGCCCTGGATGGATGATGTTCCGGAGCCGTAGATGCCTACTGTGCCATAGGCGTTGATTGTAGAAAGAACTCGTCCCTCAAGAGACGGTTTTTTTGTTACGGTCTATTCTTCTATTTATATTCCGATTAACACTTTTGTCGATTGTTTTAGCCTCCTGCGATTCATCGACTATGCTCATCTCGAAATCCAAAGCCGGATATACAAGATGGTTGCGTTTTTTGAATATTTTTTAAGTTGTTGAAATTGCAAACCTTATGGATTTATGATTTTTGTGGTTTTGTGAGCTATTTGGGCTTTGGTTGCAGGTTGGTTGTACGGATTCAGCAGGCCCTGAAACATAAAAAGGGTTGCTATTTCAACGGCCAATCGTCGGGGCAGCAGCTCAGCCAGTAGGAAGCAAGGATACTCTAAGAAGAACTCGATGGCCTTTTGGCTGGCAAGGTTCAAGGATGTTGTGATTAAAACACACAGTTCAGGAAGATGAAATAGGAATAATACAGAAATGAGCTTGGTAATCTGGCAGCCGCCATCTGTGCTGTACTATGCGACAAGGTCCTAAAGAAGCCGGTCAAGGACAGTATTCACTCGCTTGTCAATGTCGTATGTGCCTTCGGCAAGCTGCTGCCGAACCTCAAGAATTTTCTCTTTACGAACTCGCGGCAGTGAGCGAATGTGACGATGTCCCATCCATAGTTGAAGGTTGAAAAAAGCAATAGCTGCTCCTGCCTGATTTCACGTAAAATCGGGCCAAAGAAACAATTACATTTTTTCGAAAGGAGCAGCCATGCAGAAGGAATTCTATCAGATCGCAGGCAAGACCGACGGTCGAAAAATCGCAGAATTCTTGAGCAAAGACGACCAGTTGTTATTGCCGCTGCTGGAGTTGATTTGCAACAGCGAACAGGCAGTCGATGAATTGATCGACGTGGCCGGTAAGGCGGCTATCGAGGCGGTGCTTGTACTCAGTGCCCAGCAGGTCGCCGGGCCAAAACAGCCGGGCAAAGTCAAACGTGGCATCGGCTGGCATGGCCGGCAAGAGGGAGTCGTTTCTTTGTCCGAGCGAAAGCTTCGTGTCGAGAAACCACGTTTGCGGAAAAAGGGCAAAGGTCTCGCCAAGGAAGTAACGATTCCGGCTTATGAAGCGATGATAATGAACAGTCGGCTGGGTTCGCGGATACTGGAGATTCTAATGAAAGGGATCCTTCCGCGTCGGGCAGTCTTCTTGAGGGCCTGGACGAGATGTTCACGATCAATCGGCTGGGGCTGCCGAAGACTCTTCGTCGGTGTCTGGGTTCGACGAATGTTATTGAGTCGCCGAACAGCGGGATTCGCGGCCGAACACGTCGAGTCAAGAACTGGCGGGATCACGGGATGGTGGTTCGCTGGGTCGCGGCTTCACTGCTGGATATGGAGGACCGGTTCAAGCGGATTATGGGCTATCAACAGTTGTGGATGCTGGATGCCAAGCTCAAAGAACTGGCAGAAGACGATGTGGTTGACGCGAAATCAGAGGTAGCATAAGCTATGAAACAATGGAGTAGCCAACCAACCTCCAACTACGATAGGGACAACGTCTAAGTTCGGAAAGGAGTCCATTATGCTTACTATTCCATCGGCAGCAAAAGAACTTTTTGTTCAGTTTTCTCCCGCATTTACAAAACCGACCTTCCAGCGAATCCTTCCGCTGGCCATCGGAGCTATTATCGCCGTAGGTCGAAGAACCGTTACCGCCGTTTTGTGGACGATGCGTTCGGCGGTCGACGGCCATTGCAGTACCTATCATCGTGTCTTTTCCCGAGCCTGTTGGTCTTTGTGGCCGTTGGGTAAGGCTTTGGCTGGTGCGATTCTTCATTTTATTCCTGCTGAAGAGCCGATT
>DATKZT010000113.1:0-3743 GCA_035527845.1 Sedimentisphaerales bacterium | reverse complement strand
AAAATCAAAGCGTGAAATGCAATCCGCCTTCGCATAAAGCTATGGCGGACAAGAATTGTCGAATCCGCCGTTGGCGGATGGCTGATTTTACTATTGTTTTTATGGCGCATAATACCTTGTCAAAAGGTGAGTTGCGTTTATGGGTACGGATAAATCGGTCAGTTTGAGTGAATGATTAGGCCAAGGGCCGGCGGATCTGACGGGGAAATTCGAGGGGGGATTCATAGTCCAAGTTACGCAGTTGTGAGGCTGTATAGGGGTTTTTGATAGCGCCAAGGCCGATTTCTGTAAAAAGTCTTGACTGCATTTGCGCTATTTCGTGTATTTGCCGTAGAGGTTGCGGCAGGCTCAGGCCAAGGCGATTAAGCAAGACTTTCTGAGCTTCGTCAGATGTTGTTATGCAGCGAAGTCCAGCCGTCGGCCTAATTGTGCCCAGCCGGGGGTGCACTTCATATTTGTAGGTAGGAAGGCAGGCTATTAGGCTTCTATGATCGTGCAGGCCTTACGAGGGGGCTGGATTCCTGCTTTCGCAGGAATGACAACGGGGGAAAACGAATCGGGAAGAAACGGGGGCAATGATACGGGCAAAGAATCCACCTACAAACGCGAAGTGGACCCCCCAGCCGGTCTGCTCATTGGCTTTGAGTTTTCCGAGGTATGCAAGAGGACAGGTCTTCACTACATCAGGTTTTGGACTTATATGCCTAAGCGACAAACAGCAATCGCTGATTTGTCGCCGAAAAAAAATTTCTATTTCCCCAACAAGTGCGTAACCTGGGTCAGGTGTCGTCATTGGCGGACATGCAGCGCGTTTGGCTGCTCTTCGACAAGCAGCCACAGCAGAAAAGGTCGAAGACCCAAAAGACCTTCTAACTTTTTCTGTCCGGCGGGACGGCAAGGACCCATCGGGTGTAATTTCTCGCGTTGGGAAAAGTCATGGCAAAGACGTCTATCTTCTGCGGCTGGTCGGTCGGATCGTCGTCAACGGTGGTGTAGGTGATGCCGTTTAGTGTGATGGAAATCCTGAGTGACTCCTGTGACAGGCGCTCGAGCCTTATGGTCAGCGGCGAGAACGTGTCCAGAGGCAAATCGAAACCGCCGTTGATGCGGAGACGCCTGTAGTTGTTGTTCTTAGAAAGCAGCATGGCGTCGTTATCGGGATTCTTACGCTTGTATATGCCGCCGGAAATATGCACCTCTCCGGTGTGGTCCCTGAATCTTCCGACCTGGCTGCTGACGTGCGGGCTGATATAGAACTTGTAGCCCCGGTAGCCGCGGAACACTTCGTCTTCGGCGTCGTCGGCGGTGATATAACGTCTGCCATGCGAATCGAACAGACCCGCCCGGAAGTCGCCGGTGCCTGCGGTGCAGGTGACATCGTGGTCGATGCAGCCGCTGAAGGACATGCAGTTGCAGTCGGTTTTGGGACCGTCGCTCAGCCACATATACGAGAATTCGGCAACGTCACCGGGCTTGCTTAAGCGCTGGTCGGGCAGTCTGACAACGATTTGCTCATCATCGACGGGTTCCCATTCGAGCTGCCCCTGGCCGTTGACGAAAAGGGCGGTGGGGGCGTCGGAGTAGTACCAGGTTTTGCCGTCCCAGTTTACGCCGTCGTCGTCGATGATGGTGTGGACGTGCTGGGTTTTTGCGCCCAGTTTTGCGTTGGTCGCGCTGGACAGGCGCAGGATAATCGTTTCGGCGGGTTCGTGTTCTTTGTCATTGATAAGATGGATGGTGACTTTGGCGGTTGTTTGGCCGGGCTCGAAGACAAGCTTCTCACCGGAAATGGTATAGTCGTCTCCGCGGCTTGCCGTGTCACGGCCGACGTAGAGGCCGACCGTTACCAGCCGGGTTTGCGGGCTGGACAGAGCGACATTGACAACCACCGGGCCGGCCGATTCGAGTGAGGAGGAGGAAATCCTATCGAACTGCACGGTTGGGCCGTCAGCAGCGAGGATCGGCTGCGGCGGTTTATAGCCCGGCCAGCGGCGGACCTCGGTGCTCGTTGGGAAGTCTTTGGGTATTTCCTGTGTCACCTTGCCGGTGGCGGCCCATTCGGCGCCGCGCTGGAAGGTGACGATGAAGCTCACACATTCCATCGCATCGACGGGCGCGTTGGCCGCGTGGCCCATGAGGGTGTGGAATACTCTTCCCCTGCCGTAGTTTACGGTGAAGATGAGGGGTTCGTTTTCACCGGTGCCTCCGTCAAGAGTTGGGTCGGCGTAGGCGGTGGCAAGGACGGTGAGGTTTTCGGCGGGGCCCCGCATTTCGATATTGAATCCGTCTCTGGAGTGCAGCCACATCCGGGGCAGACCTTTCATAACGGGATGAAGGGGGGCGCGAGTCACGACCTGGATGATGTGCTTGCTCGGGTGGGAGCCGCCCTCGCCGGGGCTGTAGTCACGGATTGCATTGCCGCCTCGCCAGCGGATATAAGGTCCCCATCGTTCATCCCGTCCGGCCCAGCCGCCGAGGCCCAAAATGCGGTTGTATTCCTTCCATTGCGGAAACGCGTTGTTTGCAGCGTGAAAGGCAACGATGCCGCCGCCGGAGCTGACGTAATCAACGAAAGCCTTTTGGGTCTGCTCCGACCACAAATCCCCTTCGTAGTTGAGAACGACAACATCATAGGCGGCGAAGTCGGGCGCAAATTTGCTCATGTCACCGTCCTCGCCCGGGCTGACGGCGACATCAACCTCGAACAAATTTGTCTGTTCCAGTATTTGCTTAACGATGGGGGTGCTGAGCCGCCAGTCGTGACCGCTCTGGCCCGTAACGATTAGCGCCTTTAACGGCACCGCCGCGGGAAACGCCGCACACCCCTTCCCAGCAAGCCAAGAGGCGAATGCAATTACCAAACACGCCGATAGGGCCCTCGTGCGGTGATTCATCCTTAACTCCTATGTCAACACCATCAAGCCCAAAAACACCAAAGCATTATAACCGACTTCAGAACGATTTTGAGGGTGATTTCACATCGAACAGGTATCCACATAGCCAAGATCGGTGAACATCAAGACTGTGCCACTGCTGCCGCCTTATTCAAGAAAGCTGGCATGGTTGGCGATACCGGACAAAAACACAGTCCACTATGGCCGGACTTAGACGACCCGCAAAAAATCCCATAATTCTTGCCTTGACTCCTTCGCTACGAGTCTGGTATATTATCATTGAGTAAATAAGTGGTGGGGAGGAACTTACGTTGCCGTTCCTGCCAAGTTTCCCCCTACATTCACACAGGCTTGCTCGCTTTTTGCGTCCGAAATGGAGATTTGTGCGGAATACGAGGTACAGAAGGAGATTAAAAAATGGGTACGAAGACAAATCCAAAAGCCGCCCCCCCAACGCCAGTACTCTTGATTGCGTGCTTAGTCATCTCTGGAATGTGCGATCTGGGCAGCACGACGCTTACCTGCTCCAGCGAGTATGTGGCGCAGGAGGCCGCCAGCTTAACCATACCGGCTTCCGATGACGCCACCGTGGCCAACAATTACCCGGGGACTGCTATGAGGTCATCCGTCAACGGTTATAATCAATTTTTTTGTGGGCTTCTGGCTTTTATGTCATAGGCATCGGTTTCCGAGAAGTTCGGCTGGTTAGCGGCTCATCCTGCTATTCGTGCTCTCGCTGTTTTTAGCGGGCACCGTGTAATTATTCGCTTTTATCGCGTGAATGCTACCATCTAAAAAATCGTGCTTCGGGCACAGCCCCGCCTCGTAGTCATTCAGGCGAATTCGAGC
>DATKZT010000112.1:0-117121 GCA_035527845.1 Sedimentisphaerales bacterium | reverse complement strand
TGTTTTGGCAAGAAAGCATTTTTGCAAAGGCTTCTGATCATAACGGTTTTAATAAACTACCATCCAAATTAAGGAATATGCTGCTGGATTATCTCAGCCTGGCAGCGTGACTACATCAAATGGCAAAAGTCGAGCTAAGGTGTCGAAGACAATTCTCAACATCCTTTAGCGACTGAGCGTATGTATGTAAACCATCGACAAGTGCCACATCGATTTTCTGGTCCTCAAAATTGCGGCCCTTTCGCGCAAAAAAAGCATCACTCGTTGTCTGATAGTACGTGGCTCCGGGATGCTGTAACAGGTGTGCCCGGACCCGAGGACTTGCAGGCATCGGATCGACGGCAATTTTCCTTTGTGCAATTATCGGGCAGAAAGATTCGCCAAGCTCTACACCAATCTCCAGGTACGTTTTCCCGCTAATCTTGTTGAGGAGATACTGTACTACCTTGAGTCGGTTCATTTGCGATAACCCTTGCCCGCCATGGAACATCAGCTTTCCCTCCGAGCGGCTATGTTATTTACCCTGAAGTGCCGTGATAATTGGGCGTTTCCCATGGTACTTGAGTATCGGATTATCACGGTTTCTATCTTTAATATCTTTGCAAATTTACCTCACGGCCATGGTCGCCCCTTCCCCAGCATCTCGCCAGAAACGGCCACCGTGCCGCCGGCGAATGTTACCCACCAACTGGTAAAGGAACCAGTCTAATTGGCAAGTTACCGTATTATTCCTGCGCAGTAAGCTTCACGATCAAATCCCGCCGATTGGGGTATTTTTCCAGCAGTTCCGCTCGTGCTGCCAGCTCGAAGTCGGCGGGCTCGAAACCAGGCACCACGGTGGTTCCCATCAGAGCGAACCTGCCGGGCTCGTTGAGGAAACAGCCCTGCCAGGTGCCCGCCGGGACGGCGACCTGTACTCGCTGTCCGTTTAGAACATCGTGCCCCAAAGTAATTACTTCGCTCGTTCGGTCGGGATGAAGCTGCAGCATTGTCACCGGGTCGCCGAGATAAAAATGAAATATCTCATCGCTTATGATTTTATGCAGTGCCGAAAATGCGTCAGGGGTGATAAGGTAAAGGATGGCCGTGGCAAGGTTTCTTTCGCCTGCGTACTTCTCCGGCAGGGCGGCTTTGGCAATCTTGTCCCTGCTGCGGTAAGTTTCCACATAGTAGCCCCCCTCCCGGGGCAGGGGCTTCATTGCGAAAAATCTTATGAGCTGTTCTGCGGTCAGCATTTTGGCGATTCCAAAAAGATGCAGGTTCTACGGGTCGCTGAAGCGGCGGCTCAATCAGCAAAGACCGCCACGTTCCTATTATAATGACAACTGCACGGCTATTGTCACCAAAAAAACGGCTGTTGTTCGGGGGGCGGATGCGGCGCTGCTGTTTTTGTGGACGGGCCCGATAAAAAATAAAGTTTTGCTGCTCTCAGAGCCGAAAAAGACTGAAAGCCTAACTGAACATTCGAAGGGTTTACCGCCGCAAAAAGGGTGTTGAGGCATCAGTTTGGAGACGACAGAACAGCAATACAAGAATAGCCGTGAGGCGGTGTCTTTGGGACACTTGACCATAATATCAGGATGTATCTTTGAAGGAAAGGGACTGACATGACGGCAATGAAAAAGAGAATCGAACTGAACAAGAGCATTGTCCTGCGTTTTGCTCTGGTCATTGCGGCGGGGGCGGGGAGTCTGGCGCTTGTCGGGTGCGGCAAACTGAACGCGATTGAGCGAAACCAGTTCGACATTCAGGCAATGGTGCAGGAGAACTCGGAGCGGACGGCCGAGCTGCTGGCGGCGATTGGAAACGGGCAGGTGAAATTACAGGAGGCCGTCGAATCAGGCGAACTCGCGACAGGCAAAAGCATGGTCGTCATGCAGGATAAGCAGCTTGAGCTTGAAAGTGAGATTGAAAAATGTCTGGCGCAAATGATTAGCAATCTGGCGTCATTCGAAAAAGGCCAGGAGGAATTGCGGGCAGCCGTCGGTCGCAACGCCCGGCAAATTTCAAGTAGCGCCGCCGTGATGGACAAGGGCTTCGTCAAACTGGAGGGCATGGTCTCGCAGATGCAGGATGGTGCTGAGCAGGTAACTGCTAAAGCGGCGGCGATAGAAAGGAACCAGCTTAAATTAGAGGAGCGATTCGAAACCGGCACCGAGGCAATGGTCGAGAAGGTGGCGGCACTCGATAAATACCTGTTCAGCCTTCAGGAAGCGGCAGCAAATGCGAAAGAAGGCACAACGGGCTCGATGAGCAGGATGGCGGCGCTCGAGGAAAGTCTGCTGAGACTACATGAGATGGTTGCAAAGATAGAAAACCGAACACAGGATGCGATGGGCAGGATGGCGGCAATCGAGGAGAATCAACAGAAACTGCAGGAAGGAATCGAAAACAATATACGCCAGTCGGTGAGGACCACCGAGACAATCGAACGATTGAACAAGAATCTGCTGCGGGCCGGCAACCCGGAGACGATAGCGGCGAAGGGTTCCGAGGTGGTTCCCGCAGCGGCGGTCACGGACGCCGAACAATAGTGTCATAGTGGTGCTAATTGCGGTCCGGTTGGTTTTGCCGGTCACAGGACGGAGTTGCCATGATGGTATCAGGCTGGGTTCGGCAGGCTATCGGGCATGGTAATCAGCCGATGAATCGAAATCACATTCGTTAACCGCAAGATTCTTGACCCCGGAAACGCCGTGCGCCGCCGGACCATCCCCCCGGCGGCGCAGGACCCATGCGTTTGCAGCCCAGGCAGAAAGAAAGCGGCCGTCGTTGCGATGCTGCGCTGTGCCTGGAGTTTCCACTTGACAGCGAATCGGCGCATTCATAGGATAGGGTCCGTCTGCTGGGGTAAGCAATTTGCTGCACAGCTTATCATCGAACGATAATGAAGGGTAAACCAATGGACTACAAGCAGCATCCGTGGATGGGGGTGTTTCCTGCGACTTTGTGTGCGTTCTGCGATGACGAGAGCATCGACGAAGAGGGTCTGCGAAGCTACGTTAGCGACCTGTGTGCGGTGGACGGGCTCAAAGGTCTTGTCTGCAACGGGCATACGGGCGAGATTATGTCGCTGCGTCCGCGAGAACGTGCGGAGGTTACACAAATCTTCTCGGAAGAGATAAAGAAAAGCGGCAGGGCCTTGAAGACAATTTCCGGCGTTTGCGCCGAGGGCAGTCTGGAGGCCATCGACGATGCCCTTGCGGCCAAAGAGGCGGGGGCGGATGCGATACTGCTGATGCCGCCGCACAACTGGCTGCGGTTCGGGCGGTCAAGCCAGACGGCGGTCGGGTTCTTCGAGGACGTGGCCGAGGGCGCGGATATCGACATTATTGTGCATCAGTATCCTGCCTGGACAAAGGCGGGCTATACGCTGGCGGAGATGCTGGAGATGATCAAGATTCCGCACGTTGTCTGCATCAAGATGGGGACGCGCGATATGGCGCGCTGGCTGTGGGATTACGAGCAGCTCAAGTCGGCGAGGCCCGAGCTTTCGATTATCACCTGTCACGACGAGTATTTGCTGCCTACACTGTTGGAAGCGGGGGATGGGGCGCTAATCGGCTTTGCGGGCTTCGCGCCGGAACTGATGGTGAACCTCGTTCACGCATGTCTGGACGGTGACTTGAAGGCGGCCAAGGAAGCCCAGAAAATGGTGGCACCTTTAGCCAGGCTGATATACAACTTCGGCGAGCCGGGCTGCGGCGCTCATCAGCGAATGAAGGTTGCCAAATGGCTGCTGGGTGAATTCTCCAGTCCGATGTTTCGCCGGCCGCTTCGTCCGCTCTCGGCGCAGCAGATTGACGGAATCCGCAAGGGACTGCGTGACATCGGGCTAAAACCGGTAAGATAAAAGGTATGGTGACAATCAAGAGAAAGGGTATGATATGTTCAAGAACAAAGGCATCTTTCCGGCGGCAACAATAATGATTATGGTCGCGGGAGCAGTGACGGGCGCGGCCGATCTTTCGGAGCAGCCCGGAGTGGTGAAGATGGAGTTCATTTTCGACAAAGCGCCTTTCAAACAGTGTCACGCCTCGACCATAGCCGAGAGCAGAGGAACATTGGTGGGGGCATGGTTCGGCGGGACGGCCGAGTCAAATGCGGACGTCGGCATCTGGCTGTCCACCAGCGAGGGCGAGAAGTGGTCTGAGCCGAAGGAGGTCGCCGACGGCGTCCAGCACGACAAGAAGCGTTATCCGTGCTGGAACCCGGTTCTGTTTCAGCCGAAGACCGGGCCGCTGCTTCTTTTCTACAAGGTCGGTCCCAGTCCGGACAACTGGTGGGGGATGCTGAGGGTTGTCGGGCCAAGCGGCAGGGTCTCTGAGATGGGATGGCGTCTTCCGGAAGACATCCTTGGCCCTGTGAAGAATAAGCCCATTGAGCTGGACGACGGCGTTCTGCTGTGCGGCTCGAGCACCGAGGACAAAGGCTGGCGCGTGCACTTCGAGCGCAGCAAAGATTTGGGAAGGACCTGGGAGTTCATCCCGCCCATTAATGACGGCAAGGAATTCGGCGCCATCCAGCCGACGCTTCTGACCTATTCCGACGGGCGTATCCAGGCGCTTTGTCGCAGCAGGCAGAGACGGATTACGCAGAGCTGGTCGAGCGACGGGGGCAGGACGTGGAGCGCGATGACGGCAACGGCACTTGCGAATCCCAACTCGGGCATCGACGCGGTGACACTTTCTGACGGCAGACAGTTGGTCGTCTATAATCACACGACCGACGGGCGTTCACCGCTCAATGTGGCGGTATCCGAAGACGGCAAAGTCTGGAAGGCGGCGCTGGTGCTGGAAAATGAGCCCGGAGAATATTCATATCCGGCGGTCATCCAGACGTCTGATGGAAAAGTTCACACCACCTATACGTGGAAGCGTCAGAAGGTAAAGCACGTCGTGATAGACCCGGCGAAACTTGTCGAGCGGGACATGGTCGATGGAGAATGGCCGAAATGAAAAGCAAGTCCCCGGCCGAAAGCCGCGGCCCGAACTGAGGCAATGCAGGAGACGGACTGGTGCCACAGCCTGATTCGCAGAGCGCACTGAAGATCATTGACTGGGCGATAATCGGCGCTTACTTCGTTTTTACCATCTGGCTCGGCTCATATTTCAGCAAGCGACAAACAAGCTCCCAGCGTTTCTTCCTCGGCAATCGCAGGCTGCCCGGCTGGGCCGTCGGCATGTCGATTTTCGCCACCATCATCTCAAGCTGGGCTTTTCTGGCCCTGCCGGGAAAATCGTTCAAAGACGACATGCAGTATCTTTTAACCATAGCGCCTATTCCACTTACGGTGCTCATAGCGGTTTTTTTCATCATTCCGGTGTTCCGACAGAGGATAAGGCTCAGCGCTTATGAGTATCTGGAGCGGCGGTTCGGTTTGATTGCCCGCTTTTATGGAAACATTGTTTTCATTTCCGGGCACTTCTTCAAGATGGGCATGGTTCTGTTTCTGCTGTGCCTGGCTATCGAGGGGGCGACCGGCTGGGGCGAGAGTTATCTGACATACCTGATTATTATCGTGGGCATAGTCACCATCTTCTATACCTTCTTCGGCGGCATCGAAGGCGTCGTCTGGACCCACGTCATACAGGGGTTCCTTCTGCTGGGCGGCGGCGCAATCGGCCTTTTGTTCCTGCTGTTTTCGAGCAAGTTGGGCCCGTCGGACATGCTTGCGACCGCCTACGATGCGGGCAAATTCAAGCTGGCCAATTTCGACTTCGACTGGAACAGGGTATCTGTCTGGATGCTTTTGTGTTTCGGCTTCACGCACTATCTGGCAAGGTACGCGACCGACCAGACCGTAGTGCAGCGGTACCTGCTGGCGCCTTCAACCAAACAGGCGTCGCGGTCTCTGTGGGTTTCGGTCATTCTTTTGGGCATCGTCTGGGTCGTCTTCATGTTCATCGGGGTATTGCTGTGGGTGTACTACAAGGTCGAGCCGGGGCTGCTGCCGGCGGCGGTACGCGAGAAGCCCGACCAGGTGTTTGCATATTTCATCGGCCATCAGATTCCGGCTGGCGTCACCGGCCTGATTTTAGCGGGCGTATTCGCCGCCGCAATGTCCACGCTTTCATCGGACCTCAACAGTCTCGCATCGGTTTTGGCGGACGATTTCTATGAGAAACTGGCCAAGTCGCCCAGCGACAGACGCCGGTTGTTGTTCTCCCGATTAAGTGTGATTGTCGCCGGGATTGGCGCGATTTTTCTGGCCATAGTGCTGAGAAGGGTCAAATCGATGGTGGAGACCTTTTTCGAATTCAGCTCCATTATGGGCGGCGGCATGATTGGTATGTTCCTTCTCGGACTGCTGACCAGGCGGTGCAGCAAAAGAGGCCTTTACGTTGGGCTGCTGATCGGCGTTATTTTCATCGCGTGGGCAACCATAACCAACAATCCCAAGTACCTGAGCCCGTCAACGCTCCCCTGGCTGCCGCGGTTTACGATCAATATCCTGTGGCTGGGGCTTCTCGGCAATGTAGTGGTATTTGCGGCGGGCTACCTGGCCAGCTTGATCCTGACCCCCGGCCATGAAGCCGAAGAGGGGCTGACCATTTATAGTAAGGACGCTTCCGAGCGCACGGATGCTTAGTCGGGATGAATCTCACTGCCGCACTTGTGCCGCACTAGAGAGCGGATGTCACCATGTTGCAGTCGATGCAGGTTTCGAATAGACTGTGGGTGAACCGCTTTAATGTTTAAATAAGGATGACGCATCCAATGTTAAGAAGAAGAATCAAGTCATATTTGTGTTACGGGGCGGTATTTGTGTTTGTGCTGTGCATTTCTGTGTCGGCAGCATCGGTCGCGGCGGCGGCGGAATCCCCGGCCGAAAAGACGGTCACCCTCACGCTGCCGGGCGATGTGAAGCTGGAGCTGGTGCGGATCCCGGCAGGGAGTTTCCGGATGGGGTCACCCGCGAGCGAGCGCGGCCGTTTTGACGATGAAGGGCTGGTCCACAAGGTCAATATCAACTACGATTTCTATATGGGCAAATACGAGGTCACTCAGGCCCAATGGAAAGCGGTGATGCCGACCAATCCGGCCCGGAGGTACGGCGTCGGCGACAACTACCCTGTATCCCATATTTCATGGGACCAGTGTCAGGAATTTATCGGCAAGCTCAATCAGCTCGACCTGCCCGGGACATTCCGTCTGCCGAGCGAGGCCGAATGGGAGTATGCCTGCCGCGCCGGAACGAAAACGCGTTTCTATTTCGGCGACTCACTCGACTGCGGCGACTCCTGCGAGAATTGCACCGCCGGCGATTCGGGGAGGCGGCGCTCAGCCTATATGCGGTATTGCGGAAGCCAGGACGACCCGAAAGACCCGGACTTCGGGACGATTGAAGTGGGGCAGCTAAAGCCGAATGCCTTCGGGCTTTATGATATGCACGGCAACGTTTGGGAGTGGTGCCTTGACCAGTACCATCCGAATTATGTCGGCGCGCCTTCCGACGGCAGCTATTGGCAGACGTGGGCCGGAGCGCCGCGGGTGCTGCGCGGCGGCGGGTGGGGATACCACGCACGGAAATGCCGGTCGGCGGTGCGCTGCGGGTACAGCGCGAACCGCGGCTATACCTTTAACGGCATGCGAATCGTCTGGTTACCATACGAAAAATATTCCGACGAATGGTTCAAGAGCTGGATGGCCGAGCGCATCGGCGACAACATGATTTCCTACCAGTCAGAGAGCGGGGCCTGGCCTAAGAACATGCGCATGGAGGCGCACGGTTATCAGGGCGAAAAATTCACGAAGAACTGGGACAGCTCCATCGACAACGGCACGACTTACAGCCAGATGAATTTCCTTGCGAAGCTCTATCATGCCACGGGCAAGAAGCGGTTCAAAGACTCCTTCATTCGTGGTCTGGACTGGCTGCTGGAAGCGCAATATGCCAACGGCGGCTGGCCGCAGCGCTATCCTCTGTGCGGCGACTACGGTGACTTTATAACTTTCAACGACAACGCGATGATCGGCGTTATGGAACTGCTGCGGAGCATTAGTGAGAAGCCGCAGTCTGATCTGGTGGACCCGAAGCGGCGCAAGAAGGTCAAAGAGGCTTATGAAAAAGGGCTTGATTGCATCCTGAACTGTCAGGTCGTGGTGAATGGCCGGCGGACGGCCTGGAGCCAGCAGCACGACCCGAAGACGCTCGAACCGCGGCACGGGCGCAGCTACGAGCCGGCGTCAATCAGCGGCGGGGAAAGCGCCGGCATAGTATTGTTTTTGATGAGCATAAAGAGTCCGTCGAAGAGGGTCATTGGGGCGGTCGAGGACGCCGTGGCGTGGTATGAGGGCAACAAGATAACAGGCATCCGTTTCGAACGGACGGCAGATGGCGTCGAAATGATTAAGGATGCCAATGCCCCGACGCTTTGGGCGCGTTTCTATGAGCCTGCGACGGGCCGACCGATCTTCGGAGGGTACGACGGCGTAATAAGATACAGCATCCAGGAGGTTGAAAAGGAACGTCTTTCCGGCTATAGCTGGTTCCGACGGGACGGTGAAAAGGTTCTGGCCGAGTACCCCAAATGGAAAAAGAGGATTGGCGAATAGGAGCCGGCGTCGCGTATCCAACGGGGAAATTGTGCCAAGCCACAATCTTCGGGGGCTTTGCGCTGAGTTTTTTCCTTTCTCATCACGAGCGGCTTGCGCATCGTACAAGAGGGGCTGAACTGATTGGGATGCGGCAGGGCGCAGGGCTTCGGTTGGCGCAGGGTCACGGCTGAGAAGCTGCAGGATTTTTGCCGATAAATTAATTATTCGGCGAGAAGTTGTTGAAAAGGCAAGAGCGTTCATCTAAAATCCCTCGAATCGAAGCAGGAGATTTTTGAGGTCTAAAAATGTACATAATACCGGCAATTGACCTGATAAGGGGCAGATGCGTCCGGCTTATCCAGGGCGACTATCACCGGGAGATAGCCTACGAGGACGACCCGGTAAAAAAGGCCGGTCAGTTCGCCTCGGCCGGCGCCAAGTGGCTGCATATAGTTGATCTGGAAGGGGCCAAGGTGGGCAAGCCGGTCAATACCGAAGCAATCAAAGCGATCGCCACGATGAACCTGTTGAAAATCGAGCTGGGCGGGGGAATCAGAGAAGAGGATTCAATCAGTCAGATGCTCGCGCTGGGAGTCGAAAGGGTGATAATCGGCACCAAGGCGGTAAATGACTTCGAGTGGTTCAGCCGGATGGCCGAGAAATTCCCCGGCAGAATAGTGCTCGGTCTGGATGCGCGAGGCTCGACGGTGGCTACGCACGGCTGGACGCAGGACAGCCACAAACTTTTGCTGGAGTTTGCCTGCGAGGCGGCGAAGCTTCCTTTGGCCGCCATAATCTACACGGACATAACCAAGGACGGTATGCTGAGCGGGCCGAACCTCAAAAGAACGAAAGAACTCACGGAGGCTGTTGATATACCCGTTATCGCATCGGGAGGCGTCAAAGACATCAACGACATAATGAAGCTGGCCGAATTGGGGGTCGAGGCAGTCGTGGTGGGCAGAAGTCTGTATGAGGGTACACTCGACCTTGCCGAAGCGATTGGCGCTGTGAGCTGAAAAGCAGACGCCTTACTCTGGTAGCTCGAACTTGTAGCCGATTTCCCTTATCGTGTGTATGAACGTCGGACTGTGCGGGTCCGGCTCAATCTTGTTCCGCAGCGTGGTGACGAACCGGTCGATGCTCCGCGGCCCCACAAAGCAGTCATAGCCCCACACCCTGTTTAGTATTTCATCCCGCGTAAGCGCCCGCCCCGGCCGCTTGACGAAAAGCTCGAGCAGCCTGAATTCCTTGGGCGAAAGCTTGATCTCGTCGCTGGCGCGGGTCAGCTTTCTGGCGGCGATGTCGAGCCGATAATCGGCGAATTGATACACGTCGTTTTCCGTTTGTCTTTTCCTGCGCAGAAACGCCCCCGAGCGGGCCAGCAGCTCCTTTATGCTGAAGGGCTTGGTGACATAATCGTCGGCCCCCAGATTAAGACCGAGGACGACGTCCGACTCCTCGCCCTTGGCAGTCAGCATAATGATAGGCATGTCAAGTTTCTGCTCGCGGATTAACCTGCATATTTCATAGCCGTTTATCTTCGGCAGCATGATATCAAGAATAATCAAATCCGGCTTGCTGTTCAGGGCCGCATTCAGACCGGCCTCGCCGTCGGCGGCCGTTATCACCTTGTAGCCTTTGAACTCGAAGTTGTCCTTCAGGCCCCGCAGCATCGCGGGGTCGTCTTCAACTATCAGAACAGTTTCCATGTTACCCTACTTCAAAGCCGCAAGCTTAATCGTAAAAGTGCTTCCCTTGTCGGGTTTGCTCTCGACGGATATTGTCCCTTTGTGGGCGTCAACCACGAATTTTACTATGCTCAGTCCCAGTCCGCAGCCTCCGGAGGGCCGGGAAAGGCTGCGGTCCGCCTGGTAAAACCTCTTGAATATCTTCTTGGCCGCCCTGCGCGACAGGCCTATCCCGTTATCCGTAACAGAAAGATAAACCGACCCTTCTTCAGCACGGACTCTCAACCTGATTTGCTTGTCATCATTGGAATACTTGCACGCATTGTCCAGCAGGTTTACGAGAGCTGTCACCATTGCATCCTCGTCCGCCAGCACGTCCGGCAGATTCTCGTCGATTCTCATATCACACTTGCACTGGTGCTGTTCGAACTTGGTCCTTACCGCCTCGGCGGCCTTGCGGGCGATTGTGACAGGGTTGACGCGCAGCATATCGAAGGTCTGCTTGTTCCGCTCCATCCGCGAGAACGTCAGGAAGTTATCAATCAGCCTGCTTAGTCTTTCGTTCTCGTGAGAGACCAGCTCCAAATACTCGGTTGCCTGCTGCTGATTTCTGTAATGGCCCTCCAGCAGCGTATCGACCAACACCCGCATGGAGGCCAACGGCGTCTTTAGCTCGTGCGAGACGGTCGCGATGAAATCATTTTTGAGCCGGTTGAGTCTGACCTGTCGGCTGACGACCTGTGCGGCAAAACCGCCCGCCGCAAGAATCAGCACGATAACCAACGCCCCCGTCCAGATATAGAAGGCGACCTGTCTGCTCGCCGCCTTTCTGAAAACATCGTCGTCCTTGAAATACAGTTCGATTCGCCAATCGGGGAGAAACTCTCCCACCGAAGCTTCCAGAAAGGGGCGCTCCTCTGTCGCTTCCATACCCGACACATACCTGCCGGCGTCATCAATTATTCTGTAGCAGATGCCCAGATTCAGAAACCTGCCGGCGCGAACCTCAAGCTCGCTCAGGGCCTGCTGGCGCGCCTGCAAGATAAGATAAAGCTTTCCGCCGGTTTTATGATATATCGCAAATACCTCGTGTGGCAGTTGAAGCCTGCGCACCGTGTTTTCGGCCCATGAATCAAACAGCGTCACCCTCGGTTGGGTCTGGCGCAATGCTTCGGTTCGCTGTGCGGTTGAAAGCAGCTCCCTGGCTCTGGACAGGTCAAACTCCATCCTTTCCGCTAATTCGCTCTGTTCGGCAATCTCGACCATCTGTCGCAGAGAAGTCATTAGCCTGTGGATATCCTCCTGCGAAAGGGCCGGCAACAAGGCCGATGCTGGAAAGCGGTCAAGAACCGCCGCCGCCATTTCTTCTGCTCGCAGAAGATTTTGCGCTGTGGATACTTCCGCCTCGAACTCACCCGTCCAGGGCCCTTCTTTGACCAGCTCCAACCCCCTGCGAAGTGAGAATATCCTTGTCCCTGAAGGCATTGGCAGAAATCCTGCCTCGGCGGGGCGGTAATTGATCGCAGAACTTATCAACTTCTCAAGGTTGGCCCGATTTGGCCCCGCCCCACCTTCTTTGTCGAGGTTCACAAGCAGTATTCTTGCGCGGGCAATCAGGCGAGCCGATGCGGGGTCGATACTGCGTGAATCCATCCCGTAAGCGATATCCCGACAAAGATTTGCAGCACCCTTAATATCGCCAGAATTTCGCAGGCAGCGCACCTTTCCCGTCAGAGCCGAATAGCGGACGTACGCATCCCTCGTTGCCCCGGCGACCTGGTCATACAGCCTTATGGCTCGGGTAAAGTCCTTTTCCACAAACTCGCTGTCCCAGGCCTGCCTGAACTCGTTAGCTAACTCTTCTGGGGAATCCTCATCTTCGGCCGCAATGGGATAGAGCACATTTCCACTCTCGTCATAGATTAAGACGCTGTCAGAAATATACGCCTTGTTGGCGTCCCTGTCGCGCGCCACGGCCAGGCTGAACACTTCAACAGGATTGCGAGCCGGCTCGACTTCCCTGTCCAGCAGATTCACGCGGCTGGACCAGGTCCCGTCATACTCCCGCGCCAGCTCGTCCAACTGCTGCTCATAGGTGCTTATGAGTTTCTGCCGGACCGCGAGACGCTCATTCTTTACCGCCTGACTTATAAACCAAAGCAAACAGACCGTGGGCAGTACCACTGCTACAGCCAGCAGCAATATCACCCACCGTAACTGGTTTTTAGAATTAAACTGTCGCAATTTTCTGATCAATTAATTTATATATCTCTTATTAACCACTTATCATCGACAAGCTCGAGATAGCTGCTAAATTTCTGATGCATTCCCTTTTTCATTTTAGTCTCACCAAAATAATAAACTCTCCCAAGTGTAAAATACCACTTGATTTTACATTTGTCTTCTGTGATATCTTTACTGGTTATCTCGACTGGAATACTTGCGTCCATAGCCTTAATCATAGCTTGGAAAGGATGATTAGATTCTGTCGCCAGCATTTCCATGAATTCATCATAATCATGTCCATCTTTGGAAATACATTCTTTAGCGTCTTCCAGATCACCGTCATAAACTGCTTTGACAAAGCTTTTGATCGTTGCTTCCGGCGTACTCAGGTCAATTGGCGATTTCGCTTTTTTCAATCCTTCTTTTGCATCCTTGTTATCCGGCTCGGCTTTGAGCCACATTTCGTAGTATTTAATCGCCTCGTCGTACTCCTTGCGCTCCATATACGTGACAGCCAGGCCGTTCAAGGCCGCCGTGGCCGTTGGCGCCGCCGCCACCGCCTTTTCCCAGTAGCCGATCGCCTCATCCGTTTTGCCGTCTGCTTTAGCGATCCAACCCAAGCCGTTCAAGGCCGCGGCATGGCTGGGCTCTATCTCGAGGCATTTCTCGAATGAGACTTTGGCGTTTAAGGGCTTGCCCTGATTGAACTGCGACCAGCCTAATCCGTTCCAAGAATTCGCATTGTCCGGGTCCTTTTCTACTGCCCGCTTGAATACTTCTTCAGCCTCTGGAAGTTTTCTCTGGTTCCATAACTGCCACCCATTCGCCGCCAGATTCTCCGCCGCGCGCTTATCTTTAGCTGATCCGATTGTTTCTTGTATCATCTTGTAGCGGATCTTGAATTGCCTGGGCCTTGTATTGATCTGCATTTGCAGAATCTGCAATACACCCATTCCGCCTTCTCTGGTCTTGAACAGGTACGTTGCCGGCAAGTCCCCCTTCGCGCTCATCACCGAGGGGGTGCCGCCCTTTGCTATAGACAGGTCATCCACCAATCGTTTCGAAGAAATTGTCTCCCATCTCTCGGCGGCAAGCGGTATCACCGCCATGTCAAAGCCGTAAAGACCGGGGCTCGACGCTCTTGTCTCTCCCATTGCGTCAATTCGGTTCTCCGCGATCCATTTCAAAAACGTTTCTTCAGAACCTATTTCAATCGAGTGCGAAGAAAGCCTGCCCGTATCAAGATCAATCAGACAGTCCGTTTCCTCCCCGTCATCATTTATGACTCGCTCAATGACCGGGCCGAAGGCTAATTGTCCCGGTGCCACACCTGGGCCTTTCGGCGTCGGACAAAGGGCGGCAATTTCCTGCTCCGAGAGGGCATAATTGTAGATGCGTAGGTCGTCCAGTTTTCCGATATACTGGTCGCCGAAACGGTCGGGTGCAATTCCAATCCGTGCAGCGCCCACACGCGACATCGACGCCGTGGCATCCGTCTTGTCGGCGACTAGACTGCCGTTCAGGTATATCCTCTGGAATCCTCTGTCTGCATCCTTAACAAAGGCATAATGGTTCCACCGTCCTGTCCAATCCTCAGGGGCGCCAGGATTAAACTCCAATCTATCCGGTTCGCCGAATCCTGTTGCGAATTTCAGTCCATAATCCAGCCAGTCTGTGTAGATGCTCACGATATAGGGCTTTCCATCGTCTCCGGCCCCGGCCTGGAGGATTACGTCACTGTGCCTCCTCTGCTTCTCATTACCCTTAACCCACACCGAAATCGTGATAGCTCTGTCGATACCTTCAAAGACTTCTTTTGGAATCGAGAAACCGTAGGTCTCGTCGAAGTTCAGGCATCGGCCGTATTTGCCGTTCGGGTCCCAGACGGGCTTGCCGTACACCACCGTCCCGTCATATCCGCTGCCGGCTGAATCCGCAACCTTTGTACCTGATGCCTCGTCAAACTTCCACCAGGCCACGAGTTTGCCCGTGTTGAAACTCCACACGTCGCCCTCTATCACCGAGCCGTCCGCCTGTACCTCGTCCACACGCCAGTAGTAGGTCTTGTCCCTCTCTGGGCGTGGGAGTTTCGCGTAGGCCGGCTCAGTCACCTCGTTCAGCAGTGAAAGCTCATCCACCTGAGTTGCGAAATACAGCTTGTGTGATTTCGCGTTTGCTCCGGGTTTCCAGCTTAGTTTAACTTCAGTACCGGGCGTCACCACAGCACCATCGGAGGGTTCGGGCTCCGTGGCCCTGGCCTTGGCCTGCAGGTCGGTCTGCGATAATTGCATCGCTATTGGAAATACGCCGCCCAATGGGGGAATCTGCTCAATGCCGGCGTGCACGTTGAAGCTGTTGAGTTGCTCGCCTGTACGCAGGTACACGGTTGTCTTGTCAAACGCCTGTGCCAATTGGTCGAGGAGGCGATGGCCCGGATTCCTGGGATTGTCATATTTCCAGCCGAGGTAGGAATCGGCCGAGCGCACAGCCCCCGCGACATTGACCACGACGAGCTTGCTGGTCTCGGCGGGCAGTCGCCCAAGAGCGTCCTTTAGCGGACCGCCGGTCAATGCCGATTGTCGGGTCTTTGCCGCCGACAGACAAGCGTCGAGCACCTCGGGACTCAATGCCACAATGGTGGTCCTGCCGACTTGTTCCATATAACAGTAAGCCGGCTTATTGTCTGCTACGCCGATTTTGTATCTTCCCGTCAATTGTTCCACTTCCCTGCCGGATTGCCCGCCAGCCGAGACGTCCGTTATCAGCCCGGCTACGCTCAGCAGTTGATTCAAGAGCTGGTGGGTCTTCTCAGGATTATGGCTGGTCACAGCCAGGCCGAGGCAGGGCACTATGGGGCTAAAGCGCCTTGCCAGGGGACTATCTTTGGAAGCTGCGTTTGGCGGCAGAGCAAACAGGGTCACCTGCTCGATGTTTGCAAAAATCTCTCTGCCGATGTCAAGACCTGTGAGACTCTTGACAACCTGCTGTGCCTTGTCTGTTTGCCCGGTCTGCAACTCACCAAGCGCCACGCTGGCCACTCCTACCGCATCGGGGGGCAGCGCTTCGAAACCGGCCGTGCTTAGATTCGGCGTACGTATCAAATCATAGGCGAGGCATCTGTGGCCATCCTTAAAGCCGACGTTGGCTTCCACATCAATGCTCTGCTCACCAATAGAAACAGAAGCAACCACCTCCTGAAGGCTGTTGAAATCCGCCACACCGTCCACGAGGTTAAGCTGAGCGGCATCGGCCCCGCCCATTTGTTGGGAAACGGCGGCAAAGGTCGCCGCGCCGTCCAGCCAGATGGTCACCGCATTCTCCTGCCGTCTCTTCCTGCTGAGTCTCGCAAAGAGCCTGTTCTCGGAGGCCAACGTGGGCTCGGCAGTCATCCCTTTATATTGTTTGACGCTCCACGTCAACTGTTCAAGAGGCTGGCCTATTATCATAACCTTATCATCGTAGGCAACTCCGCCTTCGTCGCCAATGAGCACGGTCTGCATGCCTTCAATGGGCTCGCCGGCCTTTCCCGCCATGCCCAGACCGGCCAAAAAGAGACCCTTCAAGGCATCGCTTTGACCGAGGTACAGAACCGCCACCGACCGAGGATTACTGACGTTGATAGGAACCACGGCAAACCCAATCGCGATGCCGCGCACCTTTTTGAACTCAGCCAGCATACTCGGGTTCAATAGTGCGGCCATTATGTCACCGGGTGACTTTTCACCGCTCCCGCCCCCGCCGCCGATGGCGGCGAGAGGATTCTCGAATGGTGTGCCCTTTAGCATATTGAGGATTCTTTCAAGCTGCCGGCCGGGACTGCCCAGCTCCATATATATCTTGGTATCGGCAGGCATCAGCGCCGCCGCGTCCGGATTGCTCATCTTGTCCAGCAGAGGCCGGACCTTCTCTACGATCGCAGTTTGCTCCGGGAACCGCGCTATCAACTTTTGAAAAACCAGCTTGGCCTGCTGTTCATCCTGTTTCTTGAGATGGCACATTCCCAAACGGTACATCGCCTTGGCAACCGTAGAACTCTGGGCGGACTCATCAGCGATAATCTGCTCGTAGATCTTCATAGCAGCATCGATGTCACCGTCAATCTCCTCGGCGTACAGGCCGTCCTGCAGCAGGGCGCTCGCGGGTTTGGCCTGCGCGGCAGAGGCAAAAAAGCCGAGCAGGAACGAGCAGGCAAGCAGGATGTTAGTGACGCTTTTGGTGTGTTTGGGCCTTTCCATAATCGCGATCCTTTCAGAAATACGTTAGCAAAAAATGTGCCTTATTGACAGTCTAATTTGCCTTGCGGGTATTACGGTTTTGTTACGATTTAGTCCTTCTGTCATTTTTTTACACGGTGACATCAGTCGTTCGCCATAGCCGCTACGAGCGGACAGTTTCTGAGGGACCGTTTGGCCCGCAGGAACCTGATGCGCGCCAGTTCGGGGCTGGTTTCGGTCCGGCCGGCAATCTCGGCGTAGGGCATGTCTTCGAGGCAGCGAAGCCTCACGACATCCCGGTATCGCTCATCCAGCCGGCTTACAGCGACGGCCATATCCTCGCGCGTTTCCTGCCTGACAATAATCTCCAGGATTCCGCTGCGGCGCTGCGGCAAACTGCGACAAGCATCATCGATAAGCTGCATATGCAGCAACCGCCGGCGGCGCTCGCGCTGATAATGTCTGTGAATCCTGCTGCGGGCGATTTTGTAAAGCCAGGGCCAGAAACTTTCCGGCTTTTCCAGTCTGCTGACGCGGCGGAGCATGGTCAGCAACACTTCCTGCAGCAGGTCCTGCGAGAGATGATGGTCGCAAGTCGCCCGCTGCAGATATGGATATAGCCTGTCGTGTATGTGAGCGGCCAACAGGCCCATACAGTCCCGGTCGCCGGACCGGGCCGCCGCGATCAAATCCAGGCAGTCATTTTGCTTAACCATAAGCCACCTTTCGCCGGATTAGATTATCGAGACAAGTGTTACGGATTTGTTACCGCGCTATCCTTTTTGTATTATTTTCGGAAATTTTTTGTAAGTTTTGGCCGGCTTGGCGGTCTAATATATCGGTTATGGCCGAGGAAGCTGAAAAATCGCTGGCCGGTGCGGCACATAACGACACGAAGCATAAGCTGCTGGTCGAAAAATTCATTCAGGGCGACGATTCGGCTTTCGAGAGAATCGTACAGGAGAACCGCACCGAGGTTGCCGCTCTGGCTAATCGGCTGCTCGGCTGGCCCGGGGACGTCGAAGATGTCGTGCAGAACATCTTTCTGGCGGCGTTTGTGGGCCTCAAGAAATTCAGGGGACAGTGCAGCCTCAAGACCTGGCTCTTTACAATAACAATAAACGAATGTCGGAATTATCGATATCGACAGATGCTGCGATTCAGGTTCTTTTCGAGAGCGGGCGAAAAGGTATCTCATTTATCGGCTCCGGCTGACGACATGGCGACCAAACGCGAGACCTTTGAGCGTGTCCGCCGCGCTGTAAAAGCCCTGCCGGCCAAATATCGTGAGCCGGTGGTGTTAAAGTATCTGCAGCAGCTTGGCTCGGATGAAATCGCGCGAATCCTCGGCATATCAGAGGGTACATTGCAGGTTCGGCTCAGCCGGGCCAGAAAGAAGCTAAAGGAAACTCTGGCCGAGCTCGTGGAGGAATAATCCATGACAAAAGACAAGATAGAAAACCTGCTTCGAACGGCCGACCAAACGGCCGGGCCTGTGAAAACGTTATCTGCAGATCTTGCAGCGATAGTTCGCCGGCGCGCCCGTCGGAGGCGAACAATAAGAATCGCTGCTCCCATCGCCGCAGTCGTCGCGGCGCTGGCGGCAGTCGGCGTCTGGCATCTTGCAGCCGGGACCGCCGAGACGCCGCAGGACCAGACAAGGCTCGTCTCGATTGAGGTGCAACTGGCACAACTGGAGGCAAGGACCGATGCTACCCTAAAGCTTATTCAGGAAGTGCTTGAAAAAGAGCGGCGGCAGCGTAAGCTCGCCAAGTTACAGGCGGAGCTGGCGAGCATTGGCGACCCGCTCGAGGAAGTTAAGAAGCAAATCGAGAAGACCGCCTTTATACTGGTTTATCAGGCCGACCGCATGTATCAGCAGCGCAACCAGAAACAGTCGGCGCTTGCGACCTACAATCGCGTTATAGAGCTTTTCCCGCAAACGCGCTCGGCCCAAACGGCAAAACAAAGACTGGCGGAAATCCCGAATAACCCAATTAACGAGACCGGTTCAAGGATTTGAAAAGGAGACTTGTTATGAAAACGCAGAAACTCGCAATCATTTTGACAGCTTTGATTCTTCTGTCGGCTGCCGGCGCACAGGAAGGTGAACAACCGATAAAGGCAGGACCTTTGAACACGCGCACCGCGAGCTGTCTGGTGAAGGTGACATGCGATCCTGCCATCCTGCCGCTCACCTTCGAGACCATCGACTACCTGTTGCACAGCTCCGGCGTGGCCGGTCGTGCCGTCGCCGAGGTCCTGGGCCCGCCGCGCGATGAGCCTTATGAGTACGGGCTTTCCATCGAGCCGTTATCGGTCGCGCCCCTAACGCCAGAGCCTGACGACGGACCCAAACCAGCCGCGAGGCCGCCAACAAGAAGAGAGAGGCCCACGCGGCCTCGACCGGACGATGATGAGGGACTGGAGGATGGACGCGCACTGGCGGAAGCGAGGTACTTCGAGCAAAGAGCAAAATACAGAGGAAAGACGTCCTACGCGGAGCAAGAAAAGGAAAAGCAAGACGTTCGAGCTGGCCGAATTAGGTATGTCACGTCGCGCCGCACGCCGGATAGCGGCAAAATCGTTCGTGGCCTCACCCCGACCAGTGCTGCCGGTCCACCGCCAATCGCTGAGCAGAGCCTTCTTTTTCGGCTGGAAGTTGTGTTTCCCGAGGAGATAAAGCCCGCCGCCGAGCAGTTTATGAATGCCCTTATCAAGAATCTGCGTGAAACACTGATGGCAGCCGATGATGCATACAGGACACGAGTTGACCAAGAGTTCACGCATGGGAGGACATATCGTGACTGGGCGCATGACAGACTTTCTGAGGCACTGGGCTTGACAGTCGATACCGAGGCCGACCGTCGCACGAGGGACCAACTTGAGGCAAAGGTTGATCTTTCGGGTTGGCGTCCGGAAATGGCTTTTTCCGATGCGATGGAGCAACTGAAGAACTCGGTTGCCCCCCCACTCAAGCTTGTAGTGCTCTGGTCGGATTTGGCCGAGAACGCCGAGATCGACCAGACCACGCCGATAAACATCGATGGGCTGAGCGAAGCGCCCCTGAGCAAAGCATTGGATCTTTTGCTAAAGTCTGTCGCATCTGGAAGAGGGGTCGAATTCGGATACGAAATCGATGGAGGCGTTATCACGATTGCAACAGCCCACAGCCTGCCGAGTGCTGAGCGGAGGCTTTCTCAAATCGCTCAGACGGATACTCCCGTGGAGATGCTCCTGGAGAGAAGAAATGACTTGTTCACAAACAAGCAAAGGCTCGAGATGGATATTGCCCGGGATGAAGCCCGCCGGTCGGCAATTGAAGAGCAAATCAGCAGGATAGACGCTGTGGTAACCGATAAAGTCAAATCCGATTTCGTTTGCCTTGAACTGCAACGAATGGTCGATCTCCACACTAAGAGACTGGAGGAGATCAACAGGGACGTGGACGCTGCTAAGCTGGAAGGTCGGGAAATCATTGTGCCCGCTCAGCATATTGATGAACTGACTGAGAAACTCGCCAGAGCAAAAATAGACCTGGCAAAAAGACATGACGAACTCAGCGACGCGGTCGGCGGCAACCGGCTGAGGGATTTGAACGTGAATCTGACCGACGTCGTGATTGACCTTGCCATGAGCAGGGCGGAATTCGAGGTCGTCAGCAGGCAGCTTGCCGAGACCGAGGAGCAGCTAAAAACGGCTTCGGCATTTGACCCGGAAATCTCGCAAATACGCCTCGCCCAGGAAGAATTAGAGATGGCAGAACGGCGGGTGAGCGAGCTGCGGATTAGTCTGGAGCGCCTTCGCGAACCGACCGTAACCGTCTTAGGCGGAATTTGAGCGGCAACGAGGCCTTAATATCCCGGCGCCCCTTGGGCCTTTTCGGCGGGGGCGGCGGGTGAGATTACGTGCATTCTTGGCGCAAAAAACCGCATCGGAGCAAACTATTATTGGCGCGGGCCGTAATATACGATATAATAGCATTGCGGTGGAATGACCATCTGCGTAGATTCTTGAAAAGTGAATATGGGGGCGAACGGCTTCGACCGGATGTCGGAGAGTCAAGCTGCATGCCCAGGACGCCGGTTGGCCTGGTTAATCATCCGGTACCAAATTTAACTGGCAACTATCAGTTGCAAATGGCTGCCTAATTAGGCGGCCCGTCCTGTCGGATTTTGCCTGCGGGTCCGGCAAGGGCGTCACTTAGCGGGCTGCTCCCGACGGTATTTCGGGCCGGAGGGAAAAGACAAATCCCGAAATAGCCGACCTAAGAGCCTGTCGCTTGGCGCTTAGCGAGGCGAATTCTCAATAAAACGACTACGCATGTAGACGCTTGTCTTGAAGCATCACGGGACGGGGGTTCGAATCCCCCCGCCTCCAGTCTTCGTGCATAACTATCTGCCAATACAGACCTTACGCAAAATCCTTCCTGCCAAATCGCGCTCGGCAGCATCCCAGACACCGCCTGCCGACTGCTGTAGAAAAGACACAGGCATACAGAAGACTGTTCGACTGTACCGGGAAAGTTTGTTCAAAAAACAACAGATTTCGTTGACTTTTTGATAGGAATTTTGTATAATATTGGCAGTGTAGTGAACAACCAAGAAAGATGTTAACTCGTGGCGGGATGGAATCTACTGCGATTGGCGAGAGCAAACCTTGTAAGACGCGACGCGACGTAAAACGTTCCTCAAACAAGCCGAACTCACAACTTTGGTTTGGCTGGGTTCAGTGTTACCCTCAGTAAAGCAATATGGCCAAGTGTTGGTGGCAGATTATTCCTGAAAGCACGTCTGAATTATTTAGCCGTGCAGTAGTACGCAGAAATTCCATGGAGCTAAGATAAGGAGGACTCACGATGTTAGAAATCCATGAGATTGATGTCTCGACGCTCAAGCCATGGGAAGACAATCCTCGGATTAACGACGAAGCGGTGGATGCCGTAGCCAAAAGTATAGCGTCCTTTGGTTTCAATGTGCCGATTCTCTGCGACCAGCAATTTGCCATCATCGCGGGGCATACACGATGGAAAGCCGCAAAGAAAATTGGCATGAAATCCGTACCGGCCATAGTCTTGGAAGTAAGTGAAGCCGAGCGCAAAGCCTTCGCAGTCGCGGATAACAAAACAGCAGAACTAGCCGACTGGGATTATCCGAAGTTACGGAAAGTATTGGAAGAACTCAAACGAAAAAAGATCGACCTGCCGTCTCTTGGCTATTCTAAGGCCGAACTCCAAGCATTGCTTGCGCGTCAAAGAGATTTTGACTGGAAGGCATTCGAAGAACAGTTCAAGGCAAAACTTACTTCCATGTACGTACTTCTCCCGGTCAAAGTGGCCGCTGAGACGAAAGGAGCCTTCAACAAAGCAATTAAGCAGCTTGCGAGTGAACACGGAATTAAGGAGAAGGATTCGGCGAAGGCGGCGGGACAGGTGTTCGCTTTGTTATTGGGGTTCTCACAATGAGAAAAACGCTCGCCACAAAAGTGAAAAACACGATCGCATGGATGCGACAGGTCTACTCGAAGCTCGAACATGGATATCCCTTCATCGCATTCTCAACAGGCAAAGACAGTCTTGCGATGGCTGCGATTATTTATGAGGCAATCGCACCTGAGAGGTTGCCGTGTCTGTACGTGCACCACAATCTTGAGTTTCCGGGAAACCTCGACTACCTCGCCGCACTTAAAGACCGAGGATTCGCAGTAGAGGTCCTGACTCCATTTTTAGAATACTTTCAGCTTACAGACCGAGGAATCGGATTTCTGACTCTTGTCGACGCATGGTGCGTGCCGATGCTCGTTGGCACGGCCCTTTTGGATTGGTTGAGACGTAAAGGTGCCAGAGGGCCCAGAGAAGGCATAATGTTTCGCGGTATGTCTGGGAGCGAATACAGTCGAAAGTTCCATACTGGTTTGGAGCTTTACGAGAGACTGGATCTTCCTTGTTTTAACCCTATGTTGGTTTTCACAAAGGAAGAGATCATCGAAGTGATTAGAGAGCGGTATGGGCTGCCTCTCAATCCTATTTATAAGCACATGGATCGTACCTACTGCATCTGCTGCTATACATCTGACCGGCGAAGACAGGCATACAGTGAAGAACACTACCGGCTTGTGTGTGAGAGGTATTATGGCCACGTAGAGAAGCTGCTTTTCGATAGTGCGTTGATTGAAAGAAGCGGCCTTGCTCCAGAATACAAGACCCGAGAGGAAAAACTAGAACGTCACGGTTTTGTTCACTGGCGCCGACATAAAACACAAGATATCATCGGTGCTATCAAATATCGACTATCATCAGGTGCGTTGGTCTACCATATTCGCAAGTCAGACTGGATCAGTACAAAGCATCTGAAACCCTTGGACGGTAAATGGGCCAGAGTAAATAATGAAATCCGATTTTGGCATGTGCCTGAAAGAATCGCAGATGTTGTGATTAAGCGGATGATTAATTGTTTGGACTGCGGCTTCTGTATGGTAGAATGCTTCCCATGCAGACAATTTGACCGAGTAACCAGGTCCTTGCAAATCACAGGTTGTATCAAGTGTGGCAGGTGTCTTCGGTTGAAGTTTTGTATGGGCTGGCGTCATCGATTTTGGCGTCGAGTCATTGTGGAGGATTCATAGCATGGTAAGTAGGAAGCAGGATCTCTCTCAAGGCTACCTATTTGATTGTGGCGCCGGCACCGAACCTGTTCTGGTCAGCGCCTGTTTGCTCGGGATTCCGTGTCGCTGGCACGGGCGTAGGCCGAAGAAACGCGAAAAATTGATAGAACGCCTGAAGAAAAAGTACGTCATCGTTCCTGTCTGTCCGGAACAGCTTGGCGGTATGCCTACGCCTCGAACCAGCGAGAAGCTCGAAGGCAGCGGAGCAGATGTTCTGGACGGGCGATTGCGAATCGTCGCACCAGAAACGCGAAAAGATGTCACGCGATTTCACGTTAACGGCGCCAAGTACACGTTGGAGATTGCGACAATTGTGGGTGCACGCCGTGCCTATTTGAAAGCCGGAAGTCCTTCATGCGATCGAGAAGGAGTAACCGGTGAAGTGCTGGGCCGCAGCGGCATAAAGGTCATCCGCGTGGGGTGAACTTGGGAAAGACTTTCGACAAGTGACGTGACGAACCTTTGCTCGAAAACATGCGTTTTACAAGCAAGAGCGGGAATAGAAAAGGGAAGCCGAGACGAGCCAAAAGATAGTCATTTTCGCGGGAGTAATACGGGAGTATTTGGAGTGCGCAAAAGCGGTTAAACGTGATAAAAGGTGATCAAACCCGAGAATAATTTAACTCTTTTGGGCAAAGGGGCTTAAACTCGAAATTAAGTTCCTGAAAAGACTTACGAAAAAGACCTGACGGGGGTTCGAATCGCCCCGCCTCCATTCTGCGTCGCTCATCTTCGATGAGCTATGCAGAATGTCCTGCGCAGCTTTAGCGAAGCAGGACTTTCTCTCTTTAATTCAAAATTGAGAAACAATGACATACGTCTTCTTCTTGAAAGCATCTGCCATCCCGGTAAACGCTACGTTGGCATTACCCATAATTTGAACAATCGCCTTAAAGATCACAATTCCGGCAAATCCGCCCACACTACCAAGTTCAAACCCTGGAAAATTGTTGTTGCTATTCGTTTTCTCGACGACCGCAGGGCCGAGAGCTTCGAGAAATACCTTAAATCCGGCTGCGGCCACGCCTTCGCCAGACGACACTTCTGGTAAACGAACCCGCGACACACAAAGAAGAAGCCGGCGTCATCGATTTTGGCGTCGAGTCATTGTGGAGGATTGATAGCATGATGAGTGAGAAGCAGGATCCTTCTGACGGTTACCTGTTCGATTGTGGCGCCGGCACCGAACCTGTCCCGACCAATGCTTGTTGCAAGGGAAAACTACGGTGTTTTACGGGTTTTGGTGACAACAGCCACACGTAACGCCAGAAAATACTCGTAATTCCTGGAGCGATTTGATAGCCTATGAGCGTAAGTTTGCACTGCACAGGGCATACAGCACTGTGGCCATTATTAGGGATGGTTTCGGTGCAGCGCACCGGTTTTCCGGGAATTTCTGGCATTGGAAGCTTACTACCGGCTGTGTGACCCCTGTTGCTCTGCCCAAACGGCTGAATCTGGCGATGCAGTGGACATAACTCAAACTTAGGGTTTTTTTGACAAGCATTTTGGGCGGATGATTCACTCAAGGCGCACTCCTTGTGTATGACGATGTAAGGGATGCTCTGAAAGTTCTATAAACCCTTATCGCACAAGGAGGTGCGTCATGTTGAAACGTAAAGCTCTGATGGAATCAGTATCGGCCAACCTGCACGGTTTTCTCAAAAATACCGGCAAAAACTTGTCAATGCCGGACAAGAAATTCCTGCGTGATGGTGTCATAAGACTGCTCAGGAGCGGTAAACCAATCATCTGTCAAACGGCACGTCATCTGCCCGAGCAAAGAACACAGTTTCCCTTACGGCTGGATCGCCTCGAGGCTCACCTGGTAAAGAATAATGACTTTGACAGTAAGGTCAAGGTTGCGTTGCCAGAAGCATGGCTGGGATTCGTACAGGATGATACACCTGCCGGATAATCCGGACTTTCTTGCGTACCGCTTGTTGACCGGGCTGACTGAAGCAATAAATGCCTGTTTCTGGCTTCACATGGATTTACTGCGGAAAAGGTTATGGTAAAACCCCTAAGTTTGAGTATTGTCTTGTTGACATTTCTTTTGGACGGTGATAGTATTTCCTCCGGTGGCCGCCGATTTGGAATGTGGAACAGGCAGAGGAAGACGTAATGCGTGCCATTCTGTCAACCGTCGTCGAGTTTGTTGAAGTTTTCGATGAACAACTCTACGGGCTCATCGGCGAGGAAGTCGAGGTCGTGGAGGAAACAAATCCATAAGTGAAACGAGGAGAACCATGCCTACCCATGCCCCCGACACAATCCGGCAGCTTGCAGTGATCCAAGAAGTGACAACCGCAATTTGCCTCATCCAGGAGGGATTGATTTCGCTTAACCGATTGAGCGGCGCAAACGATTTCGCCCACTTGCCCGTCCTGCTTCTCGCCGATGGCTTCGAAAGACTCCTCAAAATGATATGGTGCCTGGATTATTTGCACCGACAGGGCAAATTCCCCGACCATAGAGCGTACAACGAACACTGCGAACACCACAAGGTCGCTGAATTGCTTGACCAGGTTACCAATATTGCCCGGCAATGGGACTATTCGGAACAATCTGAGGCAGCCAGAATTGACACGGAATTTCTCGAGAATGACGGTGACCTCAGGCAAATAGTGGAGCTGCTCGAAAAGTACGCCGACGGCGGCCGATACTACAACATCAATGTAATTGTTGGCAGCAGAGGCTCGCCCGACGACGACCCTATCTGCCTGTTTGATTGGTATTGCACGGATGTTCTTTCACGCCTACCCGAGTGGCAAGACAGGACAACCCGTAACAATCTTGGACAAAGAACAGAGCAAGACACACGTTACGTCAACCAGCAAATAACGGTACTTCTGCAGAGATTTGCAAGGGCCCTTTGCCGCATGTTCACGCCCGGTCGCCTCGGCCAGCCAGCCCAACAAATGACCGGAATTATCGGTACATTCCTCCGGCTCCGCGACTCGGACCTCGGCAACATCAGCGCCGGATGGTTCGACACTTAGACTTGCCTGCGTCCGGTGCCGGGTATTTGCATTTCCGTCCGGCCGTTTGTTTCCCACATCTTGATATCTGATTCTCCTGCCTACTCATCTGCCCATGCGGCCATCTGCTGATTCACAGACAGCAAATCACGATCCACCACTAACACGCCCCACCTGCCGCCCCGTCCCTGGCTTGCAATACATGCAACCGCCGTCCGCCCATCTGAATACCGCTTTAGTCTGCCCCGTTGCATCGACAACAGCCGTCTCAGGATTCATACAATCACCCCACGAATACGCGTCCGTGTGAGTGCTGACTCGCACGAAATACTCGCCAATTCCTGCATATTCCTTCCATACTCAATGCCCGTGCTCTGAGCCGCGCTTCGCAACGCTTCCAACGTACTGCCGCAGACTATTCCCCTCAAACAATAAGGCGTTCCCCCAAGGCTGAGTGTTGATACCCAATTTCTGATTTTCGAAGAATTTCTTCACTTGGGTAGGTGGCAGTTCCTCCACCAGAGAGCGTCTGGTGTACACTATCCGCTGCCGCCCATTCCAGCTCCCCCACCTCTCCATGATCAGTTCTCAGGCCTCCGCACTACCCGCGCTGGCCGCGCCTCAACCGTTCTTAACCTCCTTCGGGTCCCGGCCCTCCTCGATGGCTGTTATCTTATGCACACGTCTTTGATGTCTGCCCCCGCTGAATTCGGTGTCGAGCCACACCTCGACGATCTTGCGGAGCAGCACCTCGTTGACCTGATCGCCCGATATACAAAGCACATTGGCGTCATTATGGTCGCGTGAGATTCGGGCATTGAGCTCATCGTGGCAAATAGCGGCCCTGATACCCCTTATTTTATTAGCGGCGATGCTCATACCGATGCCGGTTGCGCAGGCGAGGATTGCCCTGTCTGCCTGTTTTTTTGAGACGGCTGAGGCGGCCAGGAAGGCAGGGTCCGGGTAATCGACAGGATTGCTGTCGGTGGCGCCGACATCAATAAACTCATGGCCTAACTGCGTGATTATGGACTTTACCTGCTCTTTGGTTTCAAAGCCTCTATGGTCGCTTCCAACAGCTATTCTCATATCTTAAACTCACTTACCCTTTTTTTAACAGCCTGCTCGATCAAATCTGCACAGCGGTCATAAACCTCTTGTGGCTGGCCTATCGGGTCAGGAATATCGTCACTGCCTGCCAGCAACAGACATTTGTCAGCGGCGTCGGGGTTGAGATCAATAACCCTCTGGCGGTGCGTGCCGCACATTGCGTATACAAGATCACATTCTCTGATGAGCTGCTCAGAAAGTTTCCTGCTCCTGTGAGCATTTAACTCAATCCCTTTAGCGGTGCAAGCTCTCGTTGCTTCAGGGCTTGCACGGGAGCCGCCCACATCAATAGTACCAGCAGAAAGTATTTTATAACCCATCTGTTCAAGCTGGTCAACCCGGCATCCCAATTTTTCTGCCAAATATTTGCGAAAGATTGCTTCGGCCATTGGGCTGCGGCAGGTGTTACCCGTGCAGAGGAACAAGAGTTTGACTTTAGAAATCTCGTGCAGCCGGCGTTGCGAGTACACGCCGGCTCTTAAGATATGCAAGCCCTTTTTACCTATTTTGACAACGGTGCTGCTCATTTTGTATTTGCAGGGTCCGGCATCCAGCAGGAGGTCAATCTTGCCGGACAGCTGGGCAAGCACTTCAGCTCCGTCGACAGCGGGAGGTTCTCCGGTCAGGTTTGCACTTGGTGCTACCACGGCATCGGTCGTTTCCCGCAGCAGTGCCGAGGCTATTGGATTATCGGGACAGCGAATTCCTATGGAACCATTCCTGTACAAGCTCTCAAACACTTCCTTTTCGAGGAGTGCTCGTTGCTTATTGATGTCCTGAGGGTCCAAATCGAATACAATCGTAAGTGGTCCGGGCCAGGCATAGGCGACCAGTTTTCGAGCGCGTATCCCGAGGTCAGGGACGTACTTGCCGAGCTCGGTTTTTTGGCTGATATGCAAGGTATATGCTTTTTCAGCGGTGCGGCCTTTTAGGTCATCGAGCCTGTTGATGGAATCTGTTCTGGCTCGGCAGGCGATGCCATAGACGGTTTCTGTGGGAAAGGCCACGAGTCCTCCGGCATCGACGATGGCTGCGGCGCGCCTGATTTCCGCCATTTTTTGGGAAACAGCTTCAATTGTTACAACTTCGGTCTGCATTGGTGCATAAGATAATCAAAACAGCGCCCAATGGCAATATTGTTGTTGAGGTACTTGTTTCGATGGGCGTTGAAGGTTGGGGGGAGCAGGCCATGCGGTGTGGTGCGTGTTTGATTTGCAGGTGAAGCTCAAGGGGAGCTGTCTTGGTGTGTGATGGAAGGTCTGACGGCGGTTAGGTTTACTTTGGTGTGCCAAGAAGGCATTTTCTTGTAACAAAATGCCGCGTTGGAGCGTCTAATACTAAGCTTGCATGTGCTTTATGAGCAGGCGGTTGACTTGTTTGAATTGTCTACACTTTGTTCTTGACTGATGTGGGCGTATTGTTGTTTTGTTAGATATTTTTGCCTGTGGCGTGGTCTTATGGGTTGACTTAAGTCCAACGTGGGCGTATAATTGTGTATCTGCTCGAAGTCTCATTTTAGCATGGAAGGCCCGAATGAAGTCGCAAGGAAAGAAGAGATTAGGACAACTGCTGTGTGAGAAGGCGTATCTGGAGGAGTCGCAGCTTGAACTGGCTCTTGCTGAGCAGAGGGTGGTGCGCCGGCGTCTTGGAGAGATATTGGTGGAGCTTGGATACATAAGTCAGGCGCAGTTGAGTGAGGCTCTTGCGCTTCAGGTCGGGATCGAGAAGGTGGATTTGACGAAGGCTTCGATAAAGCCCGAGGTTATTTCACTGGTCCCTGCGGAGCTGGTGAGCAAGTACAACGTTCTGCCGCTGTGGCACGAGGACGGTCGGCTTGCGGTTGCGATGACGGACCCGTTTCAGCCACAGGTATTCGAGGACCTGCGGCTGGTGAGCGGCTGTTCGATTCGTCGGTATTATGCGGAGCCCAATCAGATGGAAGGCGCCATTCTGAAGTTTTACGGCAGTAACGTGGCACGGATGCTGGACAATCTTGTGCCGGCGGAACAGCGGTCGGAGGGTGAGCTTGGCAACGGGGATTATTCGCCTGCGAAGCTTCACGAGCTGGCGCGTGAGCCGTCGCTGGTTAACCTGGTGAATCTGATCATTCTTGAGGCGATCGATGCGCGGGCGAGTGACATACACATCGAGCCTTTTTCGCAGCAGGTGAATATCAAGTATCGGATTGACGGGATGCTGGTGGAGAAGACGCCGTCTTCGAAGCGGCTGCAGGCGGCGATAGTGTCGCGTATCAAGATTATGGCGAATATGAATATTGCGGAGCGTTTTGTTCCTCAGGACGGTCATATCGAATTTCCGGGCAAGAAGGGGAAGGTGGATTTGCGAGTATCGACTGTTCCGACGATATTCGGTGAGTCGGTGACGCTGCGAATTCTGGACCGGTCGGCATCGCTTATGGGTCTGGGTGACCTTGGCATGAGTGAGCAGTGTCTCGAAGGCTTTGGCCAGTGTTTGCACAGGGCGCACGGGATTGTTCTGGTGACGGGGCCGACGGGCAGCGGCAAGACGACGACGCTTTATGCGGCGCTGAACAGGATATATTCGCCGGCTTTGAAGATCATAACGATAGAGGATCCGGTGGAATATCAGCTTGAGGGAATTATCCAGATGCCGGTGAATCCAAAGCGCGGGCTGACGTTTGCGACGGGTCTTCGTCACATAGTTCGGCAGGACCCTGATATTATAATGGTTGGTGAAATACGTGACCGTGAGACGGCGGACATAGCGATTCGCGCGGCTTTGACGGGTCATTTGGTTTTCTCGACGCTTCACACGAACGACGCGCCGGGTGCGGTCACGCGGCTGATTGACATGGGTGTGGAGCCGTTTCTTCTGGCGAGTTCGCTGGAGGCGGTGCTGGCCCAGCGGCTTGTTCGGAAGCTATGCCCGAAGTGCAAGAAGGCGTATAAACCGGATGAGAACCTTATAAGGAGTCTGAACGGTTCGGTTGTGGTCGAGCCGGGTCGGAAGCTTTATCGGGGCACGGGGTGCAACGAGTGTATGCAGAGCGGGATGCGAGGGAGGATGGGGATATTCGAGCTTTTGAGGGTGACGGATTCGCTTCGGGAATTAATATCGGCGCGGCCTTCGACGGAGCAGATTACAAAGGCGGCGCCGGCCGACCACATCAGCATGCGGCACGACGGCATAGCGAAGATACTGGCGGGGACTACGACGCCCGAAGAAGTATTGAGGGTAACACAGGGGGTCGACGAGCAGGATTAATATGGATAGTTCGGGGACTAAAACCTGAACGGAGAGAAATGAATTGTGGGACATTTTTCTTACAAAGCAGTAGGTAGGTCGGGCGAGCATATCACGGGCAGCGTGGAAGCGGCGGATCGTCGCAGCGCGGTTGCGGGCCTGTCTGAAAAGGGGCATTTTGTGACTGAGCTCAGGGAGGAGGTCCAGGCGGCAGCGTCGGGAGGCGGTCTGACGAAGGCGCTGGAAGTTCCGAGGTTTTTGCGGTTCGGCTCCGGTCGTATCAGCAGCAAGGAGATTCTTGCGATGACGAGCCAGTTGAGCACTGCTTTGCGTGCGGGTCTTCCGCTGCTTAATGCGCTCGAGATTATCAGGGACCAGCAGCACAAGACGTCGGTGAGGGCGGTGCTGGACGGGCTTGCGGGTTCTGTAAGCGGGGGCCAGTCGCTCTCGGAGGCGATGTCGGTGCACGAGGATATATTCAGTCCGCTGTATATTTCAATGATTCGCGTCGGGGAGACGGGGGGGATTCTGGACGAGACGACGGCTCAGCTGGCGATGATTCTGAGCAGGGACGAAAAGGTAAAGACGAGCATGAAGAACGCTTTGGCGTATCCGATATTCGTACTGGTTTTGGCGCTTGTGTGTGCGGTCATAATAATAACGTGGATATTGCCGAGAGTCTTGTCGGTAATAAGCGAGAGTGCAGATATTTTTCCTTTGCCGACGAGGGTTCTGCTTGGGCTGAGTGGTTTTTTCAGGGGCTATTGGTGGCTGGTAATTTTAGGTATAGGGGCGGGGGGATATTACTTCGGGAAATGGGTGCGTGGTGAGGGCAGGCTGAAGTGGGACACGTTCAAGCTTCGGGCGCCTATTCTGGGTTCTGTATTGAGGAGCATAGCGGTGGGTCGTTTTGCGAGGACGCTGGGTGCGTTGACGAAAGGCGGCGTCACCATATTGGAAGCTCTTGGTGTGGTCCGTGACACTCTCGGCAATGAATTGCTGGCCCTGAAGATTGACGACGTTACCGAGAAGGTGAAGACGGGTACATCACTGGCGGGTCCGCTGGGCTCGTCGGGTGATTTTCCGCCGCTGCTTGTTCAGATTGTGTCGATCGGAGAGCAGACGGGCAGGCTCGATGAGCTCTTGCTGAATGCGGCGGATACGTTCGACGGCGAGGCGGATGCGGCGATAGCGCGGTTCATGGCAATATTCCCGGCGGTGTTGATATTGCTTGTGGCGCTTGTGATAGGATTTATTATAGCGGCGGCGCTGATGCCAATAGTCCAGATGGGGCTTGGCTCAGGCATGTTATGATGGTGGGCCGAGGTTTTTTGTATGATAGTTCGCGGGCAGGAACGGAATTGTGGGAAAGGTTAGTGAAATGGTACGGATGAAACGACAGGAAAAGGGCTTTACGCTTGTGGAACTGCTTGTGGTGATAGTAATCATATCCCTTCTTGCCGGGTGGGTGGCGCCGAATTTATTCAAGCATCTCGGCAAGGCGAAGAGGGACATAGCGAAGGCGAAGATAGCGAATATCGAAGGCGCGCTTTTGCGGTTTTACGCGGATTGCGAGCGCTATCCGGACCAGTCTGAGGGACTTGACGTTTTGGTGGTTGCGCCGGGGGACCTGGAAGAGAAATGGAACGGTCCTTATATGAAGCGGAGCGAGCTGAATGACCCGTGGGGCAATCCGTACAATTACATCGAAGAGGGCGAGCGCAATCCAGGCAGTTTCGATATTTTCAGCTACGGATCGGACGGTCAGGAAGGCGGCGAGGGGGATAATGAGGACATATACAACGATTAGTGAGGCCGGTGTGGTCCGGAGTAAGTTGGTAATAGTGGCAAGATGGCAAGAGAAGTTCGGACAGTAAGGTTTGGAGTTTGGCCGCGTGGGTTCACGCTTGCTGAGCTTCTGGTGGTGATTGTGATTATCGTTCTCCTGGCGGGGGTTGGGGTAGTGTTCAGTCGAGATGCGTACAGGAAGATGCAGGTTGAGAGGGCGGCGCTGAATTTTATGTTGGCGGCCAAGTACGCGAGGGTTTCGGCAATCGAGCGGCAGAGCCCGTGTATTATAGAGCTGGATAAGGAGGGCGGCAGATTTGCGGTGGTTACTTACGCGGTGGATGCAGAAACGGGGGAGACGGCGGAGGTTCCGCTGCCGGGGACGTACTTCAAGAAGGCTGTGGAGCTTGGCGGAGATGTAAGTTTTGAAGAGGTTTTGATAATGACGGTCGGGCAGGGCGGTCCGATTGAGCAGGAGGAGGCGAAGGCGGTGGTATTCCTTCCGGACGGCACGGCGCAAAGGGCGATTATTCAGATTGGGGACGGCCGGACTCACTATACCGCAAGTATCAGTGCGGCGACGGGCAGAACGAAGCTGCTGGCAGGCACGGCGGACAAGGTCGAGAATCAGACAATCGATTTGGACGGGGATTGAGAGAATAGAAAATGGCAAGATTGCAGGACAAGGCCGGTTTTACTCTGGTTGAGGCGCTGCTGGGCGCGGCGATACTTGCCGGGGCGGTGCTCGTACTGGTTGCCGGCGTTACACGTGCCCTCGGAGGAACGAGGCTTAACAGACAGCGTGAATTGGCGGCATCGCTGCTGGACAGGCAGCTTAGCATGATAGATTACATCGGCATCGAGGAGTTTATGGAATTGGGGCGGATGGAGGGCGAGTTCGACGAGTACGAGGGCAGGTATCGCTGGAAGGTTGTTACGGAGGCGCAAGACATCGGTTTCCTGTATAAAGTGAACATTACGGTAAGCTGGGTCGAGGGCAATCGTCCGTACAGTGTTTCGGTGGATACGATGTTGAACGGCAGGGGAATTCTTGAGACGGAGGAGGCGACTTGAGAAGGGTCTGTATTAAAGAGAGTGGGTTTACACTGGTCGAGGTTGTGGCGGCGTCGGTGATCGGCGCGTTTATTGCGCTGGTTGCAGTGGGCACTCTGCGTTCTATTACGGCCGGGACTGATAGAATCGACAACGTTGTCAGGGCCGCGGCTGAGGCAAGGTTTGCGCGTGACATGATCTACAGGGACCTTTCGAATTTGTACCGTGACAGTGACATTGAGAAAATGCGACTGATAGGGGAGACGGCCGGTTCGGTTGATGGAGTGTTCAGCTGGCTGACCTTTTACACGGTGGGTCGGTCCAAGGCTCGGGTTGAGCAGCCCGAAGGTGATGTATACGAAGTGGAATACTATCTGTCGAGGGATGGCGACAGGTCGGAGCTGATGCGACGATTGTGGCCTAATCCGGATAAGGATGTTGAGCCCGGGGGGATATTGACGGTTATTGCCGAGGATATCGAGTTTTTCGAGGTGAGGTTCTTTGACGGTGAGGAGTGGCAGGAGGAATGGCCGGAGGAGATGAAATCGATTCCTCATTTGGTTGAGGTGGCTTTGGGCGCGCGGCAGAAGAGGGGACAAGACATAGCCGTGGAAACATTTATAGTGAATTTTGTGCGGCCGTCCTGGGTGGAGCAGAATGAAGGCGAGGGAGAGGAAGGAACCGCCGAGGAAAGGTCGGGAAGGTCGGAGGAGAGGCCGGCGGAAAGAACGAATGAGCGAGAAGGTGAGAGCAGCGAGAAATGAGCGTCGCAGGCAAGAGAAAAGGTCTGGTTATAGTGGCCGTGTTTTGGGTTGTGATTGTGCTCGAGGCTATCGCAGTTTTCGCGCTTCAGAACGGGTGGCTTGATACTCTGGTGAGCCTTGGGCAGGTGGAAGAGCTGCGGTGCAAGTGGGGTGGGCGTGCCGGTGTGGAAAAGGCCATCGCGGTTTTGAACGAGGATATTCGAGTCAGCGACAGCCTGACGGATTTGTGGAGTGACAACGACGTGGATTTTAATGACGTTGCGTTGGGCCGGTGCTGGTTTGACGTACGCGTTACAGACGAGGCGGGCAAGTTGAATGTGAACGTGGCGACGCGGGAGCAGCTCTTGGGGCTGCCTAACATGACGGAGGACGTTGCGGACGCAATAATCGACTGGCGTGACGAGGATGAGATTCAGAGCACTTCGGGCGTTGAGAGCGGTTTCTATGCGAATCTTCGCTATGCATACAGTATTCGGAACGGGCCTTTCAGGACGATTCGCGAGCTTCTTCTGGTCAAGGGTGTGACAGAGGAGCTGTTTTACGGTGAGGACACGAATTTTAACGACGAGCTTGATTTCAACGAAAGCGACGGCGACGAAAGTCCGCCGGCGGACGATGGCGACAGCGAACTGGACCGTGGATGGATCAGCTATCTTACGTGTTATTCTTACGACAAGAACACGGATGCTCAGGGCAGTCCGAGAGTCAACATAAATGAGGCTGATTCGGACAAGCTGGAAAGCTCTCTTGGGATAAGCAAGTCTTACGCGAAGTGGATTGTGGATAATCGTCCGAACAAGGGTTACGAAAGCATCGCGGACCTGGTGAGCGACAGCAGTCCGAAAGAAGCCACGAAGAGCTCCAAAGAGAATCCCGAGGAGGCATCGCCTCTGGATTTGGCGACGTTTGTCGAGATATCGGACAAGATAACGGTTAGCTCGGAAGAAATGACAGCCGGGAAGGTCAATATCAACACAGCGCCGCGGGAGGTTCTGGTCGCGCTTCTGGGCTATGACGATGAAGCTCAGCGGGCGGCGAATGAAATAGTGGCTTTGCGGAGCGGTATGGTGGGCGGGATGGAAAGCATCGGGGAATTGTTGTACTCGGAATCCATAAAGGTGAGCGTTTTCAAGAGGATTGCGAATTACATAACGGCGCGTTCTGATGTTTATACTATTCGGTGCTTGTCGTTTGCGAACAGGGGCGGCAGGGTGGGACGCAGGCTGCAGACGGAGGCGGTTGTGGACCGCAATTCTTCGCCGTGCAGGGTGCTTTACTGGTATCAGGGGGCAGGCAATTGAAAGAGACGAGAGATAATTTAATGAGCGGTTCGGACTCGGCGGGAGTGGTTGCGATAGCTCAGGTGGACAAGGAGCTGAAAGCGGTTCGTCTGATAAGACGGGGCGGGAGTCTTGAGGTTCTTTGGGTAAACAGCGTGGACGCCGGGAAGACGGACCTTAGGGCATTTGCGGTGAAAAGCGGATTGTCTTTGGGCTTTAGGGCAGGGGCGTCGGGCGAGGAGGAAAAGGCAAGTGTTGTTGGTTTTGACGCTACCGGAGTAGTTTTCTACAGCTTGACGGTGCCTGGGGTCAAGGAAGGAGAAATTGCGGCGATAGTGAGGCTTCAGGCTGAGGCACGACTGCCTTTGCCGGTGGACCAGATGGAACTGGCGTGGCGTGGTCAACATGTCGGGGACGGTCAGGTGATGGTGACGGTGGCGGCAGCGAAGAAGGGTCAGCTTGAAAGGTTCGTGGAGGAGGTTCGTGCTTTCAGGCCGGCGCAGATTTTGTTGGACTGTGAAGGCATAGTAAAAGTGTGGAGGGCGTTGTTTTCTGGTGATGAAGAGCTGGCGGTAGTAATAAGTGCGCGGCAGCGCAACACGCGTGTTTGCCTTGCAAGAGGGGGGAGGCTTGTCAATGCGGTGAGCCTGGATACGGGTATTGAGGATTTTTCGGATTCGGAACGTGTTGGAGCTGCCGACAGGTTTGCGCAGGACATGAGGAGTGTACTGGAGCTGTTCGGTTATACGGATCCCGGTGCGGTGCGGATCTTTGTGCTTTCAGACGGCGGGAGAATCCTGGAGCAAATGGTTTCATCGCTCGGGTCGGCAGGGTTGAGCGCGAGTGCGGCTTTGCCGCAGGTTGAGAAATTAAGGGGGATTACGGAGGGGGACAGCGAAGCTATTTATGAGTATCGTGTTCCTATAGGTCTTGCGCTGATAGCGCTTGACGGGGACGTGGAGGAGCTTGATGTTTTCGGGAGTTTTTATAAACCTCGTGCGGAGAAAGCGAAGAAGCGGTGGTATTATTCGCTGAAGATAACCGGCGTGATGGCGGCGGCGGCTTTGATTTTGTTTTTATTTGTCCTCTATGGCGTTGATGCGGCGAGTTACAAGCGTTTGAGCAGTCTGGAGGCGAACGCTGATTTCGAGCAACTGATGCGGCGTCAGGCGCTTATCAAGCAGGTGGCGCAGCTGAGGCCCGACCTTCTGGAGCTGTTGCGGGAGATAAACAGTATCGAGTGCAAAGGGATAATGCTGGACAGGTTCAGCTTCAAGAGAGGTGAGCCGGCGTCTATAGCCGGGCAGGCGGATGGTGACGGGCACTACAAGTTCGAGAAGATGCTTCAGGGGGTCAAGGATGTCAGTGACGTGCGTATGAACTCAAGCAAGGAGGCGAAGGGAGATAAGTACAAGTTCACAATAACTTTTCACTACAAGGGCTTCACGAAGAAGGGGACGCGAAGTTAGAACCGGAGGTTAGACGGAAAAGTGAGAGAGTTGAGCAAAAAAGATAAGCGTGCGTTGATTGTTGGTGGTATTTGTGTGGGCGGCATTGTGGGGCTTATGCTGTTAACCGATTGGCTGGGGCACTGGGGGCAGATGAGGAAGTCACTCGCCGAAAAGCGGGCCAAGTTCAAATCCATCAGCGTGAGCGAGGCGAAGCGTGCGGGTTTACGGGCGATTGTGCCTGTTTTCGAAATGCCTCGGGCGTACGAGGAGCAGAAGTACCCGTTCAGGGACAAGTTGTATGAGCAACTGAAGGATGCGGGTATAAAGTACGAGTCGCTGCAATTTTTGCCGTTGGAGAGATCTCGTTTTGGGGACGGGTACCGACTGCTTCGTCTTCAATGTCGGCGGGGCAAGTGCAATTTCGGCCAGGTTCTTGATTTACTGGCGAGGCTGAACGAGAACCGGTATCTTGTGGGCGTGGAGGAGCTGAAGATAAAGTGTAATCCGGAGAAGCGGCAGGAGTTCGAGCTGGATCTGACGGTGTCAACGTTTGTGGAATAGACGTGGTGTTTTATGAAGTTTGACTATGTGAAAGAAAGGCAGGAGCTTGTTTCGACGGTGCTGCTTGCGGGGTCGGCGATTCTTGGCGTTATGGTATTGGTTACGCTGGTGGGTTATTCTGTTGAGTCGGCCAGGGCGGAACGGCTCATTCGGACGGCCTTGGCGGGGGGCGCAGCAGATGCCAACGCGGTGGAAAAGTACGTTGCCAAGGGCAAAGAGGTTGCGGATGCCATGAAGAAGAAAAATCTGTTTGCACCGCCTCCCCCGAAGAAGCATCCGGTGAGCGAGGTGCGTGGGATAATAGGCAATCGGGTGCTGATAGACGGCAAGGATTACGGGCTTGGTGACAGCGTGGGGGACGCGAAGATTGTGGCGATTGAGCCTACGTACGTAAAGATCGAGTGGGAGGGCGAGACGAAGGTTTTTGCTCCGATTAGTGCAGCAGGGGTTGCGGAATCCGGACCCGAGAAGTCGGCGAGAGATAGAGGCCGGCGTGAGGGCAAGAGTGGGGCCGAAGCGGAGCGTGGCGAGAGCAGGGCGGACGTGCGGCCTGAAGGGAGCAGAGACTCTTCCAATGTCTCCTCGCCGAGCGAGGAGGAGAGATTGAGAATGAGAGAAGAAAGAATAAGGATGTTGAAACAAAGAAAGGAAGCGATGCGTCAGCGGCAAAGAGAATCTGATTGAGTTTAGCCGATATTTGATTAAAGAGAGGTGAGTAAATTGAAGTGGTCTAAATTAATAGTGTTGGTGGTAGTGGTTTGTGTTGGTGCGTTGATTGTGTGGCGGATTAGTTCTGGGGTTCCAGGAGGGGATGTTTCGCCGAAGGATAAGAAATCTGCGGCGGCAGAGCCTAACAAGCCGGGCGAAAATAAGGAGGGGGTCAAGGCGAAGAGGCCGAAGAGGAAGAAGGAGTCGGATGAGCCGAAGGAAGCGGCGGCGGAGCCGAACAAGCCGGAGAAGACGGGTGAGCCAAATAAGCCCGGCGATGCGAACAAGCCGAGCGAGGCGAATGATCCGATGGAGAATCTGAATCTGAAGGATGTTGAGATTAAGGACATTATCAAGACGATTGCGGAATGGACCGGCAAGGTGATTATTCCGGTCGATGACGCGATGAAAAAGAAGATAACGATATATTCCGAGAAGAAGCTGGCTCGGAGCCATGCGCTGGCACTGATTTACAGCGCGCTTCGTGAGCAGGGCATAGTTGCGGAGGAGAAGGACAGCGCGATCATTCTGAGGCCGATTGCGGACATTTTTAAGCGGTCTGTTCCGACAGTGCCTGATGACGTTCCGCTTGCGAGTCTGAAGAACAAGGACGAGGTGGTCCAGAAATTCTTCAAGCTCAAGAATTACAGTCCGACGCAGTTGCAGAAGTTGGTTCAGCCGATGATGCCGGAGCACGGGTATGTCTATGCGATAGAGAACACGAGTCATCTTGTGGTAATCGACACGGTGGCGAGTCTGGAGGGGATTCAGCAGATGATTGATCAGCTTGATGTTCCGGAGACAAAGGAGACGGTGACGCGGTGGTTCGAGATCAAGGAGGGGGACCCTGTTGAGATCGTTCAGTTGTTGAACATTCTTATCGGCAACGGGGAAGTTGGGTCGCCGGGTCGGCCCGAGGGTTCGCGCAGGAGCAGCAGCAGGCGCCCGTCGCGAAGCAGCCGCAATGAAGAGAGCAAGCCGGCGGGATCGGTGGTTCTGGGCCGGACGGACAGCGATATTACGCTTATCCCGGTGGTGAAGCGGAAGTGGATTATCGCCAAGGCGTCGGCGGAGGATATGGTTGAGATAGAGAGATGGATAAAGGAGCTTGATGCGAAGAAGCCCGAAGAGCGTGAGCATACTCTTGTGAAGGTGGAGTTTGCGGACGTGGAGGAAGTTGCGGACCAGATCAACAACATGCTGGCGACGATGCCGTTGAAGGCGAATGTGACGGTACAGCCGCTGAAGAGGGCCAAGCAGGTGATGATAGTGGGCAGTGCTGAAAACCGTGAAATGGTTCAACAGTTGGTTTCGGAAATAGATAAGCCGACGGAGCAGTTCCTGACGGAGCATATTCCGCTGAAGTATGCCGACCCTGAGCAGGTGAAGACGAATCTGGAGGAGCTATATACTCAGTTCAGCTACTATGAATCTCGCAGCCGGTACGGCAACTATTCGTCGCGCTACTCTCAGGGCAGGGGGATGGATGACCCGGATACGGTGCGTGTGATTGCCTATCCGACGCTGAAGCAGGTGACGGTGATTGCATCTGCGGAGAACATGGAGAAGATCAAGAAGCAGATCGCCGAATGGGACAAGCCTGTTGATATTGATGATGTGGCGCCGGCGATAATAGAGCTGAAGAACTCCGACCCTGTTAAGATGGTGGATCTTCTGACGCGGCTGTTCACTGAGACGGAGCGGCGGATGACCTATATGGATTACATCTTCGGCCGGGGCAGCGTGACCAAGACGATGGTGGGGCCGCTTTACGGGCAGTTGGCTTTCGAGGCGGTTCCGGACACGAAGAAGATAATCGTTCAGAGCAAGGTGGCCGAAGGTTATGCGGTTGTCAGGAAGCTTGTGACGGAGCTGGACCGTGAGGAGATGGCGGAGGTGCCGACGGTCATAATACTCAAATACGCGGACCCGGAGGACCTGAGCGAGCGTTTGAATGCGATGTTCAATGAGCCCGGTACGAATGCTCCGATTCGGCTGAGCAGGCGTGGTCTCAGCGACTATTCGATGACGGACTCAGGAGAGAGTAACAGGCGTCCACAGAGCGATGGGGGTGGCGGCGGTGGCGGCGGGGGCAGCGGCGGCAACGCAGGTGAGTACAGGTCATGGTGGAACCAGGGTTACCAGCGTCGGATGGATGAGATGCCGCTGAGCAATGTGATAGGGCGGGTACGTTTCGTGCCGGACCCTCGCAGCAAGGCGATACTTGTTCTTTCGCCGCCCGCGTTTGTTGCAAGGATAGAGGAAACGATCAACGACCTTGACGTGCCGGGCAGGCAGGTTCGTGTAAAAGCCACGATTCTAATGGTTGACCATCGCGATCTGACTTCTCTTGGGCTGCAGTTGGCGACGAACCCACTGGCATTCGGCAGCCTGGATGAAGATGCGATCACTGCGCTGACTACGCTTAACCTTCTTGAGGAGCGAGGTTCGTTGACAATCACCGGCGAGATGAACGTTACGACCCTGATCGATTTTCTGGTGAAGAAGGTAAACGCGAAGGTTCTCAATCAGCAGACGCTATGGACGAAGGACAACGAGGAAGCGGATTTCTTCCGTGGTCAGACGGTGGCATTCACAACGACTCTATCGGTCTCGGATACGGGCGGTCGAGCGACATCGGGCGTTGAGTTTCAGCCTGTGGGTATGACGCTTCGGGTGCGGCCGAATATAACTCCCGAGAAGAATGTGGATATGACGCTGAACCTTATGATCTCTCAACTGACGTCTGATATTATAAATCAGCAGCCGGTCAGGTCGGAGATGAATACTCAGACAACTTTGATTGTGGGTGACACCGAAACGATAATGTTAGGCGGAATGCTGTTTCAGGAAGACAGTAGAATTGAGCGTAAGATTCCGCTTCTGGGTGATATACCGCTGTTGGGTGGTCTGTTTCGTCACAATGAGGTTGTTAAAGCCAATGCAGAAATACTTGTGTTTGTAACGCCATACGTGATAGATGAAGAGACTAAGAAGATGCCTTCGGAAACGTTGGAGCAATTAAGAAGTGAAAGGGAGAGGCTCGAAGGTATAATGACGGACTTAGATAGCAAGGTTAAGGGTGTGGGGAAGTAACAGCGGGTGTATTTTTGGAGTCATATTCTCAGGCCGGCGTGTTTTCCTGTTCGACCTGTGATAAGATAGATGCGGTTTAGCGGTGGGCGGCTCTTTTTATGCGTGAGAGCCGGGAATGATCATGCGCGTCTCATCCTTGAGCGGCGGTGCAGATTTGCGCGGCGAAAGGGTGATTCTCGGCAAAATTTTGGTTGCCAAGCGGGGCGGAAGTCTGTATAAACATATCTTCGGGATGCATAGAGGGCCGTGATTAGTTAGCGGCTGTGCAAAGAATCCTGTCTCTACCGCGAGTTTTCGGGTCATCCCGCAAGGAAATTGTGTTTTTTGAGTTATTTGCGATGAGTATCTTTTCGGTTTAGTTGTTTGTGCCTGTTGTTTTTGAAAATGGAGGAAGCATGAGTCGGAAAATGGTCACGATTGACGGTAATACGGCGGCGGCGCATGTGGCGCACGCGACGAACGAGGTGATTGCAATATACCCTATTACGCCGAGCTCGCCTATGGGTGAGATTTCGGACGCGAAAACCGCCAAAGGGGAGCGCAACATCTGGGGCACGATTCCTTCGGTGACTGAGATGCAATCGGAGGGGGGAGCGGCCGGAGCGGCACACGGCGCCTTGGCAACGGGTGCTCTGGTGACGACTTTCACGGCCTCGCAAGGTCTGCTGTTGATGATTCCCAATATGTATAAGATTGCAGGAGAGCTTCTGCCCACGGTATTTCACATTTCCGCCCGTTCGTTGGCCTGTCAGGCGTTGTCGATTTTTGGCGACCATTCGGACGTGATGGCCTGTCGGCAGACAGGCTTTGCCATGATTTGTTCGTGTAACGTTCAGGAGGTTATGGATTTTGCGCTTATTGCTCAACAGGCGACGTTGGCGTCGCGAGTTCCGTTTTTGCATTTCTTTGATGGTTTCCGGACGAGCCACGAAGTTCAGAAGGTGGAAGAACTGAGCTTTGATGACATGCGGGCGATGATAGATGATGAGCTTGTCCTGGCTCACAAAGAGAGAGCGTTGTCGCCGGACCGGCCGATGATCAGCGGCACCGCTCAGAATCCTGATGTTTATTTCCAGGGCAGAGAAACGGTGAACAAGTTTTATTTGGCTGCGCCACAAATCGTGGAGGAGACGATGGAGAAATTCGCAAAGGTGGTTGGGCGCAGCTACCGGTTGTTTGATTATGTGGGATCGGCGGATGCGGAGAAGGTAATTATTATCATGGGCGCGGCGGCGGACACGGCGCACGAGACGGCTGAGTTTCTGGCGTCGAAGGGCGAAAAGGTGGGCGTGATGAAAGTGCGCCTGTACAGACCGTTCAGCACGAAGCACTTCATTGAGGCTTTGCCGAAGAGTGTGAAGAAGATCGCGGTTTTGGACAGGACGAAGGAGCCGGGGTCGCTTGGCGAGCCGTTGTACCTTGATGTTCGCACGGCTGTCGGTGAAGCGATGACTGCCGGTGAAGCGCCTTTTGAGAAGTACCCGGTGATTGTTGGCGGAAGATACGGATTGGGCTCAAAGGACTTTACGCCGGCGATGGTTAAGGCCGTGTTCGATAACCTGGATGCTGCAAGGCCCAGGAATGGTTTTACGGTCGGCATTACGGATGACGTGGCGCAGACGAGTCTGGAGGTTGACGGGTCTTTCGAGATTTCCAGTGCGGGGCTGGTCTCTTCGATGTTCTACGGGCTTGGTTCAGACGGCACTGTCGGTGCAAACAAGAACTCGATAAAAATCATAGGTGAGCTGACGGACAATTACGCGCAGGGTTACTTCGTGTACGATTCGAGGAAAGCGGGTGCAGTGACGATATCGCATCTCAGATTCGGCGAGCGGCTGATTCGCAGGCCCTATCTGGTGAGCCAGGCGGATTTTGTTGCGTGCCATAACCCGAGCTTTCTGGAGAAATATGACATGCTTTCGGGGCTGCGCAAAGGCGGGACGTTCCTGCTGACGACGAGCTACGGCAAGGATGAGATTTGGGACCATCTGCCGCAGGAGGTGCAGAAGCAGCTGATAGAGAAGAAGCTGAAGTTTTATATTATCGATGCGATTTCGCTGGCGGAGGAGATAGGTCTGGGCCCAAGAATCAACGTAATCATGCAGACGGCATTCTTCAAGATTACCAATGTCATTCCTTTGGATACAGCGGTTAAGGCCATCAAGGATGCGGTGAAGAAGACCTACGGCAAGAAGGGCGAGAAGATTGTTGCGATGAATAATGCGGCGGTCGATGGTACTCTTGAGAGAGTGTATGAGGTAAAGGTTCCTGAGAAGGCAACCAGCAAGCTGAAGATGCTGCCGCCGGTTCCTGAGGATGCTCCTGATTTTGTAAAGGAAGTGACGGCGGAGCTGATAGCGTTGCGTGGTGACGAGCTTCCGGTAAGTAAGATGCCGGCTGACGGCAAGTTTCCGACGGGCACGACGCAGTACGAGAAGCGCAACATTGCCGTGAATATACCGGTATGGGAGCCTGAGATTTGCATTCAGTGCGGCAGGTGTTCTCTGCTTTGCCCGCACGCGACGATCCGGATGAAGGTCTATGACGAGAAACATCTCAAGAAAGCGCCGGCGAGGTTCAAGAGCGCCGATGCGAAAGGCAAAGAGTTTTCCGGCATGAAATGCACGGTGCAGGTGGCGCCGGAAGACTGCACGGGGTGTGGGGCCTGTGTTGTCAATTGCCCGGCCGAGGAAAAGGACGCGGACAAGAAGCCGACCGGCAGAAAGGCGATCAATATGGCGCGTCAGGAGCTGCTTCGCAGGAGCGAGCGTGAGAACTACGAGTACTTCCTGGCGATTCCGAATACTGACCCGGAGCTTTTCAAGTATGACAGCGTCAAGGGCAGTCAGTTGATTCAGCCTTTGTTCGAGTATTCCGGCGCCTGTGCGGGCTGTGGCGAGACGCCTTATGTGAAGCTTCTTAGCCAGCTTTTCGGCGACCGAGCTTTCATCGGCAATGCGACGGGGTGCTCGTCTATATACGGCGGCAATCTTCCGACGACGCCCTACACTAAAAGGGCGGACGGCAGGGGACCAACGTGGAGCAACAGCTTGTTCGAGGATAATGCGGAGTTCGCGATGGGGATGCGGCTGACGGTGGACAAGTTCAAAGAGCGTGCCGTTGATTTGTTGGACAAGGCGGTGAGTGAGGGTTGTGTCGAATCGGGGCTGGCGGAGGAAATCCGAGAGGCGGCAAAAGCGGATGATCCGAAGCAGAGTGCTATTGAGCAACAGCGCGGGCGGGTGGAGAAGTTGAAAGAACGATGTGAAAAAAGCGGGTGTGCGATTTGTAAACAGTTATTGTATGTTGCGGATTACCTTGTTCGCAAATCGGTTTGGGCTCTTGGTGGCGACGGCTGGGCCTACGACATCGGGTACGGAGGGCTCGATCACGTGCTTGCCAGCGGGGCAAATGTGAACGTGCTGGTTTTGGATACGGAGGTTTATTCGAATACCGGGGGGCAGATGTCGAAATCGACGCCGCGAGCGGCGGTGGCGCAGTTTGCGGCGGGTGGAAAGCCGACGCCGAAGAAAGACCTTGGTCTGCTGGCCATGATGTACGGCAATATCTACGTGGCGCGGGTGGCGATGGGCGCCAATCCGAATCAGACGGTGAAGGCGTTCGTCGAAGGGGAGGCTTATCCTGGGCCAGCTCTGATAATTGCTTACTCGCACTGCATAGCTCACGGTTACAATCTGGTCAACGGTTACGAGCATCAGAGGCAGGCAGTCAACAGCGGCTATTGGCCTTTGTACAGGTTTAATCCACAACTGAAAGAAGAGGGCAAGAACCCGCTGCAACTTGATTCGAAGGCGCCCACGTTCGACTTCGAAGAATATGTTTACGGTGAGAACCGTTATCGCACATTACGTCAGTCAAGGCCTGATGTGGCGGAAAGACTTCTTAAGCTTGCGAAGAAAGACGCGTTGGAGAGGTTTGCTTTGATGCAGGAGCTTGCGAAGCTGAAGTGCAACGGCGAGAATAAATCTGGCATTTGAGGAGCAGGTTGTGGGGATGGATTTTGCGGACAGCAATCATGGAAGCAAGGGCAGGGAACCGGACGGTAGGAACAGACCCCGGAGGTGTATGATGAGCAATCAGTATTGGATAAGAGCGTCGTGGGTTATTTTAGCGTCGGTGCTCCTGGTCGCGGGTTGCGAGCGGGGTCACGAAAGGCAAGAGGAGATGATAGGGTATAATCCTTTGGCTGACGCTAATGTTGTCATAGCCGATTATGCGTTGGATGCGATGGATGCGGCCGGAGGCCGCAGGGCATGGACGGAAGCGAAGAAGCTTGCTTTTGACTGTGTGGTGACTTTTTATCGTGGCGACGGCAGTTTTTACCTGACGGAGCAGCGCCACGAGATTCATCCATGGTTAAATTCGATTCGGATTATAGCGGCTGAGCCCGAGGGTAATTTTGTTTGGCAGTTGTCTAAAGGTAAGTTCAGCACGTTGGAGGGAGCGGAGCGGGTGGCGGCGCTGCCGATCAAGGTATGTGAGCCTTATTTTGCAGAGGCGATACTGGATATAATGACGGCGCCCGCGCGTTTTTCGGATACGGTCGGCAGATCGGCGGCAAGGTACGGACAGGTCAAACTGGAGGGGCAATGGTACTACCCGATAAGGATGGGTGCATCCGTTTGGTACCAGAACAGAGACAGCTCACTGATTGACGTGATTAGGTTTGCTGATTCGGAAGGCGGGCGGTTCCTGGTGGTTCGCGGGTATGACTACCAGGGGGTCAAGAGATTGGGGATTCTGGTTCCGACCAAAATCGAGGTATACAACGCGGAAGCCGATGGTTCTCTGAAGGAGCGGTTGGCGCGGGTGGATTACTATAATTTGAATCAAGGCTGAATCAGGCAAGTCTTGTTGGGTTTGTTGCGTTAGTTTCTGCCGGCCCTGTTGTTTTCGAGCGTATGAGAGTTTTGGTCGAAAACCAACAGTTCCTGGAAAAACTGCGGTTATCTTGGCCTTGCGGATATGGTGTTAACAGGCTGGCAGATTCCTGTCTGTCGGCATAGTTGTTTTCGCTGTACTGAATTGTGGGGGTTTATCGGCCCTAAATCGGCTGTGGCCGCTGAACAAATCTCGTAGTTGGCAAGTATATATGACATTGCCCCATGTTTTCGAGTGAAAGGCAACTTAGAAGATATTATGAGCGAGACCCGTACCTGGCAGGCAGATTTCGAACATATTGTCCGATAGGCGTCCCTCATAACTGCTTTTTTTGTCTGTAGTTGCAACAGACTGAGATCGGCTTTTTGTGCGACTTTGGTTTGCCATCAGGTAGTTTGAGGAAGTTGGTGCTTTCTCCTGTTACAAGCAGACGGGACTTAATTTCTTTGTTATATTGGCTTTACGGCTTTCAAAAAAGTTAAGCCGTCAAGGCGTTAAACCGATAAATGCTTGGGCGTACGCAAATAGTATTGTTCCGAGCACTTTTGGAAAGTTTCATGGGTACGAAGGTTAGACCGACGGCAGGCAAAGGCAAGACCGACGAGCTGCAAATGGGTCTTCGCTATAGTGTTCTTTTGGTTTTATGCGTGCTTCTGAGTGTTTGCCTTTTTGGTTGCGGCGACAAGTTCTGGGACCCGACGCAAGTGGGCAGATTTCGTCCTGTGCCGGCGTTGAATGTGATTTTGCCTTCATTGGGCGTTGCGGAGGAGACATTGTCGGCGTGGGAGGGCGCCGAAGAGCCCCGGCCGATAGATGTGGTAATGCCTGAGACAGACCATATCTTTGGGGCGGGTGACATTGTCAGAGTATCGGTCTTTGAGCTGTTCCGTGAGGGCGAGCGATTTGTGGATGATTATCCGGTCAGGGAAACAGGCAAGATATCGATACCTGACGTGGGTGAAATATCGGCGGCGGGTTTGACAGAGTCTCAACTCGAGCAAGAGATACGAGACATTCTTAAACCAGGCAAGCTGAAGGAGCCATCAGTTGCGGTTACGTTGGTGCGGTCGGAACGGCGGACGTTTTCGATACTGGGTAACGGTGTTTCGACGCCCAGCCGATATTTTGTGCCTCGCTACGATTTCAGATTGGCCGATGCGATTGCCACTGCGGGCGGGATAAGCGAGTTCAATGTGCATTATATTTACGTTTCGCGTGCGGTTACGGGCAAGGAAGCAGAGCCGGCGCCGGCTGAGCCGGGGGCAGGGCTGCGTGAGGGAGGCGGTGAGCTGCTGAAGGTGCCCGAGGATGAGATGATCGAAATCATATCGCCCATAGCGCGTGTCCAACGACCTGATAGAGATATGGTTGTGGCGTCGGCGGAAATGGTGACGGACAATGAGCGTGGGTTGCTCGAGTTGACCAGGAGTCTCGAAGGATTAGGGGGCCGCGCGGGCGGAGGTGATGCAAGCGAGGGTCTTGCACGAGACTCTGAGAGGCTTTCCGGTGCTGAGACTTCAGGTGCCTCCGAAGGTGAGGGTCGGATTGAGTGGGTTTTTCAGGACGGTCGCTGGGTTCCGGTCCAGATTGGAGGTCGAGGAGCAGGCGAAGCGGCGCCGAGGGAGGTGGGCAGGGGGCTCATTGAAGAGGGGCCGGCAGATTTTGGGTGGGAGGAAATAGGAACCGGGGGAGTTCAGACGCGTGTGATCAAGATACCGGTTGACAAGTTTCAATCGGGCGACCCGCGTTATAATATTGCAATAAGGCCCGGTGACACGATCTATGTTCCGGTTGATATTATCGGTGAGTTCTGGGTAATGGGTAACGTCAATCACCAAGGTTCGATAAACCTAACCGGTCGGCCCATGACCTTGAAGATGGCAATTGCGGCAGCGGGTGGTTTGGGACCACTGGCGTGGCCGAAGCGATGCGAGGTAATCAGAAGACTGGGCAAGGACAGAGAAGAAGTTGTCATGGTAGATTTGGACAAGATATTCAGTGGTGAACAGCCGGACTTCTTCGTCAAGATAAATGATGTAATTAATGTCGGCACACACCCTACGGCTCGTTTCCGTGCGATCCTGCGAAACGCGTTCCGGGCGACGTATGGTTTCGGGTTTGTTTACGATCGTAATTTTGCAGACAGAGATTTCGGAACTCACAGACCTATACCAGATATATTTTAGCAAATGGTTTGACGCGGCGGATCCGGTGGTCCAAAGCTTTCTTGGTGACACGGATTCGGATTTCAAATGGGCTTGACGGTTCAATTTGGCGCGGGAGGCGGTCCGGTTTTTGGGGCCGCCGAAGCATTTTCTTTGCTTCTGAGGTCTGTAGAGGGTGGTGTGCGATATGAAGTTTGTCGAGGCTTGGCCGGTCGGCTTTGCTGAGAATAACCGCGGGGCAGTCAGTTATGGCAGAAGACGGCTTCAGGCATGAGGTCAGCAGGAGGGATGGTCAGCGAAGCACCGGCGGCGGCCTTCTCCAGGACAAGTCGGCAGTGGTCCGTTCGAGCTGGTTTGATCTGGGTGTGCACACTTATATCAAGATGCTGATAATTGGAGGGTTGTTCTACCATGCTTTTCGTCACGAGATAGAGGCCATAGTGCACAGATGGGTGAAGGATCCGAGCTGGTCTCACGGTTTTCTAATTCCACTTTTCAGCCTATACTTCATTGGCCAGCATAAGAGCGAGCTTCTGAATCTCAAGGCCAAGCCGAGTTACGTTGGTTTGTTTTTCTTGATATGCGGGCTTTTGTTTTACCCTCTCAATAAGGCCAGTCCCTCCGGATATGGTTACCTCGGGTCCGTGTGTGTGATAGCGGTGCTTGGCGCGATTGTGCTGTTTTTGGGGGGGTGGGAGGTTATTAAGTACACGTGGCTGCCTCTTGCGTTTCTGGTTTTCGCTGTTCCCTTGCCGCAGCGATACTACGTGCGCCTGACTATGCCGATGCGACAATGGGCGGCTTCGGCAGCGACATTTTTGCTGAATCTGGTCAGTGGGATTGAGGCTACGGCCAGCGGAGTGGTGATAGACGTGCTTTATAAGGGCCAGCGGGTTGAGCCTGCACTCAATGTGGCTGAGGCTTGCAGCGGGATGCGACTGCTTATGGCGTTCGTGGCTTTGGGCGTGGCCATGGCCTATTTGCACTACAGGCCCCTGTGGCAGCGTCTTGTTTTGTTGGTAAGCACGGTGCCGATAGCGATATTGTGCAATATTGTTCGGGTGACGGCTACGGGATTTATTTACGTTCTTATACATCCAAAATATACTCAGGGTATTTATCATGACATTCTGGGTTTGGCGATGTTGCCTTTGGCATTTGGCATGTACGGCGTCCTGGCGTGGTTCATGTCGAGCTTATTTATTGATGAGAGGCAGGCGGTTGCGCGTGATATTGTCTTTCGCAAAGGCGACGGCTGAAGGGTGAGATCATATGTCGGAGATCAGAGGCTTGCGTGTTTATTTGCAACCGGCCTTTTTAGTGTGTGCCGGAGTGCTTGCATTAGCCGGGGTAGGGATGGACCGGCTGCACGTGGAAAAGGTTGCCTTTCGGCCGAAGAAATCTTTCGACCTATTGGATGAAAAGAGGCTGTCTCCTTATATCGTGGTGTCAAAGGATAAGATCGAAAACGAAGAGGTGGTCAGAGAATTGGGTACGACCGATTATATTCAGTGGGTTCTGGAGGACCCGCAAGTCGGGGCCGACAGTGCGGTGCGCAAGTGTTCTCTGTTTATTACTTACTATGAGCTTCCGGACTATGTGCCGCATGTTCCCGAAGAGTGCTACATGGGTGTGGGTTATCAGGTTTTAGCATCTGAGGGCGTGACGTTCCAGATAAAAGGCACATCGGGCCCGCTCGAAGGCAAGCGAATCGAGGGTCGCTATGTTGTGTTTTCCGGCGCGGATTCCAAGGACTGGTTGGGGGACACGCAGTATCCGGTATTGTACCTTTTTAACGTTAACGGGGTTTACGCCGGCAACAGGGAAGACGCTCGGTGGCTGCTTAATAGATATATTTTTTCCGCACATGTATACTTCTGCAAGGTTGAGTGGAAGTTTTTCAATACGAGTTTTGGTCAGAGAATCTATCCGAACAAAAGAGAGGCGCTTGGAGCGAGTGAGAAGCTTTTGGGAGTTGTTTTGCCCATCTTGGAAGGAGAGCATTGGCCCCAATGGCCTGTTGTGAGTGAGAAACAGTCGATTGGAACCAGGCGGGGTTAGCAGGAAAAGTACTGTGCGTGAAGGATGGAACGTGCATCGGCGAAAGTAAAGGAAGAAACTTATGGCGAAGAAGAGGTTGAATAGGAAGGTTGCACTTGTTGGTTTCGTGATTTTTGTGTTGCTGGCGCTGGGCGCTATCGGTGCGGTTTTGTACTTGAATCGTGACCCGGACAGGTTTATCAAGGACGGTGACGCGGCGATGGGGGCGGCGCGAGCGGCGACTGATGATGAGAAGAAAGCAGAAGAATACAAGCGCGCAGCAGGCAGTTATCGGGAAGCCCTTGATCTGGCTAAGACGGATGGGGACAGGGTAGAAGTGTTTTTCAAACTTGTGGATACTTATTTGGAAGCGGGTCAGTGGCGTGACGTGCTGAAGTGCTGGAACGGCATTGTAAGGATTGATCCGAAGGACGTCAGGGCTCGGTTTGGACGATTGAAGTATCTGTATTTGATGGGTGACAGCGGCTTGCGGGGCGCGTGGCAGGAAGTTGTGCTGCAAGCCACTGAGCTGATGGATGTGGCGGGCGCAGCCAATGTGCTTGCCGAAGAAACGGCGCTATGGGACGCCTTTGGCGGGTACGAGAAGGAGCCCGCCGGCAGTCGGCTGGGCCCGTATTTGTATTTGGCTCGCGGCAGGGCAAATCTTGAGATAGCAAATATGGGAGCTTCGACCGACCCCGACGAGCTGCTTGGTCGGGCGGTAGATGACTTGAAGAAGGTTCAAGAGCTGAGTCCGAACAGCGTCGAGGCGTATGAATATTTGGCGTTGGCGACAGTAGCGAAGGGTCGGCTTCTCGCCTCTCGCGGCGACTTTGCGGCAAGAGAGAAATCGCTTCAGGAGGCGCAGGGCATTTTGGAACGTGCGGTAGATGTTGCCGGAGATAACGCGAGGCCGCAGATTATTCTTTTATCGATAAAGCTCTCTGTTGCTCAACGAAGCGATCAGGGCGTGATAGAAAAACAAGTTTTTTCTCTGGAGCCGGACTACACGTCACTTGTGCAGAGATATCCCTCGAGTGCTGAGGCGTTCTCGGCATTGGCCGGCTTTTACCGGATGAGTCTGCAGAACCTGGATAAGGCTCTGGAGGCGATTGACAAAGCTGTTGCACTGGACAAGACGAATGTGGCTAATATGCGAGAGGCGGCGGGCCTGTACCACAGCAGGTTTTGCATCTACGGCCAGAAAGCAGACCTGGATAGAGCAATTGACCTGGCCAGGAAGGCGCTTACTCTGCCTGAAGCTCAGGACACCGCTGGGCCGAGGCAGTGGGCACACCGAGGGAGGCGGGTGTCATTATATGCATTTCTGTCGGAGTGTTATCTGGAGCAGGTATTGGATCCCTCGGAGCCGCTGACAGAGTCGCAAAGACAAGCGTTACTCTCCGATGCGGAGCAATCGGTGCATGAAATTGAGCAGATTCTGGGCACCGGCGAATCGCCGCAGGTTGCCAAGTGGCGTGGGCTTTTTGAACTTGCAAAAGGCAACAGGAAGAGCGCGGTCAAGGAGATGTATGCAGCTTATGAGCAACTCAAGTCTGTGGAGCAAAAGGACTCGCTTCTTTCCTATCATTTGGCGAAGGTTCTTGAGAATACGTCTGAGGTTGGGGCGGTTCAGGAATTTTTTGTGAGCGCATTGCGCCGGCCTGACAGGATTGATGAAAAAAAGCCGGATGCTCTTTTGGATTACGCAAACGTGTTGTTGAGAGTTGGGGACTATAATGGGGCTCTGAGTGTTGCGGACTTTTTTGAGAAAAAATATTGGTCCAACGAAAGAAGCAAGCGTTTGCGCATGAACGCCTACATCGGAGCGGGTCAGCTCAAGGAGGTTGAGGAGGAGCTGGCCAGGCGTGATGGTGATGATCCGAATACCATCAAGCTTCGCTTGGCGCTTTTGATGGCGAAGATAGGCCAGGATCAGCGTGCGTTAGCGCGTGCACGGATGAAAGAGAGCCCTTCGTTTTTTCCCCCGGAGGTGGAGATGCCGGATGCAACGGCAATTGAGCCGGAGGCTTCTGTTGAGGTTGTGACGGACGAGCTGAAAAGGTACTGGGCGGAATATGCGGAACTGGTGGGCAAACTGTTGTCAACGGAGCCTAATTCGGTGTCAAACGGTCATATAGTGGCGGTTTGCAATAATTACGTTTCCGAGGGGAAAGTCAACGAAGCCAAAGTGCTGGCCAGCAGGTATTTGGAGCATTTTCCTGATGATACGGGAATTCTTCTTTACAGGGAGCTGCTTTCTGAGCCGGTTCCGAACGAAATTTCTGAACGAAGGCGTATGGAAATAGAGGAGCGAGTTCTCGGTACTATTAGCGATCCCGTACAGAGGGCCCTGGAGCTGGGAAGGTTCTATCACAGGCATAAGGAGTTTGTCAAGGCGTCTTTGGAATTCCGGAAGGTGTTTGACGTGGGAGGCTCGCAGGAAGGAGTTGAGAAGGCCTCTGGTGAGCAGGGCGAGGAGTCGGCTGATGCTCGGCATCTTGCGGCGAGCTATCTTTTTGAGATAGCGCTCGGCGATAGAGATTGGAACCGTGCGGAGGAGATTACAGAAGTTGCGCGACGTGAGGATATGGATGATAGCGAGGGCAGCTTTTTTGCAGCCCGGCTCGCAATTGCCCGGGCAGAAGCGAGTGACGACGAGCGATTGAGGAAAAAGGGTTATGATTCTGCTCTGGCAGAGATCAATAAGTGTTTGAAGCAAAGGGCTGTTTTTTCGCATGGGTATCTGCTGAGAAGCAACATCAATGCCGCTCTCGGCGACGAACATTTGGCGATTACCGACGCTCAGAAGGCGGCATCTTTGAATCCTTTGGATGGTACCATTGCCAAGGGATTATTATTTGCGCTTTATCAGCGGGACAAGAAGCTGGGCGACAACGTGACCTCGGACCAGATGGTGGAGACCAAGAGCGCTTTGGTAAGGGCGTTGAGAACAAATCCCGGCGATTTGGGTTTGCTTAGTTTCTACGCTGAGTACATAAGCCCGACGGAGCCATCGAAAGCTCTGGCGATCCGGCAGTATCTGCAAAAGGCCGTTCCGAGCGTTCGGAATGCCATGCTGTTGGGTCAACTGGCAATGAGGATGGCGCGTGAGGAGACCGATGCGGAAAAAAAGGATGGATTATACGACATTGCTTCTTCGTCTTTTGACCGGGCCATGGCGGCCGAGCCCGAGAACAAGGCGGTGATTGAAGCAAAGGCGCAATACTACGTTGCGAGGGGTGAGCAAGAGAAGGCGGAAGAACTTCTGAAAGGGTCCGGCGGAGGGGAGTTGCTTTGGAGCTACTACTATCGGCTTGGGCGATTTGAAGATGCCAGGCAGAATCTGGAGCGGTTGTACAGCAGCGGGACGAAGGACAGCGGTGTGGTGCGAGGTCTGCTGCTTGTTGCGGAGCAAACAGGCGACAAGGAGGCCGCCAAGAGATATTCACAGGAGCTTGTGTCGGTTGAAGACAACGTGGAGAACCGTCTCGTTCAGATTCAGACACTGCTGAAAGCGGGGCTGATAAAAGAAGCGGAGAACAACCTTCGCAGATTCAAGGAGAAGTATCGCAGCGAGCCAAGAGCACTTTTGCTTGAGGCATGGCTGGCAATGAGACAAGGTCAGCTTGAAAGAGCGTTGGAGCTGACGAATACGAGTCTCCAAAACGATCAGGACAGCGCGCTGGCCTGGCGTATAAGGGGTCAAATAAACTCGTTGATGTCTAAGTATGATCAGTCGATTGACGACCTTAACAAGAGCAAGTCATTATTGGACGATCCAACGACGCGATATTATTTGGCGAAGTCTTATGTTCGGACAGGTCGGGTGGAAGATGCGATAACGGAGCTCAGGAGTGCGATTGACAATTCAGAGCGTTTCAGCGAAGGGACCCCGGCCGGGCGTGGGCCGCGTGAGCTGCTTGAGCAGGTCTATATGCGGAACGGCAGAAAGGAAGCTCTGAGCAGGTTTTATGACGAGACACTGGTTAGGCTTCCCGGCGATGTGTTTTGGCACAATCGTGCGGGGGCGTTTGCCGTGTCCGAGGGAGACTATGCGCGTGCGGAGCAGTTGTATAAGCGTGCAATGGAGTTGGCGGCTGGCCAAAAGGGAGCGGGCGTGGACAGGAATCAATTTTTGCAGTCCCTTGACGGGTACCTGGAGGCGATGGTTCTGGGGGCGGGTTCACCGGGGGCCGGTGAGAGTTGGATGCCCGGGCGGTTGGAGAGGGTGCTGGAGGAGGGAAGAAAATACGTTGACGGTGATTTTGCGTCGGTTGCATATTTTCGAATGGCAGAAGCCAAGATGAAGCTGGGAGACAGAGCGACAGCGGTGCAATATTGTCAGACTGCGTTGTCGAAAGCTTTTGCCGGTGGTACAGACGAGGCGCTTGGCTTGACGATTTTGCAGAGGGCGCACCGGCTGTTGGGGGCGGAGGAGGTCCGGAAGTATTGCGGGCAAATGGTTGAGGCCGAACCCAATTCGGTCGCGGCGAATTTTGCGATGTTCAATGTGATGAAGATCAACGGGGATTACAACAAGGCATTGATTTATATTGATAAGTGCCTCAGTGTAATAGGTCCCGATGATCCGCGTCGGTTCGGTTATGTCGTAAACAAAGTGGGGGTACTGGATCTGGCTTATAGAAGGACATCCGATAATAGTTACCTTGCGAAGGGTATTAGCGAGTACGAAAGTCTGTTGGCCGAAATGCCGAATAATACGTTTGTCTTGAACAATTTGGCGTATCTGCTGGCCGAGAATGATGAGAAGCCTGCAGAGGCGCTTGAATATGCCGAGCGGGCCTGTGAGCTGGCGCCAAATAATGGCGGCGTTTTGGATACTTACGCTTATGTGTTGTATAAGAACGGCAGATATTCGAAGGCTGACGAGGCTTTGCAGACTTCGCTACAACTCTATGTTGACGGTGATGTGGTTGTGCCGGCGGAGGTTTATGAGCACTTGGGTATGGTAAAGGAAAAACTTGGAGCATCGGCTGAGGCCCTGTCTGCTTACAAGCAGGCGTTGGAGGCTGGTGCAGGTGAATTGTCGGACTCTGTGAGGGGGCGGATAGGCTCGGCGATTGAGCGTCTGTCAGGGCAAGAGAAGACAGGGAACTAAGGTATAAGAATTGAATATGGTCATCTCGGATTCGATGAGCTGTATCTTTTTTAGTGCTTAGAGATGGTGGAACAAGGACAAGGTAGTACAGGTGGAATGAGCGGCCGAATGGGTGCGAGGCCGGCGGCGGCAGCGGCGCTGACGCCGAAGGAAGTTTTTGGAATATTGCGTCGGCACATAGTGCTGATGGTGTCCTTGACGATATTGGGTTTTGTCGTCGGCGGTGTGGCCTGGTATCTATTGTTGCGTTATGTTCCCAAGTATAGGGCGGAAGCTTACATTCAGGTCCTTTCCCCCGCGGAAAAGGACCCCATGACATTCGTTTCACCGCTGGTTCAAAAAGACATTCAGTACGGCTATCGTACGTCAATAGCGGCTCTTCTGACGCAGCAGAGCACACTGCAGAGACTGATTGATCTGGACGCAATACAGCGAACGAAGTGGTTTGGGCGTTTTGGAGACATCGCTTCGGAAAAGCACAAGTGTATTACGCGGGCCTTTGAGGACTTGAAAAAGAATCTGACGGCTTATCCTCAGAGAGACGGAGAGTTTGTGACTGTCTCAATGACCTGCGGCGACGCACAGGAAGCCGCGGACATAGTGAACGAAATGGTAAAGTTGTTTGTTCGGTGGCGAGGCACGGCATCGCGGAGTGACATCAGTGCGAGACTGTTGCAGTACGACCAGCAAAAGGTCAATCTTCAGAGAGACCTGGATGCAGCGGAAAAGTCATTGGAGGATGTTCGTACAACGTATGGCATAAGCGATCTGGAAATCTCCGGAGAGCGTCGGTTTCAGCACACAATCACTGTAAGGTTGAATGCTTTGGAGCTTGAGTTGAACGACCGGCGTCTGGAGGTAGGCCAGATTGAAAGTATTATTAAAGAGTTCGAGCAGTTAGCGACCGGGCCGGTTACGGAGCAGATCTCGCGTCAGGTCGAGGCTGACCCTGTTGTTATAACACTCAGGCAGCGGCTTGCGCTTCAGGAGTCGGCGCTTGCGGGTGTGCTTGCGAAGTTCGGTGAGAATCACCGGGTGGTTCTTCAGGTTCGGGAAGTGATAGACGGGATCAAGGAAGAGATACGGCTCAGGGAGGCTTACGTCGGCGAGCTGATCCGACAATCGAATGTCAAGAATGCTCAGGACCAGTTGGTGGTGTTGCGTCAAAGGCTGGAGGAGCTGCAAAAATTGCGCGACGAGGCGGCGAAGGAGCAGAAACAACTTGACCTGGCGCGTGTGCAGTATGAGCAGCGGGCGGCGATAAGGGACAACAAAAGGGAGATGCTTGACTCAGTCAAAGAGACGATTGACAAGCTCAGAATAGTATATGATGACCCTGAGACTCCGAAGGTTCGCCCTGTCGGCGAAGCTCCGAAGCCGCTGGAGGTGAGCTCTCCTCGTTGGGAGTTATATTTCCCCGGCGGCACGGTACTGGGCCTGCTTGTCGGGGTGGGGCTTGCTTTCCTTATAGAGTTGCTGAACGACCTGGTGCGGACGCCGCGAGACGTGAGCAGGTATCTGCACATCCCGCTGTTGGGTGTTATTCCGGACGCGATTGAGGACAGCGCGGTTAGCGAGGTAGAAGACCTTTGTCATGTTGTTCGTCAGGCGCCGTATTCGGTGATAGGGGAGTCGTACAGGCGGCTTAGGACGAATTTAAGTCTGTCTGGTTCGGCAAACGCCTTGAAAGTTCTGCTCGTAAGCAGCGGCATGCCGGGCGATGGCAGGACTTCTGTGGCAGTTAATCTGGCGACGGCGTTTGTTGCTGATAATAAGAAAGTGCTTCTGATAGACGCGAGTTTTAGGCGGCCAAGTTTGCAGAGCGTGTTTCCGTCGTCGGGGGCTGATGGTATTGCTGCAGGCGATTCGGAATTTGGATTGAGCTCTTTGCTCATCGGGCTTTGTGGTTACGAGGAAGCCAGAAGGTGCGATGTTCTTGAGGGTCTTGACGTAATTTATTCGGGCCGCATCCCTTCGAATCCGACGGAGCTGCTCGGAAGCTACAGGATGGAACAACTGCTAAAGGACTGTCGCAAAAGCTATGACTACGTCATAATTGACAGCGCTCCCATTTTGCTTGTGAGTGACGCGAAAGTGCTGGCGAAAATCGTTGACGGCACGCTATTGGTATTTAACGCGGCTTACACAAGGAGGGGCGCCGCTCAGAGGACGATTCTGGAACTTAAGCAAGTGAGTGCGCCCATATCGGGGTGCGTGCTTTTTGCGGTGAGGACCATGAAGGGCGGTTATTTCCGGGAGCAGTTCAAATCTTATCGAAGATATCAGGAGATGCAGCCAGCTCCGTCGGTTTAGCCGATAGAGCGGCGCGAGGTCGGCGCTGCAGGCGCGACTTGTTCAGGGAAGGTTTCTTTTATGGATAGATTCTTGGTCACCGGCGGAGCCGGTTTCATCGGTTCGAACATCTGCACGAGACTTGTTGCCGAAGGCTGTTTTGTAAGAGTTGTGGACAATCTCCTGACCGGCAAGAAGAGCAATCTCAATTCTCTTATCGACAAGATTGAATTCGTCGAAGCCGATATGGGTGATGAAGACGTTGCCCGTTCGGCAATGAGGGACGTCGACGTTGTCTTACACCAAGGGGCGCTTCCGTCCGTCCCTCGTAGCGTGGACGACCCGGCCGCGACGCACAAACATTGCGTGGAGGCGACTTTCACTTTGCTGTTGGCTGCACGCGATGCGGGGATAAAGCGTTTTGTATATGCGTCGAGTTCGTCGGCTTATGGTGACACGCCGACACTGCCGAAGGTTGAGACGATGCCGGCGCAGCCCCTTTCGCCATACGCGGTGGCCAAATTGGTTGGGGAGTATTACTGCTCGGTCTTTTATAAGGTCTTTGGTCTGGAGACTGTTTCGCTGCGGTATTTCAACGTCTTCGGTCCGCACCAGGACCCGACGAGCCAGTATGCGGCTGCTATACCGGCCTTTGTCACGGCCGTACTGAATGACAAGCCTCCGACAATTTTTGGGGACGGCGAGCAGAGCCGGGATTTCACTTATGTTGACAACGTGGTCGATGCGAATCTGCTTGCCGCGCGGGCGAAGCACACCGGGGGCGAGGTGGTGAACATTGCGTGCGGGCAGGCCGTGACGGTTAATGCGATTATCGATATGATAAACAAGCTGCTTGGCAAGCGCGTTGAGCCGATATATGCCGACCCCCGGCCCGGCGATATAAAGCACTCGCTTGCAGACATCAGTCTTGCGCGGAGTCTTCTCGGCTACGAGCCGAAAGTATCCTTCCAACAAGGTCTCGGCAAGGCCATAGGCTGGTACCGAGACAATCTCACTTAGGGCTGTGCGGGACCTTAATGGGCGGCGGCCTGGAAACGCTCGGCCCAGTCGATTATCCTTTCGATGGTCTCTTCGTTCAGCCGATAGTGCGGCACGGTCTTCGGGTCGCCCTCCCAAAGCGGCAGGGGTAAATCCAGCTCGTAAGTTTCCGCGTCTTCCTTGACGCTGGTGATCGCGCCCGGCAAATGGTATGGTGTGGTTGGTGAATCGAATGTAAAAGCCTGTACGACTTCTCGATCCGGCAACTCTTGACTATCCCGCCGCATTTTGTACTGTCTGGCGGCGGGCTGGCTGAGCGACTGGGCGGCCTTTAGAACTGCTGCTACCAAGAGGAAAAGGCCTACTATTTCAGCACAATGTTGCTTGCCCTTCGCATGTTGCGCGATCATTGCGGAGGCTTAAAAATGGTTATGGGCACGCGGATCACCGTGCCATTGTGCAGTTTGAAGAACGCGGCGGACTCTATGGGCGTGGCAGCCGCGACGACAGCAGGCATCAAGGTCGATAGAACAAACTTTGGGCCGGGAGCTTGCGGCCTATCTGCTCGGTCAATCTTTACAGAAGTCCCGCTATCTACCCATGCGTCAACGATCTGGAAGTCGTGCTTAGCATAACTCCGTAATTGGATCGTTGCGCTGCCGGCGCCTTCACCATCAAGCGCAATCAATACCACAGCAGGGACCGGATGAATGTCCTGGACGACAGCGCCCTTTATTATTACTTTATGCGTCGAAATTACATCGTCAGCCACTGCAAGAACACTTACTTCGCCTTGAAAAGGCCCAACGGGACATTTCTCGCTTGCTTCTAACGCTAACCGTATTACGTAGTCTTCCGGCTTACCTAGATATCCCGAAAGTTTCGCAACACGCTGAATATCATCCCCCAGCAAGTCATAGGTGATCGAACAGGTTAGATGCTTTGATATATCCAGCCCCGTGGTTGGCAGAAAGGAAACATCACGGATTCTCAAGCCGTCGAATCCAGGATCGGTTGCATAGAACTCCCGCGTTACCTTTCCACCCTGTGGTAAATCCCCCAGACTTATTCTCTCAGCAGAAAGGACGCGCGCTTTTCGGACCCCTGCAGCCATTCTTAGAATGGATAAAGGGTTTACTGGATCATTCGTCTTTACAGCGAGATGATTTAGCAAATAGCCCTCCTTGCCCTCAAGATCGACTTGCACTTCTATTACGCCGGCTTGCCCCCGCGCAAGACGCTCACTCGTCAGGGTATATGTGGCGCAGCCACAACTCTTTTTGACGCTATCAATCGTCAAATCAGCGCTGCCCACGTTGCGAAACGAAAAAGCGTACTGGCTGATTGAATTGGGCTTCAGCACTCCGTTATCAATAAAGCAGTCTTCCCACTCGATGCGAGGACCGGTGTCCTGTCGCAAGGAAGGGCCGCGTCTTTCAATGGCTAACGTTTCGCCCGTCCAAATCTCCTCCAGTTGCTCGCGTGTCATCCATTGAGCCGGCCTGGCTTCGTCGTAAATCCGCACGGCGGCGCCCTTTGCGCTGCTGCTCGGCGGGGTCTCGCGCGGATCTGCGGCTATGAAATGATCGTCATTCACAAACAGCACGGCCGCGCCATCTAAGCGTTTCAGGCCGTCCCAGTTCAGTCGCTTGACACGGCTCTTCGCCTCCTTTACGCCATTGGCCACTCGCTCAAGCTCCCTCAGCGTGACGCCTTTGGAGCTAATCTCGCATTGCGAGGCCAGATCCCTAAAATGACAGTTGACACCTATACGTCCCAGCGCATTGAAGAGGCTCGTGGGACCGCAAAGCATGTTCCTATGTTTGGGATTGGAGGGGTCCAGCTTTTGGGTTGGCACGCGTGGGGACATGCTTAACCAGCAGGCAATGCCAAAGGCGCTACCGAAGATAAGAAGGAAGGTGGTAAGCCAGCGTATTGCGGTCTTCATATTGCCATGCATTCGTTAGCTCTTTTGCGATCTGAATAAAAAGAAGCAAGCACATCCGGCGGTCAGCACCGCCAGGATCAAGACGGCGACGGACCATTCTGCAGGCAACAGATACCAGGGACGCTGAGGGACAGGCGAAACCGGCGCCGATTGGACGGAAGGGCCGGTGGAAGGACTTGTGGAAGGTCTCGTGGCGCTTACATTTGGACCTGATGTTCTCGTGCCCTCGTTTTCCGCCTTGGCAACGGCTTTGTTTGCATCCACAAGTTTGTCTTCTGGCGGCGTACTCTCTGATATACTGTCCGATGCAATGTCCAATGCCCTCTCCGCTAGCTCATCCGGCTGGTACACAAGCATCGGAGAAACCCGGAAGTCGTGTATGGTGAGTTTCGGTGGGCGGTCCTTGGTAACGGCTTGCCTGGCGCCTTCATAAACTTTCTCATCGAATTGTTCAATCACAGGGTCAAAAGTCAGTTCCTCCACATCTCCTCTTACCCTGGCGTCCTTAATCGGTCCCCCATAATTGAATACAGCATTCCCCGGAATGCAATACGAGCCGCTCCAGACGGTCCCGCTGTTTTTCATTTCACAACTGATGACGTCGGGCTTGGCGTCGCTATAGAATCGCGCTTCTCTCACCATCCATGCCGGAGCAGGTTCGATCTCCAACTCCCATCGCCCGTGCTCTCCCTCTTCTTTCCTGCCCAAAGCTGACACCGTAATGCGCCCATCGCTTGACTCTTTGACAAGAGTGACTTCGTCGATGAGTTTCGAAAAAAAACGCCCTAACGACCATAATATGGCACACTTGGGAGCATTTGGACCTGCGTCTTTGGGATCAAATAATAACGAATTGTGAATGTTCCCTCCGACTTCAACGACCTGATTGTCAGGGCTGACTTTTATCGTGGTGTCTTCATAATGGTTCCCAGAAACATCTGCGCCCCAATAACCCCATTGCCTGGTGTGCAACGATAGCATCAGCCATCCATCCTGAGTGAGGCTGCCTCGGTCTCTTCCTTTGGGGTCCATAAACTTCGGCTTCTCATATTCAACTATCTCCATAAGATACGCGCACCTGCCACCTTCGAAAGCCAGTCTCCATTTGCGCTCAACGTTGATTATCACCTGCCCGAGGATAAGATGCTCCGGACATTTGCGCGTTCCCGAGACTGTGAATCCTGCCTCGTAGATGGAATCATAATTCTTCAAATTTCTCAATACTTCCAATCCGTCCTGGCCGAGAGCGTCCACATCGAGCCATAGACAAAGCGCCATACAAATTGCCAGATAGTATCGCATGGATAACATCATTGCAGAGACTCCTTATCTATGACATCTGTTCTTGCGGAGGCAAGAAAGTCCTCGTTGACTTGAATAAGTCATTAACGTGATGAGGGGGCGTGCCCTACACGGCACACTTGCTCATCCGATATATCACAACTGCTTACTGACAGTCTGCATTGTCTAATCGCAACGCGGGCGGGGCGTGTATTCGTGATACCGCCAAAGTGCACCCGTGCAACTACCGGTCCAAATACACGGAGTGCTCCAGCTACTGTTTCCAAGGCCATCTTTTGCACAATATTTTTCTTTGTACCAGTCCCAGTCGTAAGTAGTACTATTACAAGCGTGCCAGCGAATATATTCTGCGCGCCACCAATCACCGCTATCCATGTGATACACACAATCATCTGCCCCAGGCGAAGCATCACCGGGACACCGGCAATATAGATATCTGAGGCTATTTATTGTGCACCTATCTGTTTCACACGTACTGCCAGTAAGATCAAGGCATTCTATCACAGAAGTGAGGCACCAATCAATGCAGGGATCCTTGCAATTCCACAAGGTGGCGCCGCCGGATACGTCGAAACCCGAGGGACCAACTCGGGCGTGCAGCATGCTTGTCATGGCGCAGGTTGATAGCAGCATGGAGACAATCGCAAGCGAAATTCCCCCCAGCCGTTTAGATTTTTCACGGTACATTTCAAACTCCTTTCCTTTTCCTTTACGGAGCGTCTACGACGCAAATTCAATTACAACAAACCTATACAAGAACTCGAATTAGCATTGACATTACCAATCGTCCAACAATTCAGTTTTCATATTGCTCACCTCCTTAATGGCCTTTGTGGTGGTTGTTTTGTTGATAAGAAAAATTGTGACAAACGAATATTTTTTGCAAAAGGCCGTTTTTCTGCGGGAGAAGCGATTTTGATGAGAATCTCATCGAAATCCGGGGCCTTTGTTTCCCAGGCTTGGTTTAGGGTTTCGGGCGCAGGGGAGTTAGTCGAGAGGACCAAAGCAAGTGGGGATTGACCGTCGCGCCCGTTCAATCGGGCGTATCCTTTGTCCGCCCAGTTGTTATGAGATAACAGCCGCATATTGCTTGCCGCACCTTATTGTCAGTATGCTCCCATAACTTTCTGTCGATATGATGAAGCATATCAACGAGATTACAAGCTTTTTTCCTCTCTCTCTCTCTCTCTCTCTCTGGACGTAAGCGCAGCCAGAGCAAGGACTTGAGTTTCAAAATTGTTTTTTCAATTCATTAGGATTTTTTTGTATGTTTGGGGTTGGCGCTGGTTGAGATTTCTACCGCCGCAAATCGCAATTGCTTGCCTTTCGCCTGCGCTGCCCGCACCAAGTTACGGCAGTTTGCCACTTGGGGCGGGACACGGCGGCAGGAGCCTATCCTTCTATTACACTCATGACAGGTTTGGGACGGGGCAGGGAGGCGGGGCTATTGCAGTTGGCTTTTGAGCTGTTCGGCGTTTTGGATGAGCTGGTCTGGGCTTATTTGCTTCTTCTCTTCGAGCTCGAATTTCCACTCGTAGGAATCGACGATTCTATGCGGCAGGATTTGGGCGAAGAGGTCGAATGGAAATCCATCGTACCATGGCGCTTTGAGTTTGCGGTGGGTTTTCAGCGTCTCGAAGCCTTCTTTTCGGATGGCGACATTGTAATCGCCGTACCATTCGAAGCCCACCGTAACGGGCGAAATGCCTATTTCCTCGTCATTTAGAATCACGATCGCACCCTCGGGCCTGGTGTTAATGGTGAGATTTCGCTCGACGCAGCCGGCAAGGAGCAGGGCCGCGGCGACGGCGGCGAGCGGGGCGATAAGCAGAACGCATTTTCTCATACCATGTTTCCCGAAAATCATGACTAAAGAGATATTATAAGAGAAAAGCACAGGGATAAAAGCGCAAAGTTTTTTCACCGGGCCATTTTTGTGTTTTAAGGCGTCTGGTTATCTTAGCCAGTCGCAAGGGCCGCAACCCGGTTGGGGATGCGCCACAGGCCGGCGATCGCAAGAGCTATGGTTGGGTTGAGATTCGAACTCGTTGGGAGAGCGCGTGCCGGATGACGTGCCTGACAGGATGTGAAGAAGGGGTTTGCCTGCGGGCTTGAGGAATGTGCAAAATCATTGACATAAGGGTTTGCGGAAGCTAAGTTATTGCAATCTGAAACTGCATATTCTGAATTGTTTGTGGTGCATTTGTTATGAAAGTCTCGCTGGATTGGTTGAAGGATTATGTCGAAATTGAACATTCTGCGGCCGAAGTTGCGGAGATGCTGAGCGATCTGGGGCTTGGCTGCGAGGGAATCGAATACTGCGGCGATGATGCGGTAATCGATGTGGAGATAACGAGTAATCGGGGCGACTGTCTCGGTTATATCGGGGTGGCGCGGGAACTGTCGGTGGCGACGGACAGGGAGCTGAAGCTGCCGGACATCGAGCTTGACGAGCTGGACAGGGACGCGGCCGGGTTTTGCAGTGTGGAGATTGTTGAGCCGGATTTGTGCGGGCGATATACGGCACGGATTATCGAGGGGGTGAGGGTCGGCCCCTCGCCAAACTGGATGGCGAAACGGCTTGAAGCGGCCGGTCTGCGGAGCGTCAATAACGTTGTTGATGCGACAAACTATGCGATGTTGGAGACGGGGCAACCGCCTCATGCGTTTGACTATGCCAGGATTAACGAAGGCAAAATAATCGTCAGGAGGGCCGTGGCCGGCGAGCGCATTGTGAGCATCGACGGTACGCAATGCGACCTTGAGTCTGATATGCTCATTATCGCGGACCCGAAGGGGCCGGTGGCAATTGCCGGTGTTATGGGCGGGCTGGAGACCGAGGTGAGTAACGCCACCACGGCTATCCTGCTGGAGGATGCATATTTCGACCCGCTGACCGTGCGCAGGACGTCTCGCCGGCTGGTCTTGCCTTCGGAGGCGGCGTTTCGATTCGAGCGGATAGTGGATATTGAAAACGTGGACTGGGCGTCGAAGCGGACGGCTCAGTTGATTGTTCAGGTAGCCGGTGGGAAGGTTGCCAAAGGGGTGGTGGATGCTTATCCCAAGATGCCGGCAAAGAGGCAGGTGACGCTTCGGTTTTCGCGCGTGGCGAAGCTGCTGGGAATGGCTGTGCCGGTTGAGCAGGTGATGCGGATTCTGTCGGTCCTGAGTTTCGAGCCGCGCAAGGAAAACGATTTGATAGTCTGCACGGCGCCTTCGTGGCGGAGCGACGTCTATCGCGAGGTGGATTTGATTGAGGAAGTGGCGCGTGTGTACGGCTATGACCGGGTGCCTGTGGAAAAGCGAATCAGTATCGAAGTGACGCCGGTCGACGCCCGTCAGAGGCTGGCCGAATCGATAGGGAGGTATCTTAACGGCTGTGGGTTTTACGAGGCCGTCACGGTGGGCTTCGTGGACGATTGGGTGAGCGAGCTGTTTGCGGCTGACGATGGCAAGGGGTATTTGGCGGTGCAGGATGCTTCGAGGAAGACGGCGAACCTGCTGCGGCGGACGCTTATCGGCTCCCTGCTTGGTGTCTTAAAGACGAACGTTAACGCGAGGAACCTGCCGTGCCGGGTGTATGAGATTGCCGATACTTTTTTGCCGGGGGATGGGCGTGACGATGTGCTGCCGAATGAGCAGGCCAGGGTGGCTCTCGTGTGTGACGGCGATTTTAGATACCTTCGCGGCGTGATTGAAGGGCTGGCAAGAAATGTCAGCAGGGAGGCGGAAGTTTCGTTCAGGCCTGCGGATCTGGCCTGGGCGCAGACGGGTGCTGAGGTTGTTGTTGACGGCAAGGTTATGGGCACGGCCGGCATTGTTTCGCAGAGCGTTACAGACAGGTATGGTTTCAAGGAAGTGACGCCGGTAGCGGCAGAGCTACAATTCGAGGAGCTCTTGGCGCTGCAAAGCGGGCCGGTGAAGGTTAAGCCGATACCGAGATTTCCCGCCATTGAGCGTGACCTTTCGATTATTGTTGACGAGATGGTACCGTGGGCCGAGATTGTCGAGGCGGTGAGCAGTAAGGCGCCCGGTGAATTGGAAGACGTTCGCTTTGTCGATATCTACCGCGGCAAGGGGATACCGTCCGGCAAGAAGAGCGTTACGCTGTCGCTGCGTTTCAGAGACGAGGACGGCACGTTGACACACGATACTGTTGACGATTTCGAGAAGGCCATTGTTGAGAGTTTGGCCGAGCGTGTCAAAGCGGAATTGCGAACGGTATAAGCGGGAGAATCCGCTGATGAATGATTTTGAGCGGTTTGAGCAGCTTATCGGTGGGGGTTGCGGGTGCGTGTCTATCGTTACATACGAGGAAGAGTATGCGCTGGGGCTGGTGAGGCAGGCGGCGGAGACCCTGAAGCGCGAGCTTTGGATATGGTCGGCTGCGGAGGGTGTGCGGGACGGGCTGAGCCTTCTGGACAAGGGGCCTGCCATAAAGGGTACTGAACGAGCCGAGGCAGGCCTTAACAATTTAGCGGGGTCGAAGGAAAGTTCCATCTGCGTGGCCCTTGATTTGGCTGAGCATCTGAGAGACGGCAAGACGCTGCGGGTGCTGCGGGATGTCATAGAGCGTTTCGATAAGGTTGGCAGCACGCTGGTTATGATTGACAGCGAGGACAAGCTGCCCGAAGTGATAAAGTCGTACGCGAGGACTTTCGAGATTTCATTTCCGGATGAAAAGGAGCTGCAGGACATTCTTCGCACGACTCTTCTTCGGCTTCACCGTAAGAAGCCCGTGGAAATCGGCATCACTCGGCGAGGCCTGAACGTAATGGTTCGGAACCTTCGCGGGCTTACTCGCCGGCAGGCCGAGCAGGTCATTATCGACAGTGTTGCTCACGACCAGCGGTTTACCGACAAGGACATAAACCTGATTATTGCGGGCAAGCGGCGGATGATTCAACGGGGCGGGCTGCTCGAATACGTCCAGACGCCTCTGGACCTCAGTGAAATCGGGGGTATGAAGCGGCTGAAGAAATGGCTTGAGTTCAGGAAGGACGCCTTCGGCCGGGACGCCAAGGAGTTCGGTTTGACCGTGCCGAGGGGCGTGCTTATGCTCGGTGTGCAGGGCGCGGGCAAGAGTCTGTGCGCCAAGGCGATTGCGACGGCCTGGCACCAGCCTTTGTTGCGGATGGACCCGAGCACATTGTACGCCAGCTACATCGGCGAATCCGAGCGCAATCTTCGCGAGGCGCTGCGCCAGACGGAGATGATGTCACCGGTTATACTTTGGATAGATGAGATTGAAAAAGCGTTTGCCTCGGCGGCAAGTCGAAGTGCGGATGGGGGGCTGTCCCAGCGAATGTTTGGCACGCTTCTTACCTGGCTGCAGGAGCATGAGGCGCCGGTTTTCGTAGTGGCTACAGCCAATGATATTGAGGCTCTGCCTCCGGAGCTGCTTCGCAAAGGCCGATTCGATGAGATATTCTTTGTTGACCTGCCGATTGCGGCCACGCGAAAGGAGATATTGGCGATTCACCTGCGGAAGCGCAATCGCGACCCGGAGCAGTTCGACCTTGAGGAGCTTGCCGAGGCGTCCGAGGGTTACAGCGGCTCGGAGATAGAGCAGGCAATCATTTCAGCCCTGCACGAGGCGTACGCGAACAAGAGGGAGGTGGATACGGCTTTGATTCTGTCTGCCTTGCGGAATTCGCCGCCGCTTACGGTGACGATGGCCGAGAGCGTGGAAGCGCTTCGGGCCTGGGCTGAGGGCCGATGCGTTCCTGCGGATTAGCGAACGCTTTCAACATCCGGGTGGAGGATTCTCAAGCTCAGTTGCCGCTAATAGCTGCCTTTGCCGGGCTTATTGGGATGGCGAGAGCAACTACTGGTCCGGGTATTTTTTCTGTAGAAAAAAGCGTTGGCGAGCCGAAAAAGCAAGTAGGCAGGCAGAAAGGCAGGCCAAATAAATGTCCGGAAGGACCGATATTTTCGTTGATTTTGCTCCTGGAATTTGGTATAAGTGTAAGAAGGCAGGCTGACCCCTGCAGTGTACGTATAGAAAGTTTGATTTGAAAGAACCGATACCCGTACTCAGGGAAATCAGGTCTTGAGAGCCCGGACAAGCCTACTCGATAGGACTTTCGGGCACAAGCAACGATTGCCCACCTGAAAGTAATGGGTTCTTTTCAAAAGACTTTCTTACGGCACAGGTGGAGGCAAGCCTACTAAGTGATAAAGGCCTGTTGTAGAACGGGCCTTTTTTTATGGTCGGCAAGGGGGGAACATATCGGACTGTCACAAGGCTGTTGAGTCGGACTTTCGGCGTTTTTTGGGGTTAAGCCAAAGGATAGAATGGCCGATTAAGAGATGGCTGGCGCGGACTGTTCTTTGCCGGCTTTAAGGTTGTAACTGTTTGCTTTATAAAGGCTTATGGGGAGGCAAAGATGCCAAGAGTACGCAGTTTCACTGTCTTGCCTGCAGTTCCGGACTCGTTGAAGGCGCTGGAGGGACTTGTGCGGAACATGTTCTGGTGCTGGAATCCTGAGATAGAAGCCTTGTTCAGGCGTATAGACGCCAACCTGTGGTCGGCCTGTGGTCATAATCCGGTCAAGCTCTTGGGCAGTGTGTCCCAGAAGCGTCTTGAGGATCTGGCCAATAATGATGGTTTTTTGTGTGAGTTGGAGCGTGCGACGGCAAGACTCGGATCGTACCTTGAAGGGCCAACCTGGTTTGGAAAAGTCTGTTCGAATTGCACCAAGCCCGTTATCGCTTACTTCAGTGCCGAATTTGGTGTTCACGAATGTCTGCCGTTTTATTCAGGGGGCTTAGGGATTCTGGCAGGGGACCATCTAAAGAGTGCGTCGGACCTTGGGGTACCGATAGTAGGAGTGGGCCTTCTGTACCAAAAAGGTTATTTCCGTCAGTATTTGAACATAGATGGCTGGCAGCAGGAGTTGTATGCTGAAAATGATTTTTATAATGTGCCGATTGAACTGTTGCGCAAAGACAGCGGCAGGCCCGTGACGGTAAGCGTTGAATATCCGGGCAGACGTGTTACGGCGCAGATATGGTGTGTTACAATAGGCAGGGTCAAGCTTTATCTGTTGGACACGAACATACCTTCCAATTCAGCAACCGACCAGATTATTACGAGCAATCTGTACGGCGGCGACAGTGAGATGCGAATCCGTCAGGAGATTATGTTAGGCATAGGCGGCCTGAAGGCACTGGCGGCTGTCGGTATTACGCCGACGGTCTGCCACATGAACGAGGGACACGCGGCCTTCATGGGGCTTGAGCGGATCCGTCAGTTAAGAAGTGCGATGAATTTGACTTTTGATGAAGCGGTTGAGGCGACGCGGGCGGGAAATGTTTTTACGATGCACACCTCGGTGAAGGCGGGTCTTGATGAATTCTCGGTGGAGCTGATGGATAAGTACTTTGGCAGCTACTTTCCTAACCTTGGTATAAACAGAAAGCAGTTTCTGGGGTTGGGAAGGGTGGATGCCGAGGCCGACAGCGAGCCTTTTAAGATGCCGGTCCTTGCGCTGAGGCTGAGCAGCTATAGGAACGGGGTCAGCAAGCTACATGGTCAGGTGTCTCGTGGCATGTGGTCTTTCCTGTGGCCTGGGTTGCCTGTTGACGAGGTGCCCATAAGGTCCATTACCAACGGTGTTCATATCAAGAGCTGGCTGTCCGAGGAGATCAACGGTCTATACGAGAGGTATTTGGGGCCGGACTGGTCGGACGGAATTGCGACCAAGTCGGCGTGGGAACATATCGGGCAGATTCCCGATGAGGAGTTGTGGCGGGCGCACCAGTTGTGCAAAGAGCGTTTGATTGTTTTCGCGCGCAAGCGTCTGAAGGCTCAGATGCAGCGACGGGGCACATATCACACGGAGCTGAACTGGGCCGAGGAGGTGCTCGACCCCGAGGTGTTGACGGTTGGTTTTGCCAGGAGGTTCGCGAGCTACAAGAGAGGCAATTTGCTATTGAGGGACCCGCAGCGGCTGGTGAAACTCCTTACGGATTCGAAACGGCCGGTGCAGCTTATTTTCAGCGGCAAGGCGCACCCCCGGGATACGGAAGGCAAGGAGATAATACGTCAGATCATTCACTTTGCTTCTCAGTACGATGTTAGGCGGCGGATTGTGTTCCTGGAAGACTATGATATCAGTGTGGCGAGGTTCCTGGTTCGTGGTGTTGATGTTTGGCTGAGCACCCCGCGGCGGCCTATGGAGGCCAGCAGCACGAGCGGAATGAAGGCGGCCATAAACGGTGCTTTGAACATGAGTACGCTGGACGGCTGGTGGTGCGAGGGTTACACACCGGAAGCAGGATGGGTCATAGGCGCGGGCGAGACCTATGAAAACGCCGACTATCAAGACATGGTTGAATCACAGGCAATCTACAATGTGCTGCAAAATGAGGTGGTGCCGTTGTTCTACACTCGCTCGGCGGACAATGTGCCGCGTGCGTGGATACAAAGAATGAAGAGTTCCATCAGATGCGTGACGCCCCAGTTCAATACCACGAGGATGGTGGCAGAATACACTCGGAGGTTCTACAATCCGGCAGCGACGAGGTGGCGGTATCTGACGGCCGAAGCGATGTCCAGAGCCAAGGCGCTTTCAATGTGGAAATCAAACATGAAGAAGTGCTGGCCTGAATTCGCCGTCAAGGACGTGGAAATACGAGTTGACGGTGGGGCGGGGAGCTCGGAAGTGATTTTCAAGCCGACGCAGCTTACGGTGGGATCGGAAGTAACGGTGCGGGCGTTGGTAAACTTGGGCGAGGTCAGGCCGGATGATATTTCTGTCGAGCTTTATTACGGTAATGTGGATGCGCTGGGTAATATTGTGGATGGTTCAGCGGTTGGAATGTCTTGCGAAGCTACGTCGGCGGGCAATGGGGAGCGATGGTTTGTGGGGCAAATGCCCTGTAAGCGGGCGGGTCAACAGGGATTGGCCGTAAGGGTCTTGCCGAGGCACAGTGACTTGGCTGATCCTTATGAACTCGGGCTTGTTCTATGGGAGAGGTATGACTCATAGCTCGAGGTAAAAGCCGAGAACAACGGCTGGCAATTCATTCACTCTCTTTGTTGGTCAGAAGCTCGTAAAGCTGCTCAGCAGAGTGGGCCTTCTCCAGTGCATTTTTGAACTTTTCGTCGAGCATAAGTCTGCTTATTCTGGCCAGGGCCTGAATGTGGGGGCCGGTTTTGTCGGTGGGTGAGACAAGCAAAATCATTATTTTTACGGGTTTGCCATCGACACTTTCGAAATCGATTGGTTGGGGCGCTATGCCGAGGGCCATGACGAGCTCCTTTACGGCTTTGCACTTGCCGTGAGGGATGGCAATTCCAGAGCCTATGCCAGTGCTTCGGGTCTGCTCGCGCGTGAAGACGGCTTCGAGAGCGGTGTCTCTGTCAAGCAGCAGGCCGTTTGCATCGAGCAGGTCAATGAGCTCGGTTATAATGGATTTCTTGTCCTCGCCTTGGAGCGGAACCTTCACACAGGAAGGCTGCAATATTTGTGTTAGAAGCATCTCAATCTACAGCAAAACAGGTTATGTTTCTTGTTCACATACGTAAACCTATAAGTATAGCGTTTTCGGCGTCGCGATGCAACAGGCCTAAAAAGATTTTTTCCTTCGTCAACTGATGGCCCCACAGCGTCAATGCGGGACAAAGAGGCGGCTTCAGGGTTGAATTCTTCTGCTCCGGTATGGTTCTTGGGTGGACCCTCAAACACTCAGGCTGTTGAGGGCGAGCGTAATGGCGGATTGTCGAACCCACCGTTCCGAGTCCGTTGCCGCCTGTTTCTGCGCGGTCAACCAGCGGGTATGCTCTGGCTATCGCCGATTGTGGTTTTGGCGCCTGCGTTGCCGTGCAGGTCGATTGTGACATCGTCGAAGCACATTTTGACGCCGCTGCGGGCGATTGCCTCCTTGGCTATGCGGGTCAGGCCGAAGCAGCAGGGCACCTCCATGTGAACGACAGTAAGGCTCTTAAGTTTATTGGCTTTCAGTATTTCCGCCACCTTTTCAATATAGAATTCAGGGTCATCCAGCTTGGGGCAGCCGACGATAACGCTGTGGTTCTTGAGAAATCTGTTGTGAAAATCAGCCATTGCAAACGGCACGCAGTCGGCGACAAGGAGCAGGTGGGCGTCGGCAAAGTATGGAGCATGGGGCGAGACGAGTTTGAGCTGGACGGGCCAGTGTCTTAGTTGTGAGGTTCCGCCGGGTGCCGGGGCGGCGTTGGCAGGTTTGTCGTTTTTGTTGAGCGTCCGGGCCATCAAGCCGGGGCATACGAAGTCGGCTTGTTTTCCCGTGTTCTTCTGTTCTGCCAGGTGTTTGTTTGTTGCCTGTTCATCGAAGTCGGGGGCCTCTCGTTTTTCGACGGTTATCGCGTCCTCGGGACAGTGTCCGATGCAGGCCCCCAGGCCGTCGCAGTAAGTCTCGCTTATGAGCTTTGCCTTGCCGTTGACGATCTTTATGGCGCCCTCGGCGCAGGCGTTGACGCACAATCCGCATCCGTTGCATCTTTCCTCGTCTATTTTTACTATGTTTCGCGTAGCCATAGGCAAGCCCTTGTTAAATTATGCTTTTTTCAGCGCTTCGGCCAGGTCCTGGTCAACATTGCTGATTGGTTTGATGTCGAATTTCTCGACGAGCACGTTTAACACGTTGGGGGTTATGAAAGCCGGGAGGCTTGGTCCGAGGCGTATGTTCTTTATGCCGAGATATAGCAGCGTGAGCAGAATGGCAACGGCCTTTTGCTCGTACCAGGATACTATCAGTGAAAGCGGCAAATCATTGACGCCGCAGCCAAACGCGTCTGCCAGGGCCATAGCGATTTTTACGGCCGAATAGCAGTCATTGCACTGGCCGGTGTCGAGCAGTCGCGGAATTCCGTCGATGCTGCCGTAGTCGGCTGCGTTCAGGCGGTACTTGCCGCAGGCGGCGGTCAGTATTACGCAGTCATGCGGGACTTTTTCCGCAAACTCGGTGAAGTAATTTCTGCCGGGCTTTGCGCCGTCACAGCCGCCTATGAAGAAGAAGTGCCTTATCTTGCCTGCTTTTACCGCCTTTATTACCTTCTCGGCCAGAGCGAGCACGGCGGTGTAGTGGAAACCGGTGCTGAGCGTTCCCTGCGGGTCCTCAGGGAGTGGTGGTTGCGACAGGGCCTTTTCAATAACTTCGCTGAAGTCTCTGTTTTTTATGTGCTTGACGCCTGCGACGCCTGCTATGCCGCAGGTAAACATCCTGTCCTTGTACGAGTCCTTTGGAATCATGACGCAGTTGGTGGTAACGAGGATTGCTCCGGTGAACTCGTCGAACTCTTTTTTCTGGTTCTGCCAGGCGGTTCCATAGTTGCCCACGAGATGTTTGAACTTGCGCAATTCAGGGTATCCGTGTGCGGGCAGCATTTCGCCGTGAGTGTAAATATTGATTCCCTTGCCTTCGGTTTGTTTGAGAAGCTCATAAAGGTCGAGCAAATCGTGGCCCGTGACGACGATTCCGGGCCCGGCCTTGGCGCCGCGCGGAACCGTCACCGGCGTGGGATTGCCAAAAGTCGAGGTATGCGCATTATTAAGCAGCTCCATGACCCGCAGATTCATTTCGCCTGCCTTGAGCACCAGCTCCAGGTAACGATTCAGGTCGAAATCCACGTTCGTTAATGTAGAGAACATCGCCTCGTGCATGAAGGCATCGACCTGCTCGTCCCTTTTTCCGAGCTCGCGCGCATGATAAGCGTAAGCGGCGATTCCTTTTACCCCGAATATTAGCGTATCCTGGAGACTTTGAATGTCCTGGTCCTTGCCGCATACACCCACTTTTGTGCATCCGGTTCCGCCTGCTGTCTGTTCACACTGGTAACAAAACATAACTTCCCCCTTTCGTTTTCGGATTGGTTCTCGCTTTAGTCCTTGAGAAACGTTTCTGTTGCTATTTGGCGACCCTTGTGGGTCTTGAACGTCTTATCAATAATCTCCTTTAGTCTTTCCCTGCTCGCGTCGGCGAAATCGCTCGAAAGATTAACGAGCCAATCGGCGTCCCAGACAATCCTGAACTCAACCGTGTCGATGTTTTTGGCGCTGTGATGGCTTGCGATTATCCTGCATATATGCTCACTGTCCTCGGCGGTGACACCGTGTCTTTCCAAAATGTCTTTAGCGATAGGCGGCCCCTCCATCTCTTGATATTTCCCCGCCGAGGATCCGTGCTTTCGCTCAGCTTCAAGGATGCCGATGTCGTGCAATATCGCGGCTGCCTTTACAACGAGCGGGTCGCCGCCTTCTTCGGCCTGAATCTGTTGGGCGTGGTCGAGCACGGCAAGTGCGTGGTCGATTCTTCTCTTGTCGGCTCCGAACAATTTTTCCATTTCGCTTATGAGCTTTTCGCGCACGGCACCGACCTGGATTCCGAGGCACTGCTCGGCGTACTGACACCACTCGGCGCAGCCAAGGTCGATTTTCGGATTAGCCGCTTCTTGTCCGCACTTGCGGCATTTCTGCTTAGGCTCATCCTTGAAGAATTCGACGGACTGGCCGCAGGCTGGGCATTTAACCTCGAATATATCGCCCGGCTTCCAGAATCGCTGATCTTGTCCTGGGCACCTGAACATTGGTTCATCCTCGAAAACTTACCGGTGCTCTACTTGTCCTGTGTGCGGATCATTGTGAGCAGCATTTTGAACTTGTGCTCGGCCGCGACCGCGTGCGGCACATTGCCCGGCATTATTATAATCTCGCCTGCGGAGACATTCACCTGTTTGCCGCCGATGGTGATCGCCGCACGGCCTTCAATAACCTGAACAACCGCATCGTATGGCGTCTGGTGTTCGCTCAATCTCTGGCCCTTGTCGAATGCGAACAGGGTAATGGTCCCTGCGGTTTTGTCCAGTATTGTCTTGCTGACAATCGAGTCGGAAGCATATTCTATCAGGTCTGCCAGATTTCGGTTGACGGCCAGACAGGCTTCCAATAGGTTTGGTTTCTTGTTTTCGGCGTTCATGTCCTCGGACTCCTCGTCCTTTTAGGATTTTTCTTCTTTTTGCCGGGTGCGCTCTTCAGGAACTGGTCGAGGGTGATACCGTGAAAGTAGTCCTCGATTTGTTTCTGGAGTTCCACCAGCTTAACGCTTACAGGGCAGCGTGGCTGTCTCGGACAGGCATCTGCGTCCAACAGGCACTTGTTCAGCTTGACCGGGCCCTGGATGGCTTCAATCACGTTCATTACCTCTATTTCGGCAGGCGGTTTGCTCAGGGAGAAGCCGCCTTTAGGACCCATCGAACTGTCAACGAGCCGTGCCTTGTGCAGTTGCTGGAGTATCTTGCAGGCGAACTGATAAGAAATATCCTCCTGCCGTGCCAGTACTCTGGCCGAGACGGCATGGTTATCATAATTTCTGGCGAGGTTTACCATTACCCGCAACGCGTAATCCGTATTTTGACGCAATATATTCATTTCTTACTACTTTGGCAAATCAGCAACTACAATAGTATATAGGAGTATTTTAGTCCTACTTGTTCGTGAGATCAACCGAAAAAATGAGATTTTTGAAATTTTTTTTTGTTCGTCGTCGCGCGTGCTTTTGAGAGCGGGTTAACCCCGGCGGCTGTTCGGGCAGGGGCTTCAGGGCGGGTTTGACAATTTAGCGCGGACGTGGTATTTTAGCGGAGCGTAAGATGGCTATTCGGCCGGATTTACCGTTCTGCAGGCATTGAAAAGGCCCTATAATGAAATTGGAGACAGTATTATGGAGCGGATGACAAGAAGGAGTTTCCTATCGAGGTCAGGCAAAGGCGTTGCGGGCCTTGCTGTGGGGTCGGCGGCCGTTTCGGCTGTCAGCACGAGCCGCGTATTGGGCGCGAATGAGCGGGTGAGAGTTGCCTTGATTGGCTGCGGCGGGCGCGGCAGGATGGTTCTGCGCAACATAATCGAGCAGGGCGGCGAAGTCACATACGTGTGCGATTTGCACCCTGAGCGGCTGGAGAAAGGTATCCAGGAGGCACTGCAGGCGCAGAATCTTCGGCCCAAGGCGAGCAGGGATATCCGGGATGTTCTTGATTCTAAGGACGTTGATGCGGTGATAGTGGCGACTCCTGACCACTGGCATGCCCCGGCGAGCATTCTTGCCTGTCAGGCGCAGAAAGACGTATACGTTGAAAAGCCGCATTCGCACACGATTTGGGAAGCGCGAAAGATGATAGAGGCGGCGCGCAAGTACAAGCGTATCGTCCAGGTAGGGACGCAGTGTCGCAGCGCTCCATACACCCTGGCGGGGCGTGAGTATGTCAAGAGTGGCAAATTAGGGGGGATTCACCTTGTGAAAGTGTATAATATCAAGCCGGGAAAGCCTTTTTATCTCGGTGAGGCCGGCAGTGCGCCGGTGGGTTTCGACTGGGACGCGTGGCTGGGCGGGGCGCCGTTCAGGCCGTATAATCAGAATATTTTTGAAATCGGCTGGCACAAGTTCTGGGACTTCAGCGGGGGCGACATGGCCGACGACGGCATCCATCAGATTGACCTGGCACTGATGCTTATGGGCGACCTGGGGATGCCTGGCGCGGTATCGTGTTCCGGGGGGAGGCTGTATCACAAGGGCGATGACGCGGAGGTGCCCGACGTTCAGGTTGTCACTTATGATTTCGACGGTTTTGTTATGACCTTCGAACTTACGAATTACCCCCGTTATATGCGTAAGACGAGCGGCACCATCCGCCGGAATGATGAGTTCCCCTACTGGACGCAGAATGCCACGAGAGTTGAGTTGTACGGTTCCGACCTGATGATGACTGTCGGCAGACACGGTGGGGGCTGGCAGGTGACGACATCGGGCGGCAAGGTTGTGGACCAGATGTACGGGCGGTTTCCGGATGACGTGCATGCGAAGAATTTCCTCGAATGCGTCAAAAGCCGCAAGCGTCCAAATGCAGACGTTGAAGTAATCCATACGGCCTGTACGATGGTGCATATTGGGAATATCGCTTATCGCGTCGGCAACAGAAAACTATGGTTCGATGCGAAGGCTGAGCGGTTTGTCGGAAATGACGAGGCGAACAAGCTCCTGAAACGGCAGTACCGCAACAAGTACGAAGTGCCTAAGCAGGTTTAACTCGGTTCGCGCCGGAACAAGCCACTTATGGAGACAGGACAATGACCGTGCGTTTGGGAGCAGCTAATAGTGCCGTTAGTCGGCGAAAGTTTTTAAAAGGTGCGGCGGTCGCTGCAGGCGCTGCGTTCGGCTTTCCTTCCATAGTACCATCAACGGTATTCGGGGCGGGCGCGCCGAGCAACCGCATCGCGATGGGCTGTATAGGCGTGGGCGGCATGGGCACCAACGATATGAGGGCCTTTCTGCAGCATGATGATGTTCAGGTCGTCGCCGTCTGCGATGTGGTGACGGGCAGCCGGGAATACGGGCACTGGTACAAGCTCGGCTGGCAGGGCAATTACCTCGGGCGCGTGCCGGCGAAAAACATTGTGGAGGACCATTACGCCTCACGGGCGGCATCGGGGACTTTCAGGGGGTGCAGGCCGTACGTGGATTTTCGCGAACTGCTTGCGCGAGATGACATTGACGCGGTGACGATTGTCACTCCCGACCACTGGCACGCGGTCATGTCGATATGGGCGGCCAGGGCGGGCAAACATATTTACTGTGAGAAGCCGATGACACTGACGATTGCCGAGGGCCGTGCAATGGTGGAGGTTGTTCGCCGGCACAGGGTGGTCTTCCAGACGGGCAGTCATGAGCGTTCGAGGCGACAGACGCGCTTCGCCTGCGAGCTGGTTCGCAACGGGCGTATCGGCAAGCTAAAGAGAATACTTACTCCGGTGGGACCCAACAACAGGGAGGGGCCGGGCAGTAATTGGGAGCCGATGCCGGTTCCGGAGGGGTTTGATTACGACATGTGGCTGGGGCCCGCGCCGTGGGAGGCGTATCACAAGGACCGCTGTCTGTATAAGTTCAGGTTTATTTTGGATTACTCGGGCGGCCAGACGACCAACCTCGGTGCGCACTCGCTTGATATGGCGCAGTGGGGCAACGGCGCGGACGATACCGGCCCGGTCGAGGTCGAGGATCTCGGCGGTGAATTTCCGAGGGACGGACTTTTCAATACGCCCACGAAGATACACTTCCTCGCCCGGTACGCAAATGGCGTGGAGCTGATTTGTAAAACGGATGTCAGCGGCTGGGTGGGCGCCCGTTTCGAGGGCACGGAAGGTTGGATTGAGGTAGGCAAGCGTTTTGCGACGCATCCGGAATCGCTGAAAGAATCCGTAATCGGACCCGATGAGATTCATTTGTATAGAAGCGACGACCACCATCGGAATTTCATCGACTGTATCAAGACTGGCCAGGAGCCTGCCGCGCCGGTGGAAGTGGGCCATCGCAGTGCGACCGTGTGTCACTTGGGGAATATTGCGATGATGCTGAAGCGAAAACTGCGGTGGGACCCGGATAATGAGCGGTTCGTGAACGACGAAGAGGCGAATCGAATGCTGGACAGGCCCAGGCGTGCGCCGTGGCATATCTGAGGCAACAAGATATGGAAAGGCTGAATATGAAAGGCAAGAGGGTGTTTGCCGTCCTTGCGGCGCTTCTGGCTGTTGGCGGCTCAGCGCAAGGCGCGGATAAGATTGTTTTGAATGCGCGCGGCAGGGCAGAGACGTCCGACGGTGGTTTTAGGGTTGTCAACCACACACTGGCGTGGGACCCTTGTGACACGGCCATAATTATTTGCGATATGTGGGACAAGCACTGGTGCAGGGGCGCGACGGATCGCGTGGCGGAGATGGCGCCGCGTATGAATGAGTTTATCAAGAAGGCCCGTGAGAAAGGGATGCTGATTGTCCATGCGCCGAGCAGCACGGTCGATTACTATAAGGACCATGCTGCACGCAGGCGAGCGCAGAGTGCGCCGCACGCGTCGAATCTGCCCGAGGGCATCGATAAGTGGTGCAGATGGATTGATGATAAGGAAAAGGCGGCTTACCCTATTGATCAGTCGGACGGCGGGTGCGACTGTGAGCCCAAATGCAAGGGCGGTAGTCCCTGGCAAAAGCAGATTGAGACCATTGAAATCCGTGATGAGGACGCTATCAGCGATTCGGGCGTGGAAATATGGAATCTATTGGAGCAGCGCGGCATCAGGAACGTTATAATTCTGGGGGTGCACACCAACATGTGCGTGCTGGGCCGGCCCTTCGGACTGCGGAATATGGTGAGGTTCGGCAGGAACGTTGTGCTCGTGCGCGACCTGACCGACACAATGTATAATCACCGCATGTCACCCTATGTAAATCATTTTACGGGTACAGACCTGATTGCAGAGCACATTGAAAAGTACGTTTGTCCGACGGTGACTTCTGCGCAGCTCATCGGCGGGCCCGCTTTTCGTTTTCAGCAGGACAAGCGGCCGAGGGTCGTCTTCGTTATCGCGGAGAATGAATACGATGCCGATAAGACGCTGGCTGATTTTGCACATGAACTGGAAGCCAACTATGACTTCTCGTGTGAATTCGCATTAGGTGTTGCCAAACCGAGTAATGTGAAGGAGCGTGACAACATTGCGGGGATGGAGGCGCTGGCGACTGCCGACCTTGCGGTCGTGTATGTGCGTCGTCGGGCGCTGCCGCCGGAGCAGATGAAGTATCTTAGAGACTATATCGAGGCGGACAAGCCCTTAATTGGGCTGCGCACGGCCAGTCATGCGTTCGTGGTTCGCGGTGACAAGCCGGAGGCGGGATTTCTTGAATGGCCCGAATTCGACCCGGAGGTGCTGGGCGGCAATTATCATGGTCACCACGGCAACAAGGGTACGGACGGCCCCAGGACCTATGTCTGGGTTGAGCCGGGCGCAGAGTCTCATCCGATTCTTGCAGGCGTCCCGCAGGGCGAAATCCACGTTCCGTCGTGGCTGTACAAGACGCTGCCTTTGAGCAAGGGCGCGACGGTCCTGATGATGGGCCGTGTCGATGACCGCAGGCCGCACGAGCCAGTCGCCTGGACTAGCACGCACAGCGGGGGCGGGCGGGTGTTTTATACTTCTTTGGGGCATCCGGGTGATTTCGGGCTGGCCTGGTTTCGCCGGATGCTGACAAATGCTGTGTTCTGGGCGCTCGACAGACCGGCGCCGGAAGCCGTTAAGAGATCCGAGAGTGGGGCACATATCAGCCGCTGAGCGCGGACGTGCAGAGAAAGCAGGTTATGGAGACTGATGTGAGGCTGGTTGCGGTAGATTTGTATTTCATTCCCATAGAGACGCGGATTCCGTTTAAGTTCGGGCGTGAGACGCTGACCTCGGTTACGTGCGCACGGGTTTGCATGACGGTCTCGGATACACAAGGGCGCAAGGCGCGGGGCTGGGGCGAAACGCCGCTCAGTGTTCAATGGGCTTGGCCGAGCGCTCTGTCCTATCAGGAAAGAGCGGAAGCCATGCAGGATTTCTGCCGGATGCTTGCACAGGCGTGGGCCGAGTTTGACGGGCAGGGGCACCCTGTTGAAGTTGGGCACGCTTTTCTTGAGTCGGTTCTGCCCGGTTTATCAGGCGATCTGAACCGAAAACGCGGTGAGCAGGCGGAGCGGATGCCGCACCTGGCGGCACTGGTGTGCTGTTCGGCGTTCGATATCGCGCTGCATGATGCGTACGGTCAACTTGTGGGCAGGGATGTTTACTCGACGTACAACAGCGAGTTTATGAATGCGGATTTATCCGCTTACCTGGCACCGGCCGAAGGCGCTGATATTTCATTTGCAGGTAAGTACCCGGCGGATTTTATGCGCGTGCCCACCGTCGAGCATATCACCGCCTGGCATCTTGTAGGCGGCAGGGATTTACTCGATGCATCTGAATTGACGGGGGATGAGCCGGATGATGGCTATCCGGTGTTGTTGACCGACTGGATCAAAAGGGACGGGCTCAAGTGCCTGAAGGTGAAATTGTGCGGCACAGATTCTGACTGGGATTACGAGCGACTGGTGCAGGTGGGAGACATTGCAGTCGAGAATGACGTTCTGTGGCTGACTGCCGATTTCAATTGCACGGTTACAGAGCCCGCGTATGTGGTCAACATTCTCGATAGGCTGATGCGTGAGCACCCGCGGATTTATCAGATGATTCTTTATGTCGAGCAGCCGTTTCCGTATGACCTCCGGGAGAATCGAATCGATGTTCACAGCGTCTCGGCCCTTAAGCCCCTGTTTATGGATGAGAGCGCCCACGACTGGAAATTGATAAGGCTCGGCCGCAGCCTGGGCTGGACAGGCGTGGCGCTTAAGACCTGCAAAACGCAAACGGGTGCACTGCTGAGTCTGTGCTGGGCGAGGGCGCACGGCATGGCTTTGATGGTTCAGGATTTGAGCAATCCGATGCTGGCACAGATTCCTCACGTTCTTTTGGCCGCACACGCGCCGACATTGATGGGGGTGGAGACCAACGGTATGCAGTTCTATCCGGCGGCTTCTGCGCCGGAAGAAGCCGTGCACCCGGGACTCTATCGGCGAAGAAACGGGCAGCTTGATTTGTCGACATTGAGTGGTCCGGGGTTCGGTTACAGGATAGAAGAAATCAAACGGCAACTGCCCGAAGCAGCCGCCAGTTTTGAAAAGTGATGGACCCACCAAATATGAAAGACACCGCAGAAACAAACGAGAAAGAAAGGCGGGGCTTTCGTCTGAACAGCATTGAAGATTTAGAGCAGTTGGCCGCCGAGCTTGATGTCACTGTCGAGGCAACGGAGGATGTTTCGATATTGGCTGAGCCGGTGCGGGTCGGTGACTTGGTTGTGCCGAACTCACTGGCGATACATCCGATGGAGGCGGCGGACGGTGATTCTCATGGCCGGCCGGGGGAACTTACTTTTCGAAGGTACGAGCGGTTTGCGGCGGGCGGAGCGGGGCTTATATGGGCCGAAGCTATTGCGGTGGTCCCGGAGGGCAGGGCCAATCCGAGGCAGTTGTGGCTGAACCACAATAGCAGGGAAGCTTTCGCTGCGCTGATACGACAAACTCGGAAAACTGCCCGAGAGAGTGAATTGCGCCACCGGCCGATTGTCGTAGCGCAGTTGACCCATTCGGGCAGGTACAGCAAGCCTGAGGGTGTGCGCCGGCCGGTTGTTGCTCAGCGTGACCCTTACCGCGATGCTTTGACATTACAATCGAAGCCCGATGCTGCGGCGAAAAGCAGATTCCCGGAAGATTTGCCTGTCGTGACCGACGAGTACCTTGATGAGCTTGTCGGCGCTTATGTGGAGGCGGCGAGGATTGCGTTCGAGGCGGGCTTCGATGCAGTGGACATTAAGTCGTGTCATGGTTATCTGATTGGCGAGCTTTTAGTCTCTCGCCAGAGACGGGGCAAATACGGTGGCCCCTTTGAGAACCGCACGCGATTTCTGCTGGAAGTAATCGACCGGATCCATGCGGAGCTTGGGCAGGACAAGCAGGTTGTAACCAGGCTGGGCGCTTACGATGCCGTTCCATATCCATTCGGCTGGGGGGTGGATGAAAATGATTATACCAGGTGTGACCTGACGGAGCCGAAGAGGCTGATTACCCTGCTGGCCGAACGTGGCGTGAGGCTGATAAATATCTCGATTGCCGATCCGCATTATAATCCGCATTACGGCAGGCCCTTCATCAAGCCTGTAATCGGCGCCTACAAGTCGCCCGAACATCCTCTGGTTGGGGTTGCAAGACTCATCAATCTGGCAGGCGAGATTCAAAGGCAGTTCGGTGACATTGAGGTGGTCGGCACAGGCTATAGCTGGCTGAGGACACTGATGCCCAATGTGGCGGCGGCGAGCAAGGCAAACGGATCAGCCTCTATTATCGGTGTCGGGCGGATGGCGTTTGCTTATCCGGATTTTGCGAAGGATATTATTCTCAAGGGTCGGCTTGATGGGAGGAAGGTTTGCATAGCGTGCAGCAAGTGCAGTCAGATAATGATCGACGGCGGTATGATAGGCTGTGTCGTGCGGGACAGAGATATTTACGGCCCGATATATGAACAAGGGCGCAAAAGTGGACGGAGCGGGTGATTGCGAATGGGCGTTTGCTGCATGATTGAGAGACATTTTTGGCGAGAGACAGAATGAGTCCGAAGGAGCGAGTCAGATTAGCGTTGGAGGGAAAGCAAACGGACAGACCCCTGTTTTGTCCTGCGATTTATGAGCATACGGCGAAGCTGGTGGGCAGGTCGCCGAGTGAGGTAAGCCGCAGCGCGGAGCTATTGGAGCAGGCGGTTCTGGCTGAGTATGAGACGTACCGGCCTGACATGCTGACCGTCGGGATAGATATTTATAACATCGAAGCGGAGGCGCTGGGCAGTAAAGTCTGGTTTCCGGAGGCCGTCGACGCCGTGCCCATAATCAAGGACAGGATTTTAGGCGGCCTCGATGACTTTCGCAGCCTCGGCATGGTCGAGCCGGCCAGTTCGGGGCGAATGTCTTTGGTGTTGGCCGCGGCAAAGGCGGTCAACGACAAGGTGGGTGGTGAGGTTTTCGTACGGGGGGCAATCAGCGCTCCTTATTCCGTGGCCGTTGAGCTGATAGGTGTTGAAAAGCTGATTTTCGGAATGATTGAGCGGCCGGACGAGGTCCATGAGTTTCTAAGTTTCCTGACCGACGTAAGCACAAGTTACGGCAAGGCCTTTGTTGATAGAGGGGTCGAGGTGTGTGTGTTTGATTCGTATGCTGCGCCACCGCTCGTTTCGCCCAGCTTGTACGTAGATATTATTCTGCCGCACATGAAGAAGCTCATAACCGCTCTGAAGGCGTGTGGAGCTGAATTTGTCGAATACGTAATAGGGGGGCGGACGGAGCCTATTGCCGAGCACTTGTTTGCGACGGGTGCGGATATTCTGCTTTGCGATTTTGCCGCAGATGTTAATATATTCCTCGAACGTGCGAAAGATACCGCCGTGCTGGTGCGACGTAATATAAGCCCCGTGTTGATTGAGCAGGGGCCCGACGAGGAATTGATCATGCAGATAGACGGTATACGGAAGCTTGCCGCGAAGCATCACAACGTTATCATAGGCACCGGTGCTATTTCATATAACACGAGCGCCGAAAGAGTACTGATGGTAAAGGAATTGTGTCTGAAGAAATCCGGGGAAACGAAATGCGGCTGAAGAAGCATTACATCACGGCTGCGGCATCTGTGTTGGCGACATTTGCCGGAGGGTGTGGTACAAGTGCTAGTTCTCTGCGTATGGTTCCGATAGCGGAGGGTTGGGCGAAGAATTCGGTGAACGCCACCATCTTCCGCGTCAATTCCGTGACCACGCATGACGACGCTCAATATGTTGCCTTTTACATCGAGGATGCGCACGTTATGCTGGCGAAGCGCAAACTCGGGACGAAGGATTGGGAAATTCGCAAGACCCAGTATAAGGGAGATACTACGGATGCGCATAACGGCATAAGTATTGGGGTTGATGGCGCCGGCGTGCTTCATGTATCCTGGGACCATCATTGTGACCCTCTGCGTTATTGCCGGGGTACCGCTCCGGGGTCGCTCGAACTGACCGAAGAAATGCCGATGACGGGCCAGGATGAAAAGAAGGTGACGTATCCGGAGTTTTACAATCTGCCAAACGGTGATTTATTGTTTCTCTATCGCGACGGCGGCTCGGGCAGAGGAAATACCATGTTGAATCGCTACGATGTGAAGAGTCAGAAATGGTCGGCGGTTCAGCATCCGCTTATTGACGGTCAGGGTGAGCGTAATGCCTACACGAATCAGATAGCCGTTGACGAAGCGGGAAGCTGGCACATTTCCTGGTGCTGGCGGGAAACAGGTGACGTGGCCACAAACCACGATGTTTGTTATGCGAAGTCGAGCGACGAAGGCAGGACCTGGCAAAAATCCACCGGCCAGAAGTATACACTGCCCATTACCGCTGAGAACGCAGAATATGCCTGGCGGATACCGCAAAAGAGCGAGTTGATAAATCACACTTCGATGACCGTTGACTCACTGGGTCGGCCTGTAATAGCGACGTACTGGCGGCTTGAAGGGACGAAGGTTCCGCAGTACCGTCTTGTTTATCATGACGGCAGCAAGTGGTGCACCACTCAGGTGGGCTTTCGCAGGACCGCTTTTTCCCTGAGCGGGGGAGGGACCAAGTACCTTCTTATGTCGCGTCCGAAAATTCTGGCGGGCGACGGGGACAGGTTGTGTATGATTTTTCGTGACGCCGAGCGAGGCAACCGTGTGTCAGCGGCGATTTGTGATGACGCCGAGCGTGCGAACTGGCGCATCGAGGATTTGACCGATTATTCGGTGGGCGAATGGGAGCCGAGTTACGACCCGGTTCTCTGGCGGCGTGAGAACGTGCTTCATTTGTTTGTTCAAAAGGTTGAGCAGAAAGACCGCGACGTCCTGGATGAGACGCCGGCCCAGATGGTGTCTGTGCTCGAATGGATGCCGCCGTAAGTCGTTGTACAGAAGGAGGTTAGATATGGCCGAGAGGCCCGTTGCAATCGTTACCGGAGCAAGCAGAGGGATCGGAAGGGCGATAGCGAAAGAGCTGGCATCGCTGGGTTACGACCTGTTGGTCAATTATTTTGATTTAGATGGCGACGGCAAGTCCGATGATTCTTTTGCGCTTGAGGCGCAAAAAGAGTTTCGGCAGGGGGGAGCAAAGTGCGAAGTTCTGTGCGGTGACATCGGCAGTTCCGACGACAGGGCAAGGCTCGTTGATTTCGCAAAGGAGAAATTCGACCGGTGTGATATGCTTGTGAATAATGCCGGGGTCGCGCCGGAGAAGAGGGTGGATTTGCTTGAGGCAACCGAGCAGAGCTACGACAGGGTGATGGGAATAAATCTCAAGGGGCCGTATTTCCTGTCACAGTCGGTTGCGAAGTGGATGATTGAACAGAAGAAACAGTACGCCGACCGCAAATTCAGGATTGTGAACATCAGCTCGCTCTCGGCCTACACTAGCAGTCCTTCTCGCGGTGAGTACTGTATTAGCAAGGCGGGTGTGTCTATGATGACCAGGCTTTACGCGGACAGGCTGGCTGAATACGGTATTGGGGTATTCGAAATAAGGCCTGGCATTATCGCAACCGATATGACCAGCGCTGTGAAAGATAGATATGACAAGCTGATAGCGGAGGGACTTACGCCGATTAAAAGATGGGGTCAGCCTGAAGACGTCTCGCAGGCGGTGCGTGCCATTGCAGAAGGCACGTTGGATTTTTCGACGGGCCAGGTGATTGATGTTGACGGCGGTTTCCATTTGAGAAGGCTTTGAGGAATTGACAATGGGTATTGAAAGCACAATCACAACACTGTTGAGGGACGGCTTGATCCTCGTCTTTAATCAGGACAAGCTTGATGTGGTGGAGACGGCAAAGGCCCTCGTTAAGGCGGGCGTCAACAATATGGAAGTGACGTGTCGCATCAGCAGGCCTCTGGAAAAGCTCAGCCGGCTGCACAAGGAGCTGCCGGATTTTGTGGCGGGGGCGGCAAGTCTGATAGACTTTCCGCCAATGCTCGATGTTTACAATAATGCGAATCCGGATGACCCGCTTCCCACACTGGAGCAGGTTGCGGAGGCGGGGGCGAGTTTTCTGGTTTCGGCGGCGAACTTCAGAGATGAAAGTTATAGAAAGTTCGGCGGCGAGATGGCGATGATACCCGGATGCGGCACGGTCACTGAGATTCTCGGCCAGTTTTCGAAGGGCGCGAACCTCTGCAAGATATTCCCCGCCAGTCAGCTCGGCGGGCCGGCCTATGTCAAAGCGATTGACCCCGCGATTCACAAGATCATAAGCCTTGTGCCCACGGGCGGCACGAATGCGGAGAACATTCCCGATTATATTGATGCCGGCGTTCTCGTACTGGGCGGGTCGTTCAGCATGATTGACAAGGCTGCGATGAAGCGCATCGTCGATGAGCAGGACTACAATCTTCTGGCGAAGGAGCTGAGGAAGATTAAGCAGATGATAGACAAGGTGCGAGCGCAGAAATGGCCCGGCATTGATTTTGCTGCCGCGTCCCTTGAACAGATAAGCGAGGCAACGGGCAGGAATTTCAATCTCCCGTAAGTAGCTGATCGAGCCGCGAAGAAAGTTATGGACATTCAGAAAATTGGCAGCCAGAAGATAAGGGTTCATCACTTCAATACGGTGATAGTGGGTGCGGGCGCCGCGGGGATGAACTGCGCGGTTCATCTCTACGAGTTCATCACTCAAAAAGGTATCGAGGATGCGAAGAAAAGGATAGTGGTGGTGACAGGGGGGCTCTCGCTTGGCGCATCGAGGATGAGCGGCTCGGACAAGCAGACGTACTACAAGCTGGGCACGAGCTGTGACAGGGCAGACAGTGCCGAAGATTTTGCGAAGACTCTGACCGCCGCCGGATGTTGCCATGGGGACCTGGCACTGGCCGAAGCTGTGGGCTCGCTTCGTGAGTTTTATCATCTGGTGCAGGCGGGCGTTCCTTTTCCGCATGACTCTTTGGGCAGCTATATCGGCTACAAGACGGATAATGACCCTTATGAAAGGGCCACGTCAGCAGGTCCGAAGACAAGCAGGTACATGAGTGAGTGCCTCGAAAAACAGGTCCGGTCATACGGCATCCCGATTCACGACCACATGGAGGTTGCCGAGCTTCTGACCGTCGGTCAAGGGCAGGCAAAACGCATAATCGGCGTTGTGACCATCGACAAAAAGAAACTGTCCGGTACCGACTTCGCCATAAACCTTTATTTCTGTCGCAATCTTGTGCTTGCTGCCGGTGGTCCCGGAGAGCTTTACGAAACGAGCGTTTATCCGAAGGGCCAGTGGGGCATTCACGGCATCGCATTCAGGGTGGGCCTGGCGGCGGAGAACCTGACCGAGTCCCAGTTTGGCCTGGCCAGTACCAAATTTCGCTGGAACGTGTCGGGCAGCTATTGTCAGGTGATTCCGCGGATATTCAGTACGGACGCCGACGGCCGGGACGAGCGTGATTTTCTGTGCGATTGTTTTCCGACGATGAGTAGGATGGCCGCCGGCATTTTTCTCAAAGGATACCAGTGGCCGTTTGATCCGCAGCGGATTGAGAACGGGCAGTCTTCGTTGATTGACATACTCGTTTTCAATGAAGGACAAGCGGGCCGGCGTGTATTCATGGACTTCAGGGAAAACCCTCGCAGAAGGGGTTCGATGGGGGAGTTTAATATCAGTGAAATGGAACCGGAGGCGCATGATTATCTGCAAAAGACCGGCGCCATTCACGACACGCCGATTGAGCGGCTGGCCCATTTGAATCCATTAGCCATTGAGGTTTACAGGGAGAACGGGATAGATTTATATTCCGAGCCTCTTGAGATTGCGGTGTGCGCGCAGCATAATAATGGCGGCTTTGGGGTCGATAAATGGTGGCAGTCGAATATACCGCAGACTTTTATAATCGGGGAAATGGCGGGGACCCACGGCGTAAAGAGGCCCGGCGGCTCGGCCCTCAACGCCGGACAGGTGGGCGGGCTGAGAGCGGCCGAATATATAGCAAATGTGTATGATTCGGACACACCCGATTATTCGGACAAGCGGGGTGAGATTGAGCGACAGTTGAGCGATCTTGTTGGAAAGCTCGACAGGTGGGGCGCGCAGTCCGGTTTGATTGCGGTGGATTTAATTCGTCGCATTCAGATGCGAATGAGCGCATCGGCGGCGCATATCAGGGAATCGGGTGATGCAGGGCAGGCCCTTGCAGAAGCGCTTCAGGATTACAAGCAGATACGAGAGCACGGTTTCCAATTGAAAGATGTGAAAGATATTGTAAAGGCAATCCGGGCAGAGAATCTGGCCCTGACGAGTATTGCTTATTTGAAGGCGATTGTCGGATTGCTCCGACAGGGCAGCGGCTCGCGCGGCTCGCACCTCGTGCTTGCCGATGACGGGACAGAAATTCATCCGGCTGTTATCAACAAGGCTACAGGTAAAGCGCTGAAGTTCAAGCCTGAAAACGAGGCATTGAAAAATTCGATTTTGCGGCTAAAATATGATCCGCAGGCGGACGACTTGTTTGTCTGCGAGAGTGTTCCTGTCCGAGCGGCGCCGATCGTAGGCAAGGCATTTGAGCCGGCATGGCAGGATTTTAGGGATGGAAAAATCTACAAAGACTAATTGAATTGGCACGTAAGGAGGTAAATGATGGCCGTGTTGGACGTAAGAGCGAAATCCGAATGCAAATACGACATTGTGTCGCTCGGTGAGATAATGATTCGTCTGGACCCGGGCGAAGAGAGGATACATACCACGAGGCATTTCCGCGCCTGGGAGGGCGGCGGCGAGTATAATGTTGCAAGGGGGCTCAAGCGGTGCTTCGGCAAGGAAGCGGCGGTAGTAACTGCAATTGTGGACAATCCCATCGGCAGGCTGCTCGAGGACCTGATCTATCAGGGCGGCGTCAGCATGGAGTATGTCAAATGGGTCCCCTACGACGGCATCGGCAGAAAGGCGCGGGTGGGGCTTAACTTTACGGAAAGAGGCTTCGGCGTGCGGGCGGCGGTCGGCTGTCCGGACAGGGCGTACAGCGCCGCCTCGCAGTTGAAGAAGGGTGATTTCGACTGGGAGAAGATATTCGGTGCAGACGGTGCGCGCTGGTTCCACACCGGCGGTATTTTTGCGGCGCTGTCGGAGACGACGCCGGACGTAATAATCGAGGCGGTGACAGCGGCGAAAAAACACGGGACCATCGTCTCTTACGATTTGAACTATCGGGCCTCGCTGTGGAGAGATATAGGCGGCCATGAGAAAGCCAAAGAAGTCAATCGCGCAATCGCGCCTTACGTCGATGTGATGATCGGAAACGAAGAAGACTTCACCGCTGCTCTGGGCTTCGAGGTTAAGGGGCTCGATGAGCATTATTCGAAACTTGACCCAACCAACTTCAAGAAGATGATCACCGAAGCGGTGCGAAAGTTCCCCAACTTCAAGGTGGTGGCGACGACCCTGCGCAACGCCAAGACGGCGACGGTTAATGACTGGGGCGCGATAGTTTACGCAGGCGGCGAATTTTTCGACGCGACTTTGCGGCCTGACCTTGAGATTCTCGATAGGGTCGGCGGCGGCGACAGTTTTGCTTCCGGTCTGATATACGGCCTGATGGAGGGAAAGAGTGCGCAGGAGGCCGTGAATTACGGAGCGGCACACGGTGCCCTGGCCATGACGACGCCGGGTGATACCACGACCGCCGGCCTCAAGGAGGTTGAGAAAGTAATCAAAGGCGCTGCGGCAAGGGTCGAGAGGTAGCATATACTTGCTGTAGCAGCTTGTTCCAGGCGGCTTGAGTTGTGACGGACCACGAGGGTGTAGCGGCCGAACTCGGGTTGTGATGCGCCGGTGGGGAGTGTTTTCGAAGTGCTGCGTCCCGCGTCCAGCCTATAGATTATGCCGTTTGGGAGTTTGTGATCAGACATGGTCGGTTTCCGGCGGCATGATAAAGGCGCGGGATGAACAGGCCTCATGCGCACGCCGGTCTTATTGTAGTTGGCGAGGACTGTGGGCTGAAATACAGAATAAAAAACTGGCTTGAGCTTTCTGTCTTTACCGAGAATCTCGGCAAGATGCTTGATGACGGTCTGATGTTCGATAAGGCCTTCGATATTGCCGGCAGAGACCTTGCAAGCTCCACCAACCGCAGACTGGTTGCCGATCTGAAAGAAGTTTTCCTTGGTCACGGCAAGGCCGAAGAGGTTCTTGCCCGATACCAATTGCCGCAGTTCTACCTGGCGTTGTTCAGATGTGGAGAGCTGACCGGCAGATGGCCCAAAGCGCTGCGAGATGCCGCCGGTTTTACTCACCAGCTCGCGCCCGTGATCTATCGCCTGCACCGGTGCTGGCTGTTTGTTGGCGCAGCCTATCTGATCAGTGTAATCTTCAAGTGGGTATTTCTTGCTCAGCCCCAGTATCTGACTTTGGCAGTGCTTGCAATCATTTTTCTATTGCCCCTCTGCTCGGAGACCTTCAGATACTGGCGGGACTGGCTTACCGCAAAATTGCCGTTTATTGGAACCTGGCAGAAGCAGTTGGCTTTGATGCAGTTCTTCGTCTGTTTGGAAATAGCCTACGACAGCACTCTCAGCGTCCGTGAGATGTTTCTGAACTCCATCTCAGCTATTGACAACCGCTTTTTGCGCAGACAAATGCTGCGTTCGGTGAACTGTATTGACGAGCGACAAAGCTTTGCAGCCTCCCTGCGGGCAGTCCCTTTTATTCCGCCGGGCGTAAGTGCTCTGGTCCACACTCACGAAATCGGCGGCAGGCTGGCCGATTGCTTTCATGAATTATCTTCCCAACTAAAGAAGATTGTGGAGGCAAAACTTGAGGTGCTGAAATATTTCAGTGCGGGTATAGCCATCAGCGCTGGCGTGTTCTTTCCCTTGCTGCTTATTCTTCCTTACATCGTGCCGAAATCCGCACTGTGGGCGGCCTCTCTTATCATCCTCTACATGATGGGATTTGTCCCTATTGCCTGCGCCCGTGCAGCCTTCCGCCAATACCGCGCGAAATCAGCCGGCCTGAACCTCTGGTATGAACGGCTCAGGGGAAACAAGGTCGATTATTAAGAAGCCCGCCAAATGGTCAAAGCGAAGACTTTTGATTTGCCCAAACACAGGCGTCACGTACCTTACTAGGAAACGAATGTCTTCTAAGGACGGCTTGATTGCACCCTCTTGCAATACGCTCCGCTTTATGTTAATTTAGAACGCATAATAGCTCATTGTCGTATGATTAGTACGGCAGTGTGGGGGGCTTGGGGCATGGTTCGAGACGTCTGAAATCCCAGGCGGGGACGACGAGCGTCGTTTTTGACCCATTAGGGGCGGATTTGTCGGATGTGGGGCCGTGCAGTTTTTTGTGACATGATGATGTGAACAGGAGATTGAGGATGAAGGTCATCACGCGTCGAAGTTTCATGAAGGGTTCGGCGGCGGCCGGGCTTGGACTGATGTTTTCCGGGCGCTCGGCCAGACCGGCGACTGTTTCCGGTGTGCGGGGCGCCAACGATGATATTCGTGTGGCCGTGGTGGGCTGCCGAAGCAAGGGCGGTCAGCACGTTGAAGTCTTTCACCAGCTCGAAGGCGTGCGGGTCGTGGCGCTGTGCGACGTGGACAGGGAAATTCTCGACGGCCATCTGAAAAACTTCGAAGAGCGCAAGGAGAAGGTTGATACCTGCACCGACGTTCGCAGGCTGCTGGACGATAAGAGCATCGACGCGATTGTTGTTGCCACTCCGAATCACTGGCATGCGCTTATCACCGTCTGGGCCTGTCAGGCGGGCAAAGACGTGTACGTGGAGAAGCCCATTTCGTACAACGTGTGGGAGGGACGAAAGGCGGTTGAAGCGGCACGAAAATACGGTCGCATAGTTCAGGCGGGCACGCAGAATCGTAGCGACATCGGGCTGCGCGAGGCGGTCGAATATATTCAGCAGGGCAGCCTCGGAAGGATTTTGTGGGCGCACGGGCTCTGGTTCAAGCTGCGCCCAAGCATAGGAAGAGTGGACGGCCCCCAGAGGGTTCCCCCAAATATAGATTACAATCTTTGGACGGGTCCGGCGCCGCTCAAGCCGTTGATGCGCGAGCAACTGCACTATGACTGGCACTGGGACTGGGATACCGGCAACGGTGACATGGGTAATATTGGTGTTCACCAGATCGATGATTGCGTATGGGCGATCGGGCAGTCCGGATTGCCGCCGCGGCTGATGAGCGTCGGTGGGAGGTTCGGGTATATTGACGACGGCCAGACGCCGAATACGCAAATGGCCGTATTCGATTACAAACCGGCGCCCATTATCATTGAGGTTCGCGGTCTGCCTATGGCCAAAGGTGTGCGGGCGATGGATAGCTACAGGGGAGTCCGCTCGGGCAATATCATTCAGTGCGAGAACGGTTATTTCGCGGGCGGCCGAGGAGGCGGCTGGGCGTATGATAACAACGGCAGGAAAATCAGGCAGTTCAAGGGCGACGGCGGCGGCGGCCATCAGGCCAACTTCATACAGGCGATGCGCAGCCGGAAAGTGAGCGACCTGCATGCCGATATTCTTGGTGGGCATTTTTCCGCCGCCCTGTGTGATATGGCGAATATTTCATACCGCCTCGGTTGGAAATCTGCGCCCGAGCAGGTTAAGGAAGCAATTGGGGACAATCGGGAGGCATTGGAGACGTTCGGGCGGTTCGAGAAACATCTGGCGGCGAACGAGGTTGACCTCAAAGAGACGCCTTTTGTTCGCGGGCCGTGGCTGAACGTGAATTCTCAGGCCGAGAACTTTGTCGGCGATTTTCCCACTCGCTGGGCGAACGAGCTTCTGAGGCGCACTTACCGCGAGCCTTTCGTCGTGCCGGATAAGGTTTAAGCACCTTCGAAAAACCATACTTCAGCTGCGGTCGCAAGCGGGCGAATAACTCCACACAGGGCTATTGGTACGTGTCCTGGGTAATCTTGAAGCAGTAGGCATTTTCACAGGGAGGGCTCTGGGGCATCGTAATGACCAGGCCGTCGGCGTTCTGCTGCCACGTGAGTTCTTCTTCATGACCCAGCAGTGTCACGTCGGCAACCTGTCCCCGAGCCAACGCGGAAGATGGAACAACAAGGTTCTGCCCGGCCCCGGGCCATTCGAGGGAGATTACGTACAGGCTGTTGCCCTTGTGCGTGAAACGCAGGTTCCCGTCGCCGTATTTTATCCACGGTCTGGTGCCGTAAATCGCTTCGCCGTTGATATCGAACCATTTGCCGATATCGAGGAGGATTTGCTCGGTCTCTTCGTCGAGCGTGCCATCGGCTTTGGGCGGCACGTTCAGGAGCATGTTTCCATTCTTGCTGACGATGTCCACCAGCTCGTCAATGATTTCGTTGACGCTGCGGTATTTGGCGCCTGCGTGATAGCCCCACGGGCCGATTGACGTATCCGTCTGCCAGGGTTCTGCGAGCAGCTCGCCGGCCCTTCTTCTTTCCATATCGAGGGTGGAAATGCCCTCCACGTAAATGCCGTGATCCTTGAAGTTCTTTATGGTCATCACGCACTCCTGCCTGCCGCCGTGCCATCGCATGCTCTGGTTGTAGAAGTGCGCCATCACCTCGAAGCCCGTCTGTCCCTGGTCGTCGCCCTGAAATGGCACGCATCCGTCGAAGTAAAGGAAGTCAAGCTTGTAATTGTCAATCAGGTCCATAATGCGGTTGGCCCATTCCCTTCGCCAGTGCTCCGGTGGGTTCTTGGGATGCTTGCGGTTCGTATCTTCGCTGGGCTCATGGTACAAATCCCAGTAGCGGGAATCAGCGCCGTCGTACGGCACGCCCGCGTATGGGCCGTCCTTGTCGGCGTCCTTATTTACCTGAAACCAGCTAAAACTCCTCGCAAGGTGCGTCGTGCATCCGAAGCGCAGGCCGTGTTTGAGGGCGGCCTTGCGCCACATGCCGGTAATATCCTTGTGCGGACCCATATTGACGGAGTTCCACCGCTGATATTTTGAGTCCCACAGGTCGAAATTGTCATGGTGCACGGCGCACGGGGTGAAGTACTTTGCGCCGGCCTTTTTGAAAAGTGCCACGAGACGGTCGGGGTCGAAGTTCTCCGCCTTCCACATGGGCACGAAATCCTTGTATCCGAATTTTGAGGGGTGGCCGTATGTCTCGACGTGGTGCTTATATTCGCGGTTTCCTTCGATGTACATGTTTCGGGCATACCACTCGCCCTGCTCGGCTACAGAGTACACGCCCCAGTGCAGGTAGATGCCGAATTTTGCGTCTCGAAACCATTCGGGGCACCGGTAGGCTTTGAGTGATTCGACGGTCGGCTCGAACTTTTGGGCCGCCGTGGAAGCACACCCCGAGCACAATTGCAGGACGACGATGGTTGTGAGCAGTGTGAATGTTACCGGCAGCTTTCTTGAGAGTTGTTCAACTAACGGTTTCATTGTAGCGTACCTCCAAATCAAATGAGAGTGAGAGGATGGTCACGGTTCTTCAGCGGCAGAGTGACAGGTCCCTTGAGCCTGTGCGATTCGTACACCGCCATTATCATCTCCAGCGCCGCCCGTCCATCGTACATGCTTCCCTTTGGCTGTGTGTCTGTTTCTATCGCCCGTATGAGGTCGAGCGCGATGAGGTGGTTGCCTCGCGGGATGTCTTCGACGTCTTCAATCGTCTCAGGTTTTCCTAATCCTGCGCTGGTTATCTGCTGCCATTTTGCGCTGCTTCGGCCCGGCTGCCAGGTGGGGTCGTCTATGAACCACGAACTCCTTGGCTCTTTCCCGCCCTGGCCTATTGTGATTATGCCTTTGCTGCCGTATAGCTGGAGTCCCCAGCGGTCGCCGGCGCCGTGTCGTGCGCGATGCGATGAAAAGTAGCCCATCGCAAGTCCGCCAAAACGGTACGTCGCGTTTACCTCATCACCCGCAATCGGGCCATACCCTTCAATGCCTTGACGCACGTCGTCTTTCGTGATTGGTTTTCCATTTTGCCTTACTTCGGCGAAGCACCATTTCGGGTCGCCTGCAATCAGCCGCATCAAATCGAAGGTGTGCGTCCCCAGGCACATAAGGTCGAAGGCGGCCCCGCGTTTATCCTCCTTGCCCCGCCCGCGAAGTTCGAGCAAATCGCCGAGCCTGCCCCCTTCGATGATTTCCTGAATCCGCTGCATCGTCGGACTATATCGCCTTTGGTGTGCGATGGCGAGCTTGAGATTCTTCTTTTCGAAGGCGGCTACAACTTCGTCGGCCTCACGGAGGTTTCGGCACATTGGCTTTTCGAGAAATACGTGGGCCCCCACCTCGGCGCACGCCAGAGCCATATCACGGTGACAATCCAGCCAGCGCGGGGCGACAGAGACAATATCCGGCCGCTCTTTTTCGAGCATCTCGCGGTAGTCGGCATACGTTTTCTCAATGCCTAACTCCTTAGCCTTCTTTGCGCGTCCCTCGGCGTCTTCATCCGCGACGGCAACCATACCGGCCTGTTCGACCTGCTTCCAGACCTCATCGAGCCCATGCCCGTAGTCGCCGCGACCGGTCCTGCCGATGATCGCCACTTTGTATTTGCGCGGCTGTCCGGAAGCAGGGCGGGAAAAGGCAAGTGTCGCAGCAACGGCCATAGAACCATTCACGAATTCTCGACGCGTCAGACCTTCCATAGCAGTTCTCCTGCCCTTAGTATAGTGAGCCCCGAACTCGCTGCCATCTTATTTCGCAAATTCACTGAATTGTTTTTCGAGGTCCTCTTTGGTCTTGACTCCTTCGTACGCAACCACGAGGAATCTAAAATGAGCCTTTTCGCCTTGCTTGAGGGTTAGGTTCAGGGGAATTACGGGGTTCTTCTTGTATTTGCTCTGCCTCTGGAAGTCACCCTGTCCGAGCGGGTTCGCCGAGAACAGGCCGTAATTCCTCACGTGCCAGTAGGTGGGATAGTTTATGCTGGCAGGATGGTTAAAAACCGCAACACCGACAACTTTGCCGTCCTTGACACCCTGCAGAACCATCCATCTCGCCCGCTTGCCCCATGCCTCCTTGGCTGTTACATCACCGTTGGAGCTCATATACACGCCCGTTCCCTTGATTGATTCTTCGGGGGCCGGCTGACCGGGCTGCAGGAATTCTTTGGGACCTTTTTCTCTCAGGCAATCAGCAACCCTGATTGCGAATACTCCTTCTTCGGTGTCCTCGAAAACGACCTTGTCGGCCTTTGCTGTCAAATCCAGCGAGAAATCAATCGCGTATTCGGACTCGCTGCCCCTCGCCAGGAACACCATCGTCCGCTCGTCTTCGAGCAACACCTTTCCGTCTTTATCGATCCACTGGCTTGTGGTGACAAGTTTGCCGTTGTCGGTTCCGCCGGCAATTTCCTTAATCCCCGTGTGTTTGATTTGCGCCGGCCCCTTGACATTGTTCCAGAACTTTGTCCCGTTTACACCGTCCACCGCAAAGAAGAGGCCGACGTGGTGCAGGTGATCGTCGCTTCCGCCTTCGAGTTTGGTGAGCGGATATCGGCGGGTCACTTCGATTCCCGATGGCGTCCTGACCGGGACCAACTCCGGTTTTGGCGCCTCGTCCCCCCAAAGATACGTCGTGAAAAGTTTGCCGTCGATTTGCACATCGACTTTGTTCTCGCCTCTTATCAGTTCAACCTTTGCGCCGCCGGCGCCGATTGCCAAAGGTCCAACGAGTGAAAATACCACTGAAAGTAGAATCAGCTTTTTCATAGAATCATCTCCTACTGCTATTAAGGTTTCATTAACTTGGTGTTTTGGCTGCTCCGGAAAAACCCGGCCGGATGGAATCACTTCCGCCCGGCCGAGAAACAAAACAGACATACGAATCTTGACCGTTCAGATCGCGTGCAGCTACAATAACTGCCGCAGATGCAATTGAGAACTCCGACCGGCAGCGGACGATTGTGCCGCCTCGCACGGTAGTACGAACGGTGTCGCCCGCTCGTATCAGCGACTATTCCGTGTTCTTGTTCTTGTTCTTTTTGCCCCTCTCGCCCGCAGGTCTGATTTCCCTGCGATACGCCCTGTACATGGCCTTGCGATTGACTTCCGTGCCTTTGGGGGCCGAATAGATGGCAACGCCGAAGCCCAGATGGAACTTTTCACCCTTCTTGACGACCACTTCGCTGGGCTCCCCGCCGGCAACGCCTTTACGTCCGAAGGGATTAGCGGCGATAAGACCGTAGTCTCGCGTGTGAAACCAGCTCTTGCGGAAATTCTTTGGGTCGGGCATTACGGTCATGCCGATCAGCGTATCATCCATGACTCCGCTGTAATCACACCATTTGGATGCCTTGCCATACGCATCCTTTGCGCCCTTTACCCCTTCGTCGTTGAGGATTTGGCCGCCGTAGCGTTCCTCAATCGGAGTCTGCACGCGAATACCCAGCCCATACTCCTGATCATCCCCGAAAACCAGGTCATGCTCGTCGGACGAGATTGTGCTGTCGTAGATGAGCACGTAGAAGTCCGGACGGGCCAGGATGGTGTACTTGCAGATTTCGTGGGCGATTCGTTTTCCTGAAGAGTCTTTCGAGTCGAGGTAAAAATTGCTGACCGTAAAGGTGCCTTTTCCGGGGCCGCCTTCCGGCTTGCCGATGAACATTTCATGCTCGGTCTTTTGTTTCAATCGCCAGTAATCGTTTCCGTTGATGCCGGCGAACGTCAGCCAGATGCCCGGATGGAAAGTATTGTGATCCATGGAGTCTTTGCCTTCGATGGGAGGATAATTCCGCGTGACCTGCATTCCCGAAGGCGTTTTGACGTTGGCAAAAAAGGGTCTCGGAATCTCGCTGGTTCCCGTACAGTAAGTGGCGAAAGGCTTTCCGTCGATACTAATCTCCAGTCCGGTCGGCACATACTTGAAGGCCACCACGGGCCCCTTGGCGTCCTCGTCAGCAGCCTTGCACGCCCAGGAGCATACAAGAACCGCCAGAATTACGACCATAACCAACTTTGCACTGAAACTTGTTGACCTCATTCTTCTTCCTTTCAAAAAAACACCAAAATGCCTCTGATTTTGCTGCTCACGTGTCAGTTTAAAGACGTGTGGGCACGCCATTTTTATGCACAACCGTCCGGGTCGGTGCTATTCTAAAACCCAAACCAGTAAGTATATATTCTGCTTCCTTTTATGTCCAGCCTCGAGCGAAAATAAGCCGGCAGCCGGGCGATTATTCCACCCGGCAGGGTGAAAACGCCCCGAATGCTGCATCTCACAGGGCAGATCGTCCCGCCCCAGGCCCCTACTTTTTTGCCGGCTCCACAAAGGCATTGAATCGCTCTTCAAGCTGCTCCGGCGATCTCTGACCTTCGTAGATAATCATGCGAAATCGGAAATTCGCCTTTTTGCCCGGCTCAAGCGTGAAATTGAGCGTTTTTGCGCTGTCCGGATTCCGCTTCTTTTCGAAATCGAATTGTCCGAGGGGGTTGGCTGAGAACAGTCCGTAACCCCGTGCGTGCCAATAAGTCGGATAGTTCACGCTTTTGGGGTGGTTGAAAATGGCAATGCCGACGGTCTTGCCGTCTTTTTCACCTTGGAGACGGACCCACTTGGCGCGCTTGCCCCAGACGTCTTTTTCCATCTGGTCCCCGTTGGAGCTGAGGTATTTTCCGGTGCCGTCCTTTTCTTTTAACCAGTCGGCCGCTCGAATGGCAAACATGCCTTCCTTGGTGTCGGCGAATGTTACTCTTGTATCCAGCGCCTTGAGGGTTATCTTGAAGTCGATAACATATTCACCCTCGCCGGCGCGGAAAATCATATTTCTCTTTTCTTCGAGCAGCGGCTTGCCGCTCTTACCCACCCATTGCATCACGGTTGAGAGCCTGCCTTTGCCGGGGCCGCCCTTCATTTTTGCGACTTTGATGTGTTTGATTTGAGGCGGAGAGGTGGTATTGTTCCAGAACCCGTCTTCGTTGACCTTGTCGTATGTAAAGAAGACGCCCGTATGATGGGGGTGGTCCGTGCTTTCTCCTCCGACTTTTGCAAATGGATAGGCGCGATTGACCGCAATGCCCGACGGGGTATTAACGGGGTAGAGAATGGGTTTGGTCAGTTCATCTCCATACATATAGGTCGTGAAAAGTTTTCCCCCGATCATCACGTCGATTTTATTGTCACCCTGTACGAACTCCACCTGCGGCGCCGTCGCGGCTGCTGCTGCGAAGGCAAGCAGGCCTATAACCAGACTTACCAGATAAACATTACTTTTCATCGTGCTTCTCCTTTACTGCCAAAGGTACTTTTATGAAGTTCTTATATAGTCACACCCCCTGTCATTCCCGCGAAAGCGGGAATCCAGGAAAAAACAGGCTTCACGTGAAGCCTCAATCACATTATTGTCTAAAAACTTACTTAGCCACTTCCAGGGCCTTTGTTGTTATGTAATACTTAGTTATCATATTTGTCACTTCCCAGGCCGGCAGTTTGCCTATGAGGTATTTGAGATACCTGTCCATGACCTGTGCGAAGTGAGCCTCGTGTCCGATGCGGTATTTGTCGGGTATCAATACGTGCCACAGGTTCTCTTCCTGCTTGAGTTCGACGCCGGGATAATTGCTCTGGAGGTCGGCGACGGCCTTTTCCAGAGCATTTGCCAGCTGCTCGGGGTTTGCCCCCGTGGCCTGCACGTACAATTCCGGCCGATAATTCTGCTCTGCGCCCTGGCGGATAAAGACGTTCGCTTTGGTGCCTCTCATAATCGAATAGTGGGTGTCTGTGGCGCCTTCGGGGGCCTGGTAGTTCCACGTCACCGCAACTCTGGCATGGATTCCTTTCACCGTGAAGATTATTTCTCCGTTGGCGTAACAGGCAAGCAGGTCTCTTTCGTCCAGCTTGTCTTTCAGGAATGACGGAAAGTCATCCAGTCCGGTGACGGTCTTGTACTCTTCGCGGGTGATTAGCGTAGGCCACCTTCTGCCGACTTTCACTTCGACCTCATTTATGTCGATGGGCGCCTGGGGGAAGCTGCCCCACATTACGAGGTCCACCAGGTGCGTGGTGACGTCCACGATACCTTCTCCCTGCTGGGTGGTGTCGAAGTACCAGCCGGGGCGTTTGATGGGATTGCCGGCCACGTATTTGAAGAAGTGATGCACGCTTTCCTGAACCACGGACGGCTCATCCGGCGTCCCTTTAAGCAGGTCTCCGAAAACCTCTTTGTTGTGCGCCAGCTCTCTTTGGATAATGGTTGTGATTTCGGAACGCTCTGTCATTATGTCGTACAGCACCGCGCCGTTCTTTTCTGCTGAAGCGAATGCGTCTTTGAGAAGCCCGTAGCCTTTGCCGTCGATGCACATGGGCTTGTCGGCCAATACGTTCAATCCGGCATCCACACAGGCCTTGATATATTCGGCCTTTCTTCTGTTGTTACCGGATATAACCACGACATTGCCCGGCTTGTCCTGCAGCATCTTCTTGAGAAACTTTCGGCCGGTATATACCTTCTCATCCCAGCTCGTCGGGCTGTCGGCGCGAGTGTTGAAACCTTCGACGCGGTTGAGGTGGTCCTGGACATCCGGTCCCTCCGGGGCGTATACGAACACCGTCGGCGAAATCTGATCATACATAGTCTTCTGCACCAGCGCCGCGTGAAAATGCCCCGGGTCCAGCGTCATCAGCCTGACCTCGCCCTTTGCCCCGGTGAACGCCCTCGGCGGACCCTGCACTTCTTTCTTGGAGCAGGAAATTGACAGGGTTATCAGGAAGGCTGCTAATCCGGTTAACGCCGTTGTTCTAATCATGGCAAATCCTTTCTCAAAAACATCCGTATCCTGTTCTTCTTGCTGCTGGTTGGCAGTTTCAGCTTCACTCTTATACAGCGGCCAGGACGCCCCTGACGTAGCCGACCGATTCGGCAAGTCCCGCTACGGGGTCCTCTGCATCCTTTTCGTGCTCGAACGAGACGATACCGGAAAACTTGATCTTCAAGAGTGTGGTTATGAATTTGGGTACATCGATAACGCCGCGTCCTATTTCCACGGTGTGTCCTTCTGCTGCTGCGGCCGAGACGTCCTTGATGTGTACGTCGAGCAGACGGTCCCCGAACTTCTCGGCGGCCTCCGACGGATCCACACCCGCCCGCTGGGTGTGTCCGATATCGATACAGAGGCCGATTCGATTGTCGAGCTGTTGTATCTTTCCGTAGGCGACGCCCGGCGTCGGATATAGCTTGTCGCCCGGCCCGTGATTATGGATGGCTACCTTAATGTCGTACTCACGGACTTTTTTGTCAACCAGCGTCAGCAGCTCCGGATTTGGCACGCCTATGATTGTAGTCATCCCCCCACGCTTCGCATAATCGAAGGCGCGATTCACCTCGCCCTCGTTTTTCATATAGATGACCCCTGCGCCGTAGAGATGCAGTTGTGCCTGCTTTACTTTGCTCGCCGTTTCATCTATCTGCTCGTCGCTGCTGTCGAGCGGCAGGTGAACGCTCTTGAGACAGATGTACCTCAAGCCCAGCCGTTGGGTTATCGCCAGTGTTTTCTCAAGCGAAAATTTTCTGAGTGTGTAGGAGGCCAGACCGAGCTGGAAAGCTCTGGGCTGAGGGTTTTTGCCCCCTTCGGCTCGATTATCAGCGGAGAGTTTGTCTGCGCCATAACCGCGGCCGGCCGAGGCCAGTGCAGCAGCCGCCCCCGCCCCTGCGGCCTTCAGGAACTGCCTTCTGGTTCGTTCTTCCTGCACTGGTTTGTCTGCCTAATGCCTTAAGGAACAGATCGAGAAGATCTTCTCTGCAATCAGAACCCGGTAACAGGTCGCGTGCTATTTTAGCTGTTTGAGCGACAAGCTCAACCCCTATTCGAACATTATTCTTGCACGTGCCGGCCTTGCCGGAGATGAACGGGTCGTTGCTGCCCGGGAAAAATAGCCTTTGACAGACGGCGCAGAACCATTAACATAGGGGCCGACTCGTGTTCGAAGGTCAATATGAACCAACGCCCTTCTTGCTCCGGTCAGGGGCGAGAGGCCGTTTAGACGCAGTAAAATTTTAAGGAGAAAAGCAGATGTCTTCAAATCCACCAGAAATTTCCCGTCGTGAGTTTCTTTCCCGCAGCACCCAGACGGCTGTTGGTGCACTGGCCGCAACTACACTGGCCTCCTGCGCCGGCCCGCAGGTTGTCCCTGCCGCCAATAGTCGCGTATTTGGAGCCAATGAACGCCTGAATATGGCGATTATCGGCATCAGAGGCCGCGGCAACGGCCTGGCGAAGAATTTTGCCAAGATTCCCAACGTGCGTGTGAAAACCATCTGCGATATTGATGAAAATCTTTTCGCACAGGGCATAAGGGACGTCGAGGCGAATCAGGGTGTGGCGCCGTCCACCGAATATGACCTGCGGCGGGTCTTCGAGGACAAGGATATCGACGCCATCGCCACGGCAACGCCGAACCACTGGCATGCCCTTGTCACTATATGGGCGCTGCAGGCGGGCAAGCATGTTTACGTGGAAAAGCCCTGCTCGCACACTATCTGGGAAGGCCGCAGGATGATCGAGGCCGTCCGGAAGTACAACCGCATTGTCGAGGTAGGTTTCCAGAGCCGCTCCAGCAGGAACGTGCGCCAGGCCATGAAACTGCTGCACGAGGGCAAGCTCGGCGACATCTATATGGTCAAGGGCCTTTGCTATAAGGGGCGTAACAATATCGGCAGGTACCCTGATGGTCCGGTCCCCCAAGGTGAGCAGTACAGTCTGACCGTGGGCGGAGAACCGCTTGCCCCTGAGTACCAATGGCACGCCGATTACCTCAAGAAGGTCCACTACGATATGTTCCTCGGACCGGCGCCGAAGCGTCCGTTCAACCGCAACCGCTTTCAATACAACTGGCACTGGCACTGGGACTATGGCAACGGTGACATCGGCAACCAGGGCGTTCACCAGATGGACGTTGCCCGATGGGGCATTAATAAGGACGAGCATCCGCGTAAAATCAGGGCTTTCGGAGGCTTCTTCGCATTTGATGCCTCACAGGAAACGGCCAATACGCAGATTGCGGCTTTCGAATATCCTGATGGCAAGATTCTGCAGTTCGAGGTCCGCGGCCTTAATACCAACGACGAGAGCGGTGTCAGAATCGGCAATCTTTTCTACGGGACCGAGGGCTGGATGTACCTTAACAGCAGCGGCGATACATGGGAGACTTTCTTCGGCAGAAAGAACGAGCCCGGCCCCAGTTCCACTACCGCCGACGCCAGCGCCGACCCCTCGGACCTGACAGGCTCCGGCGGAGCAGGCCATTTCGAGAACTTTACCAATGCCGTGCGTTCGGGTAAACCGGAAGACCTCAACGCCGATATCGAGGGAGGACATCTCTCTGCGGCGCTGTGCCACATGGCCAATATCTCTTACCGGCTCGGACGTGACCTTACGTTCGACGGTGCGAAAGAGAAATTCGTAGGCGACAAGGATGCCAATAAGATGCTCGCCGGTTTCCCCCAAGTCAGAAACGGAAAGGTTGTAGAGGTTCACGGCTACCGCAAGCCCTATGTTGTTCCGGAGCACGTGTAAGGATTGAACAGCCGAGAATCAGAGTCTATCCTGATAGCCTATAAGGAATTGTCATGTTGAGCGAAGCGAAACATCTGGCCGGCGAATGGGAAAAGAGCCCATCTGGGGGCTTGAGATTCTTCGCCGCGCTCAGAGATGACAACGACTCTCTGGTGTACACGGCTAATTCGGATAGGCTCTAAGTGTTGGAAGGGATTTTGGATATGACTAATTATTCCAGACGGCGGTTCCTCACGCAGTCGGCCGGTGCTGCCGCCGGATTGCTTACTGCCGCCGGCCTGACCTCCTGCGGCGAGAGACAAACGTTTTGCTGTGGCAGACGCGGCTCGAAAATGCGTTTCGGCCTGGTGACGTATCTCTGGGGAAAGGATTGGGACCTGCCGACCCTTATCAAGAATTGCGAAACGACCGGGGTGCTCGGCGTCGAGCTGCGCACGCAGCACGCCCACGGCGTCGAATCGAACTTGAGTGCCCAGCAGCGGCGGCAGGTGAAGAAGCGTTTTGCCGATAGTCCGGTGACGCTGGTGGGGCTGGGAACCAATTTCGAATTCCACAGTCCTGATCCGCAAAAGCTGCGCGCCAATATCGACGAGGCGAAGCAGTATGTAGTGCTTTCGCACGATGTAGGCGGCGGCGGGGTCAAGGTCAAGCCGAACAACCTGCCTGATGATGTGCCGGTAGAAAAGACCATCGAGCAGATTGGCAGGAGCCTGAATGAATTGGGAAAGTATGCCGCCGACTATGGACAGGAGATTCGCGTCGAGGTGCACGGCAGAAAGACCTCCGAGCTGCCCATTATGAAGCGGATTTTCGATGTGGCCACACATCCCAACGTTGGTGTTTGCTGGAACTGTAATGAGCAGGACCTTGAAGGTGAGGGACTCGAGTACAACTTCAACCTTGTCAAGGACCGCTTCGGCGAGACCGTGCACGTGCGTGAGCTGAATATTGGTGACTATCCGTATCAGCAGTTGATGAGCCTGTTCGTGAAGATGGACTACAAAGGCTGGATACTGCTCGAGGCCCGCACTGAACCCGAGGACCGTGTCAAGGCTCTGCTGGAACAGCGGCTTGTTTTTGAGAAGATGGTCGCCAATGCACAGTCGCTGGCGTGATTTACTTGCCGTGGCTTCGGTTGCGGCAAGACATACAGAAGGTGCTGGCTCGGCTGCGCTTAGTCCATGCACCTTTCAAGTTACGCCGATGTTACGGCGGCGGGCCCGGTTCTGCAGTATGACCATCCCTGCCGTGAGGGGGCGAGATGATATGCCGTGCCTATCTTGATATAGAAACCACAGGTTTAAGCCGATACTATGCCGACCTGACCGTGGTCGGGGTCTGCCTTGAGTACGGCCGCCAGTGCAAAATCATTCAGTTGGTCGGCGAGCGGATAACCGCAGGGCGGGTAATTGCGGCAGTAAAAAAGGCGGAAATTCTCTACACATACAATGGGGCGCGTTTCGACTTGCCCTTCATAAAGACGAAATTAGGCATCGACCTCACGGAATATATCACCCACAAAGACCTGATGTACGACTGCTGGCGGCAAAATCTCTACGGCGGGCTTAAGGTGGTCGAAGAGAAACTGGCAATAGCAAGAAAGACACAGGGCATAGACGGCAGAATGGCCGTCAGGCTCTGGTATGAGTATCAGTACTACGGAAATAACAAGGCGCTCGCACTTCTGTTGGAGTACAATAGAGAGGACGTCGTGAATTTGACCGTGCTCAGAAGGAAGCTGAACGGCTGAGAGAAATCCAATCACCCTTTGTTGCGTGGATGCTTATGGCCGCCTGCACTAAATGCGGCAGGGTCTCTGAAGAAATAGCCGACGTGCTGTCGATTTGTGTTGATTGTCTTCGTGAGGCCGATGATGATTCTCTTGCGTTCTTAAGAAAAACTCACGCGCGAAGCCGCGAGGAATTCGGCCTGCCTGCCTTGCCCCCTCGGAATGTGGACGGCGTTCAATGTGCGCTCTGCCAAAACGAGTGTCGAATACCGGCCGCAAGCCGAGGCTACTGTGGGGTCAGGCGAAACGAAGGCGGTTGCCTCCGCGGGGGCACGGCGCAGGAAGCGGCGGTCTCGTGGTATTATGACCCCCTTCCGACAAACTGTGTCGCTGACTGGGTCTGCGCAGGCGGCAGCGCCGCGGGCCACCCTCGGTGGTCACACGCTCCAAGAGCCGAACACGGCTATGTGAGCCTTGCCGTGTTTTACGAGGCCTGCACCTTCAATTGTATGTTCTGTCAGAACTGGCATTACCGCGAGCGTTCGACAAAGGATGCGGCGCGGACGGCACAGCAGCTCGCAGAAAGCGTAACCGCGAACACCTCCTGCATCTGCTTTTTTGGAGGCGACCCCACGTGTCAACTGCCGCACGCGCTGGCCGCATCGCGGTTGGCGCGCAGGCAGAGCCGACAGCGGATATTGCGAATCTGCTGGGAGACGAACGGCTCCATGAGCCCGAAGCTTCTCAATAAAATAATGGATCTGTCTCTGGAGAGCGGCGGATGTGTCAAGTTCGATTTGAAGGCGATGAATCGCAATATCCATCTTGCGCTTTGCGGTGTTGACAATCGCCGGACCCTTGAAAACTTTGCTGCTGCGGCAAAGCGAATACCCCAGCGTCCCGAGCCGCCGCCGCTTGTCGCGAGCACTCTGCTCGTGCCGGGTTATATCGACGCTAAGGAAGTCAGTGCAATAGCCTCTTTTATCGCGGACCTGGATCCGAACATACCATACGCTCTTCTTGGTTTTCACGGCGACTTTCTTATGACCGATTTGCCGCGTACTTCCCGGAAACACGCCCAGAGCTGTCTTGCTGCCGCCGAAGCCGCAGGCCTTAAGCGTGTTCGGCTCGGCAACATACACATACTGCGTTAAGAGCGATCATTACCTTCAGACAACCGTTCGGTCTGTCTGTTGGTCGGGCGTGGCGTGTTTGTCGCTGTAGATATACCTTAGTCTTTTCGAGATGGGCGGGTGGTCGCGAAGCAGGACTTCCTCCAGTCTGCTCGGCGAGGGGTCGATGAGGTTTTGACGGGCCAGTTTGTTAATGGCGGAAGCGAAGATTTCGGGTTTCTTCGTATGCTCCAGTGCAAAGAGGTCGGCGCTTTTTTCCAGGCGGCGCAGGTGTGCCAGTTGTGCCGGCATCAGTGTCAGACCCACGACCATCAGAATCAAAGCGAGCAGTGGAAAGGCGGCGATGTCGTGAACGCCGTCGAAGGCAAAGACCCTGGTTCCCGCCCGGAACAACAGGAAAGTCAGATAGAAGCTGACGAGAGAGGCTGCCGCCCCGAATGCGAGTATCTTCCAGATGTGGCGCAGACGCACATGGCCCAGCTCGTGGGCGAATACCGCCTCAATCTCGTCGTCCGTGTAGTTGCTGAGCATGGTGTCGCTGAGCAGAATCCGTCGGCCTTTTCCCAGCCCTGCGACGGCCGCGTTGGCCTTTTTGGTTTCAGCACTGAGCTTAATTTCAAAGACCGCTCTTATGCCGACGCCACACCTTCCGCCCAATGCGAACAATTTTTCCTTAAGCTCCGGTTTGTCCAATGGTGTGCACTTGTAAAACAAAGGTATTATCAGAGTCGGTGCGATGCGGCCGAGTACTATGGTGAAAACCACCCACGCGGCCGTTGCGAGCAGCCACCAGTGTCGCGGGAAATGTTTCAGGAAAAAGTAGAGCGCCTCTGCCGCAATCAACAGCAGGCCTAAAGAAAGCAGTGCCTTTTTGATGCTCCTTCTTGCCCAGCCGAGCACCGTCTGGTTGGAAAGGCTGAACCTGTGCTCCAGCAGATAACCGCCGTAGAAGTCAAGCCCCAGAGATAACAGGTAGCCGACAGCCGCAAAGACCACCAAATAAAGCCCGACCTGCAAATAAAAATTCCCCGTCCATGTTGAGACCAGCTCCTTCAATCGCAATGATGCCCCTGACAGCAGCACGACAACGAGAAAGACCGCGCTCAGGCCCAGCCCCAGGATTGTGAGTCTAACCTGGAGCCGCGAATACTCTCTGGCCTGATCCGAAGTTTCTTTCATATCGGCAGCAGCACTTTCTGTCGCATCTGACTTCCACGGTTTGTCATGCTGAGCCGCAGGCGAAGCATCTGGCCGCCAAATAGAGAGCGGACTTTCCGTGTGCTTCAGACTCTGCACTTCGCTGCGCTCCGTTCAGAATGACACGCGCCATTTCAGGCGTTACGGACCACTATGGAATTATCACTTTTAATTTGCCGTTGTCCAGATATAATCGCGCCCATGAAGAACGCGGTTCTAAGTGAGCTTTTCGAGCAGATGGCCGATATTATGGAAATCCTCGGCGAGGACCGTTTCCGCGTCAACACTTACCGCAGGGTCGCTCGTTTGATTTCTGAGATGCCGACCGATGTCGCAGAGCTGCTGGCAAATGGTCGTCTGGCGCAGACGCCGGGCATAGGCAAATCAAGTCTGGCCAAGATCGACGAATTCGTAAAGACCGGAACGATAACCGCTCACCAGGAGCTGCTGAAGAAAATCCCATCGACATTACTGGAGCTGCTCACCATACCTGGCGTGGGGCCGAAGGGCGTAAAGGCTGTTTACGAAAACCTCAAAATAAAAACCGTTGCCGAGTTGAAGCGCGCGATTGAAGACGGCTCGGTTGCCCAATTGCCGGGCTTCGGTGACAAGAAGGCCGCGGCCATTGCCAGAGGTATAGAGTTTAGGGATAAATCGACCGGGCGGATTCGACTCGACCAGGCCCTGGCGGCGGCACAGTTGGTCATAGATTTCCTGCAGACACAGACCGGCATCGAGAGGATTCAGCCTGCCGGCTCTCTCCGCCGGCGCGCCGAGACAATCGGTGACGTCGATATACTTGTCACCGCCGGCGAGGGTAAGCAAATAGTAGAGGCCTTTACCTCCGCTTCGTTCGTGCAGCAGGTCCTTGCTTCCGGACCGACAAAAGGCTCGGCGATTATCGAGACTGAAACTGTGCCCGTGCACGTTGACGTTCGCGTCGTGCCGCAGGAGAGCTTCGGCGCCGCGGCACAGTATTTCACAGGGTCGAAGCAGCACAACGTCCGTCTTAGGGAAATCGCCGTAAAGGCAAAACTTAAATTGAATGAGTATGGCCTTTTAAAAGGAGACAAGATAGTTGCGGGGCTCGTTGAAGAAGGTATCTATCAGAAGCTCGGTCTTGACTATATCGAGCCGGTGCTCAGGGAAGACCGTGGCGAGGTTGATGCCGCAAGGAGCCACTCGCTGCCTGAGCTGATCCAGCCGAAAGATATAAAGGGCGACATGCACGTTCATACCAACGCCTCCGACGGCAATTGTGATATCTCCGAACTGGCTCAGGCCGCAAAGGATATGGGTTATAAATATATCTGCATCACAGACCACTCTCAATCGTCGGGCATTGCAAACGGCCTGTCGGCGAAACGCCTGGCTGCACAAATTGAGCAAATCCGAAAGCTCAACCAAAAACTCAAAGGCATAACAATCCTGGCGGGAAGCGAGGTCGATATTCTTGGCGACGGCTCTCTCGACTTCGATGACAGGCTCCTTGCGGAACTCGATTTTGTGATTGCTTCCATTCACTCAGGGCTCGGCAGCCCGCGCGAAAAGGTCACAAAGCGAACGCTCAAGGCGATGGACAACCCTTACGTTAGCTGCATCGGCCATCCGACGGGCAGGCTTATCGGCCAGCGCGAGGCAATGGATATCGATATGGCCGCTGTAATTGAACATGCCGCCCAAACACACACTGCTCTGGAGGTAAATGCGAACCCCTGGCGTTTGGATCTCAAGGACATCCACTGCAAAATGGCCGTCGAGGCAGGCGTAAAACTTGTCCTGGGCACAGATGCTCACAGCATTGAGAGTCTCGGCTTGATGGGCTTTGGCGTGGCGACCGCCGCCCGCGGCTGGGCCACGAAGGCCGACGTCCTGAATACCCTGCCGGCCGCCAGAATAAAGAGCTGGATTGCCGCAAAGAGGAAACGTTGAGCACCGGATTCACAGGGCATCAACGATATGGAATCAAGACCCGCGAGAATACTGCTGACCGGCCTGCCCGGCTGCGGCAAGACAACCGCCGTAATGAAGCTCATTGCCGGCCTGGACCGGATTAAGGTCGCGGGCTTTTACACCGAGGAAATTCGCACGCACGGTGTGCGCAAAGGCTTTCGCTGGGTGCGCCTCGACGGAGAAAGCGGAATACTTGCCCACACCGATATCAAGAGTCCCGCAAAGGTCGGCAAGTATGGCGTGGGCATTGCGGGCTTCGAAAAAGATGTGGTGCCAGTGCTGGACCCGGACCGAACCGATGTGCAGCTCTTTGTTATCGACGAGATTGGCAAAATGGAGTGTTTCTCCGAGAAGTTTGTTGACGCCGTCCGGAGGCTCTTTCGTTCCGACCGTTCGGTGCTGGCCACGGTCGCACAGAAAGGCGGCGGATTCGTCTCCGAAGTGAAGAATTATCCCGACATCAGGCTGTTTGATTTGACCCCACAGAATCGTGACGAAACAATAGCTGAGATTTTAGAAATTCTATTGCTCTGTTGTAACCCCCGATAAATGTCATTCTGAACGGAGCAAAGCGAAGTGAAGAATCTCTTTATCGCTCGAAAACGGCGGGATTCTTCGCTGCGCTCACAATGGCACTGAGGCTTTTCAACAGAGCAAAATTCTATCATAAGCTGGTGCCAGAAACTAAACGATGTCAAGACCAAAATCATTTCAAGTTGCGGGCGTAGATGGATGCAGGGGAGGCTGGTGTGTTGCCGTTGCCCGCGCAGTCAACAAGAGCGGCGGGCCGCATGCTGGTCCTTTTCTCGCGATGAAAAGCCTTTTCGTATCGTGTACCTTTGCCGAAGTTCTCGCCGAGACAGGAAATTGCGAACTGCTCTGCGTGGATATTCCAATAGGCCTTAGTGACGGTGAAGCGGCCCGTGCGTGCGACATCGAAGCTCGCAGGCTTCTCCGTGGTCCCCGCGCGAGCAGCGTGTTTCCGGCTCCGGTCAGGCCGTGCCTGTTGGCAGATGATTATGAGACGGCCTGCGCAATTTCACTTGAGCATTCCGGCAAAAAGCTGAGCAGGCAGAGCTTCGCCCTGCTGGAAAAAATCCGCGAGGTGGATGACTTGATGACGCCCGCGCTTCAGAACCGCGTGCGTGAAATTCACCCTGAGATTTCGTTTTACGCCCTCAACGGCGGCGTGTCACTTCTCCAGAACAAAAAGACCGTCCCCGGACAGGCTCATCGTTATCACTTACTTGACAGAGCCTTCACCAATGTAGGAGACGTTTTAGCCGACGCCGCTCCAGACGGTTATGGCATGGATGATGCCCTGGATGCACTTGTCGCTGCCTGGACCGCGGCCCAGGCGGTCAGGGGCAAGGCCAGAACCCTGCCGCCCGGCCCCCAGCGCGACAGCAGGGGTCTCAGGATGGAGATACTCTGCCCGGCTTGGTGAATCTTCAAGTTTGAACTTACCTCGGGCGCCTCAGATTTGAGTCTCTGGACTTGCCGGCTGCCCATGGGTATCATAGGGGTGGTCCAGATGATATGGGGTATTGACAATGGCTACGGTAACAGTTCTTCCTGAGCCGGACATGAAAGGCTCGCTGCCTTTGGAGCAGGTGATGGCTGTGCGGCGGTCGCGGCGCGACTTCACCGCGCAGGCGCTGACCATTGAGCAGATCGGGCAGTTGGTATGGGCGGCACAGGGTCACAGCGCCCGCGGCGGCTATCGAACAGCACCCTCGGCGGGAGCCACCTATCCACTGGAACTTTTCGTCCTTACCGCGGACGGTTTGTTTCGTTATTTGTCGGATAGGCACACCCTTGAGAAGCTCACCGAGCAGGACCTGCGGCCGGCGCTTGCTTCTGCCGCCTGGGGGCAGAAGTTCATTGAGGCTGCGCCCCTGACGCTGGTTTTTGCGGCCCAGTTCAGCAGAACGACCGGCCGATACGGCAAACGGGGCATTCGTTATGTCTTTATGGAGGCAGGCCATGCCGCACAAAACGTTCACCTTCAGGCCGAAGCTCTCGGACTGGGCTCGGTGGCCGTTGGCGCTTTCGATGACGCTTCCGTTGGAGGAGTCCTGTCATTGCCAAAGAAGTTTGAACCCATCTACATGGTCACTGTAGGTTATTGCCGCGACTGACGGGGGACGGGTATTTCGATGTCACCGGATTGGGCGGATAGGATCGCGGAGCGGCTGTTGAACGAGGGGTTCACAGCAGAAGGTGTGTGTCTGGTCCTCGGCGCCTCCGACACCGGCAAGACCACGCTGATCGGCGCGATGGCGAGGCGCATCGCTTCGAGGCAGCCGGTTGCCATTGTCGATGCGGACATAGGTCAGTCTCATCTGGGCCCGCCCACGACCGTAGGTTGGGCTGTTGTCGCCAATGCCGAAACTGATTTGGAGGAGCTCGGCCCCGCAGGTATTAGCTTCGTGGGCGACGTCACGCCTCTCGGCCATCTGCTGCAGTTGACGGCTGCTGTTGTGCAGTGTGTTCGGCAGGCGTCTGATGCCGCGCCCCTGGTTCTTATTGATACGCCCGGTCTGGTGCGGGGGCCCGCCGCTGCCGCGTTGTGGTGGACGCTGCAACGAGTCCTTCAACCCGAACAGATTATTGCAGTGCAGCGAAGCGACGAGCTGGGCCCGGTGCTTTCGGGCCTGAACCCTTCTGAACTTAGGCTCGATGTGATTGAGTGTCCCCCTGATATGCCGGTAAAGTCACCGGAGCACAGACGAGACTATCGTCTCGAGCGCTTCAGGAGATATTTTCGGGGTTCCGGTCTTTACGATATTGATTTGGCGACGGTAGCCGTTCAGCCGCGGCGCCAGTTCAATCCGAGCAGTGTTATTCACCATCTTGTCGCTCTGAGTGACGGCAGGGGGCGTGATCTGGCGGTCGGCTTAATCACTGATTGGCGGCCTGACGGAAAAAACGCGACAATTATGACGCCGCAACTCAACGTCGAGAGCGTTCGGTGCCTTGTTGTCGGTGATGTCTTTGTGGACGTGGCGGACCTGCAAGGCAGTGAGCGTTAGTCGAGCTCCATGGGGAAATAGTTTTTAGCATTGTTGAAGCAGACGTCCTCGACCATTTTTCCGAGCAGCTCCATATCCGCCGGTATCAGTCCCGCTTCGACGTCGGCGCCCAGCATGTTACACAGTATCCGCCGGAAATACTCGTGCCTCGGATAAGACAGGAAGCTGCGTGAGTCCGTAAGCATGCCGACAAACCGGCTCAGCAGTCCCATATTCGAAAGCGTCCGCATCTGCTCTTCCATGCCGTCTTTCTGATCGAGGAACCACCACGCCGAGCCCCACTGTATCTTGCCGACCGCAGAGCCGTCCTGAAAATTGCCAATCATTGTTGCCATAAGGGCATTATCTCTCGGATTGAGGTTATACAGAATGGTCTTTGGCAGTTGGTTGTTTTTGTCGAGCCGGTCGAGGAACTTGGCCAGCGGCCGCGCTACCTCGAAATCGCCGATCGAATCGAATCCGCAGTCGGGCCCGAGTGTCCTTTGCATTCGAGTATTGACGTTCCTCAGCGCGCCGAGATGAAGCTGCATGACCCATCCGCATTCATAGTCCATCAGGGTGAACTCGAACATCATCGCGGATTTGAACTTGAGCTGCTCAGTCTGGTCGAGCTGCTTGCCGGACCTTATTTTATTGAAGATACTTTTGATTTCGCGTTCCTTGTAGTCTTCCGCGTAAGCGGTTTCCAGACCGTAGTCAGAGAGCCGGCAGCCGCTTTCGTGGAAAAAGTGGTGCCGCTCCCGCAGCGCCGCAATGTATGAGCTGAAGCTCCTTATCTCCGTGTCACAGACGCCCTCGAGCTTGTCAATCCAGGCGTTCAGTGTGGAGAGGTCCTCGACGGCCAGGCCCTTGTCGGGGCGAAGCGCACCATAAACTTTTATCTCGAAATTATCTTCTTTTATCTTGCGGTGGTGCTCCAAAGAATCGAGCGGCCCCTCTGTGGTGCAAATCAGCTTGACGTTCATTTTGCGAAGGATGTTGCGCACGCTGAACTGCGGCGTTCTGAGCATTTCGCTGCATGCCTCGTAGATTTCCTTTGCCGTCTCGGGATTGAGCAGCTTGTTTTTTATGCCGAACGGGTCCTTCAGCTCCATGTGGGTCCAGTGATAAAGCGGATTGCAGATCGTGTGAGGGACAGTCTGTGCCCACTTTTCGAACTTCTCGTAATCGCGCGCGTCACCGGTGCAATAGCGTTCGTTTACGCCGTTGGCACGCATCGCCCGCCACTTGTAGTGGTCGCCGTAAAGCCATATTTGTGCAAGATTGTCGAATCTGTGGTCGGCGGCGATTTTATCGGCCGGCAGGTGACAGTGATAATCGTAGATGGGCATCTTCTCCGAGTGTTCGTGGTAAAGTATCTTGGCAATTTCGTTTTGCAGCAGGAAATCTTCCGATATGAATTCAGCAGCCATTTCTATACCTCATGATGGACGCATATTCTCGTCTATTTGCCGGGTTTCTTGTCGTCTTGTTTGTAGGTCGGTTTCTTAAAATCTGCGAGCTTCTTGCTGTAGTCGTCCAACGACTTCTTGACTTCGCTGAGGTGTTTCGTCGTTGGTTTCGGTCTTCTCTTTTCCCTGTAGTTCTCTATGAGTCGCCACACACCGTAGATTATCCACGCTATCGCAAGGATCCCCGCGGCGCTGAGCCATAAGATTTTGAACATGCCATCCTTCTCCCTGTTCTAATTCAGAAGTAACTGATTGGGCCGGACCAAACGGAGCCGGTCGGCTTTCCTGCCGTTAAAGTACCAGATTGTATCGGCGGATGCAATCATCAGGCAATTTTTTGGCAAAATCGTCAGCGAAGCCTTGCGGCCGCCGCCGGCTCGCCACAAAAATGCATTCGGCCCGCAGCTGTGGCTTTAGGTCAGCGGTCAAAAACGGGTTTTGCACCCTCAGCAAATGGCGTTATAATTTGCAGGCCGTGACACCGCATTTTGTGTGATATATCGGAGAAAAAGGGATGAAAGAGTCAAGAGCCGCCTTTGCCATCGCCATATTGTTGTTATGTGTCATTATTTCAGTGCTTGGCTGCAATTCTGTCAGCGGCCGGCCGGACGTACCGCCCTGCGGCCGAATCGAAGTCCTCGAAAGCGCCAATGGCATTCTCTTTGCCGAAGGCGGCCAGAAGGTGCTTTTCTATCAGCGCGGGCCCAGGTCCCTTGACGGCAAATACACACGGGCCAATTATGTGCATCCGCTTTACGGCCTCGACGGCCAAATCCTAACCGAGGACTTTCCCGAAGACCACCCTCATCACCGAGGCATCTTCTGGGCGTGGCATCAGGTATATATCGGCGACAAGCGCGTCGGAGATAGCTGGTCCCTAATCAACATTCAGTGGGACGTTTGTGAGGCCCGGATACTCGCAGACAACTGTGAATCTCGTTCTCTGCGGGTGCGGGTCTTCTGGAAGTCCCCGCTCTGGACCGACGCGAGCGGCGAGCAAAAGCCGTTCATCGATGAGACGACCACTATTACGGTTCACCCGGCACAAGGTGACATTCGCAAAATTGATTTCGAGATTAGCCTGCTGGCCCTCGAGGACGGCGTTCGCATCGGCGGTGCGGACAATAAGAAGGAATATGGGGGCTTTTCAGCAAGGATAAGACTGCCGGATGGTATGGAGTTTGTCGGCCCCGCAGGTCCGGTTGAACCCAATCTGACTCCGCTGCCGGCCGCGCCATGGATGGATTTCTCAGGCGATTTCGACGGCGACGGCAAGCCGACCGGCCTGGCAATTCTGTCCCACCAATCCAATCCCGGCTATCCCCACCTTTGGATACTCCGCCGAAAGCGGGCCATGCAGAACCCCGTTTGGCCCGGCCGAGAGCCCGTCGCCCTCTCCCGCGATAAACCACTCACCCTCCGCTACCGGCTCATCATCCACCGCGGCAACATCCACAACCTAAACCTCGACCAAATCCAGGACGAATATAACAGACTCGATTATTAGAATTCCGGCTGTCGCACTTGTCACTCCACGACTGGGGCAGTGCCATAGACCGGAAGTTCCACGGTATTATACCAATTTGATTTAATAAATGCGCTCACTGCAATCGTAATTCGGGACGTAACTCCTATTTGCGGGTCGCTAACGGCCCGGCCTGTGGTTGACCATAGCGCAAGAACTAATTCCAATTGGTATTAACTATCTCAAACACTGTATGTTGAAGCGGGAGTTGTGCCGCCTCGGCCGGTCCAGTTCGTATGGAAAAACTCACCTCGCGGCTTGTCCACACGCTCGTATGTGTGCGCGCCGAAGTAATCCCGCTGGGCCTGCAACAGGTTCTGCGGCAGACGTTCGTGGCGATACCCGTCGTAGTAAGCCAGAGCGGCGCTCATGGCGGGAACGGGGATGCCCAGTTTGACCGCGGTGGTGACGACCCGCCGCCAGGAGGTCTGGCATTTCTGGACGGCCCGCTTGAAAAACGGGTCCAGCAGCAGATTATCAAGCTTCGGGTTTTTGTCGAACGCCTTCTTTATCTTGCCCAGAAACACCGACCGGATGATGCAGCCGCCGCGCCACATCAGGGCCACGCCACCATAGTTAAGCTTCCACCCATACTCTGACGCCGCCGCGCGCATAAGCTGGTAGCCCTGGGCGTACGAGACGATCTTCGACGCGTACAGCGCCTGTTCGAGATCCCTGACCATCTGAAGCTTCCCCGCGGCCTTGACGCTGCCGCTCGGTCCTTTGAGCTTCCCGGATGCCAGCACACGTTCTTCCTTCAATGCCGAAAGACAGCGCGCAAAAACGGCCTCACCGATCAGCGTCAGGGGCTGGCCCGCGTCCAGGGCCGCCACAACGGTCCACTTGCCGGTGCCCTTCTGACCGGCCGTATCCAGAATGAGGTCAATCACCTCGTTGCCGTCCTCGTCCCTGTGGGCGAGGATATCGCGGGTGATCTCGATCAGGTATGAATCCAGCTTGCCGCGATTCCAGCGGGCAAAGACCTTGTGCATTTCGGCATTCGACAGACCGAGTCCCTGGCGCATCA
>DATKZT010000111.1:0-64749 GCA_035527845.1 Sedimentisphaerales bacterium | reverse complement strand
AGGACTCTGATATGATAGGCGGGCCACGCTTCGGGATTGTAATTACGGGGCCGGTCGAAGGTCGCGGCTATGTAGCGGCTGCTGGCGACGCTGGCCCCGCCCACCTTCTCGTGACCGATGATTACAGGTTCTTTCTTCTCGACCACCGAAAACAAGGGCGGCTGACAAAGTGTAGCGGAAGCAAAGACCATAACAAAAGCTGCCTGTAGAATTTTCATCTTATTCAAAACTCTCTTTCATAATGTCTACTATAGAATGAGATGGGATTTCCACTTTAACCTTTGCAGATCTTTGCTCATCTATGCCGCTTAGCCTCTTTTCTAATAGAATCCTGGAAAGTCCTTATCCGAATAGTCAAGGTTCTTTTTGGGCGTCATTTGAAATAGTATGACCGGTCACGAGTATTTCAATCCGCAAACACACTTCGGGCGCATAACAACGAGGCAATATATATAATCACACTTCTTTTTGCGTTCTCCATACAATACTTCTTTTCTAATTTGTGAAGTTTCGTCTTACTTAACACCTGCCGCAGGTTTCGCTGGACTCTCTGCTCCCAGCAGTCTGACCTCATGCAGACACAATCCATACCGGCCGCCGGGTGGGTTAAAGTCAAGCTTTATGCCATTCCAGCCGGGGCTGAAGTTTGCAGAATAGCACAGCCATAGCGTGCGGCCGTCACTGCTGATGAACTTGCTGGGAAAGTTCAGAAAATAGCCCTGCTCACCAAAGTCCTTCATATAGGTCACAATGCGCCATGGACCGGTCAGCGTGTCGGCCTCGAGAATATAAGAGTTCATCTTCGCTACAGTCGGCCAGCCGTCGGTGACACACATCAGATACTTCCTGAGCGCGGGGACATATGTTGCGGTGACACATCCCATGTTATTATTCCACTCGATAAGCGGTTTAATTTTTTGAAAATCATTCGTCCACAGCGGCTTCGTGTTCTTGTCATGGCCGGCAAAGAACTCCCATGCTTTGATGTCGTTAATCGTTTCCGGCGAGGGTGTTACACGGGCAAGATAAATCTGGTCGGCAGAAATCCAACTGAGGTTGGCATGCGCGAAGTCCTCCGTGCATGGCTGCGTGCTAAACGGCTCTCCGGGCAGTTTCACTTTCAGACATGGTCGCGGCTTGGAGTCGTCCTCAACGGCTCCCATGCCTAACATATACGCCTTTCCGTCTGGCGAGTGCTGCATGTTTTTGCCAAAATCAACAAAGTGTGGCGCACCCATCTTGACTGGGCCGAGGAACTTCCTGGGTTCGGGAAACAAAGGCTTATCCGGCGTCAGGGGCGAAGGCGTCCACATTTTTCCAAAATCTCGTGAAATCTGGAATCCCGGCATCGGCCCCAGATTTGGCCAGTTCCACTTGAATCCCTTGTGCATGTAAAATGGGTTTGGGCCAAGACAGTAAGTACCATAGTACCAGATACCGTTATGAACCAGTGAACCACATGGATATCGTCCATCGTAAGGCTTTGCCTTGGCCGTTTTGGGAGGAGAGGTATTCTTGATGACTAACTTGAGTGGATCATCGCCGATCATCACGGCGTGGCCTGTACAGGCATCCTCTCCGTACCAAGATTTACATTTTACTCCGTCGGTCTTTCCGTCGGTCCACGGTGAGTACAGATTGCCGTCAGATGCCCACGACGGATACCAGGTGTCCCCGCAGATATAATCGCTGTGACGACCGGTAAAGCGTATTCCTGTCAGAGTGGGTGACTGATCGAATGGACAATCTTCCGGAATCTCTGATTTCCACACGTATCCCTCATCAATCTTGGCCGGGGGATTCTTATTCTCGGCCATCAGACTATTAACAAGCAAGAAACTAAACAGTAGAGGCGTAAGCATTTTCTTTTTATTCAAAATACCTTCTTTCATCATGTCTCCCATAGAATTAAGATCGGATTTCCATTTAGTATTTGTATAACCTTGCTTGTCCTGAGCTTGTCGAAGGACTTAACTAATCGTGGGTCGAACGACCTTAGTCTGGCGATAGTATTCAGGACCGGCACAACCCAGCAGTTCCTTTATTTCCAATTTTGATTTACACAGGGCTGTGGGATCATGATGGCTCGTTGGGGGCAGAGAACTCCTGGTCCCATATTGCGCTGCCAAAGAGCCAACACTTGACCTGATAGTGACCCTACCCTATTTGGCGTTTGAGCGCGTTTGCTTTTTCTGCTTTGAGAGCCATGTCAGGGCGGCATTGAAGTTAAGCCGGTGGCCGCCATCGAAAATTGTTAGTCTTGTATTGCCTGAGACTCTTCTGAAAAGCGCTTTATTCTGGCCGTATACTGGGTCGATAATCGTCTGCTTCAGGTGGGCGGGGACTTCGGATTTGTCGGTAAAATATCTTATGTCTTCGTCGCTCACCTTGTCATTTGGATCGGCTAAGACATTGAAAGCCTTGAAAGAGTGGCTTATGGGTACTCCCCCGCTGTCATGACCATCGTGTATGCCTACGTTTATATCGAGGGGGACCTTGACGGCGTTCTTCAGGTGTGTGACCGGAGACCTCTTTACGTATTGGGCGTCGATTTCGGGGCTTTGTCCCGGCAGTCCGCCGCAGGATTTGACGATGTCACTGGCATGCTCTTCACAGCCCAACTGCTTGCATTCGTAATACCAGTCTTCCAACACAGTAATCGCAAGCCATGCCGATACGCCCGCCCAAATCTCCGGCGCTCGCCCGGCCACCAGCAAAGCCGTATATCCACCTCCGGAACCGCCTGCCAGGTATATCCTGTTCGGGTCGACATTAGCATTTTGTTTCGCATATTCTACTGCAGTAAGAATGTCAGCGACTACCAGGTCCGAGCCGCAGGCCTCGGGCTTATTGTTGCCGCCTCGAAAATGCGGGTGAATAAAGACCCAGCCATTTTTGATGCACCAATCCGCGTAAGGCTTGCTCAAGCCCTGGCGATAATTGCCCGACCACGAGTGAAGCCCAACCAGCAGAGGCATAGGCTCATTAGTATCGGGCGCGTAAAACAGCGCCGGCTGCAGCGTCTTGTCACCGCTGCTGAGGTACTTTATTTCGCGCACCTGCTCATACTCGGGCCAGGGTGCTTTCGGAATATCTGAGATTCCCTGAGCTTGCCTGTCCCCATGTTTTGCGGCGTCATTACCGAATGAAGCCACTGCAAGACCCGCAGCGACTGTAAGCACAGTCGACAAAAATGCTATATCATTTATCTTCATTTTAGGTCTCCAGCCCTTCGTACGAGTTCCCTTCATCTCTATTGGTATGAACTTATTGCAAATCGACGATTCATTATATGAACCGTCGATTCCTCATTTACACTCTAAGAAAGCATAACTTTATCCGTTCGAGTCTTACAATTGTACAATAATCTATGTGAACTGTCACGATTCTTCATTTCCGATGCAATATTCTTACAGATTTATACGAGACCCCACCTTTTGGGACTCCGGGCTGCTTGTAATCCCTGTTTTTGTACAGACCTTGAATGCTCTGCCTTCATGAATTCAAGTTTTTCAGCAAGTTTACGCGTTGCCGCGTTATCATTTCAAAATGACACCACAGGAAAAATCAGATGAAAAAGAAAAGAGCCTCCAAACGCTCGGGGAGATCTGCGAAAACACACGGGCAATTCGAAGGGTAGTAAACCGTATTTTGGATCATCTCCACGAATAGCCGAACGGTAAGTGAATTAGGAAATCCGTTGCTGATTACTCACAAAGATGGCACGTGAGCGTTTGCTGTGGTGACGTCTTTGGACTTGTCGTTAAGCCAAGTGCTGGCCACTGGCTGGCTCATAATGCTGCTAAAAGCGGGAAAGTTGACGGGCAGCGGTGAAGTCCGGTATAATCATACAAAAGGAAAACTTGACAGAAAGCCTCTTGCTTTGCGGTTTTCCGAGGTAACGGGGACTCCAATGACGAATGACCAATTATCCTACTACGAGAAGCTGGCATTGCGGGAGCGCGTTAAAGAGTTGACCTGTCTTTACGGCATTGCGCAGATTGCTGGAAAGCCAAGCATGTCGCTTGATGAAGTTCTGCAGAGCGTTGTCGAACTGCTACCCGCCGCTTGGCAATACCCTGATATAGCGTCCGCCCGAATTACACTCGACAACATGGCGTACGATACGCCGGGGTTTCGGGAGGGCCCTCAGAAACAAACGGCAGATATTGTGGCCAGCGACAGCCAAAAAGGTGTAATTGAGATTGTCTACGCAGAGCAGAAGCCCGAACTTGACGAGGGTCCCTTTCTTAAGGAGGAGCGGAACCTGATTGACGAGGTGGCGCGACAGGTAGCAATCATCATAGAGCGCAGACAGGCGGAGAAAGATAAATTGAAGCTGCATGCTCAGATCAGGCATGCAGATCGGCTGGCCACGCTTGGAATGCTTGCCGCGGGCGTGGCACACGAGTTGAACGAGCCCCTGGGAAATATTCTCGGGTTTGCCCAACTGGCAAAAAGGTGCTCTGGAGTTCCAGCTTCGGCAGCAAAGGATATTGAAAAGATCGAAGCGGCCTCTTTGCAGGCACGGGAGATTATACAGAAGCTTTTGGTCTTTGCCCGACAAAGGCTGCCCGTGAAAGCCAAGGTGAATCTGAATGAAGTAGTGCAGGACAGCCTCTACTTCGTTGAGGCTCGCTGTGCCAAAGAGGGAATAGAACTCGTTCGAGAACTTTCACCAAACCTGCCGGAGATCACAGCCGACCCTGCTCAGTTGAATCAGGTTCTGGTCAATTTGGTTGTCAATGCCCTGCAGTCGATGTACGGAGCGGGGCGGATCACAATCAGCACACGATTCTGCGACTCTAATGTCCGTCTGGTCGTGCAAGACACAGGCGCCGGGATGAGCAAGGACGTTCTTGAGAAAATATTTGTTCCTTTCTTTACGACCAAAGACGTTGGTCAAGGCACGGGTCTGGGTCTGCCCGTGGTCCACGGCATTGTCACCGCACATGGCGGCTCAATTGAAGTTGAGAGCAAAGTGGGCTGTGGTACTCGTTTTGAAATTCAACTGCCCATAGGCGAGTCGCAGGATACTGAGAAAAATGGTTAGTATGTCATCTTCGCCAAAGAAGGATCGGATTCTAATTGTGGATGACTCCACCACAACACTGGAGGTGTTGCAACGAAATCTCACGGCGGCGGGCTACCGCGTCTTTACTGCACCGGGCGTTGCCGCGGCACTTGAAATCATGGAAGGCACAACCTTGGATCTGGTCATCACGGACCTTAAGATGCCGAAGGTTAGCGGTCTAGACCTGGTGCGGCATGTCCGCGAGAACTTCAAAGACACCGAAGTGATGATGATAACAGGCTATCCGTCCATCGAGGGAGCGGTCAATGCGGTCAAGACCGGAGCCGAAGAGTTTCTGCCCAAACCTTTCACCGATGAAGAGCTTCTTTCAGCAGTTCAGAGGGTGCTCGATAAACTGAAGATTCGCAGGTCGGGACGGAGGGCTCTGGATCAGGTGGTTGCGGTGCACAGGGGTTTTATCGGCAACTCAGAAGTGATGCGCAAGGTCTTTGTCGCCATAGGCAAGGCGGCGTCCACTTCGGCCACCGTGCTGATAACTGGTGAAAGTGGCACGGGCAAAGAGCTTGCCGCCAGGGCGATACATTACAGCGGTGCTTGTTCTTCGGCGCCTTTCGTGCCGGTAAACTGCGGCGGCATCCCTGAGTCACTGCTGGAGAGCGAATTGTTCGGACACGTGAAGGGAGCGTTTACGGGGGCATCAGAGTCGCGGGCGGGTTTTTTTCACGCCGCGGACGGCGGCACTGTGTTTCTCGACGAAGTCAGCGATATGAGTCTGGCCATGCAGGTCAAACTGCTGCGGGTGCTGCAAGACAAGGAAGTCTGTATGGTCGGTTCAAACCGACCGCGGAAGGTAGACGTGAGGATTCTGGCCGCGACCAACAAAGACTTGCATGGCTTGGTAAAGAAAGGACTTTTCCGCGAAGATCTATTCTACCGCCTGAACGTCATCACCATATTTATACCGCCGCTTAGAGAAAGGGGTGACGATATTTTGTTACTGGCCCGCCACTTTGCAGGTCAGTTTGCCGCCGAACTGGGGCAGCCACCTCCCCGCTTTTCGGAAAAGGCTTTGCAGAGTCTGACCAGTTACAACTGGCCCGGCAATGTCAGAGAACTCATGAACGTAATCCAGCGACTGGTTGTAATGACCGATGGGGAATTCATCGAGGTTCCTGACTTACCGTCTCTAATGCGTTTCTCAGCCCTGCGGACAACCGGGTTTACGCGGACTCTGGCGGAAGTTGAGACCGAATACATCAGCAACGTCCTAGCAAGCGTGGACGGCAACAAGACCCGTGCGGCAGAGATTCTCGGTATCGATCGCAAGACGCTGCGAGAGAAGCTCAGGAAAACGGAAAATCCTTCTTCCTAAAGATTTGAACGGCGGCCAAATCCTCCCCGCTGGTTCAAAACACCCCGCTCACTCCTTCTATTTTAGTTAGGCACTGCATCATTGGCAGCGTCTGGTCAACAAAAAAATATTTTTTTAAAATCCTCCGTTTTCGCTAATTAAGCTTGGAATTCTTGTTTCGAATCCGCCATCCGGCTGTTTGTAAGCCTCTGTCGATCTGCTCTGAGCATTGACAGGCACGGTTCTTGCAATTCTACCAGCGGTAAAAAAACACATTTAAAGGAATGAGTTATGTCAAGCAATAGTGTATATCGCGGTCTGTGCTCGACATGCAAGCATGCTCCAACTTGCGCGTTTCCAAGAGAGCCTCAAAGGCCAGCGTTCTTTTGTGAAGAATTTGAGATTGAGTGTGCTCCTGCCACAAAGAGAGACAGAGAAGCTAACCCGTTCTTAGCATCTTTCGTCCCAGCTAAAGACTCAGCGAAATTGTTAGGGCTCTGCAGCGACTGTAAAGGCCGCCAGACCTGTGTCTATCCGAGGCCTGAAGGTGGGGTCTGGCATTGTGAGGAGTACCAGTAAAATGAAACAGGAAGCTCCTCCCTCGAGCGACAGCCACATTGAAGTTCAGGACGAGGTCGATTCGGCGAACATCTTGAGGGTCATTGAGAAACATAATAAGGACAGAGGCGGGCTGATTGCCATTCTCGAAGAAATCCAGGCGGAACATGGCTATCTTCCTGAAAAGGCGCTTAGAATAGTTAGTGATAGTACCCGGCGATCTCTGGTCGATGTTTACGGAGTCGCCACGTTTTATCGTTCTTTCAGCCTGAAACCGAGAGGCAAGCACCTTGTCTGTGCGTGCCTGGGGACAGCCTGCCACGTCCGAGGCGCGCCGAGAATTGTCGAAGAGCTGGAGCAGCAGCTCGGAATTGAGGCAGGAGAAACAACTGCCGACAAAGAATTTACCTTAGAGACGGTGAACTGCCTCGGCGCCTGCGCGCTCGGACCCGTTGTTGTTATTGACGGCCGATACTTCTCAAAGGTAAGGAAATTCAAGATTGGTCAGCTATTGGACGAAGCCCGCAAAGGATTCGACAAGGGTGAGATAGGCAAGGACAAGCGGATTTTCCCCATCGAGGTTAGCTGTCCCCGTTGCAACCGTAGCTTGATGGATGAGACCTTTGCCATCGACGGATACCCGTCAATCAAAGTAAGTGTCTGCTTTGACCACGAGGACGGCGTGCTCAGGTTGTCCTGTCTTTATGGCAGTTACAATTTCTCAACAGAATTAGACATTCCAGGGGGCGCCGTCGTTAAATTCAATTGTCCTCATTGTCGCGTGCAACTGCCCAGCGCATCTTACTGCTCAACATGCGAAGCGCCGATGGCGCCTATGCTTGTCCGCGGCGGGGGCATCGTGCAAATATGTTCACGGAGAGGATGCAGGAATCACATGCTGGACTTGGCTTGACCGGAACCCGGGGAGAACAAGCGTTCTTACGTTAGGATTTACGTGGGGTGACCGAATGCTGAAATTATCTTCTTTGGATGAGCTGAAGAAGCTGCGTAGTGTGCTTCACGATGCTACCGAAAAAAAGAAACCTCGCATAGTCGTGTGTGCAGGTACAGCGTGCCAGGCGAGCGGCTCGAACGGCATCATTAGGGTTGTAAAGAGGCATATTATTGATAACAGCTTAGTAGGTAAGGTTGGGCTTCGGATCACAGGATGTCACGGGTTCTGCGAGATGGGTCCATTTGTTCTTACCGAGCCACAGCAGGCATTTTACGCCCAGGTAAAGCTTGATGACATCCCCCGGATTATTGAGGCTGTGCTTTCAAACGACTATGTCGAACACTTGTTGTATCGAGACCCAAACACCGGGAAGAAATACTACAAGCGTGAGGAAATTCCGTTCTTCAAAAATCAGCAGCGCAGCCTCTTGGGCCTCAACCAGAAGATAGACCCCATTCGGATTTACGACTATATCTCTCAGGGCGGCTATAGCGCTCTCGCAAGCGTGTTCTCAAAAGGAGACCCTCAATGGGTGGTCGGGGAGGTGAAGCGCTCGGGATTGCGTGGCCGTGGTGGAGGTGGTTTTCCGACAGGGTTGAAGTGGGAACTATTGGCCAGGCAGCCAAGCGGCCGCGGCAAGTTTCTTGTGTGCAACGCCGATGAAGGCGACCCCGGTGCTTATATGGACCGTAGCATGCTTGAGGGCAATCCGCACAGTATTATTGAGGGAATGGTCATAGGGGCTTACGCAACGGGGGCAACCGAAGGCATAGTCTACGTTCGCAATGAGTATCCCGTTGCCGTCAAGCATCTAAATATTGCACTGCAACAGACACGTGAGATAGGACTACTCGGTGACAATATTCTTGCAACCGGTTCTTCTTTCGATATCAAGATGGTTAAGGGGGCCGGAGCGTTTGTCTGTGGAGAAGAAACCGCGCTGATACGCTCCATCGAGGGCCGGATGGGAGAGCCGCGCCAGCGTCCCCCCTTCCCCATACAGAAAGGTATTGAAGGCAAGCCCACGGCAATCAACAACGTGGAAACCTGGGCCAATATCCCGCTGATTCTCAGACTCGGCGCCGAGGAGTTTGCCAAAATCGGGACCAAAAACAATTCAGGGACGAAGATATTCAGTCTGGTCGGCAAGGTCAAGAACACCGGCCTGGTCGAGGTGCCAATGGGTAAAAGCATCAAGGAAATCGTGTATGATATCGGCGGCGGTCCGGTGGGCAGGGCCAAGATAAAAGCGGTTCAGACGGGCGGGCCGTCCGGGGGCTGCATCCCCACCGACAGGTTCGACCTGCCGGTAGATTACGACAGTCTGACCGAGGCCGGTTCAATTATGGGCTCAGGCGGCATGATCGTCATGGATGACAACACGTGCATGGTTGATTTAGCCAAGTATTTTATGAATTTCCTCAAGGATGAGTCGTGCGGCAAGTGTTTTACCTGTCGGAAGGGTACCCAGCGGATGTATGAGATTCTCGAAGATGTCTCAAAAGGCAAAGCCACCCTTGAGCACCTGGACCTCTTGAAAGAATTAGCGGAGGTGGTTAAGGACACCACGATGTGCGGTCTTGGACAGACGGCGTCGAATCCGGTTCTTAGCACGCTGCGTTACTTCCGCCAGGAGTATGAGCGGCATGTGGTTGATAAGAAATGTGACGCCTTCGTTTGTAAAGATTTGGTGGGCGCGCCGTGCCAGGCGGCTTGTCCCTTGGGAACCGAGGCCTGGCGTTACGTTGCTCTGATTGAAAAGGGCGAGTATGAAGCGGCCTACAAAGTCATCAGGGATGCTAATCCTTTCCCGTCAATATGCGCCCGTGTCTGTGACCGCAAATGCGAAACCAGATGTAATCACGCCGTCAGCGGCGGCGAAGCTGTGGCCGTTAGAGCCTTGAAACGGTTTGTCACGGATCGGGTTGACCCGTCAGTTTACAAGCCCCTCAGAAAGCACACAAACATCGGCGCCGACAGAGTGGCAGTTGTAGGGTCAGGCCCCGCAGGACTCGTAGCAGCCCATTATCTTTCTCTGTCTGGCTACAAGGTTACGATCGCCGAGTCCGAAAATGAGCCGGGGGGAATGCTTATCAGTTGTATCCCCGCTTATCGCCTCCCGCGGGATGTGTTGCGCAGGGAGATACAATCGCTGCTCGATGAGAACATTACGGTAAGATATGGGACAGCGCTTGGCCGTGACATAACCATTGACGAACTTTTTAAGGATGGTTTCAAAGCGGTTTTCCTCGCAATTGGGGCCGACGAAAGCTGGCATTTGGGGATCGAGGGAGAAGATATTAAGGGCGTATATCCGTCCATGCAGTTTCTTAAAGCCTTCAATTTGAGAGGCGAGGAATTGGCCAAAGGACACGTCGGCATCGTCGGCGGCGGCAACTCCGCGGTGGATGCCGCGAGAGTGGCGATGCGGCAGAAAGCAGTCGAGAGCGTGACCCTGCTGTACCGCCGTACTTCTCAGGAGATGCCCGCCTACGCTGAAGAGGTTGAAGCGGCACTGGAGGAAGGGATTATACTTGAAACATTGGTCTCGCCGGTGAAGATACGGTACATCGAAGCAGCCAGGGCCGAGGGAGTAAGGGTTGAGACTTTTGTCTCGCCCATAAAGATAGATTCCAGACATGGTCACCTGGCTGATATTAGATGTATCAGGAACAAGCTTGGTGACATAGACTCAAGCGGTCGGCGCAAACCCGTTCCTATTCCCGGCACCGAGTTCACTATACCTTTAGATACCTTGATAGTAGCAATCGGCGAACGTCCGGACAGTGATTGTCTTGTGTCGATGGGGCTGGACGTAGGCAAGAGCGGCAGGCTGCATGTCGATGCCCAGACGCTTTGTACGAATCGGCCGGGGGTATTTGCCGGTGGGGACCTTGTTACCGGGCCCAATACTGTGGCCGATGCCATCGCGGCTGGCAAAAAGGCCGCAGCGGTCATCGACCGTTACCTTCTGGGCAAAGACCTCAGGATGCCCCCGGAGACAAAACTGCCAAAATTCTTCTTAGAGCCCGCCGCTGTCGGCGATGAAGAATTTGAGGAGGCGGCGAGAGTCGAGCCCGCTACCCTGCCGGCCGAATCAAGGAGGAAAAACTTTGCGGAAGTGGAGACGGCGTTTTCCGCAGAAGCAGCGACGCGCGAGGCCCGCAGGTGTCTGAGGTGCGACCTGGAATTCACCCGGCCTGAACAAAACGGACAAGCCGAGTGTGCAGCCGTTGAGGAGAAATCAGCATGATTACTTTGAGAATAAACGGTTTGGATGTCTCTGTTGAAAAAGGTACCACCCTGCTGGAGGCGGCAAGCTTCTTGGGGTTCCCGATTCCTACCCTCTGTCATATGGACGGGCTGTCACCCTATGGGGCATGCCGGCTTTGCGTGGTTGAGATTGGACAGGGGCAAAAAGCCAGGTTGGTTTCCTCGTGCACTTACCCGGCGGAGGAAGGTCTCAGGGTGCGCACCGCGTCGGCACGCGTGTTAACGGCGCGCAGAATGGTCCTTGAGCTGCTGCTGGCATCCTGTCCCCAGTCCAAGACGATTCAGGACCTTGCATCGGCTCATGGTATTCGGCAGCAGCGCTTCAAACAGGAATATGAGGATTGTATTCTTTGCGGCCTATGCGTCCGGATGTGCGAGGAACAGATGATGGCCAAGGCCATCGGTTTTCGCGACCGTGGTGAAAAGAGAAGCATCGGTACACCGTTTGATGTGAAATCGGATATGTGCCGACTCTGTGGCGGCTGCATCTATGTCTGCCCCGCGTGTCAGCTCCGCTGCACCTACACCGAGCCGGAAAAAGCAATATGCGGCGGCTGCGCAAATCTGACGCCGCCTTGCTTAGAAAAAAAGCAGTTTGACGATATGATGTGCTACATGAACCCCTGTGTAGCCTGCGAGATTGACAAAACACTGGAGAAGAAGCAGTAACACGAAAGGAGCGAAATACAATGTCAGTGACCTTATCGAAGATAAACGCCTCGGCAGCAACTCTTACGAAGAACCGTACCATAGAGTCCGTTGTGCCCGCTTCAGGCATGTGTGTCACCTGTGTGGACGGCTGCATCGGAATGTGCGAGATCGGAAAGTCCGCCTACCGCGGCCACGAGGTCATCTATCCCCAGCCATTCGGTGTCATAACCACCGCTGCTGAAAAAACCTATCCAATCGACTATTCTCACTTCAACATTATGGGAACTGCGGTTGGTGCCCATGGCATTGAGCCTGACAGCGACAAGGCCGTCTTTCCCGCCGTCAGTCTGGAAGTCACTTTCGGCCATGATAATCGGATAAGGTTCTGTTACCCGTGGGCTATCCCCGGCATCGGTTCAACAAACATTGCAAAAAATAACTGGGAAGGTCTGGCTATTGGCTCGGCCTTGGCAGGCACAGGACTTACCATTGGCGAAAACGTGGTCGGAATGGACGCCGAGGCCGTAATCAGAAACGGCCGGGTAGTGGATACTGTCGATCTAAAGCGGCGGGTCAAACTCTATAAGGACTACCAGCATGACGGCTATGGTGCAATCGTTGTCCAAGCAAACATTGAGGACACCCGACTCGGTACCCAAGAGTATGCAATTGAGAAACTTGGTGTCGAGTGCGTGGAACTGAAATGGGGCCAGGGCGCAAAGGACATCGGCGGCGAAGTGAAAATAAAAGACCTCAAAAAGGCCCAGTTGCTGTATGAGCGCGGCTACGTGGTTCTTCCGGACCCCACCGACCCGTATGTCATCAGAGCTTTTGAGCAGCACGCCTTCAAGGAGTTTGAGAGGCATTCCCGGGTGGGAATGGTGACAGAGGAATCTTTTGCAAAAAGAGTGCAAGAGCTCCGCAGCGCAGGGGCAAAGTATGTATTTTTGAAAACCGGTGCTTATCGTCCCGCCGATCTCGCCAGGGCCGTTTTGTTTTCTTCACGGTACAAGATCGACCTTCTGACCGTTGACGGTGCGGGCGGCGGCACAGGCATGAGTCCCTGGCGCATGATGAACGAATGGGGCGTGCCTCCGGTTTACCTGCACTCGCTACTGTACCAGTACGCCAAGCGTCTTGCCGACAAAGGGGAGTATCTCCCTGCCCTCGCGGTGGCCGGCGGCTTTGCTCTCGAGGATCAGATTTTCAAGGGACTTGCCTTGGGTGCGCCCTTTGTCAAGCTCGTTGGTATGGCCCGAGCCCCTATAGCCGCAGCCATGGTCGGCAAGACCATTGGACGCACGATGGACGAAAACCAGATTCCAGTGTACGTCGAGCGCTTCGGGAATTCAAAGGATGAGATATTTGTTACTGCAAGCGCCTTGCGTCAGGAGCTTGGTGACGAGGAGTTCGAAAAGCTCCCAACGGGTGCTCTGGGACTCTACACGTACTATGAACGTCTTGCCCAAGGACTGCGCCAGCTAATGGCGGGCAGCCGAAAGTTTACATTGGAGCATATAGCACGGGATGACATAGCAGCTTTAACACATGAAGCCGCACAGGTCAGTGGCATTCAATATATAATGGAAGTTGACCAAGGAAAAATCGAAAGAATACTCGGCAGTTAGAACTGCTCTGCCCGTCAGTTTTGTCGAGCCCATGCTCTTGGAGTAAAATACTTCATGTATGAGGCACACTGAGGTGGAGTGCTTGTCCCCTCCAAAATCCCTTGGCGGAGCCGCTATAGAAAACAAATCAGAGCCTTGGCCTGGTGGTCCATGCAAAAAATGTCGCATACTTCCGTATATTGAAAAACGGCTTTTTGGCAGCGCTTATGCACATCAATGATCGTCGATGTGCATTATTACTTCGGGCAGGAATTGCATAAAATTGACCTGCACAGCCTTCAAACATTTGCCGCCCCCCTGCTCGGCTGCCGCAATTTGTTGGATCGGTCCTGCCAGCATTTTCGAACCAGTGCGTGCGCACGAAACTTGCTCCTGTGGCGCTTCGTCCGGTGCTCATCGGATTCTCTGCCAGCTTCATAAGTCGTTTTTAGGACTAATTTAACACTCATTGCTATAACCAGCCACAAAACCCTGACTTCGAATTATGAGAGAACAGGTCATACGTTCAAAGTTCGTCGCACTTACTTCGTGTATGACTTGACTCCAAGCCGCAGCGCTGGGATGTTGTGAGTCTGATACTTTTGTACTATAATCCTCCTCGTTGCGCAGTTGGTTTTCGTTTTCGAGATATCATTGCATGATTTCCATTCGAAGAAGTATGGCAGGATTGACCTGGATTATTTCACTGCTTACAGCTTTTCCGTTTTCTGGATGCGAGGATAAGGCTGATTCGGTCAGAATCGGTTTTTTCGGTCCATTGACGGGCCCTACGGCCCAGGCGGGCCAGGCACTGCGAAACGGAGCACTTATTGCGATTGACGAGATCAATGCTGAGGGTGGGCTGCTGGGCAAACCGGTAATACTTATCGAACAGGACGATAGATCTTCGCCTGAACAGGCGGTCAAATCTGTTATCAGACTCGTCCACTTGAGCAAGGTTACGGCAATTGTGGGCTCTCTTCACAGTGGAAACATCCTGGCAGCGGCGCCGGTGATAGAGCAGTCCGGAACTCCTATGGTTGGCGCGGGGACATCACCGACGTGGCTAGAGAAAGGATATACATGCCTTTTTCGGGCAGTCGGCAACAGCGAGTTGTCCGTCAGTGAGCTTGCCAGGTATGCGAAAAGGGCGGGAATTAAGAAGGTCTCGGTCATTCAGTCAAATGATGAATACGGGATGGTCGGCGGCAGGCTCTTCGCGGAGTATGCGACCAGAGCCGGCATTGAGATATCCGCCAATGAGTCGTTCACACACGGTGACAGGGACTTCACCGGGCAGTTTGTCAAAATGCTCAAGGTCGAACCGGATGCGGTTCTTATCTGGGCCCTTGGTGATGATTTAGGCGCCCTCACCAAGCAGTTGCGTCAGGCGGGATATGACGGGCTGGTGCTTGGCGCCGAAGGATACACACTACCGCAAGTTCTAAAGATCGCGGGCAAGGCCGCGGACAACGTCGTCTTTCCGGCACAGTATCTGGTTCCGGAACAACCGCAGGACGCGCCAGACCCGTTGATGCGGTCTTTTCTGACGAGGTATTTTGAGAGATTCGGCGAGATGCCGGTTTCGGATAACGCCTTTCGGGGTTACGACAGCGTAAGAATTATAGCCGAAGCAATCAAACGAGCGAATACACTGGACAGGGAGAAGGTTTGCCGGGCCATCGGTAATATCGAAGGATTCGAAGGCCTGGCGGGGCGTTTTACCTTTAAGGGATTTGCTGGTGAGGGCATTCATGAGATGCGGTTCTTTCGGATTACGGACGGCAAATACGTAGAGATAGAACACTAAAGGAAATACGCATGTTCCTGCACGTTCTTATAAACGGTCTTGTTCTTGGGGTGTTTTACGCGTTGGCTGCGCTTGGGTTTAGCCTGATCTATAGTGCGTCTGGGCTGATGACATTCGTTCAGGGTGACTTCTTCATGCTCGGAGCCTTTATTGCCTATACCCTTTTTGTGATTCTGAAACTACCGTTTGTGATTGCATTTGCCGTGACGCTGGGCCTGTTGTTTGTTGTTGGGCTATTGACTCACAAGGTTGTCATTGGGCCGCTGCTGCGTCGTGGAAGCGGTGCGATTCACATCGTCCTGGCAACGATTGGTTTGGCTTATTTTTTTGAGAACTTCGCCATGCTGGCCTGGGGAACGGAGGTTTACAACTTTCCTTCGGTGTTCGGCGATGAGGCCATACAAATGGCCGGGTTGAGTATTGTTCCGGAGAAGCTGTGGGTGGTTTTCATTGCCGTAATCTGCATGTTGATGCTTCATTTCTTTATGACCCGGACAAAGATGGGTACCGCGATGCGGGCGGCGTCACAGAATAGGGTTGCCGCCGGTGTGCTCGGGGTCAATGTGCCGATGACCGAGGGACTTACGTGGGCGATAGCGGCAATGATCGCGGCAGTCGGCGGGGTTCTGCTTGCACCGATCTACGGCGTTTATGCGATGATGGGTGTCAGGATAAGTCTCAAGGGTTTTGCGGCGGCGGTGGTTGGTGGTTACGGCAATATGTACGGTGCAATGGCCGGAGGGATATTGTTCGGGCTGCTGGAGACATTTTCATCGACATATATCAGTTCGGAGTTCAAGGACATTACCACGTTTGCCGCTCTGCTGATTGTTTTATTCTATCTCCCGACGGGCATATTCAAGAGCCCGATTATAGAGCAGGCGTAACGAGAGATGGCTGATCTACAATTACATTCAGGGCAAAAGAACGGACGGGCCGGCAGAGCGGCAATTCTACTGTTGGTCGTTGCCTTGTTTCTTGCGCCGGTGGTACTGCATAGCCATTTGTATGTCATATTTGTTCTGTGCACGATTGGGATCTATGTAATCGTCAACAGCGGGCTCGATATTGTCTATGGTTATTCGGGCCAGATTTCGATCGGACAGGCGGGCTTTTATGCTATAGGCGCCTATGCCTCGGCATTGCTCAGCGTGCGGCTGGGTGTGCCGGTGTTATTGACGATGATAGCGGGCGCTCTGGCGGCGGCGGTTGTGGGTATTATAATAGCTGCGCCCGCGACACGGGTTGAGCATCATTTTCTTGCGCTGGTGACAATAGGGTTTGGTGAAATAGTCTGGCTTGTCTTTCAAAACGGGGGGGCGTTTACGGGCGGAGCGGACGGTGTTGTTGCGATTCCGCCGTTGAAGCTCGGTTCGCTGGAGTTTTCAGGTTACCGTTCGTATTACTATGTAATACTTGTGTGCGTTATTCTGGCGCTTATGGTAAAGGCAAGCATCATCGATTCACGCATAGGAAGAGCGTTCATGGCGATAAAGTATAATCCCCAGGCAAGCGCGGCCTTCGGAGTTGATTTGGTTAAGTACAAGGTGACAGCCTTTGCGATAGGGGCATTTTATGCAGGTTTGGGCGGCGCCCTTTATGCTCATCTGATATGGTTTGTCAGTCCGGAGACTTTCACCCTGAATCAATCGGTGCTGTTTCTGACGATGGTCCTTCTCGGCGGAGCTGGTACGTTATGGGGACCGGTTATAGGGACTGTTCTGCTGATCGTTCTGCTCGAGGTTTTGCAGGGTTTCGGGACTTATCAGATGGCTGTTTACGGTGTGATCATTATGCTGATTCTTTTCTTTATGCCGAAGGGGATTGTCGGAGGCATAGAAGGTATGTTCCGGAAGCTAAAGGTGGCAGGACCGGTTTGATGGCAATGCTCGAAGTTGACAAGGTAGTAAAGAGGTTCGGCGGTCTGGTTGCACTCAATGAACTGACCTTTGAGGTGGCGGTTGATTCCATTCACGGGTTGATAGGACCCAACGGCTCCGGCAAGACCACATGCTTCAATGTCATTACCGGTTCTTATAGAGCCGAGAGCGGATCGGTTCGTTTATGCGGCGAAGAATTGAACAAATTGAGAATTCACAAGATCAATCCCAAAGGCGTCGCGAGAACATTTCAGCATATAAGTCTGTTCAATGATATGACTGTACTTGAGAATGTAATGGTCGGGCTGCACTGTCGAAGCATGACCGGCCTGCTCGGCTCGATATTGAAAACTTCACCGGTTCGGAACGAGGAGCGGCACATCCGTTCGAAAGCAAAAGAAAAGCTGGGATTTGTCCTGGGCAAGCGGGGTCACGTAGACATCAATTCTCCTGTGCAGAATCTTTCTTATGGAGACCAGCGTCTTGTCGAGATTGCACGGGCGCTTGCCAGTGAGCCGCGAATAATTCTTCTGGACGAACCTGCGGCGGGAATGAACGCGACGGAAAAGGAAACGCTGAAGAGGATTATTCGTACGATGCGTGACGATGGTATCACGATACTCTTTGTCGAGCACGATATGAAACTGGCGATGTCGATTGCGGACAGGATAACGGTGCTGGACCACGGAACAAAGATTGCAGAGGGCGAGCCCACAGAGATTCAGTCTCATCCGGCGGTTATGGAAGCATATCTTGGCAAGAGAAGAAGAGATGCTTGAGCTGATTGATCTTAATTACTGTTACGGCCGGGCCCGAGCGGTGAGCGGAATCAACCTTCGGGTCGATGAAGGCGAAATCGTGGCCTTGATAGGTGCGAACGGGGCGGGCAAGACGACAACGCTGCGGTGCATATCGGGCATTTTGCCGGCAAGTTCGGGGAAGATTCTGTTTTGCGGCGAAGATATCAGCAGAGAGCCGCCCCACCGTATTGCCGGACGAGGTGTAGGGCAGGTCCTGGAAGGGCGAGGCGTGTTCGGACATCTGACGGTGGCCGAGAATCTTTTGATTGGGGCCTATCTTCGAGATGACCGCAGTGAAATCGAAAGTGACATCGAACGTATGTTCGAGCTTTTCCCGAGGCTGAAAGAGCGATCCGGCCAAAAGGCAGGGACATTGAGCGGCGGTGAGCAGCAGATGTTGGTGATAGCGAGGTCATTAGTGGCGGGACCGAAACTTCTATTGATGGATGAGCCTTCTTTGGGTTTGGCGCCGATTTTTGTAGAGAGTATATTTGAGGTTATTGCAAGGATTGCCGCCGAAGGCACGACGATTCTGCTGGTGGAGCAGAACGCTCAACTGGCACTAGAGATATGCAACCGAGGTTACGTGATGGAATTAGGGCGAATTCTAATGTCCGAAAGTGCTGATAAACTGCTGAACAATGACATGGTAAAGGAAAGTTATCTCGGCCAGGGGTAAACCGAAGGATTCGATGATGTCTTGTGATTCACTTATAGCCGGTATAGATGTCGGCACTTCAGCCGTGAAGGTTCTGTGCGTTGACCGGGATGCCGAGACGGTTGCGGTCAGGGTACCCTATGGCAGCGGGTCAGGTACCAAGGCCTGGTTTGACGCGATCAAGAAGTGCTTCGAAGAGTTGGGCCGGTCAATTGAGCTAAAGCGTATTGACGCTGTTGCGATGGCGTGCCAGGTCAATACGTACATTCTGTTTGAAGGGGGGAAAGCCGAGGGTGAACTCGTCATACTGGATTGGGCTGCCGGCGAAGGCCGGGAGCAATTGGAAGAAATGAAGAGGCGTTTTTCGACAGATTACTTCTTAAGGCACATCTCCATGCCCCATCCGGATATGATTTCGTATCCGCTGCCTCGGCTGGCGTTCCTGCAGGAGAATTTTCCTGATGACTGGGAAAGGACGCGGAAGATTTTGCAGCCGAAGGACTCTCTTTATTACAGGCTGACGGGGGTCTTTGCATCGGATGCGTTTACATGGCGCGGACTATCCAACATCGAGGATTCAAGTTTTCATGAACAGCTCTTGAAGGACCACAACATCCGCGCTGGGCAACTACCTTACCTTTACAGTCCTTTTTCGAGCGCGGGCAGGCTTTCACAGTCGGCGGCAGAGGAGCTAAAACTGGCTGCAGAGATAGAGGTATATCTTGGATGTAACGATTTCTTTGCCGGGCTTTTGGGCATGGGAGTCACCCAGCCGGGGCAGTACTTTGATGTGACGGGAACGAGCGAGCACGTCGGTAGGATTTGTGATGAAGTCATCGCAGATAGCAAATTGGTAAGCGGGCCCTATTTCAATGGCTTCGTGGAATACGGTGTGACCAGCGGAAGCGGGGTCTCTCTTGAATGGGGACAAAAAATGTTTGGAGACCACCCCGTTGATGCAGCTAATCAGGCTAGTGCACCGATATTCCTGCCGTACTTGAAGGGTGAAAGAGCGCCGATCTGGGATAGCATGGCCCGAGGTGTTTTCTTCGGGCTCGACCCGCGCGACGAGAGCGCGAGCATGTCTTATGCGGTCCGCGAAGGTGTGGTATTCGGGCTGTACGATATCTTTAGGCGGCTTGACGTCGCCGGTGATATTTCGGACAAGACAATAAGAACCGGCGGTGTTGCGGCACAGGACGATAGTCTGACACAGTTAAAGGCCGATGTTTTTCGGATGCCATTTGAGGTAGTGAAGGAGAAGGAGAGCACCGCCTTGGGCGCGGCAATGATTGCTGCTGTCGGGAAAGGATGGTATTCGAACATTCACCAGGCAGCCGGAGCATTGGTGGATATTGAGAAACAGATCGAACCAAATCCGGCAAAGGCGGACAGTCTGAAAAGAAGGTTCGAGATTTATGTGCAGCTTTATCCGGCTTTGAGGGATCTATTTCATCGCAGCGAGGGTGTTACGGAGATGCAAGGTGGATAACGTTATTTTCGGAGCGGGCAAGATTTCTCGGGGGTTTCTGGCGCATTTGTTGTATTTGGCCGGTGAGGATTTTGTTTTTATCGAGAAGGACCGCAGGCTGACCGAGTTGATCAACGAGTGGAAAAAGTATGGTCTCTATGTTTTCGGACTGCCGGAGAAGAATATCACAATCAAAGGGGCAAAGGCTATAAGCGGTGATGATGTCGAATCGGCTGCACAAGCGATTGCCGGGGCGAATCTTGTTCTGATATCTATCGGAGGTAAGAACCTTCCACAGATAGCACCGCTTTTGGCGGCGGGAGTGCAGAGGCGCCTGGAAGAGAAAGCCGGCAAGCACATGAACATAATTACCTGTGAAAACTGGCTCGGACCGGCGGACCTGATTCGCAAAGAGATATTACAACAACTCAACGCCGAATTTGCCGATGCATTTGACGAGACAATCGGCGTATCACAGGCGGTCGTCCTGCGCACGGCGATAGAGGCCGACGAGGAGATTCTGGCCGACGATCCGCTTGCGCTTAATGTATCGAACCATTGGATATTGCCACTGGACGGCTCGCTGATAAAAGGCACACTGCCGAGAATCGACGGCATCAGCCCGATAGAACCGTTCAATCATCTATTGGACCGAAAACTGTTTACGTACAATGCGGCCAGCGCAACTATTTCATACCTGGGATATCTCAAGGGATACGAGATTCTTTCCGAGGCGATAAGAGATGAGTACATAGAAGAGATACTGATGGGTGTCTATGACGAGACGGGCACGGCGCTCTGCAGAAAGTATGGTCTGCCGGTCGAGATGCAGGAAGAATTGAAAGCCGGGTCTTACGAGAAATACCGTGACCGAAGAATCGTCGATATGCTCGAGCGCAATGCACGAGACCCTATCCGCAAACTCGGGCCCGGTGACAGAATGGTGGGACCGGCGAAACTTGCGATTGAGTACGGGATAGAACCGGTGAATCTGGCAACGGTGATTGCAGCGGCGATCTTCTACGACCATCCGGCAGATCCCATTGCCCGGCAGCTGAGGAACAAGCTAAATACAGAAGGCATAGATGCTGTTCTAAAAGATATATGCGGTATCGAACCTGCAGGTAAGCTCGCGGTTCTGATAAATCAGAAAGTCGACGAGCTTGGAAAAATAGGACTTATCAAGAAAAGATAGAACACCCGATGAGCAGTTATTCGCATCGTGAACGCGTCCTGGCTGTGTTGAGACATGAAGAACCGGACCGTATACCTCTCGACATGATGGGCAACGCGACAATGCTGTTTGATAAGACGTATCTCAGGCTGCGGGATTACCTCGGCTTTTCCGAGATCCCACCTGTACGTAGTGGAACAACAACGAACTACTACGACGAGCGCATCCTAGATTATTTCGATATCGATTTTCGCCGCGTTTTCCTGAAGAAGAAACAGTCGGACGAGCCAAGCGCAGAGCATTACGGCGCTTCGGTAGATCCGTGGGGTGTTCATTATAAGCTGGCCGGCTTGTATATGAACTTCCTGAATCACCCGCTTGAAAACGCACGGACCGTGAAGGATATTGAAAATTACGCCTGGCCGAAAGCTGAGGATGTCTTTACGGCCCGGCATCTGGCCGACACGGCACAACGCTCGTACGAAGAAACCGATTATGCGATTGTGGCGAGGAACCCTTTGTCACTTGGTTTCATGGATCGGGCGTGTCAGCTTATGGGGATGGAGGAGTTCATGTTGTGCATGATGACTGCACCTGAAGTTGCAGAGTCTCTTCTGCAGCAGCTGCTGATTTTTTATATGGATGCGTACTCAATCTTTCTTGACGCCGTCGGGCCTTACGTGCAGATCGTTGAAACCGCCGACGATCTTGGCAGCCAGGACGCCCTGCTTATATCGCCGGAACTCTACAGAAAGTTCCTCAAACCGCTGGAGAAGCAATTCTACGAGTCCATCCGGCGGAAGGCGCCGAACGCATTCATGTTCAGGCATAGCGACGGCGCCATCTTTGAAATAATACCCGATTTTATAGAAGTCGGAGTGGATATATTGAATCCTGTGCAGACTTCTGCGAAAGGCATGAGGGACCGTCGCCTGAAGAACGCCTTCGGCCGGAACATAACGTTTCACGGCTCTATCGAGAAAATGGGGGATTCTGTGGATGAACTTCTGACCGAAGTCAGGGACAGGATAGATGCGTTTGCTCCGGGAGGCGGATATATCTTCGCACCATGCAACCATATGATTGACGTCAAGCCGCAGAATGTCGTTGCAATGTTCGAGACGGGTCGAAAATATGGTAGATATTCCTGACGGCCGTGCGGCTTGGCTAAAGCTTCTGCATGCGCAATTGGGTTTGAAGAACACAAATAATTAGTCGCCTGTGAACAGTAAGTTTTCGGTCTTATGGAGTCGTTGGCTGTTATGTAGTATCTCAATATTCGCAATATTTGGTGAATCATTCAAAGCGAAAAGAAAGCTTTTGCAGCAGTTTGCGGATATTGAGGCCGAAGGCAGATGTAATGATGTGAGATAGTCAAGACTTAATCTGACATTTCCCGATATATGGTTATGTTAACCGATGAGCACAGCGGAGCGAAGGCGTAGCCGAAGCGGAGCTGTGCTCATCAAAGCGAACCAATGAAAGGGGTGTCAGATGCCTACAGATCAGAAAATCATCAAGAACAAGGTCGGCCTGTTGGAACTGGCCAGACAGCTCGGGAACGTCTCGCGAGCCTGCAACATTTTGGGCTACTCCCGAGACAGCTTTTACCGGTACAGACAGCTCTATGAGACAGGCGGTGAGGAGGCTCTCAAAGAGATCAGCCGCAGGAAGCCCAACCTGAAGAATCGTATTGCTCCGGAACTCGAGAAGAAGGTCGTTGACCTGGCGTTTGAGCAACCAGCCTGGGGGCAGCTTCGCGTCTCCAATCACCTTCGCAAAGAAGGCGTGTTTCTCTCTCCCGGCGGCGTTCGCAGCGTATGGTTGAGGCATGACCTGGAAACCTTCAAGAAACGTCTCAGAGCCTTGGAATCCAAGGCGGCCCAGGATGGTCTGGTTTTGACCGAAGAACAGCTTGCCGCTCTGGAACGCGCCAGGCAGGAAAAGGAGGCTCACGGTGAGATAGAAACCGAGCATCCGGGTTATTTAGGTGCTCAGGATACGTTCTACGTGGGGACCCTCAAGGGTGTGGGCAGAATCTATCAGCAGACGTTTATCGACACGTATTCCAAGGTTGCCTTCGCCAAGCTTTACGATCGCAGGAATGCGCTGGTGGCTGCGGATCTGCTCAACGACCGGCTGGTTCCGTTCTTTGATCAGCATGATGTTCCTCTGCTGCGCATCCTTACGGACCGCGGCACTGAGTTTTGCGGCAAGCGTGAACACCATGAGTACCAACTCTATCTTACTTTGGAGGACATCGACCACAGTAAAACCAAGGCCAAAAGTCCTCAGAGTAACGGCATCTGCGAGCGGTTTCACAAGACGGTGCTGGATGAATTCTATCGGGTGACCTTTCGCAAAAAACTTTACAACACGCTTGACGAACTACAGAAAGATTTGGATATTTGGCTAAGCCAGTACAACGAAGAACGGGTTCACAGCGGCAAGTACTGTTTTGGAAAGACGCCGATGCAAACGTTCAGGGATTCAATACCGCCGGTGAAAGAGAAAATGCTGAACAAAAACTTACAGACAGAAATGGCGGGAATGTCAGGTTAAGTCCTATCTACTACAAATGATGCTAACTGAAATAGTAATATGGATAAAGTGCCACTGATTTTTGGTTGGCGCTGATGATGCAGTCTTTAGGATCGATCCTGCCAGTATTTTCTGCCAGTGCGCGCGCACGAAACAGCCTCTTTTGGTGCTCTTCCAGCGCTTGCCTGATTCTCTGCCAGTTTCATAACTTCTTTTCAACATTAATTTAGCACCCATTGTCATAGCCAGCCGCAACCCCCTGACTTCGAATTATGAGTTAGATGGTCATACACTCAAGTGATGTCATCACAAGGGTGGGACACTGTTCTTGTATCTGTTGGTCATTACAAATCAGGACATTCGGTTTTCAACCAACACTCTGCCAAGATACCGAGGTCTCTCCACCCGACCGCATTGCTCCTGTTCACATCTGCCCCTTCGCACCATGCCCAGCCAATGCAATCAGATTCAAGCCAATACTGAGCCAGCCTGGCCAAATCCTTCATATCTACACACTGATCGCCGGTAATGTCGGCTGCGTTACAATCCAGCGGTCCCGTCCACACCATTGAGAACGGCAGGACCAGGTCGCAATCGGTCAGCGCCGTTGCCTGGATCGGCTCGAAGGGTTCGCTGATGTGAGGTGGAATGATGGCCAGCATCGGCGTGGTGAAGATCTCACAACCAATCTGTGCGATAGGATCACAACCGAACTCCGCGTAAGGTAAGTTTTCATATGCCGGAAACCTCGGCGTCGTAAAGCCTGTCACATAGGCCGTCCCGTCTTCAGGGTCCTCCGTCATAGAGGTAATCACGGCGCCGAAGCCCAGTTCCTGGTTACATACAGTGGTGGTTGAACAGACAAGAGGCTCCGGACAGTTGACTTCTATGACAGTATCAAGAACCAGATTGGGATCACTCGGGTTCGTTTTGTCTATGGAGAAGCGGTACACCTGAGCTGCAAGGTCGTTCGTTGGATTGACTGATGAAGCCAGGTAGAGCTTCTGGCGGGAGGGCGAGACCAGCATTGCCGTTGGCCCGGCGAGGTTGGCATCCTCAAGGGGGATGCGCACTTCCGAATCGTTTCCTATCTGTTCATTATAGATCAAAATCCAGTTGTCTGAGCTGGGCAGATGTGCGCTGAGGATGAAAAGGGTTCCGTTGGAGTCAGTTTCGATTTCAAGCATGTGTTGAAGGTCGGGGTAATAGAGGAAGTCATTCGGTTCGTTGCATATACTCTTATAATGCCTCTGAGTGGGATCTGTGGCGGGATTCTGCCCGTAGAGATGCGCAAGGTTACAGTTGCCCGCCCCGGTCAGTTCGAGCTTGGCTGCCGCCATATAAGGGCATGTCCCGTCCTTCGGGCGCACCTGGATGGGAAGGACATAGACAATGTTGGCATCGTTTTGGTTGAAGCAGACATCTCTCAGCAGGAAACCTTCGAGCTTGCCGTCATAGTTGACGTCACGGAGCCCAACCAGGACAAGGTTGTTTCCATCATCGATAACACATGGGATCAGCACTTTACTTCCATCCTGGCGAATCAGACGGCCTTCGCCGTCAACCTGGTAGACATTATTATAACTGTCGGTTACAACGCGACCATCGTGGCTACAGGGCAGAGTCGAACAGGCGGGCTCTATGGCGTCTCCTGTACAATTTCCGACGTCATCTACGCTATACAGGTAGCTGTCCGGCACGTACGTTCCCGTGGCGGCGGGAGGCTTTCCCAGCAGAAGCAGCGACCCCGAGCCACCCATATCCTGAGTTTCAAGCTCACCAAGTGCAGAAGCGCCTTCTTCTTTGGGGCAGAGGTTCAGTCTCCGGGAAACGTCCCATGCCATAAGGTCATCGGTATTAACAACCCCATCGATGACCAGGTCCAAACATCCCTTGCCGACGCTGGCAGGATTGGTTAATCCGCACTCTGCAACAAGCACAAGGTAGTCAGCCGCACCGATGATGTTAAAGATGTCCTTATAGAAGTCCCCGCAGATTGCGATACAGTTGACAGAAGGGTCCCATTTGTCAATCCAGCATCGGACGCCTCTGCCGCGTAGTTCCAGCTCGACGTATGTCCCGCGGTTGAAGTTCAGGCTGCATCGGGAGAATGTGCCGGTAAAGGCTGCGAACTGTCCGCTTTCAATCGAACCTCGCTGGCCCGGCAATGGCGGTCGAATTCTTGCCAGTTCGATAAGGTTATCGCCGACCTGCGGCTTGTCGCTGAGATAGACAATCAGTTCCGCTTCATCAAACGGGTCATCGACGAACATATATTCAAAGGCAACCGTGATGTTTTCGTCGCCGGCGCGGGCGAAAGCGCCCTTGGCTGCGACTGAGCTTGCAGATTGCTTACCCGGCGCCTGCGTACGCATGTCCATTACCCCCCCGGAACCGGCAGGAATGCGTGGGTCATCATCTACATCTATCCGTTCAGTAGAACCTTCCAGGCAAAAGCTGGGGTATTGCGGGCACTCTGGCGGCTGGACATCATTCCGGTCTCTTATCCTCTTGCGAACACGGATGTCGAATTCGTTATGGGGCGATGGCGTCGTGTCATCCATCGCAATGATAGCCAATGAAAAGCCTAACAGGGGGATATCTTCAAATCGGCCGCCATTGGCAAGGGGCGCAAATGGGTCATTGGGGTCTCTGAGAAGCTCTGCTCCGTTCGGATCCACCAGTTCTTGATAGTACAGTGTCTGGCCGCCGGTATTGAGAACGGAGTTGGGACCCAGAACGAGCTGCTTGACATAGACGGTTTCCAGATCGGACATTATGTTCGGGTCATTGAAGTCCTGAAAAACAAACCCTTGGCGATTGGTCAGATTGAGCTTGCTATTCTTCTTCAGGATGAGCTTCTCTAAGACCCAGTTCTCCGAGGGGTCGTCAGTAAAGCCAGGGCTGTCGTCAGGTACGTGGTGGGCGCCGGAGTAGCAGTCTGGATTGTTCGGTCCGTTGCAGTCGTAATCAGCCGCCCGGAGTTCCAGCAGGGTTCCCCGGCTGCCCAAGGCGCCCTCTTTGATAATTACTGTGATCTGGTTGTTGGAGATAGTAGGACGTTCCAGAGCGTATGGATCAGGGTCCATATCGAGGTAGCGGTCGCCTTCAGATACAATCGTGTTGCACTTGATTGTGGCAGTTCCGCCGGCAAAGAATTCGCCGCCAAAGCCGGTGCTGGCCTCCAGTAAAGTGATGTTATTGAACTGAATATCATTGGCCCCATCGATATCCAGCAGCTTAACATCCACGTCGGTATTCATCAGTGTGGCATTGCCGCGGACAACCAGTGAACCATCCACGATGATGTGCCCTCCCGTGTTCGGGTCGGGATTGCACTCCTCACTGCCGCTGAGATTTACCACCGCATCGCCTTCGATGATTAACTGGCCACCAGCCTCAACATGTATATCCCCCGGACCATTGACGTCAGCGCGAACGACCGTAGGGCCGAAAGCGCGGCCGAAATAATCAGATGGTGTATAACCTACCTTCAGCAATGTCCCCTCGCCGACGTTGATCCTCCCAGGGCCGTAGAACAAGCTCGAGTTAGCATCCAGCCTTCCTGCCTCCAAACTGAGATCACCTTGCAGATTAATTACACTGAACTCAATAAACCCGGCGTTGGGCTCGTTAGGGGGGGCGGTATTCTCACCGATGGTGAAGTTGTCAAATGTTATACTGCTGAGATTGCTATAGAGGCCCCCTGCTCTTGTTGAGGCGGTATTATCTCTTAGCACGCAATCCTTGAACAGGAATTGGGACCCAGAGGTACATATGCCCCCACCACCAACATCTTCAAATGGGCCGGTATATCCGTTGATAATTGTGAATCCTTGCAAGACTCCACAAACCGGCCAATAAAACTCACTCGCATTTATGGCTCTCCCTGAAAAATTACAATCGATAATGGCCCCGTTTGGCGCATGGACTATTAGCAGCGATTCAAGGTCATAATTCAAATGGTCATCTGTGTAGGTACCTACAGCGACGAGCACAGTGTCACCATCGCCGGCCGCGTGCATTCCTTCGCTAATGGTCTTCTTCGGACCGACACCTCCGCCTTGAGGTGTTGGTGCCAGGCCGTCATAGGTGTCGTTACCGTCGTTAACATCAATGTAGTACGGTAGTGTGTTTGGGTTGCTGCTGTAAATTTCGTATTCGGCCAGATTCGTCAGGGTGTCGCCATCAGGGTCGGCACCTGGGGTGGCAACGTTAGGGTCGCCGAAGTACTTCTGCTCCCACCAGTCCGGCAGACCATCGCCATCGGTATCAATAAACTCATCTGCGCCGATATCGACACGTCCATCTGCCACGCGCTGTTCTGCGTCGAAGTCGGCCATGGCGTTCGCGTCGGGTACGAAATTTGGGTCGCCGGCGTTTATACACGCCGATCCAGCCCTCAGATGCCCGTCCTGTGTCAAGAGAGGGTCCACGTCGGCATTGCCGGTTCCAGGAAAATCAAACGCCCACCCCTGTACGCAACTATAATTTACAACTGCGGTGCTTTCTTGATCGGTATATACCTGGGAAGATATGTTCCACAGTTGTTGATAGTTGTGATTGTTCCACAGAATACAGTTTGTAAGTGTAAGGTTGCTGTTGAATTCGCCGCTGACCGCGCCGCCGGCCCCGGCCCGATTGTCGTAGAAAGTGCAGTTGATAATCATAGGGTTGGATGAGTACTCAGGCGGCTGGCAAGGGTCAAAACCATGACCAACATTGCAAATTGCGCCCCCGTGGGTACCGACGAAGCCGGTTTCAATAGTGCGATTTGCGCGAAAGATGCAGTTGATAATTATGGGGCTGCTGTGTTCGTTGTACATTCCGCCACCGCGACATTCAAACGAGGCCTCTGGCTCAAACCCTGGGGCGGCGAAGTTCCTCTCAAACGTACAGTTAATGACTGTCGGATTGCTCTCTAAGTTGGCCATCCCGCCGCCAAAGATTGCGAAATTGTATATGAAAACGCAATTTCTGACGATTGGGTTGCTATAGGCGTTGACCATCCCGCCGCCTAACCAGCCGAGGGGCACGCGTACGGTATCGGCAATCCCACCAGTGATGATGAAGCCATCGAGGACAGTATTTGAGTCGCAGAATTCGCACCGCACCGTGTTCCCGACCCCAGCCCAGAGCTTGGTTTTGTTGCTTTGCCAGTCGCGCCCATCTCGGGTGGTTTCATCACCGGTAAAACCGCCGTAGACCTGCACGCCGCTAACGAGTTGGATTGTTCCGAAATAACTCCCCCGAGCTACCCAGATCTCGTCGCAGGGGTCCGCTCCCGCCAGGGCATCCTGAAGATACTTGTAAGCCGTCGCCCAGCTCTGCCCGTTACCGCCCGGAGAGGCATCATCATCGACGTAGATGACATCTGCCAAAGCGGCCCCGCATCCTAACCCTAACAACAATACCACCATTACCCACCGGATTTTTGGATTTGTTCTCCGGCTCATTTTCTTACTCCTCGCAAAAAAGCCCACTTATTTTTCAAAAGCCCGGAAATCCGGACATTACAAGCGTCTCTGCGGAGGAATACGCAAGGATTTTGGGATATTGCGCAAAATCTGAGAGAATCTTCAAAATTTGTTCCCTGGCAGGCCTACAAGAGCCCGCCCGCAAGCATAAGCCATTGCAAATCAATGAGTTAGGATTCATCGGGATATTGGCATGGATTGAGTGGCAGCCCAGAGCCGACTCGGTTTCGGCTCTTGAGATCTTCTTGTATAAGGGCGGTTATGGGGTATAATAGTAACCAAACCCAGCAAGGCGTTTTTCCCTTCAAGATGAGTGAGGGGCCGGCAGGGAGGCTCGGTCAAATAGTCGGGAACGGTGCATGAGTTCTGACGGCCATACAGATATGGGGGGAACCGGCGGCGAATTTGCCACTACGCAGTGGACTGCGATCGGCCAGATTCGCTCAGCAGAGGCCCGCAAAGAGGCTCTAATCGACGACCTGCTCAGGAAATACTGGAAGCCCGTGTACTGCTGTCTTCGGCACAAGGGCTATGACAACGAGCAGGCCAAGGACCTGACGCAGGGTTTTTTCCATGAGGTCGTATTAGGCCGAGAATTGATCCAACAGGCGGATCGAGCAAGAGGACGCTTCAGGACATTCCTGCTGTTTGCTTTGGAACGGTATCTGAAAAGTGCTCACCGCAAAAAAACCGCCAAGAAACGCCTTCCCCAGCACAATCGAATCCGGTTGGAACAGACAGACCCGGCCGATCTGCCGCAGCCGGTCGATGGCCTAAGTGCCGGTGAATGCTTTAATTACACCTGGGTCTCGGCGCTGCTGGATAAGATGCTGGCCGAAGTCGAGCAGCAGTGCCGCCAGCACAAGCTGGATCTGCACTGGAATCTTTTTTGCGACAGGGTAGTGCAGCCGATTATGGAGGCAAGCGAACCTCCGTCAATGGCCGAGCTTTGCCAAAAGTATGGCATTGACGGCACAGCCGCGGCATCAAATATGCTCGTGGCGGTGAAAAGACGCTTTCAGACGGCCCTGAGGCAGCACCTGCGCGAATCTGTGTCCTCAGATGAAGCGGTCAACGAAGAATTGCGTGAGTTAATGCAATTTTTTGCAAAAAACAGCGCAAGATGAAAAACAACCTGCGTATTACTTGCTGAAAGATGGCTTTGACTGAGGCATCATGGACTCTGCCTGGGTGGTATAGGCTTGGTGTTAGCCAACCAGCATCTGATCGTAACGCTGTTTTGGTGCATGATTATGGCTAAGAAATCGACACATGGGTTGAAACCCGACCAACTGGCCGACCTTTTGTCCATCGGTATTGACGAAGCGGATTTCGTGGACAAAATCAGCGATAGCGAGACAATAGCCGAATTACTGCATGAGCGTTTGGTAAAGTCGCTGCCAAGAGATGCATCCTTGCTGGATTCGCTCTTGGTGATAATGGGGAAAATGGGCTACAAGATGGAGTCGCTCGCCGGCAAATCGCTTGGCGAGGTGCTGTTGGATGCCGAGACCGACATCGGTTTACTGCAGGCTATCAAGACCTACGGCAAGAAACTTTCATTTACGGTGGACTCGGACGACGAAAACGCTGTTGCACTGACGATATATCATGCGGCCATCGCTGGCGCTTTAGTGCACCACAACAAGAAGATCTCCACATCCTCCTACGATGCCCTTGCCCGATCGTTTTCCATACTAATAGACAAGAAGTGGCTGACGCCAGAGCTAAGGGAACTGTTCGTAAAGGCTTGCAGTATTTGTCGAAAGAGGGCAGAAGATGACGGAAAAGAGGAAGGATAGCTCAGATAGCAACGAGCAATTGCCCTCCGTCACCCGTCTTACGGAGGAGGAGAAGGCGATCTTTTCGATTCCTCCGCCTAAGATCACCGGTTACCAGATTATTCGAGCATTAGGCGAAGGCGGCATGGGGGTGGTGTACTTGGCTGACCAGCAGGAACCAATCGGAAGGCGGGTAGCGCTGAAGGTCATCAAGCCGGGAATGGATTCTAAGCAAGTTATCGCCCGCTTTGAAACGGAACGTCAGGCTTTGGCCCTCCTAGAGCATCCTAACATCGCGCAGGTCTTCGATGCCGGGTTGACTGAGGATGGCAGACCATATTTCGCTATGGAGTACGTCGAGGGCCCGCCGATCACCGAGTACTGTGACAAGCAAAGGCTCAGCATAGATGATCGTCTGCGGCTGTTCATTCCTTTGTGCGATGCTGTCCAGCATGCGCACCAGAAAGGAATAATTCACCGCGACATAAAGCCGTCGAATATCCTGGTGCTGTCCCAAACTGGCAAAGCAGTACCCAAGATTATCGATTTCGGTGTAGCCAAGGCAACCAGCCAGCCACTGACCCATCATACACTATTCACAGAGCAAGGGCAGTTCATAGGTACGCCTGAGTATATGAGTCCGGAGCAGGCAGAGATGGCCGCTCAGGACATCGACACTCGCACAGATATTTACTCTTTGGGTGTAATGCTCTACGAATTATTGACGGGGGTACTGCCATTTGAGCGAAAGGCATTTCAGAGGATGGCTGTCAGCCAGATTCAAAGGATCATCCGCGAGCAAGACCCGCCTCGGCCGAGCACGCGTTTGACCAACTTAGGTGACCAGGCCAAGAGGCTCGCGGAGGAGCGTGCCACCAGTGTTTCGGCCCTGGCCAGGCGCTTGCACCAGGAGCTTGAATGGATCCCGCTAAAGGCGATGCGAAAAGAGCGCGCGCATCGCTATCGGTCTGCTTCTGAGCTTGCCGATGATATTCAGAATTACTTGAGCGGTGCTCCCTTGATTGCTGGCCCTGAGTCGGCGGCGTATCGTATCAAGAAGTTCGTAGGGAAGCACCAGAGGGCAGTAACTGCGGTAGTTGCTGTAATGGCGTCTTTGCTCGTGGGCTTCGTGCTCACCACGATAATGTATTTCCGGGCCGAGGAGCAGAAGCAAGCCACCCGGCGAGCCAATGAGAAGCTAAGGTGGGAAAACTGCGTGGCGACACTTGGCATTATTCAAATGCGTATCGGGGAAGGGCAGTTCGCTCGAGCGCGCGAGATGCTTTACAGCTTGCCGCTGAAACATAGGGGGTGGGAGTGGGGCCGACTCATGCGCCAGGCTAGTCCCGAGCTACTGGTTATCAGAACCAGTGAGTTTGCCGACCGTCCGGTGGGCTCTCTCCATAACGCCATCTTCAGTCCTGACGGACGTTATGTTCTTGACGACCGTCCGGGGCTTCAGAGATTCTCCGTCATTGACCTGCAAACGGGTAAGACCGTGATGGTGTCGAGGCAGTACCCCGGAGGCGGCTGGCGGGAATGCATGCATTTCACTCCGGATCAACGCCACATTACCTACTGCTCGGGCCCTAATACAGTCGATGTTCTCAATCCGTGGGACGGCGACACAATAGTCCAGTTTGACAGTGGTGAAGACACATTGCGCTCCCTCGTCATAAGCTCAAACGGAGAACTGGCAGCCGGTTATGCCATAACCGAAGACACGGGCCAACGGCGGATTATTGTCTGGGATGCGACTAACGGAACCAAGATCAGACAATTCCAAATGGACAATATTGATCCTTCGCTGATTCTTCAGTGGCAAGCTGAACACCTGAGACATGAGTCAGAGGAGACCTGGTGGCTCGCAAGGCTCCTTCTGCCAAGAGGCAGAGTGTTGGGGTTTCTGCCTGACAATCAGCATCTTGTTTACGCGGACGAGCACCTGGGCATACTGGATGTGAGAACAGGCAACAGGGAGCAGATAGCCCAATGCCATAGCTGGCTATCGAGTTATGCTTCCGAGAGTACTACCGCTGCCATTTTGAACCCTTCTAACCAGATCGAGTTATGGGATGTTATCAGAAAGCAGCTATTGACGAGAATCGAGCAATTTACTCCTACCAGTGAACCCTGGTTGGCGATTGATGAGGATGCAAGATGGGTTGCGGCCTTGGCTGAGGATGGATGGGACCTATGGCAATGTGACAGTGGGAGACACATCAGGCATTATGTGGACAGCACCGTCAAGTCGATTGCTTTTAGCCCATCAGGAAGCTGTGCAGTCACAACCAGCCTGGGGGAAATAAAAGTCTGGTCCGTAATGGCTGATAGGAACGCTGAATCCAAACTATTTGTAGACGCCGCCAACAAGGCCATGAACATAGAGTATGTCGACCTTCTCAATGGAGTTCACGCATTCGACCACAGCAGACGCCACTTGGCTACAGGCGACAGCAAAGGCCGCTTGGCCTTATGGGATGTCCCGTCGTTCAGATTGCTCAAACAATGGCAAGCACACGGGGCAGGGCTTACCCGCGTTCAATTCAGCTTCAATGACGAACTCATATCTACCTCGTCGGCGGATGGCACTGCCAAGATCTGGGAGACTACTTCCGGCAAACTCTTACACACCATAGATGGTGTAGCTGGCACGATTTCAAGAGGTGTATCATTCTCTGCTGACGGCAGACGACTCGCTGTAGGTGCCCAACTCAAAGACCAATCACAAGAGCAGAAAGTGGGCGGCTATTCCGAAGTGCGCCTGTTTGACACGGAAACGGGTGAACTGCTATTTGCGACCGCTCGCGCCAGATTCGGCACAGACGTACTGGCATACAGCCAAGACGCAAAATGGCTGGTGGTGGGCCGCGGCCGCGGGGGCGGAGTTGCGGGCTCAGTTAGTATTCTCGATGCTGAGACTGGCCAAGAGCTCCATGGCGAAATCCCAGATATGGGCGATACCAGGTGCCTTGTGTTTAGCCCTGATTGCCGGTACATGTTGGCGTTGGGAATGACTCTTGAGTTGGTGCTCTGGGACATGGAACAGAAGCGTGAGGTTTGGCGTTTGCGCAACATTGAGGCACTGGACGTTGCTTTTCATCCGGATGGCCAGCGCTTTGTAACTGTGACCACCGACGGCAGGATTGCTGTACACGCTACACTTGATGGACGTGAAGTTTTGACTCTTGACTCTGGTCATGGTTGGCCACCGATAGCATTCTCTTTCGACGGCAGGCAGCTGTTCTATAGACTCAACCAGAAGCACATACAGGTACTCCACTCCGACGACTGGACTCTCCCGGATAAGAAAGCAGCTCTTGAGGCAGCCCTCCGGGATGTACGGCAAGAATTGCATTTGAAACCATAGGCTGCATAATACCATCTTTCTTTGATGGATGTGTGGTCGAGTAGACGTAATACAGCCCCCACATTTAAGTATACTTATTATTCCCTGTTTCTCCTCTCTTTCGATTGAGGTACGTCATGAGGGGCCGGTTTTCGGGTATTTCTTTAGCAGGCTACAAGATCAGATAGGTCTGTCTGAAATAAACGTTCTGATCGGCCCTGCCGGCATATGCGAACCAGTGCGCGCGCACGGAACTTCCTCGTATGGCGCTCTTATGGCGCTCGCCTGATTGTCTGCCAGTTTCATAAAACTTTTCTAGCACTAATGCAACGTTCTTCGGCATAGTAAGTTACAACACCCTGACTTCTATTTATGAGATTGGAAGTCATCTTATTTGGCCATTACGAGTACGGATCTCAAACTTGCCGGTCTTCTTGCGATGTTCTCACTAACGCCCTGGCATTTGGACAAAGCCTATCGAGTCGGCTGTAGCTTCTCGATAGGTTTCACTCTCGCAGTTGAGGTCTTGCCCGAGGATGGCTTAACAGGTAGCCCAGGCCGAAGGTTATTACCGTACCTAAGACTATCAGCCAGCTCCAGGCCAGCTCAACATATCCTTTATAAGACAACAGCAAGAGAAATGTCATGGATGCTGTACTGATAACCATTGCAACCACATTACCAAGGTTAGCCTCGCGTTTTGTCAAGACACCCAGCAGGAAAACGCCGAGCGTGGCGCCGCCGGTCAGGGAGAATATCTGAAAAGCAAACCACAGTATGTTTTCCACAGGATCGCAAGCCAGGGCAATTATGGCAAGAATTACACCAAATGTCACTACTCCGACTCTCGAGACAACCAAATAGTGTTTCTCTGTCGCTGACTTCCTGATTAAGGGTTTGTAGATGTCCATAACAAAGGAAGAGGCGAGTGAGCTCAGCGGCGAATCGATGCTGGCAAGTATGATTGCCGAAAGCATCAGTCCCTTCAATCCTACCGGAAGAAAGTTCGCCACGAAGTGGGAAAGAACCTCCTTTGTTTTGTTTGGCTGAAGCACGTCGGGGTTTTGGCGGAAGAAGACGTAGAGCAAGGTGCCAATGCCTAAATACAAGCACAAGATAGGCAGGGCCGTCAATATGGTGGACATGATTGTTCGCTGGCTTGCCCTTCTGCTTCTGACCGTCAGTAATCGTTGCATCATCTCCTGGTCGGTACCGAATACGGCCAATCCTATGAAGAACGCGTTGGCGGTTCCGGCCCAGAATGTCGTGGGATTGTTGAGGTCGAAATCAAAGTTGAAGACGCTCAGCCGGCCGGCCTCAGATGCGACCCGCCAGGCGCTTGGCAAGCCCCCCTGTATGCTGAACAAAAGATAGCCCAAAAGAGCCGCTCCCGCCAAGAAGAATACCGTTGCCTGATAGGCTCCGGCCCACACGACGGCTTTTATGCCCCCAAATGCGATGAACACAATACTCACTATTGTGAACAGCAAAACCGTCTGAGCCAGATTCCAGCCCATTATGACAGCTACTCCGAGGCACGCGGCGTACAACCTGACGCCCGATGCTATCAGTCGCGTGATGAAGAAGAAAATCGACCCGGCATACTGGGTCTCCGGCCCGAAACGGTACCTTAGAAACTCGTAAATACTCGTACAGTTGTACTTGTAGAATAGGGGGATAAACAAGAACGCCACCAGGATGCGGGATGCTGCTGAGCCGATGAAGAACTGTAGATACTGCCAATTCTCGCTGAAGGCGGTCGCAGGAACGCCGACAATCGTCAGCGCACTGACTTCTGTCGCCACGAAGGATAGGCACGCCACAACCGACGGCACCTTCCTGCCGCCGAGAAAGAAATCATTTGTGTCTTTCTCTTCACGTCCGAAGACATAAGAGATGACGAAAAGCAGCAGAACGCTCAGGGTGACCACTATCAAATCGCCGGGCCCGAGCGTACCTAATATATGCGGCGCCGCATATAGTTCGGTCATCTGACTGCCTCCATGGCTTTCCTCAATGACCGGTCACATTCATCAAGGATCTCACAGGCTCGCCGCAAATCCACGTTGCCCGAATGCATCACAATTGCCGCCTTGACGCTTCCTTTTGCCTGTTGCAGGAGTTTGCGCGCCTTAGTTCGGGAAAGTTCTGTCATTTGCATTACGATTCTTTCGGACCTGTCGCGTAGTTTTTCATTTGTCGCGTTGAGGTCCACCATGAGGTTTCCGTAGACCTTGCCCATTTTTATCATGGCGGTGGTAGTAAGGGTGTTGAGCACAAGCTTGGTTGCAGTGCCCGCCTTCATCCGTGTGGACCCGGTAACAACCTCGGGACCGACGACGGGATTGATAACTATCTCTGCGGGAATGTGTTTTACTGTCTCCGGGGCGCACGTAATAAAGATTGTACCCGCGCCGATTTTAATTGCTTGTTTCAGCGCCGCTCGAACATAGGGAGTCATACCACAGGCGGCAATGCCGACGACCACATCTTTGGTCTGAACTTTGTTCTTTATAATAGCCTGCGCTCCGTCATCCGGCTTGTCCTCGGCGCCTTCTATTGCCCTGACCAGCGCCCGTGTTCCGCCGGCGATGATACCCCTAACCAGTGAAGGAGAAACGCCGAAAGTGGGAGGACACTCCGACGCATCGAGGACGCCAAGCCGGCCGCTTGTCCCGGCTCCCACGTAGAACAGCCGGCCGCCCCTGCCAAAACGCTCCACTATCATTTCGACGGCGGCAGCAACGTTCTTTCGCTGCCTGTGGACCGCAGGTGCAACCAGCATATCTTCAGCATTGATCAAATCGACCATCTCCTGCGTCGACAACCGGTCGATATTCTCGCTTCTGCGGTTGCGCTTCTCCGTGGTCGGCAGTATTCTACGTCTTCTGGTCATGCAGGAACTATCTTTCCCAATACTAACGGTTGTTTCGCCCCCGTCGCACTGGGGACATTATTGGCAACACCTTTGACCGTCGCATGTGCCAGGATGGCAAACGACACCGCTTCTTTGGCGTCGCAGCTTATGCCAAGATCATCGCTCATGAGGATTTTGGTCGCTTCAAGTCTCTGTCGCAGCATTTCCACGAGGGTTCTGTTTCGAGCGCCTCCACCACACAATATGACTTCGTCAGGCATCTGAGGCAGGAATCGCTGATAAGCCTGGGCGATAGCGGCCGCCGTGAAGGCGGTAGCGGTAGCCATCATGTCTACACCAGACAGTGATTTCTTCATCATTCTGTGCTGCAAGGAACTGGAGTACTGCCGGCCGAACTCTTCACGCCCCGTAGACTTTGGGGGACGGCGCCGCAGGAACGGATGCCGTAACATATCCTTCAGCAGGCCTTCATCGACCCTACCTCGACCGGCCAATCTTCCTGCCCAGTCGAACTTCCGCCTGCCTCTGCTTATGAGTGACACGAGTCCGTCAATAATCATATTGCCTGGGCCGGTATCGAAGGCGACGATACTCTCCAATCGACAACCCGCGGGCAGATAGGTTACGTTGGCAATTCCGCCTATGTTCTGAACGGCACGGGTCCGCTGCTTATCGCGAAAAAGAACGTAATCAGCAAAAGGCACCAGGGGTGCGCCCTGTCCGTTGGCAGCCATGTCTCTCGGCCGGAAATCCGCCACCGTCGTAATGCCGGTACGCTGGGCGATTACGGAGGGTTCTCCTATCTGTAGCGTGGAGCGGAGTATTCGGCCGCCAAATCGCCTGCCTTTGGGATTATGGTAAATCGTCTGGCCGTGTGAACCCAACAGGTCAACCGTCTCAATGTCTATCCCGTTTTTTCGGCAAAGCGTGATAATTGATTGTGCGAACACTTCACCGAGTACAAAATTCAAATGGCAGATGTCTGCCACATTACAGGGCTTGAGTTTGCAAAGCCCAAGAATACTGTGGCGTAGTCCCGTAGAATAAGGAAATGTATCAAATGCGAGGACTTTGACCTTGTTTCTGTGGATGTCAACAACAACGGCATCCACGCCGTCCGCTGAGGTGCCCGACATCAGCCCGCCTACACGCATCTTGTCTTTCCCGTGGAAATCTGTTACGCGTTTTTTCATTGCCGTCATTTTGTCCGACTGCCGCCAGCCAGCCGGGAAGCCTCGTGCCGGACCCGCTTAAATAATTTGCAGTTATCGCGCAAACGCGAGACCTTGTTCCTCGCCAGCCAGAGCTTTTCGAAATCTTCTGCCATGTCGTGTATTTGCCTGCTCAATCTTCGCAGTTCGGAGTTTCTTACAGTCTTGCCGGCCCGCAGCGCTTTTGCTGTCAAGGCCCGCCGGCTTGCCAGACAGTCCATTCGCGCGGCCAATTTCAACTCCCGAAGCGCAAGTCTTTCAAATGGCGCCATAGGTTTTTGAGGCGACGGCCAAAGCGCACGAGCCGATAATTGATCAATTATCCTCTGTAATCCGGTTTGGTCCATCATATCAATGGGGCTCCGTTCCGGCGGTCTGATGTGCAGGAGCGGCTCAACAAGAGCATGATACAACAAAGACTCATTACGGCAAGGGCAACCACAGGTAACGTGAGTGTTGCCCAGCAATTGTAAAGCCTCGGCCATGCGGCCCGTGCGCTCGCCGAAGACTTGGCGGCAGAAGTTCCCGGTAAATTTTGTGTTGTCAACAGCCTTGCCATGCCATGCGTGCGCGGCCCCGTGAGCAAAACCGTGCAGACTGACACCCAGGAAGTTACGATGTCCCTGGTCGCCCCAATCCGTGTTCAGAAGACCCTCAGCGTGATGTCTTCGCCCTTCAGACGCAAACTTCGTTACATTTGTCAGCGAGTTGGCGAGCCGGGAGCCATGTGTCAGCCAGCCGCTCGTACCGGGACAGACCATCAGCCTAAATCCTGCCCCGGCAATCTCTTTGGTCCTGGCTATGTTCGAGCCATTGTGTTCGTATTCCCAATTGAGCAGGACAATATCACGCGGCAGGTCGGCCAGCAGTTCAGGGTATTTCAGGACCATATCCGCCCAGGCATTCATTCTTTTTCCATGCCTTTCGCAAAGACGATGGATCTTCAGGACAAAATCCAGATAAACGCGCCCTGTGCCGATACGCGCCGCCCGTCTCTTGCTGCGACCCTTACCCAGTTCCCACGTTTCATCGCAGCACACGTTGAAGTCGTCGGCTTCGAAGAGCGGCATGAACTCGCGGTAGAGCTCACTAATAAGCCTGATTGAACCGGGGTCTGCCGGACAGAGTGTTGTGCCGCCGGCAAAGCCGCGAAAGCCTGGCATTTCACCGAGCCGGCGGTATCGCGGGAGGCTCAGGACCTTTTCGAGGTGCCCAAAGCTTGCCAGGGACCCGACCAGTCGCACATGGTGCATTCGACAATGATCCTGCAGTCGAAGAATCTCCTCTGCTGTAAAGGGACTGTAGCCTCTTCCAATCTCAGGGTGCTTTCTGAAGGTGAAGACATTTTCTATGTACAGCTGCAGCTCATTTATCTTCCAGTGAGCAAGCCGCGTCACAAGATCCTTCAGTGTATCGAGCGTTGGCACTTTTCCACGCGAGCAATCATGGTAAACACCGCGCCTGCGGAAGTCGGGCTTGTCTTCTATTCTGCAGACCGGCAGGACTCTTCCATAGATGGCCGCCATATCACGCAATGTCTGCAGTGCGTAGTATGCCCCGGCATCTGCCCCGGCATGAATTTCGATGCCGGCGGGTGCTACCGTGACACGATACGCTTCGCAGTCTGCGATGTCCTTGTCCCGATATATTCTCACGGCTGCCGGGCCAAACGCATTTCTGATCATACGGGCCTTGAGAGAGTGGCGCGACAGGCTGTCACTGAGCTGTTGCAGGGGCAGGATGTCAGCGCTACGAGGGCTGGCAAGCACGGGCCGTCCGGGCCAACGATAAGCGCCTCCTTGAAAGATGACTTTCTTCGGAGGGATCAGTAGTCTGGCAAACTGACGTTCGTCCGTGATAGTCATGCGGGCAGTATAGCAGAATCAAGCGTGCTCAGCAAGTTGACCTATGAGTGTATTTGCCGGCGTCCACATGAACCGCTCATATTACAGTTGCAGGGTAAACATATTTGCTTGCCAAAGAGCTGCAAATTGAGATAGAATGCCGGTTGTGTACAGTATCACAAATGTTTGCGAAAAAGGAAGGACATGGTTTTCGGCAGGAAGCGGCGGGTAAACGGCGGATGAATGTCAGCGGCTAACAGTTTGCACCACGGGGGTGAGGCCGGAGTTAGTAAAGCGAATGGCGGGGCAGTGAGTTAGAGTATAAACTGTGATTGGCGGTCGCTGCGTTAGGGCAGCAGTTGGAAGGTGTCGAGGTTTTCCTTTGTGTGGGTAGGTTTGCGAAAAGGGATTCTCTATATTGTTGACATTGAGAAGCCGAGCCAATAGGATATGAAACTGAACGAAGCAGAGGTTTGCCAACTGCGGCAGGAAGGAAGCATGGGATGGATAATAAAACGGGAAAGAGAGTCGCCATTTGCGGGGTAATTGGAGTTCTTGCTGTAATTACGTCTGGTGTTTGCCTGGCAGAGGTTCCAGGAAGAGCCCTCGATGGGAATTCAAGAGAGGTCTACGATATAGGGGGAGGCAGTAATAGTCTTGAGGGAGTTATCGAGCGCACGCTGGAGGAATGCAGAAAGATTCCGAATGAAATAGCCAGAGGTGACGCACTGTATGAAATGGCGAAGGTATTGGTAAACACGGGAGATTTCGACAGGGCGTTACAAGTCACGCTCGAACAGTCATACGCGGATTTCAGGTCTCTTTCGTACATTGCGACTCGTCAAGCACACCTTGGGCTGTTGGAGGCTGCAAGAGCCACAGCGTATAAAATAGACAACAAACACTGGCAGCAAAATGTCCTTGTTGACGTGGCGAGGGCTTATATGCAGGCAGGCAAGTCCGATGAGGCGTTGGTTTTGCTCAAGTCGGCGCGAGAGATTGCAACGGAGACCGAAAGAATCGAATGCCTGGCCAATATAGGTCTTCTTTATGCCCAGATGAACAAACCTGATCTGGCAAGAGAAGCTTTTCGGACGGCTGTTCTTTTCAGGAAAGCGCAGCTTCCGAGCTGTAAGCCTAATCTGATTGGAGAGGCAAAGGCCTTTGCGTTGATGGCGGAGGCGGGCTTCATTGAAGAAGTGATTGGAAATGTCACCGATAGTGTGACACTGGGGAATGTGGCCGATGAACTTATTGCTAGTGGGAGATATAAAGAGGCAGAGCTTATCTCATTGAAATGTGACGTCGGCCGGCGCGCGTATATTTTGAGTCTCATGGCTCATAAGCAGGCGGAGGAGAATTTGAAAGAAAGTGCTCTTGCGAATCTGAAGATGGTAGAGGAGTTGATTTCAGAGTTTTTCCCGAAAGATCGTGTCGCAAGCGGGAGTTATTATTTGGAAATAGATATAGCGGCGAGCTATGCCCGACTTGGGGAATTATCAGAAGCCATGCGAATAGTGGAATCTATAAGAAGCAATACGGACAAGATAGGGGCTCTTACGGGGGTCGCCAGGTGGGTCAGAGAAGACGAGGCAGAAGGCTATAAAGTCCATCTCCAAGAGGCTCTGAAGGTGGCGAACGAAATACCGGACCCATATTTTCAGAGTATAGGACTTTATCAATTAGCTTTGGCACACAATGAACAAAATGACAGCGTTAGTGCACGACAAATCCTTAAGAAAGCTGCGCAAGTGACTGATTACGGAGGCGCAATAGGGGTGCTAAGCGGCATTGCGTCGGCTCAGGTGCAGGTTGGGGGCGTGGAGGGAGCGCGAGAAACATATGCGCGAGCTGTTGGTTTGGCGAAGAATAATGCTACTCGGCTGGAAGGAATATCCAATTCGATGGCGAGGTCCGGATTGTTTAAGGAAGCCCTGGCTGTGGCACGCCAGGTGGAATTTGAATCTGTTCGCCGGGGTGCCTATGCTTATATAGCGGAACATCAGGTGAGGAAAGAAGGAGTGGACCGGACTCTTATGTGGATCGCTAATATGGATGACGCAGGGGAACGCGCCGGTGCTCTTGCAGGGCTGACTTCAGGGCTTGAGCAGCGACGAGAGAACGATAATGAATGATAGTTTGACCAGCTAAGGGGTCATGCCAGCGGGCGCGGAGGGGAGCCAAGCGAACCCTGCCCACAGGTGGCAGGGCTGCTATGAGGTCATCCGTCAACGGTTATAGTCAATTTTTGTGGGCTTCTGGCTTTTATGTCATAGGCATGGGTTTCCGAGGAGCTGGGCTGGTTGGCGGCTCATCCTGCTATTCGTGCTCTCGCTGTTCTTAGCGGGCACCGTGTAATTATTCGCTTTTATCGCGAGAATGCTACCATCTAAAGAATCGTGCTTCGGGCACAGCCCCGCCTCGTAGTCATTCAGGCGAATTCGAGCCTTAAAGCCAGCTTCTCGGGTTGTCATAGTATTGTTATTGTCTTTATGCGAATCAATTTGTTAACGGTTGGGGGTGATTCTAATATGAGAGAACGTGTCATACTTCCAAAACGGTCATTGGCGAACAGGTCAATATCCGTTGCAACTACGCAACTGAGAGCAACCAAGCTCTTAAACTACTACGAATAGCTGGACCGTCAACTTTCGACTGTGTACCAAGCAGCAATGATATTGCATAGGAGGGGGTTTTCTTGTGGTTCTTGTTGTGGGGACGGGTTTCTTTGATTTGCACCCATTGTCACGATATGTCACAAATGCCACATGCGGTAATCCAGAAGGATCAGCCTACAACGGTCACTTTGAGTGTACCTGCTATCAACCGCAGCAAACGACCGAAAAGCCTTGGAATTTCAAGAGCTATTTGGTAACTTATGGCAGTAAGGAGACGAAACGATGTTATCAATGCGTGCATACGGGAAATGTCGGTTTAGAAGATCCCTTTGTTGTTTGAGCCTGTTTGTTATTGCGATTGCTGCTTCAGGAAGTTCAGGAGGGGAGAAGGTCTTTCCGGGGGCTGACGAGAAGACGCCCTCGGCGGCAATGTACTTTGATTGGATCAATCATGCGTGGGAGGGGGCCAACGAATTATCGACGATGGCAAACCTGGACTTCTTCAAATGGCTCTGCGATGAATACGGAATGAAACTTGACATCTATCTGTTGGACGCCGGAACAATTGACGGATGGGAGAGCTACGGCAGTATGGAGTCGGAGTCTTTCAGGAAGCGGTTCCCAAACGGTTTGAAACCTATCTACGAAAAGGCAAAATCGTTTGATTGGCGAATCGGCATGTGGCTGGGGCCTGACGGTTACGGTGATACACCTGAGCAGGAGAAAGCTCGCGGAGATATCCTGATCAAGTTGTGCCGCGACTTCGACTGTGCACTTTTCAAGTTCGACGCATGCTGCGGGGACCTGCGTAAAGGTAAGATAGACACTTTTATTCGCAACATGAAGGCGTGTCGGAATTTCAGCCCCGACCTGATAGCGCTCAACCACAGGATTAAGTTGAGTGAGCAGGGCAAAGAGTATATGACGACCTGGCTTTGGGAAGGTGCCGAAACTTATATTGATGTGCACATGCCGAGCAGGCAGGCAGCGACTCATCACCGTGTCGGCGCACTGTCCCGTGGATTGCCTCCGGGGCTGTCAAGACTTACAGAGGACCACGGAGTCTGCCTTTCATCGTGCCTGGACTACTGGGAAGACGATCTGATTCTTCAGGCTTTCAATCGCTGCCTGGTTCTGGCCCCGGAGATATACGGCAACCCGTGGCTGCTGCGTGACGATGAATTTGCGAAGCTGGCCAGGATTTACAATCTTCATCGAAGGTACGGCGAGATCCTTGTCAATGGCATGGTGCTTCCTGAGAGATATGGCCCGCACGCTGTCTCTCGCGGCGATGAAAGTACCCGGTTTGTTACGATGCGAAACCTCACCTGGAACCCTACAAAGTATCCTGTCAAGCTGGATAGTGAGATAGGATTGACGAGCCAGGGCGATGTCGAACTCAGGCAGTTTCATCCGTCGGAGAAGATTCTTGGTACTTTCAAGTACGGCTCAACCATAGAGGTCGAAGTATCGCCGTTTCGTTCCTGCCTGGTCATGGCCGCTACCGAGCGTGTCAATGAGGTTGGCGTTTTCGGCTGCGATTACGATGTTGTGCGGGACATGCCCGGTAAACCCGTAATCATAAAGCTCATGGGCCTTGCGGGCACGGAAGCGGAAGTCAAACTGGCACCGGGAGACAGCAGATTCAGCGGAGCGATTCTTGACGGCAAGGCAAACAGGAAACTGCTCGGGGGCAAGAGTGTTGAGGTGAAATTTCCGGGCAAAGCGCCGGAGGATCCTTTCCACCGCAAGCTGGGCGACCTGACACTGTGCGACGTACCGGCCGATGCTGAAGCGCTTTACGAGGCAACTTGTTTCGCAGCCGACAACGACGCGCTTGAGGTTCGCAGTCTCAGGCGTTCGGGCCCTACGAAAGTTCCGCAAGTCCAGAGGGCCCGGGATGCTTTTCTTAATCAGACGAGATTTCGCGAAATCGGCATTTGGGACAAGAACCTTTTCGACGGGAATTTGGAAACGTTCTTTCACAGTTCCGAGAAATATCAAGTTGGTTCCATGAAGATACGCGGTATCATCCGGGGAGGTGCCCTGCGCTTGGATTTCGGAGAACCTGTCCGCCTGGATAAACTTGTGATAAAGACAATAGACGGTCAATACGACGGGCTTGTGGAAAGACCGGCTGCGGTCTCGGCAGACTTGAAGTCCTGGATCCCCATCAGCCTTATGGGCAACGGTACGACTATAACCGCCGAGATTGAGGCGGACACTCGTGTGCGATACCTGCGTATCGGGGGCTATTTTGGAAAGGTGGCCGAGATCGAAGGGTACTATGGTGACACCATGCTGGACCGGTCTGCATGGCGGGCATCACTCGTATTCGGTCTGTATGAGAATGCGCCGGCGGTTCGTGCCTGGTCTTTGTCATGCACACTTGACGAGGTTACGAGAAACAGCTACCTGGCAGTTGCGATACACGGTTCGCACGGGGCAGAAGGCGCCTACGCGGCCATCCGCATGGACAACAAGTATATCGGAGCCCCTGATCGCAGCGTGTCCTATCATACGTCCGCATGGGAAGCCGGTGTTCGTGAGCATCAGTCGAACTACACGTATTACATACCGGTGACCAGCGATATGGAAGGCGAGAGGATTGATGTCGTGGTCCTTGGGGTGGATGAGGCGTTGAGTCAGCCTGAACGGGTAGAATCAATAAGGCCTGAGGTGTGGATAACGGCTTATCCAGCGCCTTTTGAGACGAAAGAGCTTGTTCTTGAGCGCTGACTTCCAGATTCAGTATGAGCCCTTGAGTAGAGCTGAGATTAGGGCATTTCGAGCACCTCTGCGGAGGAGCGTTCTGTTTTGGTGCACAGATGTTTCGCTGCGCTGCGTTGATATGGTGTTACTATGGTATTAAAAGGCTTAGCAGAGTAACTAAGCGTTTAAATGGAAATCTTAGATCATTATAAAGCGGTATTGCCTGGGTTTTTCTACAGATTAAGCCTGACCCTTTGTTTTTCTTTAAGATTCCATGCTTTCTTGCAATTTGGGGAGATTTCTGCTATCCTTAGCCGGATGACAAGTCCGGAGGGGCGCGGTTGCCAAAGTTGGCATTGAAAGGTCTTTTCAGGAAAGGATGTGGGTGATGCCTACCAAAGAAAAATTGCGTTTTGTAGTGGTGGTTCTGGTTCTCTTGGTGATGTCTTTTTTGCTGCCGGCCGATGCAGTTTTTGCCGAGAATGAGAATATCGGGCAGATGGTCAATAACGCTCGTGCTCTTCGTGAGAAGTTCTTGAGTGACCCTTATCGGCCTGGTTATCATTTTGTTATACCAGAGGGATTGGCCAACCCTTTTGACGTTAATGGGGCGATATTCTGGAAGGGGCGTTATCATTTGTTCTATATTTTTCAGCAGGAGGGCCGTGGCCATTGCTGGGGTCATATATCGAGTATAGATATGGTTCATTGGCGGCACCACCCTGTGGCCCTGATCGGAAAAGAGGAAGGTAAGCCTGATCGCGGCATGTTCAGCGGCTGCGCATTTGTCAACATGGATGGTGTTCCGACCATTATTTATCACGGCGTTAAGGCGGGGACATGTATCGCCACAAGCACCGACGACAATTTGGAGGTCTGGACCAAGAGCGAGCACAACCCGGTTATCAAAGAAACGAAAAAGGGCGATCCCAACTACAGGGTTTATAACGTGTTTGACCCGGTGGCCTGGATCCATGACGGGCATTACTACGCGGCACTGGGTAATGCTCAGATACTTTGGAAACTCAGAGATGAACTTAAGCCCGAGGAGAAGGGTGACAGACTGTTTCTTTTCAGGAGCGACGACCTTATTAACTGGCAGTACCTGCATCCACTGTATGAGCCGAACCCCAAGTGGACCGGTCCGCTGGAAGATAATGCGTGCCCGGAATTTTTCCAGTTGGGCGACAAGTGGGTTCTTTTGTTCATCAGTCATTCGAGGGGGTGTCAGTATTATATCGGGCGCTATGAGAACGAGCATTTCTATCCGGAGAGCCATGGGCGAATGAGCTGGACCGACAGCGGCTTCTTTGCTCCGGAAAGCCTTCGTGACGATAAGGACCGCGAGATCATGTGGTCCTGGATATTTGACAGGCGCGACGGTCAAACTCAGCGTGAGAGCGGATGGTCGGGGACATTCTCCTTGCCTCGCGTTCTTTCTCTTGCTGAGGATAATACGCTGCGGATCAATGTGCCTGAGGAGCTGGAGACCCTGCGATACAATCCGGTGACATTGAAAGACCTGGTTATAAAAGCCGAGTTTTTCAATTCGTTCAGCGAAATGCCGTTGAAGCAGATCACCGGCAACAGCATTGAGTTGTCGATAGAGATGGTTGGCGACGGGGCAAGTCGGATGGGCGTAAAGGTGTGTGCTTCACCGGACGGCAAGGAACAAACCCTGGTTTACTACGACGCCGAGCACAAGATGCTCAAGATCGACACGACGCGTTCGAGCCTCGGTGAGGGACAAAAGACCATCGAAGGCGGCCCGTTTGAATTAAAGCCGGGCGAGCCTTTGAAACTTCGGGTTTTTGTGGACAAATCCGTGGTGGAGGTATTCGCGAACGGCCGACAGGCGGTTATGAGAAGAATCTATCCGACGCGTACGGATAGCGTAGGCGTGTCAATATTCTCAACAGGAGGCAACGCAGATGTCTCCGTGTTAAAGAAGTGGGACATAATGCCTTCGAATCCTTACTGATGTTTTTCAGTTTTTGGGGAGTGGTTTTCAGGATTTCCTGGAAATGTTGAGTTAGTATCTGCTGCACGCAGAAACGCGGTCTGAACGAGCTCAGGCTTGCTCGTGAAGTGACTCTCAGGGGGTTCTTCGCTCGTATAATCGAAAAACTCAAGCCTATGGCGTAAACCCCCCACCCAGCATTCTTCGGACCGGTCGCGCCGGTATACGCGAGAACCAGTGCGCGCGCACGAAACCTCCTCGTCCGGCGATCTTCCGGCGCTCGCCTGATTCTCTGCCAGTTTCATAAGTCTTTGTTAGCCCTATCGTAGCATTCATTTGCACAACAACTTGGAATGCCGTGTCTTTGAATTATGAGAGAACATGTCATACTTCCAAAACGGTCACCGGACATTGAAAATGTTCAAGTTTTCTAAGAATTTTCTAAGTCTTTGCTGTCACTACACTTATAGACTTGGGATTTTTGCGATTTGACGTGCTATTTGGCGTTTGGGTTGTAGGTGCGCCACGAAAGCTGATGTGGGCAAGCTAGCCAATCCAGCCTGGTCAAAGGCTAACCACCAGGCCAGAACAGAACTTTGTGCGCAGGGCGGTAACAAACTGCGTGGAGCCAGAGGGATGGCGAATTGTCGGCCATAACAGAGGCGAAGGTTTGAAGCTCCGAAATCAAACACAATTGCATTGGGCCAAGGTGTCTACAAGCCCGAAGCCAGTATCGCTGCACGCGTTAGTAGGTGAGCGTGCGGGCGACGTGCCGGAGTCGCAGACCATGACAGGTAGTTCAACTGTTCACATCGGAACGTGGGAGAGCCATATCGTTTCCGACAGAAGCTTCCAACAAGCTGGAGAAGCAAGGCGGAAGTATGGCGATATGGCAGTCGGACCAGGCCATATTAGAGGCGTAGATGGGGTAATGCCCATCGAGTCCCGCGAGCCAGGGACACTCGAAGGGCCTGGCAGCAGAATGTGGAGGGATGAGTAGCGTATGCCATACACTGAAATGGAGAACATAACGCCGACAAAATTGGCCCTCATATCTCAACGGGCTCGAAAGGAACCTAAGTTTCAGTTTACGAGCCTGGCTCACCTACTGAATGAAGGGTTCCTGAAGGAATGCTAGTACAGGCTCGGCAGGGACCGAGCCAGTGGCATAGATGGTGTAAGTTGGAAGGAATATGGAGAGAACCTGGATGAGAGCGCCAGCAATTTGGTATCCCGGCTGAAGGCGAAACGCTATAAGCCGGCGCCTGTCAAGCGTGCTTATATACCAAAGAATGAGCATGAAAAGCGTCCACTCGGCCTGCCTGCACTGGAAGATAAGATAGTGCAGAAGGGGATAAGCCTCATATTAGAGGCTATCTACGAAGCGGATTTCCTGGACTGCTCCTATGGTTTTCGCCCGAAAAGAAGTTGCCATCAGGCGCTCAATGCTGTGGACAAGATAGTAATGAGGAAACGCATCAATTATGTGATTGAGGCAGATATCAAGGGCTACTTTGATAATGTTTCGTACGATTGGATGATGAAATTCCTACAGGTCCGCATCAAAGATTCGAGTTTTCTGCTCCTGATACGCAGATTCCTGAAAGCAGGGTACTTCGAGGCAGGCGAGGTCATTGCAACTGACCAAGGGACACCCCAAGGCGACAATCTTAGTCCCGTCCTCTCCAATATATTCCTGCATTTCGTACTTGACCTGTGGTTTGAAAAGAAAGTCGTGCCACGGGTCAAAGGAGCGTGTTATATAGTGCGTTATGCGGATGATTTTATCTGTATGGTGCAACATGCAGATGAGGCACAACGCATAATAGAAGCGCTCCGGAAACGATTTGCGAAGTTCGGCCTTGAGTTACATCCTGAGAAAACTCGCATAATTAGTTTTGGCAGATTTGAACGAGAGCGAGCAAGCAGGGCAAACCGGCGAGCCCACATCTTTGACTTCCTTGGATTCACCCATTACTGTGGTCAGAATCGAGCGGGGAAGTTTATCCTCTGTCGCAAGACCAGTAAGAAGAAATTCCGTATGAAGTGCAAGGAGATGAACATCTGGCTTCGGAGAATACGGAACCGTGTGAAGATGAAGGAATGGTGGCCGGCTCTTCGTGCTAAGCTTCGAGGCCGTTACCAGTATTATGGTGTCAGAGGTAACATGCGCTCACTGGAGCAGTTCTACAACTCGGTTGAGCGCATGACCTTGAAATGGCTGAATAGACGCTGCCAATGCAAATCGTTTAATTGGGAAGACTTTCGTCGATACCGAGAGCACTACCCGCTGCCGCAGCCGAGAATAGTGCATAACTTCTATACCCTGTCGCCTGTTGAGTGAGTTTTGCTGAAGAGCCGGATGAGGGAAATCCTCACGTCCGGTTCCGTGAGGGGCGTTGAAGCTCTCTTATGTGGCAGAATATTTTGGCACTCCTCAAGCGAAAGCGAGGAGAAACAGAGAATACAGAGCATACCTAAATAAGAGGGCCATATTACGTCTACTCGACGTGCTGCGTGACCAAAATGAAGCATCTGATTCGGACATGTCGGCAATCATCGTTACCTTAGCCGGGCACGTGGTTTCGATGTAGCCAAGTTGTGTGCGAAGGGCTTGTACGATGTTCCCTGGCCGTCCCATTTTCAGAGAAGGAAAATCTTACCCGTCCAGGTAGATTGTTGTAAAATTAGTGACACCGTTTCGAGAAAGTTATGTTTACGGATTGATATAAACACGGAATGGCTACAAGCATGGTAACCACGGTAACGGTGCAGTACCATCGGGTGCACAGGTAGTATTGCTGCATGTCGATATATGACCGTCTGAGAATCTTCCGCTAAAATGGCGTTGTAGTATTAAGGCGATTAGTTTTAGAGGCTGTAAAGTTCTGCGTCCTGGAGAATGGTGAAGCCTGCGTTCTTTATGACCTGCTCTGCATTGGTGTTTTCCAGGTTTTGTACCTCGAGGCAGCATACGCCCGTTTTGTGAGGCTGGAGAACGAAGCCATACGCATCAACGACGTTAATGCCGTTTTCGGCCAAGGCGGCGGTTAATCTGTGAAAGTTTCCGGGCTTATCAGGGATGGAGATAGCCAGAACCTCTTTGAGTGCGCAGGCACAGCCCAGATCGGCCAAGGCGGCATACGCATCGCTCGGCCTATCCACTATCAATTTGAGAAGTCCGTAATCGCCCCGGTCCTGGATGGCAAAGGCCCTGATATCGATGTTGCTCTTTAGCAGGTTCTGGGCGATGGCGTTTAGCCTGCCGGCCTTATTCTCGACAAAAACGTTAAGTTGCTTTGCCATATTTGAGTCCCCTACAACTTAGGTCTTTCGTCCACAACACGTTTGGCCTTGCCCTCGAACGCCGGAAGCGCACCGGGTTCGTGGAGCTCCACAACCGGGCTAATCGTAATGGACGAGCGCAGCTCCTCCCTGATTTTGTTTCTCAGGGCTTCGAGCTGCGAAGCCTCACCCACAAACAACTTCGGGTATATTTCCACCTTGACCGTCAAGCGGTCGAGAGCACCTTTCTTGTCGACGTAGATCTGGTAGTTTGTCCCCACCTCGGGAATCTGCATTACCTTCTCTTCTATCTGCGAGGGGAACACATTGACGCCGTTGATAATCAGCATATCGTCCGTCCTGCCCAGAATACGCGACAGACGGCGGTGCGTGCGATTGCACCGGCAGGGCTCGGCGTGCAAAAAGGCCAGGTCTCGCGTTCGGTATCGCAGAATCGGCATGGCCCGGCGCACGAGGTTGGTCAGAACCAATTCCCCTTCCTGTCCTTGTTCGAGCAGCTCACCGGTTTCGGGATTGATTATTTCCGCTATATATGCGTCTTCCCATATATGCATATCGTCCTTGAAGACGCACTCGAACGCCACTCCCGGCCCGTTCAGCTCGCTCAGGCCATAAGAGTTGTAAGCCTCGATGCCGAAAAGCTCCTCAATCTTCAAGCGGGTATTCTGCGAGTGCGGCTCGGCCCCGACAAAGGCCTTTCTCAAGGCCAGCTCGTCAACGCTTACTTTTTCATCTGCCAGCCTCGAATGAATGTGCAGCAGATAGCTGGGAGTAATGTGCACAACCGTTGTCTGAAAGTCCTTCATTACCTGAATCTGACGTTTGGTGTTGCCACCACCTATCGGAATGACAGTCATCCCGACACGTTCGGCACCGTAATGTAAACCCAGCCCGCCCGTAAAAAGGCCGTAGGTCATCATGTTCTGAAAAATGTCCGTTGCTGTCGCACCGGTCGCCACAATACTGCGAGCAAGCAAATCCGTCCAATTATCCAGATCGTCCTGGGTAAAGTAGATGACAGTGGGCACGCCCGTGGTTCCGCTCGACGAGTGAACTCTTACAACCTCCTTCATGTCCACCGCCAAAAGCCCCCTCGGAAAGCTTCGGCGAAGGTCGTCTTTGCTCGTAAACGGTATCCGTTTCAAATCCTCCAGGCTCTTTATGTCCTCGGCCGACGATATCCCTGCCTGGCCGAGCCTGTGCTGGTATAGCGAAGTTTTAAGCGCCCATGCAACCGTTTCCTTGAGCCGCTCAAGTTGCAGCTTTTCGATCAGGCCCCTGTCTGCTGTTTCAATCTCTTGATTCCAATACGGTATTTCCATTTTCAACTCTTTTGTAAGAATAGACTTAGCCGAAACCGTGCAACCACGGTGCACAAAGCTGTGGCCGACGCCGTGAATACCCAGCTACAGCCCTTCGACTTCCTCCTTGGTGACAACCTTGACGTTGCTTCCTGCAAGCATTTTTTCTGCCGTGGCGGTATCTTCAAACCTGAACACGAGAAGGGCCTTGTCGCTGAACTTCTCAACGAAACCGTACATGTACTCCACATTTATGTCGTTGTCGGCGCAGATTTTCAAAACACCGGCCAGGCCGCCGGGCTTGTCGTCAACCTCAATTGCAACCACGTCCGTCACATTGCAGGCAAAGCCACGGTCCTTAAGCAGCTTCACGGCCGACTCCGACTTGTCGACCACTATCCGCAGAACGCCGAAGCTCTCAGTCTCGGCTATCGTCAGCGCCCGGATGTTCACGCCGGCACCACCTAACAGTGAGCAAACATCGTACAGCCTGCCCTTTCTGTTCTCCAGAAATACGGATATCTGTGTTATCTTCATACCTGTAACCTCTATATTTTTCTCTTGTCGATAATTCTTTTGGATTTACCCATGCTTCTCTCTATGGTCTTCGGCTCGACGAGGGTAACCTTGACGCCTATGGAAAGAACGGATTCTATTTCCTTCTTTATCTTTTCCTGCATTTCGTGCAGCTTCTTGATTTCGTCGGAGAAGATTTTCTCTTCCACTTCGATGAGCACCTCAACCATGTCGAGTTTGTGGGCCTCGCGGTCAACGACAATCTGATAGTAAGGCTGGGTGCCGTCGATGCCGACCAGCACGTGCTCTATCTGAGAGGGGAAGACGTTTATGCCTCTTACAACAATCATATCGTCGGTTCGCCCCTTGATCTTGCTTATTCTGGGGCTGGTTCGTCCGCAGCGGCATTTCTCGAGGTTCATGCTCACAATATCTCTGGTGCGGTACCTTATCAGAGGTATTCCCTGCTTGGTGAGTGTGGTGATGACCAATTCTCCGTCGCTGCCCGGAGAGACATCTTCACCGGTTTCAGGGTCTATGATCTCGGGATAAAACACATCCGAGAATATATGCAAACCGTCCTTGTAGGTACATTCCTGAGCCACTCCGGGCCCAATGATTTCTGAAAGCCCGTAAACGTCGGTGGCCGACATGTTCCAGATTTCCTCGATTTCCTGCCTCATCGATTCACTCCAGGGTTCGGCCCCAAAAACTCCGATTTTCCAGTTCCCCTTGGCAGGATCCATCCCTAATTGTTTTACCTCCTCCGCCATATACAGGGCGTAACTCGGGGTGCAGGCAATAATTTCAGGTTTGAAATCCTGCATTATCTTCAACTGTCTCGCCGTCTGTCCCGCGGAAGTCGGGATAATCCTGAGCCCCATTTCCAGCGCCCCGTAATGAAAGCCAAGTCCGCCGGTGAAAAGCCCGTAGCCATACGCAATCTGGATGGTGTTGCCTGGCTCGGCGCCGGCGCAGCAAAGCGTCCGAGCCATAACGTCCGACCACAGCTTAACGTCGTCGCGCGTGTACCCCACAAGCGTCGGGTTGCCCGTCGTCCCGCTGGAGACGTGAATCTCGACAATCTCGTTCTGCGGCGCAGAGAAAAGACCGTAGGGATAGTTGTCCCGCATGTCAATCTTGGTGGTAAAGGGTAGCTTCTTGATGTCATCAATTGCTTTTACATTATCCGGCGAGATATTTGCCGCATCGATCTTGTCTTTATAGACGGGACAATTTCCGTAAATGTAGGCCACGAGCTTCCTTAGATAATCGGACTGCAGGGCCTTGAGCTCGGAAGGCGCCGCACATTCAACATCGTCTTTCCAAATCATGACTGACCTATCTTCCTTCCTTCGAGGAACTCCCTCTTGTTTTCCTCGACCACTTTCTTTTTAAAGACCATTTCTATCGCTTTAATCCAGCAATCCTGTTTGAGCGGCAATTTTGCTGAAAGCACACCCACCAGAAAAGTGTTCAAACATCTGGGGTTTGTTATTGCATCATTGGCCTTTTCGAGGTAGCCAGTCAGGTCAATGCCACCCGGTTTGAGGAATATTCTCAGGCGGGCGTGTTCTTCGGGATGAAAACAGACGAGACAGTCGGCGCCGCCGGGAGAAATCAGAGGCGAAAAAACCTTCTTCCCGAATCGAATGTGCGACTCGACCGAGCCGCCGCGCTGCGCCATGCCGTGCACCTCCGATTTTTTGACGTGGTATCCGGCAAACATAGCGGCGCAGCCGCAGATTTCCGCCGCCTTTAGAATCCCCTGTCCCCCGACGCCGCCGAAAGTAATATTGTAAACCTTGTCAGCCATTAGTCTAACCCGAAACTATCTCTTGAGCAGTCGGCACGGATGCCTGCAAATAATGACAGACAGCGCATCCTGGTCTATTCTTTTTCTTACAAGCTCTTCGAACTCCTTGCGATTCTTGGGGTCAACGACATCGACGAAATCCGCACCGCAGCTTTTGCAGAGGTCCTCAAGAATCAGCTTTTTGGTCGGCTCATTGCGAATCGTCAGGCCGGTGGCCGGGTGCTGCTGACCGCCGGTCATGGCCGTCGTCGAATTATCCAAAATGAAAATAATACCTTTAGCTTTGTTATAAGCCGAGTTTATCAGCCCGGTTATGCCGGCGTGCACGAAAGTCGAATCCCCGACAACGCCTACTATCCTTTTGTTCCCGGCCCCTCTGCGCCAGCCCTCGTTGAACGTGACGCCCGCCCCCATACAAAGACACGAGTGGAGCGCCGAGACAGGGGGCTGACAGGCCAAGGTATAGCACCCTATGTCGCCGGCAACGTATAGGTTCAGCTTCTTGAGAACAGCAAAGGTGTACCAGTGCGGGCAGCCCGGACACATTCTCGGGCGACGCTTGACCGCCTTCTGCTCGCGCTTGCGTTTACCCTCGACGATCGCCGGAATCATCTCGGGCCCAAGTTCGCCAATCCTGAACGACGGGTCCTTGGCCGAAAACTTCACACCCAAAGTCTTGATGTGCTCCTCCAGAAACGGATCCAGTTCCTCAATCACAAAAAGCTTCTTAACGCTCCCGGCAAACTTGACGATTTTGTCGTCGCAGAAAGGATAGCTCATACCAAGTTTAAGATACGACGCGTCGGGGTAGCACTCCTTTACATAGTGATATGTGACACTCGATGTTATGAATCCAAGGCTTTTGCTGCCCATCTCGATGCGGTTGAGCCTTGTCCTCTCAGAAAGGGATCTGAGCTTCTCAAGCCTTTTTTCCACCAGGATATGCCGCTTGTAAGCGTTACCGGGCACCATTACGTACTTGGGAATATCCCTCTGGAACGACCGCTTCGGCGGAACCTGTCTCTCGCCCAGAGTCACGTCTTCTTTGCTGTGCGAAACCCTTGTCGTCATCCGCACCAACACGGGCGTGTCGTATTTCTCACTTATCCTGAACGCCTCTTTGATGAACTCCTTCGCCTCGCTCGCGCTCGAAGGCTCCAGCATGGGGAGTTTCGAATAGATGCTTACCCAGCGGGTATCCTGCTCATTCTGGGATGAGTGCATGCCGGGGTCGTCGCAGACCACGACAACAAAGCCTGCCGACACCCCTGTGTAGGACGCCGTCATGAGCGGGTCCATGGCTACGTTGAGTCCGACGTGCTTGCAGGCAAAAAGACTGCGCACACCTGCGATCGCGGCACCGAGAGCGACCTCGAACGCCACCTTCTCATTCACCGACCATTGCGCGTCAATTTCGGGGAACTTAGCGAGGGTCTCCAGTATTTCGGTGGATGGTGTGCCCGGATAAGCAGCGGCCACGCGCAGCCCCGCCTCGTAGGCACCATAAGCCAATGCTTCGTTGCCCGACAACAGTAGCTTGTTTGTGGATGTTCTCTTAACCATAGAACAGGTTATTATAGCAGCCGGGGCGGGTCGGGCAAGAAAAAAAGCCCGGCAAAAAACCGGGCTTTTTCTCTCGTACCTACCATTTCAAACGCGCCATTTCAAACACGGTCGACAAGTATCTCAAAAGGTGTATTCGAAATTAAACCTGAAGAAGAAGGCATCATCTCTATTGTCTGAGTTGTAGAAGCTGCCTGGAATCAGATACTCACCCAGAAGATGCGCCGAAAGCTGCTTACAGCACTTCCATTTCAGCCAGCAGGTTATCAATTGACCGCGGAACTTGCCGCTTCTTGAGAAGAAGCTGGTGCGGCCGTTAATGGGGTCATCGTCAGCCCAGAGCAAGTGATAATCAGTAATCAAATCCAGTTTCTTGGTCGGCTTGAAGGTGTGACCGACAAAGAATCGGTGGAGATTCGTGGTTTCCGCAATCATTGTTTCCGGCGAATAGGTGTATATGTAAAGCTCGCTCCATTGCGGCCACTCGCCCCAAAGCGGGTCGAACTGCTCTATTTTGCTTGTTCCGGGGTCGTTGCCTGAAAGATATTCGTACCCGGCACGGAGGCTGTTGGACTTTTCATCGTTGAATTTGTAGTTGAGTGTATTCTTTGAGCCGTAGGCCTGAAGGTCCTGCATCTCACCGGTCGAATCTGCCTTATCGCCTCTTTGAAGCGCACCCTCGACTCGATAACTCCAGTTTTTGTCAATATCACCGGCCACCGCCGCGCCGTATGTAAATACTTCCGCTTTCTTGCTCCACGAGGGTGGGAAGTCCGGCGGATCGGAAAGAACATCAATGGGGTTATCGTTCTTGTAAATGAAGTAACCTTCCAACTGGGTATCTTTGATAGACTTGTTCTTCAGGTACACAATCAGCCCCTGCTCGTCCTGTTCGGTAAAGTGTCGGTCCCTGTCGTTGAAGGGTTTGAGCCATGCGTCTGATGCCGCGTTCATGTAGACGTAAACCAGGTCGACCTTCGAATCCGTCTCCTTCCAGTCGTAGGTGAGCCGCAAAGCATCCAACATTATTGTTCGTGAGCCGTCAAGCGGCGTTCCATCGAAAACGAGCCATGGATTGATATCGAGAATTTCCTGACGTCCAATGACGCCGGTAAAGGGCAGTCCGAACATATTGCGCGCTGTGAAATTAAATTTGTCAAAAAGCAGTTCGTCAAAATCAGTGTGCTGTGGTTTGCTGCCGGGCTCGTCCCAGGTTCTGAATTCCCAGATAAGACGTGTGTTGAAGTCCACATCGTCATCCAGCAGCCACTTTGTCGACCACCTCGTGCGATAACGCTGGAAGTTATACTTGTTGTTGGCGGCGTCACTATCCAGGGTAGTAATGTTTCTTGATGTTATTGTTCTGAACCTGTGGTCGAGGCCCATTTCGAGGCCCGGCATTGGGTTATGGAACCAGTCCAGCCACTCACCTTCCAGATGCTTATGCGGTTCGGGCGCCGGGGTCGCCGTGGCCTCCAGCCGCTCCTGACCTACCGCAGCCTTCTCATCCGCCGCATAGGCCGTGCCAACCAAAGCCGCCATCACCAACAAGAAAACCAAAACCTCTTTCCATTCTCTCTTCTTCATTTCCGTTCTCCTAAACCTCAGTTAACAAATAACTAAAACGCGGCAAAGTCTCCGCCATGTCGTCTCATTCCGCGAAGCACTTCGCAAGATGCTCCTTCGACGACGGCCTGGTTGCAAGGCTCACCACAACTGCTATGATTATCGATATCGGCAGCGCCACCACAAGGGGGTCCACCACCGGCCAATTTGGATAGTCGGCGAGAATACTTGGTTTGCCGCCCGTGAATTTCTGCACCAGACCTATGTCTCCTGCCTCGTTCGCTTTCACAAACAGAAGCCAAAAAGCGGTTACCACGAACCCGCCTACCATGGACCAAATAGCGCCCGCTTTGGTCATACGCTTCCAGAACAGCCCTCCGACGAAGGCCGGCAGGAACGCTGACGCACACAAACCGAAAAAGATCGCCGTCGCACGTGCAATGATATATCCGGTTTGCGCCGCGTAGTAGCTCCACAGCATCGCAATAATTATACCTAATATAATCCCTGCACGGTTGACGCCGATGCTTCTGCCGTGTCTGCCGGTGACCTGCTCATAAACATCCCTGCCGATGCTGGTCCCAACCGCGTGGAACTGGCTCGAGAGGGTGCTCATAGCCGCCGCCAACAGCGTGAGCAGAAAGACCAGCCCGAACCACTTCGGCATCGCCGAGGTTATATAGATTGGAATAATCTGGTCGGAATTGCCCTTGGCATAAACAATCGAGATACTGCGGCCTGCGACCACCCCGGCGTCTTTTGCCGATTGGTCAACCTCAGCATCACACAGTACAACCGGCGCCATCTTACCCTCAACATCGACCCACTTGCCGGTTTCATCCTGCTTCATCAACTGCAGCACCACCTGCCCTTTCGCCTCGTCTATGGTATTGGCCACCCGACCTTTGAAGGGTGGGCCATACTGTGCGAAAAAGGCATTCGACAAGCTGCCGACGGTAAAAGCAACTCCTGTCATAATCAGAATAAACACACCACCCACTAAAACGGCCCGGTTGAGCTCCCTCTTGCTCTTAACCGTCATGAACCGTACCACCAATTGCGGCTGGGCCAGCACCCCGATACCTACGCCCAACGTAATCGTGGACACCACAATCCACCACAGATCGTACTTGGCGTCACCGAATCCAAACGAAGGCATAGCCGTCCATCCACGGTGCCCCATCGCCTGTAGCTTCCCGGGAACCAGGGGAGCCAGTCCGCTGAGGGTACTGTGTGCCTTTTCAAGTCCACCCAGTTTGCCGTAAGTGAACAGCAGCAGCGTCATCATGCCGACAAACATGATCGAGCCCTGCAGAGCGTCGCTGTACATCACGCCCTTCAGTCCGCCCATCACCACGTACGCAGCTATAATGACGCTGAAAACCAGCAGCGCAATATTATAATCGATGCCGAACTGAGTCGAGATGAACTCGCACCCCCCAATCAGAACCGCCGCAGCGTACAGAGGAATAAAAAGGAATATCACCAGCCCCGCGAACACCTGAATGAACTTGCTGTCGAAACGCCTGGCCAGCAGCTCCGGAAACGTGTGGGCATCAAGACGGTGCCCCATGCGGCGCGCCGGAGGGGCAAGGAAAACGAAGGCGATGAATATCCCCACAAAGATATTCAGAAACGTCAGCCACAAAAGGCTCATTCCGAAAAGTCCTGCTACCCCGCCAAAGCCTACTATCGCGCTGGTCGAGATAAACGTCGCGCCGTAGCTCATCGCCATCACGAACGGATGAATCTTCCGCCCGGCGATCAGATAGTCAGACGCCGTCTTGGTACGCGTGTATCCCAGCCAGCCGAGATACACCACCATCAACAGGTAAATAAGTACTACAAGGATTTCCGTAATTCCCACTGTCTGTGCCAACATCTTGCTGTCCTCCAAATCAACAGCTCATAAAGTTAAGGCCACAGCCACCATTACTGCTTACAAGTTCTCAGAGAGCCCTGCGTTTTGCACCAGCACCCACTGCTCTGCTTCAATAGCTGCCGCATGCAATACGACCACGCAACACAGGACGCCGCGCGGTCACTTCGCAGGGGATATTACAGCTCTTCCTCAACCTTCTTTTCCTCTTCGGCCCAGCGTACGTCCTCCGCCTTGGTCACCTCTTGGCCGCGATTCCAGTTGAGCAGACCATATATGACGCACAGTAATGCACTCGCGATACACAACAAATACGCCATCGAAACATACTTGTCATCGATTCCCAGCATGACATCTTCTCCCTTAAGTTTTTCCGGTGTCTTTGAGCCCTGACAAATCCTTCCAAGACGGTCTAACTGTTCATGTACAAACCAACCGTATCTGTTTCTCATTAAATAATCGGTGCATTTTCCTTTTTATTAACACTAAAAACAACGTTATTTCGCATAAACACTGGAAAAATATGAGTTTGAAAACGGCGATTGATCTTGCCTCGGCCGGCCTGTTGTGGTGGCCGTGCACCCGATTACAAGTCATAACTATTTGTATTACAAGGTTTTATGTCATTTTCTGTGGCCGGCCGCACCTTAGCCAAGCCCCAGAAGTCTCAATGCGTTGCCCGACAGGATACGCTGCATTTTTTTCCCCGGCAATTGCAGATTTTTTAACATCGACAGGGTTTCTTGCTGGTCCGTCCACGGCGAATCCGTACCAAACAAGACATACTCCTCTGGGTGATTCATAATCATTTCACGCGCTGTTCCCGCCTCCAAATACTCCAGCGCGAAAGATATCTCCATATAAATCTGTCGCCCGATGAGCGACTGTCGGACCTCGTCCCACTGCTCCCAGGCGCCGAGGTGGGTTGTTATGAACTTCAACTCAGGGAACGCCTGTTTGATTTTCACAAGCCGCTCAGGATCGGCCCTTCTTACGCGCGGAAAGGCTATATCATATCCCGTGTGCATAACCACCAGCAGATCCTCCCGGCAGACCTGCTCGTAGATCTCGAACAGCCGCTTCTCGTCCACATAAAAATCCTGATAAAACGGATGGAACTTTATGCCCCTGAACCCTTCCGCTTTTAGCTGCCTCATCCTATCGGTCCACTTCGGGTCCAAGGGATGAAACGAAGGAAACATTATCAGCCGCTCCGAACGGACCTGCTTGCACCATTGGAAGATGGAGTCAAACTGCTCAGGCCTGGTAGCTATACAGCAGACGATGCTCTTCTCGATTCCCGCCTTGTCCATCGAATCGAGCAGTTGGCTCAGTGTCCCGTCCAGATAGGCCCTGACATCGGGGGCTTCCTCAAGCAGCTTGCGCATGGCGCGTGGCGCCAGCTCATCGGGAAACGCATGTGTATGAAAGTCAATAATTCTTTGTGCCATAGGCTAAAAGCAACCCAAATAACCTCAAAATTGAGGTAAATCATTCCTGGGCCAAACGGTCCAGTTGGGTCGTTGTGTAAATTGCCGATAATCATAGTGTTGTCAGCCCAACCATTCCAGAGATTTTTTGGCCTGGGCACCAAGCACGCGGACCATGGGGGCATGTCTTGCCGGTTGAATAGAGCGGCAATGTGCGGTAATATTACGCTGGACGTGAAGTAGTGAACCTGATGTGCTGTATGGAGACCAACATATGGAGACTATCAAGGAATTTGTGAAAAAAGACAAGTTTGCGGTGCATTGTGGGATTGAGTTGTTAGAGGTCTCGCAAGGCAGGGCACGAGCGAAAATGCATATCGAAAAGCACCACGTCAATGGTGTTGGCCTTGTGCAGGGCGGTGCCATATTCACGCTGGCGGATCTGGCCTTTGCCGCTGCCTCGAATTCGCACGGCACGGTTGCCGTAGCCATCAATGCGAGCATTTCCTTTTTGAAGGGGGCGACCAAAGGCACCTTATTTGCGGATGCGAGGGAAGTATCCATAAATCCCAAGCTGGCGAGCTATAACATAGATGTAACTGATGACGCCGGCGAAATTATTGCGGTCTTTCAGGGTATGGTATACAGAAAAAAGGACAAAATTGAGGGATAAACGTGAGGCGCCAAAACAGGCTTGGTCACGCGGGTCACAACGGGCCGGCTTGATGTGACCGCGTCGAGGTGCCAAAAGAGTACTTGCCCGGCAGGATAGCCGGGGTTATAATGCGGTATCAGTGAAGGTAGTCCGTCAGAGTCTATGCTGGAGCAGGTGCCTTACTTAATGTAAGGACACACCAGAGGTGGAAAATCCTTTCGGACACGGAAACCATGAGGGATAATTGGCCGGCGTGCGGACCTTTGGGCGCTGTGATTGTTGCATGCAGAGAGCAGTCATATAGTCGGCTTGGTGAGATGGAGTGTGCAAATGCGAAAATACTTGGCGCAAAGAACAAAAAACATCGAGGCAAGCGGAATCAGAAAGGCGTTCGCGCTGGCCGCCACCGTGAAAGACCCAATCGACTTCTCAATAGGTCAGCCGGACTTCGATGTCCCTGAGCCGCTGAAAGAACAGGCGATAAAGGCCATTCATGCGGGCTTCAACAAGTATTCACAGACAGCGGGCGACGAGCCGTTGAAGCTTAAAATTGCACATCAGGTAGAAGCCGAATTGGACTGGGAAAGTCCGGCGGTACTCGTGACCAACGGCGTAAGCGGAGGGCTGCTGCTGGCCTTTCTTGCGCTTATCGATCCGGCAGATGAGGTGATTATACCTGACCCCTACTTTGTAATTTACAAGCACGTCGTCAATATGCTGGGCGGCAGATGTGTTTTTGTTGACTGTTATCCGGATTTTCAGTTGCCTGTCGAAAAAATTGCGGAGCGCATAACCGATAAGACCAAGCTGATAATGGTCAACTCCCCTTGCAACCCCAGCGGCGCCGTGTATTCGCAGGAGAGCATGAAAGAGCTTGCCAAAATCGCAGCCGAGCGCGATGTCATAGTCTTATCAGATGAGATTTACGAGAAATTCTCATACGACGGGCCATGCACGAGCATTGCGAGCTACTATGACCGCACCCTTCTTCTGCGAGGTCTGGGCAAGTCTTACGCAATGACCGGATGGAGGCTCGGTTATGTCGCGGTCCATGAACGCCTGGCGCCGGTGCTCGAAGAGATGACCAAGATACAGCAGTACACCTTCGTCTGCGCGCCGACGCCGTTCCAGAAAGCGGCGGTGGCGGCGCTCGATTATGACGTCAGCGCTCACGTCGAGACCTATAGGAAAAAAAGGGACCTGGTCTACGAGGGGCTCAGGGGGAAGTTCGAGCTGGTGAAGCCGGGCGGCGCGTTTTATGCCTTTGTCAAGGCGCCTGGCGGCGCGGCTACACCGTTCGTGGAAGAGGCGATCAAGAATAAGGTGCTCGTAATACCGGGCAATGTGTTCAGCGAAAAGGATACGCACTTCAGAATAAGCTACGCAACCGCCGACGACAAAATACGGCAAGGCATCGAGATTCTGTGCGGCCTGGCATAAAAAGTAAAGGCAGAAAAGCAGCCCTGGCCGAGAGTGCGGACAATTTCACGCTCCAAGCTTTAAGAGCGTAACAGAATAAAGCACAGAAGGGTGTGTCCTTTGTTCAGCAGGAGCTTGTCTGAGTGATTGATTTGGGGCGGTATCAACTGGTGCAGGGAAAACAGATACTTAACGGCTTGCTCTACATTGTCATCCCCATCTACAGGTTGGCCAGATAAGGTTTTGCCACAGCGGAACATGAGGTCTTATTGGTTTCTCTGCCCGTCCTCAAAAATGGAGGGGAGCCCTCGCATCCCCCGTTTAGATGACAATTCCCGCCGGTCATTTCTCGAAAGAGATGTCTATGAATGGCACATCTCAAATTACGAACTTCCTGCTGTTTGTAATTGCTCTGTCGGTTTGTTTCAAAACATCCTGCACGTATTTTGTAGCCATGTTCAGATCAGCATGTCCAAGCAGCCTTTGAACCACAAATGGGTCTCCTGACCTACCTGCAATAGGTCATTGAATCCGGTCGTTCAGGATCGGCTGGGGTATAGCGCTGAGACAGATGACAGCATTTAATATCCTATGGCCTTCAAGGGCAATGCAAAGGGTGTTTCAATCCGTTGCCCACTCGGCAGGCATGAATATCCTTACCAGTTGTTCTGTCGGCTAAACCTGATCTTTAATGCAATGCTGCAATTAGCAGCTTTTGTGCTCTCACTATTCCCACCTCCGGTTGGTACCATAATACCCGGTGCCACCAGGCCGCCGATAGCAACCAAGCTCTTAAGCCACTACGAATAGCCGGTACGGAAGGCTGTGTCAACTTCAAGACTTTAGGGCCTGCGATGAAATGACATAAGATGGTCAATTGCCAGAAGAAGGTATTAGATAAAGAGTCGTGTTGGTGGTTCTATCCTCTCCAGGGTCGCTTCCTCTGGGTCGTTGCCAAGTCTGCCAAAATTTCTCTTGCAATGGTTGCATCTTCGTCAACTTGAAAATCAAACATTCCCGCGACGATAAAATCAGCACCGTTTTCAAAAGCAAACTTAAAGCCTTCTCGGGGATGGATGGCTCCTGCCGCTAAGACCTTGTAGGCGAGCCAGGGTGTGGTCACTTCTTCCATGAATCGAATAGTCTGTTCCGGGGTCATGGACCAGTAGTTGTCTGCTGAGTTGTTAACGACATCTTGGTACTGTTCAGGTCGCCTGGCAGACCAATAGTTCCCACTATGCAGGGTTTTCATGAAGAAATCGGCTTCTATACCGGCAGTATCAACCGCTATAGGTACATCTATGGAATGGCCTCCGACGCCGGCTACTATTCCCTTTCCCTTGATGAACTCGACAACCTTGCCAATAAGCCCGATGCGACCATCTTTAACAAACGTGTCTGCCACTCCTCCTTGTATATAGACTGCCTTGGCGCCATTATCAATAGCTCTTTTTGCGTCGGTGGTGAGGTCATTTTGTTTGGGTCTAACTTGTGCGATCCACTGGAGCTTTCCGCCCATCTGCTTCCAATACTTATTGATAATTCTGATACAGTGGTCGTCGAGTCTTAGCTCGACTTTTGCCATTTGATGTAGTCACGCTGCCAGGCTGAGATAATCCAGCAGCATATTCCTTAATTTGGATGGTAGTTTATTAAAACCGTTATGATCAGAAGCCTTTGCAAAAATGCTTTCTTGCCAAAACA
>DATKZT010000110.1:0-11430 GCA_035527845.1 Sedimentisphaerales bacterium | reverse complement strand
GCTCACTTCGATTATCAGCCACCGCCGCCTCGTAATCGTTGGAACAATCTGAATTGCGATTGAGCGACACTACCTTCAGTCCCCTGCTTTGCCTCCGGACGCCATCGACGGCCACGTGCGTTGCAATCCTGAAAAGCCACGCCCTGAAACCATCGCCCCGCAGCGTATGGGCCTTTTCATGGACACGCTTGAATGTCTCCTGAAAAAGGTCCTCCGCCGTCTCTCTGCTGCCGCTCATTTTTGTCAAATATCCCAAAACACAGCCTCCATATCGGCGTACAAGCTCACCAAACGCCTCCTGGTCGCCCCGGCAATGGGCTTCTAACAGGCTCTTATCCGTGTTCTCCATTGAGGCTGCTGCTCCATCTACCCCCCTTAGACGCTCATATTATCCCTCCGGTTGACAACAAACCAAGAATTTTTCCTCAAAAACATGCCCGAACCTCGCAATGATACCTGCCGCTACGAGCAAAGGTTGCATTCAGTGGATGCTCAATTCCCAGCGATCGGCGTCCGACCGTGCTCATAAACCGCCTTGGCCAGCGGAACCAGCGTCTTAACGCCGCCCTCGGAAATATCCTCAGAGACGCCAACGATGAAGCGGTCGCCAGGCGCCGCCTCTTTAAGTATTTCCACAGCTGCCTTTCGCACCGCATCCGGACCATTGAGATGCACCGACGACGGGAAGTTTATCTGGATGGTCTTGTCCGGCCAAAGGCGACGGGCCTCGGCCAGCGGCAGATTACAGTCGGGCGGCGGCGTGAATGACTCGATCAAATCCAGTGACGTCTTGCCGATCAATTCAGCCAACAGCTTATTGTTTGCGTCGAGGTGTGCCCCCGCCCATTTGCCCTTTTTGTGCAGAAGCTCGCACGCCTCCTCGATATACGGCAGGTGATACTTCTCGAACCGTTCGGGTCCCGTGACCTCGGTAATGACATTGCCTTCAATAATCGCAAACTTCGCCGGCGACGCCGCAACAAACTCAAGTCTCTTGCGCCTGTCCTCGGCAATAACCTCGCACAGCTCTAACAGCCGCTCCCGCCGGTCCGCCCACTCGACGCAGAACACCTCCACGCCCATATACCTGCAGATAAGGTCCTGTATCGGCGTGTAAATCGTCTCCGGCCGCGCCAAAGACTGCTCGCCATACATCCGCTCATCGGCTAAGAACTTCTCGTGACAGGGCGTATAGACTTTCGCGCGTATGAACGCCTCCAGCGGCTCATAATCGGCCGCCCCACAAAACGGCATCTTCTCCAGCCATATACTACCGGGAACTATCCGCTCCTCGGTCGTAAGCTCCCCTGCCGACGTGTGAAAAACCTTACGCCGCCGCGCCATACCATCTATTTCCGCAAGCTGCTCAGTCTCAACCTCGACTGCCGGCGTGCTGACCTGATAGACCGTCGATTTATTCATGATACACGCACTGCACTCAAGAAGCTGCCCGTTCACGGGCTCGCCGGGCAGCTTGTTATTCCATACAACAAACGGCACCCGGTCCGGCATCTCACCCCCCAACGCCGCCAATACCCGTTCGCGTGGCGTCATAGAACAAAGAACTCCTTTATCTCGATCCTGCTGCTGTGAACCTGACTAATTGGCCAGGACGACGAACAACTCAAGAGTCACTATATAGAACCTAAGCTGGCCCTGTCAATCCTCGCACCAGAAGCACAAATACTTACCAACGCTCGCAACCCCGCCATCAGCACGTTTTTCTGGACGTCTCAGAGCCGCGAAGTATAATACCACTATGCTTAATTAGAGGTGCACGATGACCAAAATGCACTTAATCGCCAGAATCATGTTGACCGTCCTCGGCATATATCTGCTTGTGCAGTTATTTGACAGCCTGCACGTGTTGCTCATCACCAATATGGGGCCGCAGTTTTCTCGGGGGAGTACGCCCGGCCTGCTGGTTTTTCTCATTTATCCTGTAATTGCTTGCAGTATCGTTCACTACCTGCTGTTCAGACCAGACAAACTGGTACGCAAGATGGTCGGTACGACAGACGACATTCCCGACTGCGTAGACTCCATCTGGATAGCTGCAGGATTTCGCCTCGTTCTTGTCTTCTGTGGAATATTAATAACATCGCGTAATATTGAGTTTCTCGTAAACTCTGTGGCGTTTCTCGTTTACGGCCCGAAGCTGATCGTGGAAATGATAGTTTACAAATACATAGACAAAACCTTCGATATGCCTCTTTACGCATGGCTGACAATAGTTGCAAAACTCCTAAAAGGTGCCTTAGGTATTTACCTTCTGCTGGGTGCTCCGCAGTACCTGCAGTGGCAAATAGATAAGTTTGATACTCACGCTGGCCCAGTAAATCTCGGAACCCAAACAGCCGGCGCGTAAGGAAAACCGGAAAGGGAATCAAAATGAACGACCTTCGCAAACTAACAAGAATCATACTCGCAGCATTAGCCCTTTACATGTTAATTAACGCAAGTTTTTCTCTATTTCTCCTGCTGCCGTTTCTGCTTTTCGCGGATTCGTCATCAGTCAATGCCCTGGCGATCCTTCAGCCCCTGTTCCCAATCGGCTTTGCAGTGGTCTTGTTGTACGTACTTTTTTTCAGGGCTGATTGGTGGATAGAAAGAATTGTGGGGCAAGAAGAGCCGGCGCGTGCCGGCGTCTGGTGGCTGCCGGCCGCCTTCAGGCTGGCGTGTGTCTTTTCTGGAATCTTCTATGTGTACAGGGTCATACCAACCATAATCTCCACGGCGCACGCCTACTTGGTCACTCAGCGTGAAAGTCCCCACGCCATCCTCCCTACTATAACCGGCAACCAAATCCTCGCATGGATCATCCTATTAGCTCTCGGCCTGTATTTGCTTTACGGGGCCCCTCATTTCGTTCGCTGGCAAGTCAGGAAAACGCTTGAACAATGTTCAAAGCCCCAACGTGGGACTGAAGAATCAACCGAGCTGCCTTAACCTTCTTCGATGCCCGTGACGGTGGCGTCGAGGCCGGCGATGACGGTCTTGACCGCCGGGTCGCTTATCAGGTCATTGCGTCTCTGGCTGGCCGTCCTGGGCTTCTCCGCCGCACTTTCCGCCTCCGCCTGCTCGGCCGAGACCATCTCGAATACCACTTTCGTCACCGTCGGCCAGTGCTCGCTCAGCAGAGACTGAATCTGCCCGCCTCGCCCGTTACGCTCAAGCATGTTCCGCTGCATCCGCCCCCACGCCGGAAACCCAACCGTCAGACAGCCGCCTTCGAATCCCACCGGCGACGACGAACGCAGCAGACCCCCCGTCCCTGGCCCGAGCTTATCCGTAATAAGTTTCAGCACACTCTCCCAGTTGTCTTTGACGGACTGCAAATCGGCCAGATCAGGCAACGCAGCTTGACTGCTCTCTGCAGCAGCCCCTGTGATGGCGACGGCAGATAACGGGGCGTCACTGCTTTCTATTTGCTTTTTTTTTATGGGGGTAGGTGCGCCTCCGCCCTGCAGCCGCGACAGCAGCGCATCGATATTGAGGAAATGCTCGCTCAGCGCGAACCGCACCAGCAGCGCATCCAGAAGCGCCCTCGGCGTATCCGTATTCTTGACCGACCACCGCAGCTTCTCCATCGCCGTGATATTATAAACGAGCCCGGCCACATCGAACTTCTCCGCCAACTCAACCACCCGCTTTCGCTGCTCCGCCGTCAGAATCAGCAGTTCCGTATCCGCACCCGTGGATTTCACCACCATCAAGTCCCGCATATAATCGACCAATGCATCGACAATCTGCACCTCGCCAAGGCCCGTCGCAATCAAATTCTCCGTCGCCGCCAACGTCCCCGCCGCGTCACTGTCCCCGATCCTTGCAATGAGATTGCACACCTTTTCGCTGTTCGGACAGCCCAGGTATTCCTCCAGCAGCCCGACCGTCAGCGGCTCGACGCCCGTGCTTATCAGCCGATCCAGCAGACTCAGCCCGTCCCGCATCGACCCGTTCGCCATCTTCGCCAACGGCAGCACCAAATCGTCCTCATACTTTATCTTTTCCTGCTTGAGAATGGACCGAAGCTGCTCCGCGATGAGCCTGCCGCTGATATTGTTGAAGTCGAAACGCTGGCACCGCGACTGAATCGTCGCAATGACCTTGTTCGGCTCCGTCGTCGCGAAAATAAACTTTATGTGACTTGGTGGCTCTTCCAAGGTCTTTAACAGCGCGTTAAAGGCCGAAACCGTAAGCATGTGCACTTCGTCGATGATATAAATCTTGTACCTGGCCCGCGCCGGCCGATATATCGCATTCTGACGAAGCTCGCGAACCTCTTCCACCCTGTTATTCGAAGCGCCGTCAACCTCGATGACATCGATATCCTCACCTGCATTTATCGCTACGCAGCTATCACACTTGCAGCAGGGCTCGGTGGTTGGGCCGGCTGCATTGAGACAATTCAGCGCCTTGGCCAGTATCCGCGCCATTGTCGTCTTGCCCACTCCCCGCGTCCCCGTAAAAAGGTATGCGTGCGCCACACGCCCCGTCTTTATCGCGTTCTTGAGCGTCTGCGCAATCGGGTCCTGACCGACCACGTCGTCGAACGTCTGCGACCGATATTTCCTCGCCAAAACCGTATAAGCCATAACTAAATGATAAGTGATTACTGTTGAATGATTTAATCATTCAAAAAGATGGCCGGGTTGACCACAGCACAACTGAGCACTCGCTTATGGCTGCTCGGTTCCCCGCCTGACCAGATTCGCGGGCTCGGCCTGCATGGGACCCGGCCGTAAAAACACATTAGCACTGATTTCCTGTAACCACTGAGTATACCCAAAAAAACAAGCATTTCCACAAAAATTTCAGTTTGACAATTCCAACGCCGCCGCTAAATTCAATAGCCGGAATATTACTCTTATAACGTATTGTGAAGGGGTTTGGCTATGCGAGTCAGAATTGAAGATACCTGCACTTCCTGCGGTTTATGTGTCGATGCCTGCCCGGAAGTCTTCGAGATGGGCAGCGATATGGCCGAGGTCATCGTCGATGAGGTGCCAGAAGAATACGAGGAGGCCGTCCAGCAGGCCGCCGATGAGTGCCCCGCCGAGGCCATTATCGTCGATTGAATCAGCCTGACAGCTCTCGGCTTCGATCCCGCGCCCGCCTGATACCCGCTGCTATCGTCGGGCCGAGATTCCCTTCTGCAAACACCTTCAGCGCCGCCTCGGTCGTCCCCCCGGGCGACGTCACCTTGCGCCGCAGCTCCGCCGGCCGCTCACCCCGCTTGTCCGCCTCCACCGCAAGCAAGGCCGCACCCTTCGCCGTCTGCAGCACCAGCTCCTTCGCCACATCCTCCCCCAGCCCAAGCTCCCCTGCCGCCTTTATCATTTCCTCCATCAACAGAAAATAATAGGCCGGCCCGCTCCCGCTCACCGCCGTCACCGAATCTATCAAATCCTCATCGTCAACAACCACCGCCTTGCCCACCGCAGAAAAAATCCTTTCCGCCTTGTCCAGCATCGGCCTGGCCTTCTCGTTGGCATACAGGGCGCTGGCCCCCTCGCCAATCAAAGCCGGCGTATTCGGCATCACACGCACTATCGCAGCCTCACCCAGCGCCGCTGAAATCTTCGCAACCTTCACGCCCGCCGCAATCGATATGACCAGAGTCTGAAGTTTGAAAACATCCTTGATGCTCTCCAGCGCCTCGCTCATATTCTGAGGCTTCACGCTTAACACCAAAGTATCCACCACCGCAGCCAGCGCCGCATTCCTATACGCCGGCTGAACATGGTACTGCTTCACCATGTACTCAAGGCGGTCCGGCCGAACGTCACTCACAAAGACGTCCTCCGCCGCATACAACTTCGCCGCCGTTATCCCCTTTATAAGGGCCTCTGCCATATTCCCGCCGCCGAGGAAGCCTATCTTGTCCATCTGTCTCTCCTTGCTAAAATCAATCATCCCCCGCCCGCCTGCCCCCGACCTGATCGGGGGCGGGGGTCATCCTGCCTGCTGCTCCCCCTCGGCCTGCCCCCGCATGTCTTTAGCGGGGGTCATCCCGAGCGCACCGAAGCGGAGTCGAGGGATCTCTCTTTACATTTCGTATTTCCAACCTTACAATTCCATCGTTGTTATCGGTTGCGGCAAATATAAAACAAAACACGGAGAATAGCAATGCAAAAACAAGTCGAATACGACCAGGCAATCAAAACCAAGTACCCCGAGCAGGTGGTAATCGCCATCGCCAAAGACAAAACCGGCAAAGCCAATCCCGTCACCTTGGGCTGGACCATGATAGCCTCCGGCAAGCCCCCAATGATGGCCATAGCCGTCGCAAGCAAACACTACTCCATCGAGACCATCCGGCACTCAAAATCCTTCTGCCTCGCATATCCCTCATCAGAAATGGCCGATGCCGCTCTATTCTTCGGCTCGCGCTCCGGCCGCGACGCCGACAAATTCGCCCAGTTCGATGCGCAGCATGGCCAAGTCCACTGCAAAACAGAGCCCGCCAAAGCGATTGATTCTGTCCTGCTCACCGACGCCGTCGCCAACTTCGAATGTACCCTCGAATCCGAAGCCGTCGCCGGCGACCACATAATTTTCGTCGGCAAAGTCGTCGCCGCACATATTAACACGGAACCAAAGAAGCGGCTGTACACCGTGGGTCCGGGTCACAAACTGGGCTCGGCTTCGCAGGATGGCGTAAAAGCAGAAACAGGTTGAAAGGAGTCTGCGGATGAAGAAGCTTGCGTGCTGGATAATCGTGAGTGCGGCGGGTCTTGCATTGATGTCGCTGTCCCACTTCTATTGCCAGCGTATGCCCGGCGCAAAGGACGCCTCGCAGGAGGGGATAATCTATGTGGGCAAGGGGGAACCGAATTCTCAGCCGGGGGAGTTTGAATTCACGAAAGGCACCGTGCTGTTATCTGGTCTGAGTGCAAGGGGCCAGCAGTACAGGCAGATGGCGCGGGCCATGGGTCAGCGCATTGAAAGAGCCTATTGTGTCTATTTTGCAGAAAAGGTCTTCTTCGATCCCGACATAAGTACCGATGCCGCCTCGGCCGTGCTGGAGCGCGGCCGACTGCCGCGTGCCGGCGCCAATGAAGTCGTGGCAGGTTACCACGCGCGCGAGAAAGAAAAGCTCAATATCAACGGGCAACAATTGCAGGTCGTGGGCGTTTTGAAACCCGAGGTTCATCTTTTCTGCGAGAGTTACCTCCTATACGACCAGACCCTGGCGTCGGAATTGATCCATTCCGACGATGAAAGCGTTCGCGACGCCTACATCCTGCGACTGCCGCAAGATAGCGCGCAGGACCCGCAAACCCGCCGGCAACTCGCAAAGGTGTTCCCGGGGTCTGAGTTCGTTCCTTACGTTCCACTGCTTCGTGTAGAACCCAGGGCCTTTTACCTCTACATGCTGGGAATGTCACTGCTGCTGATCGGTGGCGCTTTGGCGCTCGTCAATATTTTCCGACTGCTGGCCGGACGGGTCAGATACAAATGGCTCAGCCTGCCGCTGGGCGAGGTCACAAAGTACAGGCGACTCTTCCTCGCGGTGCACCTGTCATACTTCGCGCTCGTAGTGCTCTTCGCACTTTTGGCATACATGGTGCCGGAGATTCAGTTCTGTCTGCTGGCAAACGTAAAGGCCCAGGTCACCGGAGGTTCGGGACCGCTGGCCGTTGCGGGCCGGGCGTACATGAGCAAAAACATTCTCAGGGCTGCTGTCACCACCTTCGCGATCAACTTTCCGCTCGGATCGCTCGTCTGCATTACGGTTCCATCGATGATAGTGCCGGGCGCAGGGGCCTTGGTTGCCGCAGTAAGGGCAATGCTGTGGGGATTTCTTCTGTCGCCCGGTTTTGCGGCACTTTCGAAGGTGATGGTGGCCCACAGCGTTACCCTGCTTCTCGAAGGCGAGGGGTACGTGCTGGCCACATTCTTCGCCCTGCTCGTACCCGTCTATCTGTTCCGCAAGGCTGAGGGACCGACTACTACGGGGGAAGTTTTGCCTGTGAGTTCTTCATCTGTTCCGCAAGGCTGAGGGACCGACCCTGCCAGGGCGATATGGAAAGGCTCTGCTGATCAACCTGACTGCCAGTATCATCGTTGCAGCGATGCTGGCAATCGCTGCCACCTACGAAGCAATTGAGGTTATTCTGGCGGCGATGTAACGTGTCGGCCCGACGTCAGCCGGTGAGCAGCTCGAACTGCTCCGGGCTCACACGAATCCATTTTTGATTTTTCCATTGTATTCTTGCTTTTTGCTCTTTGATTTTCTATTTCCCTTCCGCCTCAAAGCCGCCAAATAACCCAACGGCCGATGCCAACACAAGAAAGCTTGAATTTCCAACATGATAATGGCGCATCAAATACTAATACATCATTTCATAAGTGGCACGACTACGAGGATTGCCGCGCTGTCCTTCGGCCGGTTCGCAACGAAGCCGAAACGCCGCTTGTGTCATTGCGAGGAGCGACCTGTCCTCCCTACCCCTAAAGGGGTGGAGGATGGAAGCGACGAAGCAATCTCAACTGCCTGTCGTCGCGAAAGTTATGAGATACGGTACTAATCCGATAACATAGGACCTGTGGAATGGATTCACTTCGCCCGGTATATGCCGGATTGGATTAAGGGGGACTGCACTCGGTAAAAATAATCTTCAAAAGCAAATCAGACTACTTTCATTCAAGGAAGATTGTGATATTATTGTGGCATTGCAAGGCTTGGTTGTGTAGCCAGGTACTTAATCCGTCAAACACCAACTTTTGTAAGGGGACAGAAAATGAAACGCGGATATTGGAAACTGGTTGCTGTCATGGTAATTGGGATTTCGGGTTGCGCTGCCGTTTCAGAACATGGGGAAAAGAAGGATGCACCCGCCCAGAAGGTGTCACTGTCACAGATTCCTTCGCCCGCTCGCGCCACTATCGAGAGGCTGACCGCCGGCGGCCAAATCAAGAAGATTGAAAAGGAACAGGAGCACGGCAAGGTAATCTACGACGTCGAGGCGATGGTGAAAGGCAAGGAAGTGGAGTATGACGTTGCCGACGACGGTACGGTGCTCACAAGTGAAGAGAGCATTGCCTATGACTTGCTGCCGGCTGCCGTGAAGACTGCCGTCCAGAAGTACTTCGGTTCTGCCGAAGGATTAAAGGCCTCCAGGGAAATCGAGAAAGCCGAAACCTTCTATGAAGTGGAAGGCAGCAAAGCCGGAGCCAAGATTGCTTTGAAGCTTTCAGACACGGGCAAAATCCTCGAAGAAGAAAAATAGCAGGCAGACAGATTCACTGTAATATGAAACAGACAGTGATTGTACTGTCCATCGTCGCTGCTGCACTAACGGCAAGAGCCGACCTGCCCGCCTTTCCCGGCGCCGAGGGCTTTGGCGCATACGCCGCAGGCGGCCGGGGCGGGGACGTCTATCACGTCACCAACCTCAGCGATTCAGGGCCAGGTTCACTTCGACAAGGCATCACCACAGCCAGCGGGCCCAGAACAATCGTATTTGACCTCTCTGGGACTATCGTGCTTCAGTCTATTCTCAGAATCGACAGGCCCAATATTACAATCGCAGGCCAGACCGCTCCGGGCGACGGCATCTGCATCAGGGATTGCAGCATCAACATAAAGAACACGCACGATATTATAGTTCGCTGTCTGCGCATCAGAAGAGGAGATGTGCAGGTCCGAGCCTCCGGCAGGCCGACAAGCTCCGACGGCCTCGATGCCGTTTCTATAAATGACTCACGCAACGTAATCTTTGACCACGTATCGCTCTCATGGAGCTGCGACGAGATCTTCGGCATCGTCCAAAACCAGAACGTGACGATACAGTGGTGCATCATCTCCGAGCCGCTCGCAGACCCCCTTCTTCACCCATACGGCCATCAACATGCCCACGGCCTCAATGATAGCGCCAACACTCTCTCTATCCACCACTGTCTCGTCGCCAACTACGTCATGCGGGGCCCGCAGTTCGAAGCGAACGATGCGCTGAGCAGCCAGGGCTATAACGTTTACATGGAGGCGGTGGATAACGTCCTTTTCGACTACAAGCAGTCCGGCTCAAGGTACACCACAGGCATCCAGAGCAATCCACCTGCAGCAGCCGGCATAGCCTTTAGGTTTCACTTCGTAAACAACATGTACATAAGGAGTCCCTCGAGAACCGCCGCAAGAGATATCGAAGCAGCCACCCGCTGGGGGGTAACGGACCAGCTGAAGGTATATGTCTCAGGAAATATCGGCCCGAACCGCCCAACTGATGACATGAACCAATGGGCCCTGGTTTCGCTGTCGGATGGTACCAACATTCGAAATGCCGCGAGTGACGTTCAGGCCCAGATGTCGGACGTGCCCTTGTTTGTATCATCTGTTCCGATTACGACCCAAACCGCGCAGCAGGCCTATGACCTTGTGATTAGCCACGCCGGATGCAGTTGCAAGAGGGATGCAGTTGACCTGCGCATCATCAACAACGTCAACCAAAAAAACTTCATGGATTACCTCCGCTCACAGGAGCAGGTCGGCGGCTGGCCTGCACTGAACACGTACAATGTGCTCATGGACACAGACGGCGACGCTATGCCGGACATCTGGGAAACGGCCCACGCCCTCGACCCGAACAATCCCGACGACCGCAACGGCGACCGCGACCGCGATGGCTATACCAACCTCGAAGAATATCTCAATGAGCTTTGCTGCCCGGTCAATCGCGACTCCGACTAAAAGATCGGCTTCCACTTGACCGACCTTTGAACCTTTGTTGGAACCTCGCTAAGCGACCGCGCCCCGCCGCAAAGGCGCTTGCCTCATCGCAAACAAACTCACTCCGGAAAACAACACAACACCACACGGAACAAGCATCTCCGCACTAAAAATCCGCAGCACCAAATCCGCCCTCGTCCTGGTAACGCATATCTCTCCGCCGTTAAAGTGCACGAAGAGCTTCCCTTCGTTGTCACAGCACCCCTTCGATATACCCAGCTTTTGGTTTCCACAGACCATTTCCATTCCACACCCAACAGCGATGCTCGAACAGGCCAAAACTATGATAAGAAGAATCAACCCACGCATAACCAACTTGCTTTATGCTCCTTGTGTTCTTCATCGGCAAATCAGCATCTCTATCCTCAGTCTTATTCAGAAATGCCGCTCGCGGCTCAACATCGTTCGCTCACTTGACGGCGGACGCACCTGGCAACAGCCGCTAACCCTCGAGACCAATCCCGGTGAGTATTCCATCCCTGTGTGATACAAACCTCGGATGAGCCTATCCACATCAGCTACACCATCAAGCACGTCGAGATGAATGAGCACTGGCTCGTTCCCCCGCCCTAGGGTTTCCTTGGACACACATTTAGGGGATACTATCGCCCGAAAGGAGTCAAGGTATGTCCAAGGATACAAGACTATCGAATGAAGCTCCGCTGGCAGCGGAGCGAGCGCAAGCGAGCGGAGCGGCC
>DATKZT010000109.1:0-9316 GCA_035527845.1 Sedimentisphaerales bacterium | reverse complement strand
AGGACTCTGATATGATAGGCGGGCCACGCTTCGGGATTGTAATTACGGGGCCGGTCGAAGGTCGCGGCTATGTAGCGGCTGCTGGCGACGCTGGCCCCGCCCACCTTCTCGTGACCGATGATTACAGGTTCTTTCTTCTCGGCCGCCGCGCCGGTGGAAAAAGAGACCATCGTCATAATCAAAAACGCCAGTGCCCGAAAAGTGGCTGTTTGGCCAACCGCTGGTGTGTTTCTAACTTTGATGCAGCTCCGGGGACATCGCGCGGTTCGATGAATGGTGTTCATCTTCTTCGTCCTTTCGCTCCAGCAAGTTGTCCAGGATCATGTCGACATCGAATCATGACCTCGATCTTTTCACCGGCTGTAATGACGGCGTCGGCAGCCAGGGTAATCTTCACGCGACCTTTGTCAAACACATGCGCAGCGGCCACAGGGCTGGCGTTGAGCATCACGCTGACGTTGTGTGGTTTCTCTGCAACAGCAAGTGCCAGAGTCCTAACGCGCAGCTTACCCCACTTCAGAACAATACGAGCCCTGAAATCTGACGGATGAGATTGCTGGGTGTAAGTTCCCCAGCCTTGTGCCGCCGTGAACGGGGCACGGAAACTCTCCGGAGTCACACGCGGCGCAAAGGCCAGAAATCCCTTCGGACCGTGATACTCGTATCCACAGGCAGCTACGAAAGCTCCGTGACTGGCCATAGACCGGCTGTAATGGCTTCCGCATTCGACTTCGTTCCACGGATTGCGCTTTGCGCCGAGATACCGCTCGTGCATCAACCTTACCTGCATCAGTCCCTTGTCCACGAGACCGTGCCAGATCATCAACGAGCCCACGGCGTATTCATAACCCGGCTGGCACTCGTTGAGGTACCCTGCATAAAACTCGTCGCCTTTTTTCAGTACATCCGAACCGCCGCGAGGGAAGGTACAACCGATAATGCCTCCCTCTCCCGGCATCGCAAACCAACGCCCCCGCTTGAAAACCTCGCGATAGGGTCCGACATCCGTCGTGAAATTATACTTCCACAGTGAATTAAGCGCCGTCGCGGCCTTTTGAGCATCTATGATTCGGCCCAGCCCGACCTGGTATGCCCAACTCTGTCCCAATAACTGATTATATTCACAACCGTCATAAGAGCCCGGTGACTCCGGGTGATTCGGGTCCGGCTTATGGATGAAATATTCTCCGTTGAACAGATTGTCTTCAATGTATTTCCTGCCGCGGTCGGCAATGGCACGAAGCTGCTCCGCGTAGCCGGTGTCTTTCATTTCATCCGCCATCTCCGCCATAGCCCGCAGAGCCGCCTGGTAGTAGAGACTGAGCCACGTGATTCTGCCGTACCATGCCGCATCCAGCGTATTATGCTGGCCGCCCTCCATGATGCCATCGGCATCTGCATCATAGGTGTTCACAAGATACTGCGTCGCCTTCTTAACCGACGCATAGTTCCTCTTGAGGAAGGCATCATCGGCCGACATCTGGTGCTCACGATAGGTTCGCAGGATGATACCCGCCTGACCATCCACGGCAGGCGTCCTGCCGTACTCGCCGCGCATGCCGCAACCGCCGGTTTTCTCATCGAATCCAATCTCCGGGTTGAAATCGACTCTCTCCCTCAGCCGTTTTTCCAGTTCCGGAAACAGTCGGCCGACCGCCTGGGTATACCCCCAGACGTGTGTACAGGTGCCAGGACAACTGCGCACACCTTCGAATCCGTAAAATCGACCATCTTCCAGCAAATAGCAGGTGCTGGTCGCCAGAGTCGAGATATTCAGGAAAGTCCTGTCGAGAAACCAGTACGGCAGCGTCGAATCGTACCACGTATCCCGCCACAACCTCGTTTCGCGCGACAGCCTGTCAATGTTCTTCACCAGGTCCCCGACGACGTCCTCAACGGATTCGAACTTTGCGGCGTACCACCGCCTTGAAGCAGTCTTCAATCCCAGTGGCAGAGGATTGGGGAAGTACCATGCCAGTACAAACGAAACGGTTGTCTTTTCCCCGGGCGCCAATGTGAATTTCCGTCCCACCGCACCGACAAGCTTTTTGCCAAAACCGTTCTCGGCAGACTCACCCGATGGCGTGAACACTGCATCCGGGACATCCGAGGGCGAGACTTTAGCAGCAGCAATTACTTCCTTGTAAACTGATAATGTCGCCAGTGCCATCGAGCCAAAGTCAACCTGCTCAGCGAGCTTGACATCTGGTTTCCTGGGCTGGCTGCGAAACTCTATCTGATCGACCAGTATGTATCTATACTTATCCGGAGCCCGATCATACGCGATTTCTATTCTGGCGGTCTTTCCCTTGAACTCCCCCACCTCCCAATTGTCCCAGTCCACATCGTTGTCATGGCGTCCAGTGGAACTGCGAACCGTTTTCCCATCGATGACAAGGTTGATGCGAGCATGTCGCGGATAGTTACCCCCCGCGATCATGAACGATATATACGGCTGTTCAATCACGAACGATTTACTTATAAGTCTGCCCGGCTTCTTTGCTGATCCGCAGGTCCGCGAGTCGGCCACATACTGGCCTACGATTCGAGGACGCTCTTTCGTGACCTTCTTCGGCTTGTCTGTGAACGCTATGCCTTCTACGGTCCAGCCTTCAAAGCTGCCACTTTCAAAATCCTCAAAGACTATCTCGGCTGCCTTCTGGCCACCGGTGATCGATGCGCAGGTATCTTCAACCAGCATCACCATACCTGTTTTTCGAATGATGCGGTTGCGATGAATGCCCGCGCCCACCTTTCCGGTAGACACGCACACCTTGTTTTCCAGCCAGCCGGCCAGCGCCCCTTCAACAGGCGCATCGCCGTTATTCGAAATCGTGTAGTTCAGGACTGTTGCCGGATACGAAGAATCCTCCACCTTCAAAGGTATAAAAGGTGAGAAGGCCTCGAGTTCGACTGTTACCGGAACCGCCGCATCCCTGTACGTAACCTGACCAATGGGATATTGTCCTTTGAATTCGATATCCGAGAAACCATGCCGATCCAGCGTTCGAACCTGCGACTTGCCTGCGGCCGAAACCCTAAGTGCAAATCCCTGATCCAAAACATACTGGCCCAAATCGTTCGGGTCGTTCTGCTTAGGCGCATTCTTGTAAGCCGCCCCCTGCTCGACCGTGAATCTTGGACGCATCCGCGTATTGAAGATATCCCAATGCCAGAGCTTGCCGTCACCGCCAAGATAGAGCTGGCCGGCCCCGATGCCGCCAACCGGCATTCCGATATAGTCAAAATCTGAACTGTTCGCCCTCGTGTAGACTATCGGCTCTCCACGTTCAACCAATGCCCGAACATCGCCGGGATTGAACTCCTTGACGGTGGGTGTCTTGCCGCCGGAATCGACCAGCAGCCGCTTCAATGATGCCTGGGGACCACCCTGTCCGTTCGGGACCTCCATTACGCCCGTAATCGGATTGTCCGCCATAGTTCGACCGCAAAAGAGAGATGTCAAGGAAAATATCAAAAGAAGGTATCGCGCTTTCATCAAGGATTCCTGTTCAGAGGCTCTTTCAGTATTACATGTCCGCTTTTTCATAAACCGGAATTTGCCAGTCATCAAATCGGCTCCGTTATTTTATTTGCGGGGCTTGCCGTTTATCCTTTTTGCTCGGTCCTGTCCGTTCTTCTATCTTGCGCATCCGGTCTTGCCAGCCGCAAACCAAAGAACCGGGCGCTATGCGCAATGCGGCTGCAATCTCCGATGTCATATACATCACAAAGTGCTGCGATGTTCCCCGTGCTCAGGCTGCCAACATTTCCGATGCCCGTGTTTGCGACGCCAATTCCCGAAAGGTTGACTTCTAACTCCGAGCGGCGTGTTCCTTTGCTCAACGACAAATACCGGACCGGTCTCAGAACAGGCGCCTGTTATTCCGACATTTTCAAAATGCGGAAATCATCGAACCGAATCCAGTGCTCGGCATCGGCGGGACCATTGTAGCATTGTATGCTGACCTGGTCATTTCCCGGGGGCGGGAGCGTGCCGGTGGCAGCCGTTTCAAATTTGCCCTTGCCGTCCGGACGAAACTGCGCAATGAAATCATTGCCGTTTACGATAAGCCGCAACTGCACCTTCTCACCTGGCATGGGCTTTTTGCCCGGGATGATAAATAGTTCTCCATTAATCAATTCCTTAACCAGCTTAAATACCGGCTTACCCTCATGATACCAGGTTATTCCGGCCTGCTCATATTGTTGAGTAGGCTTGGTTGTATTTGTCACAGTCACATCGACCGCAAATTTACCTTCTTTGCGGTCCGGCGCCTTACGAACCAAAGCATTCTTAACAGTATTTGCCACTCCCGGCTCAACACGAATCTCCAGGGCGCCCTGCCTGATTCGCCACGCCTGAGGATTCTCGCGCAGCCATGTCCAGCCCTCATCCAGGCTGCCTTCGAACAGCTCCTCAAAAACGACCGCCCGCTGATCAACGTCGGATTTGATGATGGGCGTCAGAACGATATTTCGATAATCCACAGCTTTGTGGTCGCCTTGCAGATATATGGGCCCGGGCCTGGATTCATCGGACCACAGTGCTCCGCCGGTGCAGCCGAGAAGCGGCTCGTTATCAATAATAACCTTTCCGTTCAGTTCCACTGTGACGTGCCGGTCCAGCAGTGTGATACTCATGGTCTGCCACTGACCGGCAGGCTTTTCTGCGCTCGCGTTCGGCTTAATGCGGCTGTAGATCGCCCCCATATTATGTGAATCGAGATCTTTTCCATACGAATCGCTGACCTGAACCTCGTAGATGCCTCGCAGATAGACACCGCTGTTGCCTTGCTCGGGAACGTTTACTTCCAGTTTCAGGTTAAAATCCTCGAACTCGTCAACGGTGCGAAGGTTGCCATAAGAAATATGAGGTTTGCCCTCGTGCTGAACCGGCCTGTTGACAAGGACCCCATCTTCCACTGACCAGCCGTTAGCCTGCCCCGGATTAGTTAGTTTCCACCCGTCCAGATTCTTTCCATTGAACAGCACTATCGGTTTGCCGTATCTGGCCGCGGATAAATCCGGCTTCGGGGGCAGTGGAGGAATCCGCTTGCCGGTGAATTCTCTGCGTTCAACACCTTTGCCATCCGAGTGAGGCCGGATTTGTTCCAACTTCAGCGTATCGCCCGAAATGTTTGCGATAATCGTTTCAGTGAGCGTGTGCGTCCTAATCGTTTCGCCCTTGTCGTCTTTGCGTTCAACTTTACGAACACGTGTGACGACCAGAGTATCGTTATCCACATAGACACTGGCTACGGGGACCACACTTCCTCCACCCCAGAGAATGCTTGCATCCAAATACCCGTCTTCCTGCGTCACACCAAGCCAGCCGGCGCCCCCGCCGGGAATTGTCAACGCCCACCTTCCGATGTAAGGATTGGCGGTCTCCGCTGCAGGAACCGATACACAGATTATTGATAAGACCAATGAAACCAACACATAACGAATGCTCTTATTCATAACAGGCGCCCTTAACAGTATCTTCATACTTATTAACCGAGATGTACGATCTAAAGGCTCAAAAAGACATAACTTTCTGCATAGCATATCAATAATTATGGGTCATTGTCCATACTTTCGCCTTCATCAATCACCTCCGCCGCCTTGAATGAAGAAGTTTGAAATGATCAAAGTGACATTTTCCAGGCTCGAACATCCCTGAAGACGACGTTTGCGTTATGAGCCAGGAGGCCCACTTTGCCGGAGCCCGGCTCATAAGCGAGAAAACGGTTGAGTTTCTCAGACGCTCCAGATCGCGTCAGAAAACGTGTCTCAAATAGGGCGTTGTTCGCGAAGTCTGCCCGCAGGATTGGCGCTGGACCGGATCCGTTACGGCCCCAGATACCGGAAAACGACGAATTTGGCGTCATCTTTATTGCCACTGTTCTTGTCGGTAAGCCATGTCTTGAGAAATGCATCTCCAGCCACAAGGTGGGTCCTGAAGACCGCGGCCGTCGCGCCAGGCTCGACTTTCTTCCGGAGATCGACATTGCCTATCTCCACCCGCGCGTCCACGCAGCCATGCGGCGCTTTTTCCGGCGGACGCATTTGCACGAGTGAAATCTCGTACTCACCGGAGCGGACCACGTTAACGGCGATCCTACGGCTATACTCCAGACGACTGTGCGAGCAAAGAATCGTCGGATTCGCCTCCGGCGCTCCGATCACGAGCCGAGAGTATTCGCCAAAGCGCTTCGAGACGTCCTTCCAGTGCTCGTCGTAGAACTGACGAAGCCCCGCGACAACGTTCGGGTGGTCGGCAGCGATGTCGCGGCGCTGCTCCGGGTCCACTTGAATGTCGTAGAGCTCTTGCCCATTAATGAGCCGCCAGCGTTCGGTGAGAATCGCCGTGCGTCGCCAACGCGGCGGGTCTTCCTCCCTGTTGACGGCGACGACCAGCTTCCGCTCGGGCCATTTGACAGGCCTTCTTCGCAGAAGTGGAACGAGGCTCGTGCCGTCGAAACGGATGTTCTCGGCGCCCCTGAGATTGCACAGATCGATGAGTGTGGGAAAGAGATCAAAGTGCGCGGTGAGCTGTTCCACGTCGCGTCCCGGCGGCCCGCCGATCCCGCCGCCGGGCCACAGTATGAAGCATGGAACCCGGTGCCCACCTTCGTACATGGACTGCTTGCCGCCTCGCATCCCCGCGTTGTAGCCCGACGTCACGAAACCGTGATACTTCTTGCTGAGGTCAAAGCCGCCGGTGCCTCCGTTGTCGGTCAAAAAAACGAAAATAGTGCTCTTCTCAAGCCCAAGGTCGCGAATTTGCTCGCGAAGCAAGCCGATGTTTTCGTCGATGTTCGTACACATCCCGAAGTACCGGGCGCGGGCTTCCGGCACACCTTTTTCCAAATACGGCTTCGAGTACTTTTCGTCGACCCTGTACGGGCCGTGCGGTGCGTTGGTCGGGATGTACAGGAAAAACGGCCGGTTCCTGTTCCTGACAATGAACTGCATACCCTCACGGAACCAGACGTCCGTGCAATAACCGTGAACTTTCTCCGGTTTACCGTTTCGAAAATACGTGTCGTCAAAGTAGTCGTTTCCCGGATAATCGGGGAGCCGTCCGACGCCTCCCGCGTAGTGAACAAGCGCTTCGTCAAAACCACGGTTCTCCGGAAGGTAGGGATAGTTGTGGCCGAGGTGCCATTTCCCGAAGATGGCTGTGCGGTAGCCATTCCTGCGAAAAACGTCGGCCATGGTCACTTCATCGCGCCGCAGGATCTGGCGGCCACAAGACGTATCCCACACACCTGCACGTGCCGCGTAACGCCCTGTCAGCAGTGCTGCTCTCGTCGGCGAGCAGCTTGGATCGACGTGAAAATCAATTAGACGGACGCTCTGGTCATGAAGAGCATCGATGTTCGGCGTCTTCAAGATTGGATGCCCGTGACACGAGAAGTCCCCATAACCCTGGTCGTCGGTCATAACAAGAATTACATTCGGCCTGTCTCTTGACTCTCCGCACGAGGCTAAATTCTTCTCAAAACCTAAAGAGGCCGCAACACTTCCCATTGCACCCAAACCGATACGCCGCAGAAACACACGTCTATTAATCATAAACTAACATTTCTCATTTGAACGGTTAAAGAACACAACTCTCTCCGTACGATATCAATGATCCTCTGACATTATCCATATTTTTCGCCTTCATCAGTTCCCTCCACAACTTCAAATTAAGAGCTTTAAAGAATCAAAGAGACATTTTCCAGGCTCGGACATCCCTGAAGATGACGTTTGTGTTATGAGCCAGGAAGCCAACTTTGCCGGAGCCCGGCTCATATACGTAGGTCTGCATCAGCATGTCGTCGATGTACAGCTCGAACATGCCCCGGCGCACCAGCAGTCGGAAGCGGTGCTCTTTGCCGTTCTCGATGCCGGTGACCGTGGCACAGCGTTTGCCGGTAACATCCTCGGACTGAAACTGCATATTCCCCTGGGCGGTCGTTTGGAGCCTGCCGATGTGTGTTTCGCGGCCCTCAGGTTGCCCGATGCCCAATTGTATGGCCACCGACTGCCCGGGGCCTTTTTCGAAGACAAACCCTGCTGCAGGTTTCGCTTGGGAGGCCGTATCATTAGAGTCCCATTGCGGCGCCGCTGGACCAGCCTTGATTCGCCCTTCGAGCACAACACCTTTATGCGAGTCGAATGCTTCGCTCAGATATACGATCTGGTAAGGACCATTCTTGCCCCGCGTGCTCAGCTCGGCCGTGTTCTTTTCCAGCGTCAAGGGCTTGCCTTTCAGCGTTTCGTTGCCTTTCCACCAACCCAGCCGCAAGTGACCATCCTTGTCCACAACAGGCCTGCGCAACGGCAGCATCCATGGCCTGCCGATGTCGGACGAAAGAGAAGCGTAGTTGCTGATCAAGAGTTCCTCCTTTGCCCTCGCCCAGGCGGCCAACCACGTGACGTTCTTGCTCGTCGTGCCGCACAGGCGATAGGCCTCGGCATCGGGGCTGAAGGGCCCGCACGGACCATCGCTGACCATCGTGTACATCGAATACCCCTTGCTGACGTAGTCGCCTGCACCTCCGATCAGGTAGTACTTGCCCCCGATTCGCTCGCAGCCGCCATATTCAAGGTCTTTCTCTGGTGTATCACCCCATTTCATTTCGGCCGGCGGCAGGATCTCCCAATCCGTACCGTTAGGCGACTGCATCATCCCTGGAGCACGGGACAAACCCGGTTTCGGCGTGGCGACCGCATACCCCCAATAACCTGCATCGGGCGTGCCTTGCTCTTTGGGAATGATGTACATGTGGTCCCATCGGCCCCGGCGACCGTACCACTGAGGGTCCGGATGGCTGCTGAAAAGATAATTCCAGTGTTTCAAGTCGCGCGATTCGTAGAAGCGCAAAGTGTCTTGGCCCTCCGGCCGCGCCACGCCATGATCCATGATGAACTTGTCGCCGCATCGCCCGACAAAACACTTGAAGAATCTGCATTCCCTGGCGGACTCGCGTTCTTCGTTGATGATGCCTTCGTCCTTCCAGTGCACTCCGTCCGTTGAGGATGCCAGAAGGCAGTGTTTTGCTTTCAGACCCTCTCGACCCCCTTTATTATACATCATAAATGCGTAGTACTTCCCGCCGTGCCATATCACCGACGGATCCCACATCGCGCCCTTTTCCGGCCGATAGATCATCGCTTGTGTCGGTATGAGCATCCCCGTGTGCGACTAATTTTTCTGGCGCATTTTCTGCGGGTGTGTTACTCTTTGTTTTATAAGGAATTATGAAACAAGGAGAACGTTATGAATGACAAGATTAGTGTAGATGAACTGAAAGATGCGTTAGGTGTTGACATTGAG
>DATKZT010000108.1:0-38336 GCA_035527845.1 Sedimentisphaerales bacterium | reverse complement strand
ATAAACGCAACTCACCTTTTGACAAGGTATTATGCGCCATAAAAACAATAGTAAAATCAGCCATCCGCCAACGGCGGATTCGACAATTCTTGTCCGCCATAGCTTTATGCGAAGGCGGATTGCATTTCACGCTTTGATTTTGGCGTTTTCAAACTGACCTTCGGTCAGTTTGAGTCAAGGATTTGCCTGTGGGCCTTCATCCCGAATTCGACGGTACAGCTCGAAAAGCTCCTTGAAGGCGCGAAGGATTACTCTCGGGTTTGCACCGGTCTGTTTGCCGGCCTTTCGGGGATAATGATGCACACCCTTCTGCGTAATGGTATAGCCCCTTCGGACGGCCCGGGCGAGAATCTCGGCATCGATCAGCGCGCCCGAGCTGGCCAGCTCCATGTCGTCGAAAATCTTTCTCTTGTAGAGCTTGAAAGCGCAATCTATGTCACGAACCTTCATGCCAAAGAGCAGACAGACCAGTTTTGTCCAACACCAGGCGTTTATCTTTCTGACAAGGCTGTCCTGACGATTGACGCGATAGCAGCTCACGATGTCATACTTGTCCATCAGCGGCAGCAGCGCCGGCATCTCGCCGATATCAAACTGGCCGTCGCCGTCCGTGTAGAATACGAGTTCCTTGGCCGCAGCTTTGAAGCCGGACTGCAAGGCGGCGCCGTAGCCGCGATTGACCGGATGGTGAACCACCTTTACCCTGTCGTTTCCGCCGGCCATCTCGTCCGCAATCCGTCCCGTCGCGTCGGAGCTTCCATCATCCACAATAATTATCTCAAAGTCAGCTTTGAGATTCTCCAAAACGGCCAGCGCCTGCTCCGCAGTGCGCCCGACATTGTCCTGCTCGTTGTAGCAGGGGAAGAACACGCTGACGGAGACATCGCTCTGCCCGCTGGAACCATTGACAGTCTGTGCCTTGTCGGTCGTCACGGATTACCATCTCTTTGTCTTAAAAATACTGCCGGCTCACTATTATACTGTTTGATTTTGGCATTGTAAGACCCAGTCGACATATTTTCCGACCAGTGGTCACAGCCCCGAATCATATAGGCCGCCTGCACCCGACCGCCCATCAATAGCAGGAGACGCGTCCAGCCCCTATTAGGGTCGGGTGCCAGGCCAAACGCGACATGCAAAAAACCGGATTGGCCAGACCCGCGAGCTGCGTACCCTCAATGGGCTGCCTGCGTCGAACAGATTTCTGACAAAAACATTGACAGAGCTTGTGGTGGCCTGCTATATTCTCAGTAACTTGAAGCACGGGGCCGTAGCTCAATTGGTTAGAGCGTCGGACTGTCGATCCGAAGGTTGAGGGTTCGAGCCCCTTCGGCCTCGTTTTTCCAAAGTCGGCGCTGTCAAGCACTTATGTTTGGCAGCCTGACCTCTTTCGTCCTCAGAATCGGCCATTTGAATCAGTTTCACTTCGGTCATCTTTAGAGCCTATCCTGATAACCTATATGCAATTGTCATGTTGAGCGAAGCGAAACATCTGGCCGTCGAATGGGAAAAGAGCCTATCTGTAGGCTTGAGATTCTTCGCTGCGCTCAGAATGACAACGAGTCTCTGGTTTACAGGGGTAATTCGGATAGGCTCTTAGCCTAATCTGCCTGAACGCTTACAAAAAAACCAGGGAGGCCTCAAAAAGACCTCCCTTGTTTTTCGGGCATATGGGGCTGGCACGGAATACCAGCCCCAAAAAGCAACCACTTACATTACTTTACTATCCTGGCGGAGGTTCAGGTGCTACAGGAGCCGGCACGTCCGTTTGCTCTTCCGGGTAGAACCGAAGCTGGGCCAATTTTACGCCGTTGTTGTCGTAATCCCAGAAGCAGCCTTCGGGCGTCTCATCGAACAGACGAAGCCTCATATACTCATCCAAGACAGTCCCCTCTTGTTTCATCGTAACCCGGCAGACGAGGCGTATATATGATTTTGTCTAATTCACAACGCACTTTCTGTTACACAAGGTGCTGACTACTACTCATTGTTCCAATTGTCGTCGCTTAGTGCAACGTCAGTTGGTACATCGTAGAAACGAACCTGACAAAGCTTCAACTTGTCGTTGTCGTACTCCCAGTATTCACCCTGGATGATGTCATCGAATATGGGAACGCGAACGTATTCAATTATGGTGATCGGGTTCCCGAGCGCATCCACACCAGTTTGCACTTCGACCTTAAAGACGATTGTCAGCAGCTCTGCGGTCACGTTCGTGAACGTGGACTTGCCCGTTTGACGCGTCAGGATGTCCTGGCCAACCTGCTCAACGGACGCCAAGGCCTCATCCCACTCGCACGCTTTGTTAAGAGTGCTCACGAACTTCCCTGATAGTAGGCCTGCGAAATTGGGGTCAAGCAGTTCTGCGCAGGTTGTGATTGTCGCGAACCCGCCCGGCTTGCCCAGAGGCCGTACGAATACTGAATACGCTGACTGAGTGTCAGTTTTGCCTGCACCACTAGTAACATTGTAAGGACTGAGGTTCGGTTCCGGAAGCTCGAATAAAGCACCGTCGTTGTCTGTTGCGTTCTTGTCAAGTACTTGAAAATCTTCGCCCTCCTGCAGAGCGATCTTGTTCTTGCCCTCAAGGTCAACAAAGATGACACTACCACCGTCGTTGTCCATGTTTTCGTTCTTGGGATTCTTTACGCCGATAATGTTCAGTTTGCCGAGCAGCTTGGCCTTGGGCGCCCCGTTACCGGTGAAGCCTTCGGCGGGCGCTTCGGCATAAGCTATTCCCAAACTAACAACCATTGCCATTATCAGGCTTGCGATAATTACCTTTTTCATTTGGACCTCCTTCTATCATGCTAAAAATAAGAACCACTGTTCAATTTCATTTCCACAATTTGAATCGCGAAAAAACCCACATCTGAAATTTTTGCCTTTCACAATCCTTTGTCGCAGATTCAGTCCCTTCTGTCAAAGACAGTACTTTCTCATGGGCCTCTCTCCTTTCTGCCGGAAATCAGGCAATTCTTGAGACTGTTTTTCCAAATACTAAATGCGCCTTGCCGGGAGCAACTGGCAGCGGGCGGGCAAACATGTATGCTTCTCCTCCTCCGAAGCTCTATCGTCGTATTGCCCCCGAAGATATGTTTGCCGCCCCGTGCTCCGAGCGTCTCTTCGCATCCAGGCATCGCCGCTTGTCTCCTTACATTATTGCTCAGTTCAACCCCCATTCTACAGACGATTCTGCATCGGGCCCGATGTTCGAATGCTCACCAGCCAATACTTTTACCAAGTTGTAGCGTTTACCCACTTTCTTATCAGATGTCAACCTCAAAAACCCCCACTTTCACAGAATTTCTCAAATTCTCTCGGTGCGGGCTTTTATTTGTCGGCGGCACGTCGTTTTCTAACCAACGCCAGACTGTTGTAAAACGCCAGCTCAAATGTGTGGACTATTTCGGCATAAGTGCCGCCCAAACAAAACGTTACACGTATCAGACTTGGTTTGGACGTGAATGTGTTCGAGTGCCCGGATACCGCTGATAACAGCCTTGTCAGGTTCCGATAGCAGGGCAGGCGCTTGGGGAAAGGCCATGATAGCCGCGGGATCATGCTTTGCGGATATGGAGCAGGCCTGGTTCTTGGGTTTTCACGCCAAAGCAAGGTTTGGAAGGGATTCTCAGACAGAGAATAAGTCTCAATCCCGGCGGGCGGGGCTTAGCTCGCTGAGGCAATTCAGGCACAACACTTGTCCCGAATCAATTGCAGATAGCTGGTCCTGCGTGAGGTCTTCTGCGCCGCAACAGTCGCACGCTGAGGGTCCGGCTGCGGTGGGGGCGGCTTCGGCTGCCGTCTTCTCGGCTTCTATCATCAATCGGGTCTTGTTGATTTCTTCCCTGAAGGTCTCGAATTCCTGCTCAACGGCGGCCCTGGCTTGCCGTTCGGCCTCCAGAACCGCGCGGAGCTGAGCAATCTGCTCATCGTACGCCTTGGCCTTCTGACTGGCCCGGCCCTCTATTCTGGCTCTTTCCTCGGCCTCGGCCCGGGCCTTCTTCTCGGCCTCTGCTCTGGCATACGACTCGGTCTGCAACTTGCTCTGCGCCTGCTCCAGGGCCTCAGCGTAGCAGGCCGCGCGCTCTTCGGCATTCAACCTCGCCTCGGTCTCGGCTGCCGCGGCGGCTTCTGCATCAGCCCTCGCCTTCTCTTCGGCCGCAATTCTGGCCTGTCGCTCGCCTTCGACCGCCAGACGCATTTGAGCAAGCCGCTCGCCCAGATTCTTGCTCCGCTCCTGCGCCTCCAGCTCTATTCTCGCAAGCTCCTGAGCCTGAGCGCTAAACTTCTGCTGCGCCTCGGCCCTTGACTGTGACTCGGCCTGGAGTTTCCGCTGGATATGCTCTACCTGCTCGGCATAGGAGGCCGTTTTTTCTTCCGCCGCTGCCCTGGCGCGTCTTTCACCTTCAACGTCCGAACGCAACTCGGCTATCTGCTGTTCGTAATCGCGGGCCTGCTCCTTCGCCTGCGTTTCTATTGCGGCCCTTTCCTGAGCCTGAGCGCTTAGCTTCTGCTGCGCCTCGGCCCTTGCCTGCGACTCGGCCTGGAGTTTCCGCTGGGTACGCTCTACCTGCTCGGCGTAGGAGGCCGTTTTTTCTTCCGCCGCCGCCCTGGCGCATCTTTCACTGTCAAGGTTCGAGCGGACCTGGGCTATCTGCTGTTCGTAATCGCGGACCTGCTCCTTCGCCTGCGTTTCTATTGCGGCCCTTTCCTGAGCCTGAGCGTTTAGCTTCTGCTGCGCCTCGGCCCTTGCCTGCGACTCGGCCTGCAACTTCCGATGGGTATGCTCTACCTGCTCGGCGTAGGAGGCCGTTTTTTCTTCCGCCGCTGCCCTGGTGCGTTTCTCACTGCTAAGGTTCGAATGCACCTCGGCTATCTGCTGTTCGTAATCGCGGGCCTGCTCCTTCGCCTGCGTTTCTATTGCGGCCCTTTCCTGAGCCTGAGCGCTAAACTTCTGCTGCGCCTCGGCCCTTGACTGCGACTCGGCCTGCAACTTCCGCTGGATATGCTCTACCTCCTCGGCGTAGGAGGCCGTTTTTTCTTCCGCCGCTACCCTGGCGTCCGCCTCGGCTGCGGCTATTTCTTCCGCTCTTATTCTTGCCTCCGCTTCGCGCTTCGCCGCTTCTTCGGCTGCAATCTTTGCCTGTCGCTCGGCCTCGAGCGCAGAGCAAATCTGAGCTATTTGCTCCGCGTAATCTCGGCCCCTATCGACCGGCCTGGACGCCGGCGCTTTTTCAGCATCGAGACGGACCCGAGAAGTCCTCTCATTCTCGGAGGGGACCGCGGGCACCTGCGTGGTTCTGCCGCCCGAGATGTTGCGGCAGATGGATTCGATTGCCTTTCTGGTCAACTGCACGGATTGTGCTTTTGCCTCGGCGTCAAAACAAGCCTGCGCTGGCCAGTGATTCTTTCCGCACGTCGAGCAGACCGGCGCATCCTCGCTGGTCAACGCCTCGCCTCGCCCGGCCGCAACAGCTTTCTCTGCCGACCTTCCGCCCTGAGGACCATCATCGATTGGACTGTCTTCCATGAATTTTCCCTCTTCGGCGATAGCCATAATCAATGCACAGCCAATTATCTTAGCTTCGTCGTTCCGAGCAGACAACATCTGAATTATACCAGGTTCGGCGACAAGTGTCAAAGGTGAAGCGGTCGAATCCGTCGGAGAAAAGGCGCCGCCTCCGCGCTGCATGAGAATTTATTCGCGTGCCGTTGCCCGGCGCAAATACGCTGAACAGGAAACTGCGAATGTGCCGGCGCAAGCAGGCCGTGAAACCTAACAAAAAATATGTTAGGTACGCTAAAAAAAAGATTTTTTTTGCGCCTGTGCCGCAGACATGCAGGCGTCGGCTGTATCCCGTGTGACGGTTATAGGGTTTATGCTGGCAGGTTGGGCGGCGATTCTTATGGGACCGCCGCCCCCAGGAATCGGCGCCGGAAGCCCCGACAGAATTATCAAAAAGCGCTCTTGACAATTATAGGGTTTTCCATTAGCATAGAAATCGGGTTTTCTCCTATTGACAGATAGGTGAAAATGGATTATAAGTCGATTTTGGCCCATATCAGTGCGTAAGGATGCGCAATTCAGTTGATGGTTTCGATAGGTCTTATTCTGCGTTCCGTGGAATCGGATAGAGAAAGGTAGAAAAGGTGCGGCAATGTGTGCAAGGGCTGCTTTAGACAGTGACAGGACCAGGCCGGAGAGGCTCTTCGGCGAGCTGCTGGTCTCGAAAGGCTACCTCAGCCATCGCGAGCTGATCGAGGCTCTGAACCATCAGCGCCACGAAGGCGGCCGGCTGGGCGAGGTGCTCTCGCGCCTCAAGATGATCGCCGACGAGCAGATCGCCGGCGCCCTGGCCGAGCACCTGACGATGGAAAGCGTGCGTCTGGACGACGTTCACAAGATTGACATGAACATCGCCCGGTCGATACCGGAAGGCATTGCCAAGCGTTTCGGCGTCGTGGCCATCGGCGAGATCGACAATCAGGTGATTCTGGCCATGTCGGACCCGCTCGACATCGTCGCCAGGGACACCATCGCGCTGCGGCTGAATCGGCAGGTCAAGGTCGTGGTCGGCTCTCCCCGTGAGATTAGCCACGCGATCGATACGGTTTACCACGGCTCGGAGGTCGACCAGCAGCGTCTGCGGGACCTCGTCGAGCTGGAGATTCGCACGGAAGGCAACGGTCAGGAGGCCGGTCCGCGCGAAGGCGCCGAGGCCGACATCAGCGGCGAAGAGGCGGCCAGGAAGGCGCCGGTCATTCGCTTCGTGGACCTCTTGCTGAGCCAGGCCGTCAAGAGCAGGGCCAGCGACATCCACGTCGAGCCCCGGGAGAAATCGATGACGATACGGATGCGGATCGACGGCGTGCTGCGCGACATGGTTCCCCCGGCGCGAACGATGCAGGCCGCGGTGAGCACGAGGCTCAAGATTCTCTCGAAGATGGATATTGCCGAGCGTCGCCTGCCGCAGGACGGCCGATTCAGAATCAAGGCCCCCGGCCGCGACATCGACGTGCGAGTCTCGGTGATTCCGACCATTTACGGCGAAAAGGTCGTCATGCGAATCCTCGATTCCGCCGCGGTCAACCACAATCTCGACGAATTGGGCTTCGAGCCGCAGCTCTTGGACGAGTTCAAGAGCATACTGGCGCAGCCATACGGCATCATTGTCGTCACCGGCCCCACCGGCAGCGGAAAGAGCACCACCCTCTACTCGGCCCTCAATTACCTCAAGAACCCCGGAAAGAACATTACCACCGTCGAGGACCCCGTCGAGTACCGTCTCGACGGCATCAACCAGATACAGGTCAAGCCGGAAATAGACCTCGATTTTGCCGTGAGCCTGCGGGCCATTCTCCGCCAGGACCCCGACATCATCTTAGTCGGCGAAATCCGCGACACCGAGACGGTCGAGATTGCAATAAAGGCCTCCATGACGGGCCACCTGGTCCTTAGCACCTTCCACACCAACGACGCCCCCAGCGCGATAAGCCGCTTCGTCTATATGGGCGTCGAGCCGTATTTGCTGGCCTCATCGCTGAACCTCGTGATTGCCCAGCGGCTGGTAAGGAGGATTTGCGAGCGGTGCAAGGCGCCGGTAAAGCTCAATGACGAGGTGCTCAATCGCCTGAAGATTGACGCCGCCCGCGCCAAAGATATCGTGTTCTACCGCGGCAAAGGCTGCAAGGCCTGCGGCGATACGGGCTATTTCGGCAGACTGCCGATTTTCGAGTTTCTCGTTATGGATAGCGAGCTGCGAGACAGGCTGACCAGCCGCGCCGCCGAGTCTGAGCTGCGGGCCCTTGCCCGACAGAGGGGCTACGGCGGACTGCTGGACAGCGGGGTGGGAAAAATATTACAGGGCCTGACCACCGCCGAAGAGGTCCTGAGCGCAACCTTTATGGAGAACATAAAGGCCGCGCAATAAGGGTCGGCTTTGGGGGCGTCAGGATTATTCAACCACGGAGAGGCTGAGAGGCACATAAGGATGGATAGTTACAGATACGTCGCACGCGACGGCGATGGCGAAAAAAGAGAAGGTATGACGCAGGCTGTCTGCACCACCGACGTGGTCGGCTGGCTCAGGGAGCAGGGCTATACGCCCATCTCCATCGACCGCATATCGACCGAGGTCCGCCAGACCAAGCCCGGCCTTGGCCTAAGGCGGGTCCGCTCGGCGGACCTCGCCGCCGTATGCTGGCAGCTCTGCACCATGATCGAGGGCGGAATAACCCTCACCGCCGCCGTAGAGACCATCGCAGAGGACATCGAGAACAAGTACCTCCAGAAGGTCCTCCGCCACGTCCTGGCGATGATGGAAAAAGGCGAGAGCTTCTCCGACAGCATCGCGCAGTTCCCGAACGTCTTCAACCAGCTTTCCTACGCCATCCTGTTGGCCGGCGAGAGCGGCGGAAACCTCGCACTGTCGCTAAGACGAGTCGCAGAGTACTTCGACAACCGCGACAAACTCGCAAGAAAGGTCAAGGGCGCAATTGCCTATCCCATCTTCGTCTTTGCGTTCGTCATCCTTGTCGTTACATTCATAATGGCCTTCATTATCCCGCGCTTCCGGGAAATCTTGTTGCAGTTCGGCGGAAAACTCCCCGCCTTTACGCAGGGGTTCTTGACGGTGTACGACGTGATATACTACAATCTGCTCTATATCGGCGCCGCCCTGCTGCTGCTGATACTTCTGGGCATCTTTTTGTATAACAAGACCGGCAGCGTCCATCGTCTTTTTAGCAGGATTGCGCTTCGCTGGCCCCTGATTGGCAAGATACTCAGGCAGGCCTTTATCGCGACGTTCTGCCGGACGACGGCGACGCTGATTGAGGCGGGTGTGCCGGTGCTCGACGTCTTCGACATCCTCTCGACCATGAGCCGAAACGACGTTATCAGCTCGGCGATAGTCCGCACCAGAGAATATATCGTGCAGGGTTCGAGCGTCGCCCTGGGTATGGCTACGGCGGGGTTCTTCCCGAACCTCGTGATCAAGATGACGCAGGTGGGCGAGGAGAGCGGCTCTTTGAGCAAGGTCCTCGACCGGACCGCAGACTACTACGAGCGAAGGGTCGAGTCAACAATTTCAACGCTGCTGATAATGCTGGAGCCGGCCCTTGTTGTTGCGGTCGGCGCCATAGTATTGATAGTGGTACTTGCGCTGTACCTGCCCGTTTTCTCATTGTCGGATATTGCGGGGTAGGGCAAATGGAGGAGAAAGGAGCAAAACTAAAAAGAACAACAACAAGGTCGCCGCCCAATGGCTAAAGGCGGCACAGCAAAAATGCAAGAACTTATTAACCTCTAACTTTTATTTTAGGAGAAAGACAAATGAAGAACAAAAAGGCATTTACATTAATTGAGCTGATGGTGGTGATTCTCATCGTGGGCCTGCTCGCTGCGGTTCTGGTTCCCATGATGACTTCACGAATCGAAGCGGCCAGGTGGTCCGAGGGTAAGGCCGGCGCGGGAACAATCGCTACGGCGCTGCGTGCTTACATAGCGGAGCAGGGCGAGGAAGGCGTAACAGTTTTTACCGGCATAACCGCCCCCGGCGACTTCATGACTGAGGCGGAACTGCACGGAAAGTACTTCCTGGCAGGCGACTATGACATTTCAGGTGTCACCTACGACCCGAGTGTCACAGCGGAAAGTGGCTACCAGCTTACTTACCTGATTACGGTTAACCCAGGTAGTGCCCAGGGGGAGGAGTTCTCATGGTCCAAGGCTGGTTACACGCTCGACCACACTGGAAAATGGCTCGAGAAGTAGCAATCTCGACGGAAAGGAGCCGCGGCTTCACTGGGCCGCTCTTTGTGGCAACGAGGTGCGTTGAAGAAAAGGCCTGAGAGTTGAAGCTGGTTTTCGCATGACTGCCAGCTGGCGGTTGAGTATACAGGCATTGTGCCCGCCACGTGGCAGACTTGGCGCGCAGGGAAGGTTCTTTCAGGATGAAAGCGAATGGAACAAAGCAAAAGAGCGGCTTGACCCTGGTCGAAGTGATGGTGGCGGCGCTCGCTGCGCTTGTTATCGTCATAGGCACTATGGGCTATCAGTACCACTGCGCCCTCGATGCCCGCAAGGCCGACGTCAGGGTAACCGGCGCGAGGCTGGGCCTGCTTCTGCTGGATGCCTGGAAGACTATGCTGGGCGATACCGTGGTGTATGACCCAAAGACCGACCTCGGGACCACGCTGCCCGTCGCCTTTACAGAGTTTACGCTCATAAGCCCGCCGCCGGGCGACCCTCCGGGCCTGGCGACCTCGTTTCGGTACTACCGAATAGAAATCAACGGCGCAAAGTTTTTCGTCAAGATGAGCTATCAGGACCAGCCCCAGCCGCCGCGCACTGACCCGCTGCGCCTCTTGAATGTACGTGTGGCGTGGAACCGTGACGATTTTAAGTCCACCACGCTCACGAGCAATTATCAATCAGTAAGTTTCTCGAAATACGCGTATTATTAGTCGCGATGAAAGGTTGCTGAACACATGCGCCCTCGAAAGCAGAATTGCCGAAGCGGATTGACGCTCGTCGAGCTGATGGTGACCATCGTCGCAGCGGTCGTTTTGATAATCGCAATCTCGGCCGTGCTTGCATACGGACACATGGGCTATAACAGGCTTTACAGGCGGGCCAACAGCGAGGTCGTCAGAAATGCGTACGAAGCACGAAGAATCTTCGACCGTGCGGTGAGAAAGGCAACCATAAGACGGGCGGACCTTAGCGCAGATAGAAACCAGATCTATGTTTACTACTTCTCTGACCCGCAGAACACGTTGCTCGTGGACCCGGACAGATATGCGAGATTCTATGTCAGCACCGCCGGCGACGATACACAGCTTCTGCTTGAGCGCGGCCAGGTCACCGCGGGAACCTTTGATACACCGCCCCCGGCCCTGCCCGGAAGGACGCCCACCAGCACGACGGTCATCGCCCATGATGTTACGCCCCCCGCTACCGGCACCTTCTCCGTCAGCGGCGCTGCCGTTAAAATGGTCCTCACGCTTGACAACGACGAACCCGACCGCAACAAAACAGAAACCCTGAGAATGAACGTCACCACTACCGCGATCAGGCATAATTGGCAATAGGAGCTGGAGTTTATTGGTGCGCGATTGTCTTGAGCAAAGGTTGGTCCCAAGACGCGCGAAAATATCAAGTAAACCCCTGAAGGGGCAGTAAGATGAAAACGAGAAAAACAAAAAGAACGGTCGAGAAAAGAGGCATCGTCCTGCCTCTTGTAATCACCATCGCCGTCTGCCTGGCAATCATAGGTATTGGTCTGCTGCAGGTCGGATTAGGCACCCGGGTCATGGCAGTGCGCACAACTTCCGAAATATCTGCGCGTGCCGCCGCCGATGCAGGCATCACACGTGCCCTCTATGAGATGAACAGGCGGTTCAGTCCCGACGTGGCATGGGATAATAGCTGGATTCCATACGGCGGAGCAGGCGATCTCTCTAATTCCGCATCCGGAAACGCCACATTCACCTACGACATCAATGGCGTTTTCGGCAACCATCACATTGTGTCTAGGGGCACAGCGGGTGCCGTGAGTCAGATAAGAAAAACGCTCCACGCCGACGTTAGGGTCGTCACCAAATTTGATTATGCCATTATCGTTCAGGATAGGATCGACCTTTATCCTGGCAGTGTGGTCGGCGGATACAACTCCGCGGACCCCACCGACCCATTCACGTACGTCAAGATTGGCACCAATAGCATCTTGCCGGACATGATATGGTTGCGTCCTGACTGCTTTGTCGATGGCGACGTCCTCGTCGGGTTTAACGGCGACGTCGAGACCGTCATAGAAGCGCGCCCCGGTGCCACGACGGGCCCGCGCTATCCGCTGCCCCAGCCCGTGCCGCTGCTAAAGACGCCTGTGCCTTACAACCTTCCACCCGGACAGCCCATCACCTACGACGCCAATGGCTTTGCCATTATCACGCAGAGCGGTGTTTACAGCAATATTGAGGTCCCCCAGGGCAGCGTCCTGCAAGTCGGCGACGGTATCAACCAGGTCGTCGACGTCGTCCTTTATGTCCAAGGCGACCTCTGGCTCCGCCAGGGAGCCGAATTGCGTGTGACCGGCACGCCGGGCATTCCCACGACCTGGTCTGCGCTCACCATCTATCTGGACGGCGAGCTCGATGGGGGCAATTCCAACGGCATCAACAACATGACCCTCAAGCCCGGCCAGTTCAAGCTGGTTGGGACGGGCCCCGAGGGTGTCGATTGGCTAATCAGGAATGGCGGTGACTTCTATGGCGTTTATGATGCACCCAACGCCAATATTGAAATCAAGGAGAGCGGCGATATCTACGGCGCTGTAGTAGGCAAGAGCTTTGAGCAGAAGGCCAAGTGTAACATATTCTATGATGAAGACCTGAGCCAGCCCTACTCGGGGCCTGTTGGCTTCGCGATAAGCAGATGGTGGGAGGAATAGCAGGAATTTAGGGCTGCGGCGGGGCCGCGGCCATCATATAAATGTAGGGTGATTGATTGAAAAGGTATGACGTAATAGGCGTTGATATTGGCTCGTCGGCGGTCAAAATCGTCGAGCTGCGCAAAGAAAGCGGCGGCTGGGCGGTCCGGTCGGCCGGTATGGCCGAAATCGACCGCGGCGACGAACAGGAAGCCGCCAACGAAGCAAACGCCGCCGAGGCCGTCACGGAGTGCCTGCGCTCCAGCGGCGCCGAGAGCCGATTGGCCGTTTGCAGCGTCGCGGGCCCGGAGGTCGCGGTCCGCAACTTCAGCTTTCCCACCCTGCACAAGGACGAGATAGAGGGGGCCGTAATGCTCGAGGCCTCGCAGGTCTGCCCGTTCGAGATCGATAGATGCGCGGTGAGCTACCAGCTCATACCGAACAGCGAGAACAAGCTGAGCGGCGTTCTCGTGGCCGCGACGAACAAGCTCATCGAAAGAAAGAAACGCTGCGTCGCCGGCGGCTCGCTCGATGCCGTCCTGATGGATGTTGACGGCCTGGCGCTTCTGAACTGCTTCACCGAGCTGGAAGGCGTCGAGCCGGAGCGAACGATAGCCCTGCTGAACCTCGGCAGGTCGTATGCGAATCTGGCGATCATGGGCAGGGACTCGCTGCCTTTCGTTCGCGACATAGCCTGTTCGACCAACGGCGCCGGCGTGCAGGGCTGGGCAGAGCAGCACCAGGACCCCGCAAGCTGGCAAGACGCCTTCCCCAGGCTTACCGCTGACGTCAACGATACGCTCAGATACTACGCCGCGCGGGCGAAAACGGGCGTCGTCGAGCAAATCCTCGTCTGCGGCGGCTTCGCGCTGCTCGAAGGCTTCGTGCAGTGGCTCAACGGGCGGCTAACGGCACAGGCCGTCCTGTGGAATCCTTTCGAGAAGATGCCCTGCCGAGGCGGCCACGACTGCAGCGAGCTTTTACAAACCAGGGGCCCGGTGATGGCCGTCGCCGCGGGCCTTGCGATGAGGGCGGTCTGAATATGTTTAAGGTGGATTTGCTGAAGGGACAAGGCGTTCCGATCAGAAGCGGGCCGCAGCGGATAGTGGTCGCCGCGGTCGCCTTCGGCGTGCCCATCGTGGCCGCAGCCCTGATGCTGGGCGCCTACCTCAGCAGCCGAATAGCCATATCAATCACCGAAAACGCGATGAGCAGGTATGAATTGACCGCCGAGCTCACCCAGGCCCTGCAGCGCCAAAAACGCTTCGAGCAGGACAGAAACGCGGTCAACAGTGTGCTCCGGGAAGTATCTGAGGCCGTTACCCGCCATACTCAATGGCTGCCAATCCTCCAGACCGTGGTTGAAAACATCCCCCCCAGGGTGGTCCTGACCAGGATCGAGGCCTCCCAGGAGTTTGTAAAAAGCAAGGCGCCGATGAAAGGCGACCCCGAGAAAAAGGTCGATGTCAGCGTCCCGGTGCGGACCCTCAAGATGGGTCTGGCGGGCAGCCAGGCCGCCGGCTGTGACCAGGCCGTCAGGGCCTTCAGGGAAAAGCTGCGCGCCTCGCCCCTCCTCGGCCCGAGGCTCCAGGACATATTTATCGACCAAAAAGGTCAAACGTTCGAGGGCAAAGACGCCATGCTCTACGATATCTACTGCCCTTTCAAACCGGGCCTGTAGCGTGTTCTTATGAAGAGCATTTATAGAAAATACTTTATGATGGTTGCTGTCTTCTGGCTGGCCTGTTTCGTGGTCTTCCTGATGCTCTATATGCTCGTACTGGCGCCCCAGCAGGGGTCGCAACGCCGCCTGCTGCTGCAGCTCGATGAGAAACGGCAGCTCCATGAGACCGCGCAAACGGCCGTGCAGGACCAGGCGAACGGCAAACCCGAAGAACAGCTCGAACAACTGCAGGGCCGGCTGAGGGATTTTGTAATCGACCTTGAAAAGTCAGGTGATATAACGCTTGATATCGGCGCAATTGCCACTGAGCAAGAGGTATCGTCGCCGAGCATCAACCTCAAAGACAGCCGAACGGATGCGGAAATACCGGGCTGCAAACGCATCTGTGAGAACTATATCAACATCAGCTTCAGTGCGCCCTTCGACAAGTTTATGACCACGCTCGGCGCCCTCGAGAGCCACCGCCCCGTCGTCTTCGTGGACAGGTTCACGATAACCCGTTCAACGAGGGCCGATGCAGAGCATCCGGTAAATATGGAGCTGGCGGTCTTTGTAACAAAAGGGCGCAATAGCACGGGCCCGCAAGCCGCGCAGGTCGTTCGCGGCGAGAAGGTATTCTGATTTTTTGCCGGCCTGCCGGGCCGGTGCGAGGTGAAAAGACACAAAATGAGGACGATAGCAGTGGCAAATCAGAAAGGCGGCTGCGGCAAGACCACCACCGCCGTCAATCTTGCCGCCGGGCTGGCCTTGCTCGGCCAGCAGGTCCTGCTGATCGACCTCGACCCACAGGGCCACGCGACTCTCGGATTCGGGCGAGACCCCGAGACGCTGGATAAAACCATATACGACGCCCTGACCAACGCGCAGATCCCCCTGTCACGCGTGGTTGTAAGCACCAACATAAAGGGGCTGAACCTGTCCCCAAGCAATATTCTGCTCTCCGGCGTAGAGTTCGAGCTGGCGTCCATTTACGGCCGGGAATACGTGCTCAGCCACCAGCTCAGGGATGTCAACGGCAGCTACGATATCTGCGTTATCGACTGCTCTCCGTCCCTTAGCCTCCTCACCCTCAATGCCCTGGTCGCAAGCACCGACGTCATAATACCCCTCCAGACACACTATTATGCTCTCGAAGGGCTCAGGCAGCTGCTCGAAACCATACAGATTGTCAAGGAGCGATTCAATGAGCACCTCCAGATACTCGGCGTGCTGCTGACCTTCGTCGAGAGCAGGACCTCTTTGAGCAGGCAGGTCCAGCGACAGATGAGAGAGTATTTCGGGGACCTCGTCTTCGATACCGTCATTCATCGAACCATCAGGCTGGCCGAGGCGCCCAGTGCGGGCCAGTCCATCCTGACCTACGACCCCAAATCCAAAGGCGCTGTGGAATATAAGGCTTTGGCCGAGGAGATATGCAATGGCAAGAATTAGAGCAGGACTACACAAAGAAATCTCAACGATTTTCGACGGCGTGCCGCTACCCAGGAGCGGCCAGGTGAAGCAGGCGAGTCACAGGCCCCCGCCCGGTCGCATCGGCTACGTGCCGGCCAAAACACCTGACACCCAGCCGGCGGCGCCCGAGCCCCAGCCGGCGGCGCCCAGGCAAGCTCCAAAGACCGATACGAGTCTGCGGACTGCCCGCCGGACTTCTCAGAAGTGGTCAACACGGGAGCTGTTTAAGCCAAAAGCCGGCATTAGCAGCGCCAGACAGAAAGTGGCGGTCCTGCTGATCCCGGTCCTGCTTATCTTATTAGTTGTTGTGCTCGTTCATAATTCTGGTATAACTTGGCAATGGGGTGCTGAGCAGCAGAAGCCGCCGCCTCCCAAACAGACAGTGGCGCGGTCCGGTGTCGCAATCGGCTGGGAGTTTCAGCCGGCCTATTCGGGCGGCCTTGACCCCATGGCCCGCAGCATTGTGGACCCGAAGGTCGAGGAGCAAACCGGTGGAAAGCTGGTTCTGACCGGTATTGTAATTGCCAAGGACAGGTCGTACGCGATAATTAACGGCAATATCGTGGAGGAAGGTGAGCAAGAGCCGGTGTCGGGCGCCACGGTCAGGAGAATATCTCCAAACTGTGTTGAGGTCGAAACAGATGGTAGGATAGTGAGACTGTACGTTCAGGTACAACAGGATAGTAAGTAGAAACGGATTTACTGTGTTTAATTTGGAAGGGAACTGTTATGAAAAGCTTAGGAAGACTGAGACAATTTGGGATGATGCCGATCCTCGTGCTTTTCTTGTGGGCCTCGGGGGTCGCACTTGCACAGGAGGCTACGGGGGATGAGAAGACGGGCGAGGTGCTCACGCCGCTCCAGCAGCGGATGCAGAAGAAAATCAGCGTCGATTTCAGCAACACACCTATCGATGACGTGTTAAGGATAATGGCCAAACAGGCCGGTACGAATATCGTGAAAAGTCCCAAGGTGACCGGGACTGTAACAGCCACACTGACCGATGTGCCGCTGGAGGAGGCGCTGAATCATATCCTCGCCTCGCAGGGGTACACTTATGTAACCAGTGAGAATATGATGAGAGTGGTGCCCATGGGCGATGTGACCGAAACCACCGAGCCCATCGTGAACAGGGTCTATTTAATCACGTACGCCGATGTTAAGGAGGTGGAGGCGGCCGTGACAAAATTCAAGTCGCCCCGAGGCACCATATCCTCCAGTCCCGGCACAAGCAATATAATAGTTTCCGATATCGAAAGCAAGATCAAGGCCATCGACACCTTCATTCAGGAGATTGATAGAATTACCCCTCAAATACTCGTCGAAGCCCGTATATATGATGTGGTCAGCACGGACAACCTTGATTTTGGTTTCGAATGGTTCATGGGTCGCAATACAACTTACGGCGGAACCGGAGTGGCGGACGTGGGCGCAAATCCCACCGGCGGAAGGAGAGACCCGTTCGGCACCGGCGGATTCAATTCGGGAATCAGTCAGACCTCGAAAACCGACGGACTCATTCGTTTCGGGATTCTCAATGAGCATATAGATTTGGACGTCTTGTTCTCCGCCAGCCAGGAAAAGATATGTGCCAAGCTTCTTGCAAGTCCGCGCGTTCTCGTCCTCGATAACGAAATGGCGACTTTCAAGATTGTTCAGGAAGTTCCTTTTCAGGAGCTTACGCAGACGGCCGGAGGCGGAAATATAGGGACCACGAATTTCAAGGAGGTCGGCGTCGAACTCAACGTTACCCCCCACGTCGCCCGCGACGGCATGATCCGACTGCATCTCAAGCCCAAGTTCAGCACACAGACGGATACTGTTTCGATAATCATCCCCGTCCCGGGCTCCACCCCTATTACCAGCCCTCAGCCCGTCATAGCCAATCGTGAGGCCGACACAAAAGTATTGATACGTGACGGGCGGACGGTCGTCCTCGGTGGATTGCGCCGCCAGACGGTTGCCCAGGAAATAAGCAAGATACCACTGCTTGGCGATTTGCCGATACTCGGGAATTTCTTCAAGTTTGAGGGTGACGAGGTTGCCAACAGCGAGCTCCTTGTTTTCGTAACGCCCAGGATCGTGGAGGAGGCGGCTATGTCGGGCATCGAGGCCGAGCAATATAAAGCGACCGAGACGGGACCGGCTGTATGTCCGCCGCCCAGGGTCGAAGGTCTTGAAAAGTGTAGCCAATAGTGTGAGCAATTATCGTGTTAAACTGCGGGGTGTCCGGCCGGCGGGTATCGGCCGGGCGAAGAGCGCCTACACCGCCGGCGCCCTGCAAAGTCGGGGCTCATCAGCTTTCAGGGACGCGGCTGCAGCCCTTGTCAGAAGGGAGATTGTGTCGTGGCAGAAGTAAGAACAATTTTAGCCGAAGCAGTGAACAGGGGTGCAAGCGACGTCCACATTAACGTGGGCTTGCCCCCGATAATTCGCGTAAACACGGAGCTGATCCCCACCGATTTTGCGCCTGTTGCTAATGACGATGCGAAAGAAATGCTCATCTCGTTGGTGGGGCCGGACAGATTCAAGACCTTTAAACAGAGGAAGGACCTTGATTTCTCCGCAACCATAACCGACCCCGACCAGCGTTTCCGCGTCAACGCCCATTATCAGCGTGAGACCATTGCTGTTTCGTTCAGATTGGTCCCCACGCTGGTTCCTTCAATCGAAGAGCTCAACCTGCCCGAGAAGATGAAGGAGCTTACCGACCTGCCCAGAGGTTTGGTGTTGGTGACCGGACATACGGGCGCAGGCAAGAGTACGACACTGGCGGCAATGATTGGGCTGATAAATCAGAAGTACAAGAAGCGCGTCATCACCATCGAAGACCCCATCGAATATCTGTTGCCGAATGACATGTGCATGATCGAGCAGCGCGAGGTGGGCGCGGACTGCCCGGACTTTGCCTCGGGCCTGAGGCATATTCTGCGGCAGGACCCCGACATAATAATGGTCGGCGAAATGCGCGACCTCGAAACCACAAGCTTCACAATCACCGCCGCGGAAACCGGGCACCTTGTTTTCAGCACGCTGCATACGATTAACGCCTCGCAGTCGATAGAGCGCATCATAGACATCTATCCGGCGAATCAGCAGAATCAGATTCGAGCTATGCTCGCCAACACGCTGCAAGCCGTGATATCACAAAGCCTGTTCAGACGCGTGGATGAGCCGGGGATGGTGCCCAGCACCGAGATGCTGCTGTGCACCTCGGCCGTCAGGAACTGTATCCGAGAAAACAGAATCTACGAAATACCCAACATTATCGAGACTTCGCGCCGGCTTGGCATGCATACCATGGATAGCAGCATCGCCGGTTTGTACTCCAAGGGCCACATCGACAAAGAGGAAGCCATGCTGCGGTCGAGCAATCCCGGAAAGATGGAGAAGCTGATACGACTTGCAGAGCAGTTCGAAGTCACTTAGCAGTTGACGTGCCGGTGCAGACCGTTTGAGCGGGCCCGCTCACGGCCGGCTCGGGAGCAGCGCGTGCGCAGCGAAGCCGAAAGGCAAGCAGTCTCGATTTGCCGGCGGTAGAAATCTGAACCAGCGCCAACCCCAAACACACAAAAAAATCTTGTAAATTGAAAAATTTTTTTGCAACCCGAAATCCTTGCTCCGCTTGCGCTTACGTCGAGAGAGAGAGAGAAAAAAAAACTTGTAATCCCGTTGATATGCCTCATCATATTCACAGGAAGCTATTGGAGCTTATTTGACGATAAGGTGTGGGAAGCAATATGCGGTTATTGCCCCATGACAATTTGGCGTGCGTCAGTTCTATTACGATTTAGCGGAATTATCATGAAAGAGTACAAGACAACAATTAAAGCGGGCCTGATTCTATTGCCAGTATTCATGCTTTGCGAGGTCGGGGCCGACGAATTTACGGACACAGAAAAGTCGGCCCGGTATGTTTTATCAAAAACAATAGAATCACAAGAAAAGCTAAAAAATCTGCAGTGTGATGTCACGTATCGGGATTTCGAAAGCCGCACAGCACAGGAACGAAGACTCCGACAAATAAGAGCTGCCCGGGGAAACTTGAAATCTCTGGCTAATGCTCTTGAAGAGAGAATGGCATTATCCGAAAACTTTTACCAGACTCAAAAAATCATCCGGGATTCGGAGAACAGGGCAAAAATTGAAATATCAATGGGATATTTCGATCGATCCGGCACAGCGATGCCTTTTCCAGGAAGAGATGTTTTTGTTTGGGACGGCGAAATATCAAAGATTTACCATGAAGGTCCTGAGCACGAATCCCATACTGCAACTGCGGTTGTAAATAACATATTCAATGAAAATGTCAATGCAGGACGGACCCCGTTGAAGCTGTTTGGGGGCGCGTTTGTTGAAAGATTTGCACATGCTATCGATGCAAATGACAGGAATATCGAGGTCAAAGAAGATGCAACTACCGGAACCTATGAAGTGACAATCACCGGTGACTCGTTGAAAGATGTAGGTATTGTGGACCCCGGCAAGGGATTTTCCGTTGTCAGCACAGAGCGGTATTCAGATGGAATTCTTCGAGGTCGTTTTGTTGGTGTGTTCAACGAGATAAGCGGGGTATGGTTTCCCTGCGAAGGGAATTATGAAACCTTCTTTGACGATGGAGAACGAGAGAAAGTATGCGCTGTAAACGCATCTAATATTAGTATTAATGATCCTAATTTTAGGAAGAATCTATTTCGCATGGATTTCAAAGATGGCACCCTTGTACACGACCGGACCGTTGGGATGGAGTACGTTGTGGGAGATCCTTCACGTACAAGGTTCTTGGATGATTTTCATAATGAGTTCGGACCAATTAAGCAATTCGAAGAAGTAATGAAGGCTGTTGATGAGACTCACACAAAGGAAATCTTCATTCCCAATGCGGAAATCGCACACAAGGAAGGCAGGCCCTTCGTATTGAGTCTTGCGACTTCTGAAATGCTAAATCCGGCTGCGGAAGCTGGTTCCGAGGAGGCATGCGCCAACCTGGTAAAAATTGGGCGGGGTGATCTCGCCTGGGATGGTTCGGTGGTCACTATGCGAAGAGCCAAGGCACTGACGGTTCGACAAGAACGACATCGGCCGTTGAAATGCACGCCGGGCAGATGGTGCAACTGGGATAAGCTGCCGGATAAGGCCCAGCTACCTTATTGCCTGCTCGTTGTCACCACTGAAGGCAAGTACTATCTAATCACCATCCACAGAATTGAGCCTGATGGAATCACGATAGTCCCCAGGAAGCTGAAACCTGACCAAGTGGAAGGCTACCTTATGGAGTAAGCCCTTTTGCGTATGTTGTTTGTAGTATTACCAGTCAGAGACGGCCATGTCCTGGGATCTTACTCCAGTCTTCACTACATCAGGTTTTGGGCTTATATGCCTAAGTGACAAACACCAATCGCTGATTTGGGGCCAAAACCATTTCCTATTTCCCCACAACTGCGTAACCTGGGCTGATTGCGCGAGGCGAAGCCGGGACCTTTCACAACATTGGGCTGACACGGCTGAATAGGAGTGTGCACATTCTTGGCAGGTGGACATCGTCTAAGTAAAGAATAAGGCCATGAGGATGCCGGCCGCGGCCACAAACAGTACAGGACCGGCCAGCCTCACTATGATTCTGGTCAGAGGCGCTTCGAAGTAGCTGGCCGAAAGTGCCAGGCACAAATGCACCGGCGTAATAAGAAGCCCACAGATCAGCCCCGAAAACGCCAGCGTCTCAAGTGCAAGGTTTGCTTGCTGACCCGTGCCGATAAAAGGCATCAGGAACGGAAACGTAATAGCCACCGTCGGCATCGTCACCCCCGTCAGAAATGATACGAGCATAGGCAAAAAGAAAATCAGCACATACTTTGGCACATTCATCTCCGTCAGGAATTCGACAACAGCAGGAATTGCCTGGCCCGCTTCGAGGTTCAGTTTGAACAGCAATGCACCGAGAACAAGCAGCGCAAAATCAGGTTCCACGCTCGACTTCAAAATGCCCGGCCACCGGCCCAGAGCCACCTTGTTAAGAGCAAGGAACAACACGACCGCCAGAACGATTCCAACGGCGGGTGAGATATTAAAACCCGCATAAAGCACGGCCACCACAGCAATGGGCCAAAAAGCCTGCACGAAGTTGTGCATATTGCTCCCAAATGAGCCGACGGATTGCTTTTCCGGGTCTCTCGGTGGGATCCCCGCCAGCAGCAGAAAAACGACCCCGCCCAAAGTGCCGGCAAGCGGAATAACAATGTTGTGTGATATCAGCGCAAACGCCGATATGCCGAACATGCTTTGTATCAGCGGTACGGCGGGAAAGAGCGGCCAGACGGTCTCCCACTGGTGACGGAACAGAAAATTTATGGCCGCCGAATGCGGGCGGTCCACGCCGATATGGTCCCCGAGGTCACGCACCATCGGCGCCGAAAGCATAATCCCGCCCGGCGTCGGAAGCAGCCCCATCATCATCGGAATGGCCGCCAAAGCCACCCGCCGGCTGCGAAACAACCCTTGAAGTGCCGGCGCCAGCCGCTGCGAAACACCCGTCTCCTTCATCGCGTTGCCAAGCACATTGACGAACGTCAGCAATACCGTAAGTGTCACAAACAAATAGCCCGTAGTCTGACCGAGCGGCTTGCTTTCCCATTCCTCCACAACCGCCTGCCAGAACTCGCCCGGCGTCACCCCCAGCAGCGCCGCCAGCCCCAACGCAGACAGAATCATCGCCCGCCCAAGCTTGACCTTAACGTGCAGCAGCACCACCAGAAGCGCCAGCGCCACGGCCATTGAAATCAGTGCATACATATCAGCCTGCCGTCCTCACGATGCCGGTTATCCCCTGAAGAATAAAATGAAGGCTATGGCACACACGACCGTCAATACACAGGGAACCACGAAAATCGGCCGCCACTGAAATCTGCCGTCTTCCTTGAACCTGTCCATAGTCAGCCCCGCAACATGCGTACCCAAAAAAAGGCCGACGCCAACGGTCGCCGCAAAAACGAGCGCCTGCACCGAGCTGCGAATCTGCTCGGGCGCCAAAGTCTCCGCCAGGATTTGTCCGGCGATAATAAAGAAAACGTACGCCAGCCCATGAAGAGATTGGGAAACCACGATGAGCCGGCGCGGTCTTCCACCCACATAAATGAGGTACAGCAGCGCCCAACAACCCGCCCCCACAAAAAGCGTCCATTTGAATCCAAGTTCCTTTAGAAAAAGGCCCAGAGCTAAAAACGTTGCCGCTGCCTGGACGGCCTGCGCGATCGCCATCGACGCAGGAACGTTCCTCGCACCAATTCCCATGTCCTGCATGAACTGCGCCGTGCCAAGAAAGTAGAACTGCATCAGCCCGGCAATAACCATTGACACAACTATGAAGATCAAAAAGTTGTGGTCGCCCAGCATTGCCACCGCCTTGATGATTGGCAATTCGCCCGATCTTACTGGCGGGGTGTTCGGCAGGAAAAAACAACTGACGCCCATCAGCACCGACAGACACGCGCCGAGGTAAAGACAGTCGCGTCCCTGCGTTCCGCTCCTGAAGATCCACCGCCAGCCGCTCAGAAAATACCCCGCCAGCGCCCACGCAATAGGCGCCCAGATAAAAATCTTCGGAGAATAGGCGCCGACTTCAAGGTTCTTTTCCGCCAGATTGTGAAACATTAAAGCGTTCACCAGCGGCAGGGTCGCGGCGTAGCACAGAGAGTAGCAAAGCATAACCCAAAAAAGATTTCTGAACCTCCCCTCCCGGGCGGCCACGAACAGCAGCACTGCGCCCACAAGATGTGCTATGGCAAGGATGCGCTCCGTGTTCACATACTGGTCGGCAACCTGCCCGGCAATAAGCGGCGAAATAATGCAGGCCAAAGGCAGCGTCGCATAAATCCAACCCGTCTGTTTTCCCGTCATCTTTAAGGGGCCCAACAGACGCGCTGCCAGCACCGGAGCCCAGGCGCCCCAAATCGCAAACTCCAGAAACATCATTATGCTCAAACGAATGTACAGATCCCACTCCATCGCGACCTCCTTACCTTATGACTGTTTCTCGAAGCGGCTTAACCTTTCTACGGCCAGCCTGATGTCACCGAATCTGTCATCGCCGGCCTCACGCTCGACGGCCAGCGCCCCCTCATACCCTATTTCCTCGAGAGCCTTCAAAAACGATTCGCCCCCAACCTGCCCCTCGCCCCAGCGAACCTCCGTCCCCCACGTGCCCGCCCGTTTCGTCCGAATCGCATCCTTGATGTGAACGTGCCTTATCCACGGCGCCAGTATCCGCACGGCCTCACCGGGCTCGTCCTTATTGTATAAAATCATATTAGCCGGGTCGAAATTCACCCCGACGAACGGATGATTCAATTGTTGCAGAAACTCCCTAAGCTCCTCTGCACTTTCCTGACCCGTTTCCATCAGCAGGATAATCTGCTTTTTTGCCGCAGCATCGGCCAGATGCCTGATGCGGTCATGAAACTTCCTCGCATACTCCGCCTGTGTCGTATCAATAAAACCGGCGTGCATCGAAACATATTTCACCCCCAATTGCTCCGTCGCCTCCACAGCGCCCATGAACAGTTCGCGGTTCCGCTCCCAGTATTCATCCGGAGCGATGCCGCCCGTCCTTTTAATGCTTTCGAGCGTCGAGTAATCCTCCTGTGGAAAATCTATCATCGTGCTGCTTATCGTCCACTTCTGCCGCCGCACCGCCACAAGGTACTCATTTCCATCTTCTTCAAGCGCCGGCCTCACCGCCAGATGAACGTGCTCAATGCCCAGTTTGCTCATCGCCTCTGCAACCCCAGTGATGTCCGTCCTCAGCGACCAGCTGCAAACACCGACCGGCCAATCACCGCACTTAACCATATCCTTCTCCGACAATCACTCCTATGTCACCGAAATCGGTCTGCCTTTGGCGACCGATTCCTTTTCCGCCTCGACAATTCTCACCGACTCCCGCGACTGCTCCAGCGTAATAACCTCCTCGGTCCTTTCCCCTCGTATCCTTTTTGCAAAATGAGCTATCTCCAGCAGGTACCCATCCCCTTCCGGCAAATCGGCCGCAAATGCTCCACCCTGCGCCGGACACACCCTCAGTGTCGGCTGCCGCGTACAGTCATAAACTAACGTCGCTTTCTCCAGCATAATGTTGAAGCTCATCTCAAATCCGAAGCTCGGCATCATCCCCCAGCTCCCTTCGGCCGTCACCACCTTGTCATCATCGTAAAGATATTCTGTAACTATATGCACCAACTGCCCGCCCACAGTCCTGGCGCCGAAGCTCTGCACCGTATGCGGCATTCCAAAGAGATACTGCACAAAATCCGTATCGTGAATGTGCAGGTCCAGCACCATCCCGCCGCTGCGCCGCTCGTCGGCCAACCAGTTGTCCCAGGCCCAGGTCGGTGGGCTGCCCAATCGCTGAAACGTCGCCGCAACCGCCCTGCCGTACTCGCCGCCGTCAACAATTTCCTTGGCCTTGGCATATTCGGGCCAGAAGCGAAGGCAATGCCCGATTTGCAGTACCTTCCCGGTTGAGGTCGCCGCCTCTATCATTCGGTCGCACTCACTCACATTCAGCGCCATCGGTTTTTCGCAAAAAACATTCACTCCCGCATGCAGCGCCTTCGCGGAATATTCCGCATGCAGGTACGTCGGCAGCGCCAGTGACACCGCGTCCAACTCCTCCCCATCGAGCATCTTCTCGAAATCTTGATAAACCTCGACCCCTCGAAAGTCGATATTATTCGCCGCGCCCTCGATATTGCCACTGGCCGCCTCAGCCCCCTCGGCAGCGTCACGCCTGCAATCGCAAACTGCCGCAACTTCCACATCATCCAGCGCCTTCCAGCACCGCCAGTGCATCCGACCCATGAATCCGAGGCCCGCAATCCCAACCTGGAGCATAAGCGAAATCCTTCTTCCTCACTCGGACCAGCCCGGCAGCGAGACAGTCGCCTGATAATTCGAATAGTTGTAGAGCGGGCTGCGCACCGGCCTATACAGCTTTCCCTTCCTCGGGCTGTCGTCCTGCGTGTACACCCATATCTCGTAAGGGTCCCAAAACACAATCTCGTCCCGGCAGTCACCCGTGATATCCAAAACTGCATAGCACATGTCCGGATGCCCGTCCGCCGGAAATACAACAACCCTGCGGCCAAACCCATCGAACAGGCCGCCCTCCTCGACGTTCGCAGACAAAACAAAATATTCCTCCGACCGCCCCGTCCAGTTAATGGGCAGACACATGCTTCCGTGCTGACAAGGCTCGAAATCGTGATAGATGTCACCGTCGGCGTTGAAGAAGTGCATAATCCCCTGGTTCCCCCAGAAGTTTATTGAGACGGCTTCGAGTCCGCCCATATCATCACGGAAATTGGCAATCGCAGGATTCTGAACGTGACCGACATAGTGGTGTTTGAGGATATTGCCCTGCATGTCCGCAAAGAACAGCCCCTCATCACTCGCCGCACACAGCAAGCGGGGTTGCGAGTCTTTTTCAAATCTGGCAATGGCCACGCCGTCGGCATGGTCCTTCAGACGTTCGTCCATACTCCAGAGGAATCTGCCGTCGTCATCCAGCAAAGAATAACCGATTGCCACCTCGTCCTTCTTATCGCCGTCCACATCGTAAGCAAAGGGATAATGCCCCGTCTTGCACGCGGCCGTCCACAGCATTTCCAGGCGGTCATTCAACGCCCACAGATGCGTGTACCGTGTCTTTATGATGATGTCACGAGGGTGGCCCGTCCCCCGAAGGTCGCAAAAATACAGCGAATCCCCCAGAATACGCGGAAAACGATTAAATGGCGCCTTAACGTCCGCTGGCGTTTCGGGTGTGGCGACCTTGTGTTTGGTCCTGCCGGTTGCCCCATCCGCGATGACCAGCTCCATGTTCATGCAGTAAATAACCTCGTTGCGACCGTCGCCGTCGAGATCGTGGATTTGAAAACCCACGTCGTTGGTAAGGTTGTCCTTCCACGCATCCGGCTCCCCAATCTGCCACAGAATTTTGCCGTCGAAAGTCATCGCCGTAAGACAGCTAAGCTCGCTGTTTCTGTCCTTGGGCCCGTGATGCACAACCTGGCCGATAAGGACATCGATCTGCCCGTCGCCGTTCAAATCCCCGAACCGCAGATTTCGCCCGACGCCAAAACCTTCGGTACCGGCTTTCTTCCATAAGACAGGCCGCGGGTTTGCCGCCTGCAAATGCTGCAATTCGCGCTCTCTCTGTGAGGCGCGCTCCACGAAAAGCTTCTCATCAGCGGCGGTCGTAGTAACCGTCACCTCCCTGTATCGGGTCGGCACATCCGATGTCAGGCCTATCTTGCCCCTTCCGTAGGTTGCATCATCCGCTTCAAATATGCTCCCATCGTTCATTTGTGCCCGAATATGGCTCCCCCTTACCTCGACAACGGCAGTCAGATAACGACCGGGCGACCAGGCAGCATCTTTCTCCGCAAGGATTTCTTCGTACGGCGTATGAAAGCCCGTCGCGTGACGCACCATCTTCAGTACCGCCTTCGTCCCATTCACGCCGAAAAAGTAATAGCAGCGGTCGTTTTGGTAACGGAAGACAAGCCCACTCTGGCCCTCACGAGACTGCGGCGCAAAACTGACGCGAACCGTGTAATTCTCCCACAGAGGGTCGCCGGCGATTATCATAGGATGATAGTAGCCCTCTTTGCTCCGCGACGCCTGGAGCATTACCTTGGCTCTGCCCTCTTCGATGACGCGCCAGGCACGCTGCGATTCCACGGATTTGTAAGATGAAACCACCCAGTTACCCTTCGGCCCCGCTTCCCGAAGGTAGTGATACTCCGCATGGGCGCCGACCACATCGAAGAAAAGGCCCGACCTGAGCGCCCCAAACTCGTCCTTCATTAGAATTGCGGCATCCAGCCGGGACTGGCCGCAGCCGACGGAAAAAGCCAGCGAAAAAATCAGCGCCGCAAACCGCCCCCACAGATACAGGAATGTACGAATCTCCTTCGAATGTCTCACTCAATGTCCTCGGATAGATAAGTCATTCATCACAGATATTTCGCTGGTATCGTAAGTATCTTGGGCAATCATGGCAAGAAGAATCTCTCGACAACGTCACGTGGGGCCGCGCGCGCACCTGCTGCTCTTTTGCCTTGCGATCTGCTTAAGCGTTTTTCCCTGGCCGCGTTCACACTGCCGTAATTATAGCGTCAAGCCGTCGGCTCCGCTCCTCCAACGACAGCTTCTCACTGCCCTCAAGCGTCATCCACCCGCGATAGCCAACCTTTTCCAGCGCCTTGATAACTCCCGCCCAGTCAACGCTGCCTTCGCGAATATCCACGAACCTGCCACCACGACCGTCCGCATTCAGTCTGAAGTCTTTTACATGACACCGCACAATGCGCTTGCCCAGAACCTTAATCCACCGCTCCGGCCCCGAGTACTTCACATGGTTGCCGATGTCAAAATACGCCCGCACCCACGGACTCTCGAACGAATCGATGAAATGTGCCGCATGCCGTGGGTCAACGAACATATTATTCCAAACGTTCTCAATCGCTATGACCACCCCCGTCTTCTCCGCCGTCGATATCAGCTCGCCGATAGAGTCCTCAAACACGTCGTAGGCCCGATTGTGCGCCGCAATGTAGTCACCATATAGCTCGTTACCCTTCTCCGCAACTTTCGTTAAGTGCCCCGTCTTGCTATCGAACTCCACCCGGAACTCCCACGGCTTCGGCATCGGCTCAATGTCCAGCCGCCCCGGCACCAGAAGTATCACCTCCGCCCCGTAAGCCTTCGCCGCATGAAGAGCATCAACGGTCACTGCAAAACTCTTCCCAACCTCATCTCCGTTTTCGCTGTTGAATTTCGCCCACCCCCGCATCACCGAATGTACCCGCATACCCAGTCTCTCAGCAGTCTCGCGAACCTTCGCCGCCTCGGCTGCCTCGACTACCCCCGCCTCCACACCATCGAAACCCGCATCTTTCACCTTCCGCAAAATCTCCTCGTCCGGCTTGTTGACTATGACCGCCTTGCGAAACCCCGACGCGGTCTCCACCCTATACCTCGATTTCGGCCGCGACGCCATACCAAGCACCGCCGCAGAAACAGAACCCGCCAGAAACTCACGCCTGCTCAGAATCTGCCTCATAATCACTGCCGTTCAAGAATTCAAATCAATTGCGTCCTCCCCGGCGCTGCTGCTGGCGCAACCGGTAAAGCGCCAAGCTCATATTTCGCAGGTCGAAGGTCCAGCTTCGAAGCATTCATCACCCAGTCCCACTTCAGCGCCCGCCCCGTATAGGCACTCATCCTACCCATAATCGCCGTCAGCGTGCTCTCGGCCACACGCTTGCCTTCGTTCAGCCGCTCACCTGCCCGAATCGCCCTGATGTGGTCGGCGTGCTGTGTTATGCACGGGTCGGGCACCGGCTGGTCGTACTTGAAGGGGTTTCTGCCCTCGATAATAGCGTTGCCAAAGTCGAAATACGCAGTGCCCTCGGTCCCCGCAAGATGCTGGTCATTGCGCGAGGTGCACCCGTCAATCTGCGCGCCAATGTAGCCGATCCGCACCCCGTGCGGATACTCGTACTCTACCGCAAAATGGTCGTAAACGTTCCCGTACTCAGGTTCCGTTCGCGCCTGCCGCCCCCCCAGCCCCATACACTGAACCGGATGCGCCTTTAACGCCCAGTTCATCAGGTCAAGGTTGTGAATCTGCTGCTCGACGATAAGGTCCCCGCTCAGCCAGTTGTAAAACAGCCATCGCCGAATCTGCAGTTCCATATCCGACCATCCCGGCTCCGGCCGCTTGCCCCAGTCCCTCATCGCATTCTCTATCCTGACTATCTGCCCCCCAAGAATCTTACCGATGTCACCTCTATGAATCCTCCTCATCAGCTCCACAATATGCGCTATCCGGCGCATCTGCGTGCCCGCAACTATTGTCAGGTTCTTCTCCTCCGCCAATTCGACCGTATCGAGTACAGACCGCACACCGACTGGGTCCACCGCAATCGGCTTTTCCGTGAATATGTGCTTGCCCGCCTCCACCGACCCCCGCAAGTGCTCAGGCCGAAAGTGTGGAGGCGCCGTCAGTATCACCAAATCCACGTCGCACGCTAGCACGCCTTTGTACGCATCGAAACCCACGAAGCACCGCTCTTCGCTCACGCTGACTCTGTCGCCCACATCGGCCTTGAGCTTTTCGAGCGACTTCTTCAGCCGGTCCTCGAACACGTCCCCCATCGCCGCTATTTCCACACCCTCAGCGGCCCTCACGCAATTCGTCCCGTCGAACGTGCCGCGCCCCCCACAGCCGATCACCCCGACGCGTATCCTGTCGGAACCGCCCGCGAACAGCCGCTCCTTCCCCGATAATGCCGCAGCCACACTCGCCGCCGCTGACCTCTTCAAAAGCTCCCTTCGCGAAAGTTCGCTCATCACAATCACCTCACATACACACGCCTAAACAGAATCGACCGGCAAACATCAGTGCTGTCCAGCCGAAGTCACAAGCCTTGCACAGGGCGATAAATACCCCATGCATTGAACCAGCCGGCAGTATAACAAATCCGGCGCGCTCCCACCATACTCTTCTCGGCACAGCCCGACTACTTTGGAATGGGCAATTCCACAGATGACAAGTGTCGGATATGCTGCAAGCGCCTTATGTGGGAATGGACAAAATGATTTTGCAGCTTTTATGAAGCCTAAGGGGGTTGGCCGACAGCACTACTTGCTCTTATGCGCCCGCCAGTCTTCTTCGCGGACGCCGTGATACGTCCTCAGCATATACTCGAACGCCGCTTTCGACCGCGGCTCCAGCTCCAGAGTGAACTTCACCGTGTCCTTATCCACCTCTTCGTATTTCCGGCTGGTATCTATGTCCCAGTAAGTGGTCGGAAAGTTTCGCTGAATCTCAACCTTAACGCCAAGGTCCCGAGTGTTCCGCACCTCAATCTTGAAGTTGCGCACCTCATCCCACCCGGCAATGTTTTTCCGCCGGTCGAACCGGTAGTTCTCCGTCTTGAAATCCATCAGCTTAGGCTCGACAACCATGTCCGCCACAGCACCAAGATTCAACTCCACGTCCTCATCGACCGGAATGTACTTGAAAGCCGACTGGCCAACATAACCGAGGTGCTGCTTGTTATCGACGCCTCTATACACCTTGAGCACTCCGCCGGGAATCGGCGTTTCGCCCAACTTATGCTGCTCATCGTTCTTGAAGCTAAGAAACCGCACGACAGAATTGCCGTACCGTTCTTCTTCGTATTTGTACAGATTCACAACCGGAACCTCGCTCTTATCGAAGCTCAACAGCCGCTTCGACCACCCCGTCGGTATCGTCTCCGTCCCTTCGATCGTATAAAGAAAATACTCGCTTAACCCCTCCTTTATAACCTCTTTCCTCCTGCGAAGCGCTATGCCGCCACCGTATGACCCCCTTATGGCGAGCTGGCTCTTGGCATCCTCCATCAGCCCCTCGCGTTCAGCCATGATTACCGGCGGCATCTCCCCCGGCCGATTGTACGGATACTGCCTTCGCGCAAGCTCCGCAATTTCATCGAGGATGTGCACCTTGCCTACTATCAGCCGGGTCTGCGCGTTCTCGTAATCCTCGCCGCTGTTATTGGTGACGCGAACGTACCCCTGCAGCCGCATCGCCTCTTCGTTCTCCGTCAGCGTACCCATATAAAACGCCCGCCAGGAAAGCCCGCTCGTCAGATACGTAATCTCCACCGGTACCTTCCCGCTCATGCCGCTCTCGATATTCCACAGGCCAAGGTTCCTTACCCTCGGCGGATACGTCAGGTCCGCTATGTCAATCTTGTCGGCATTGGCCTTCGGCAGCATCTCCAGACTCGTCGGATCTATCAGAGTATTTTCCCACGAAAATTGCAGCGCGTTCTCGCCTTCTTTTAGCGTCAGCGCCCTGCTCTCTCGCACTAACGTCAAATCCGCAGAGTTATATATCGTAAGCTGCACCGTATCCCGCACAGGCAGCGTCACCAAATCCACTTTCGCACTGCTGACACCCACCATCGCAACGATTATTGGTAATACGAATGCGCGTCTCATTTTATGGCCTCTCCAATTAATAGAGCTGTCTGATTTGTTCTATAGACAATGCCCGGTCATAAATACGTATGTCATCCAGCCTGCCTATGTACTGGTCGCCGAACCGGTCGGGCGCTATACCAATCCTCGCCGTCTCAACACCGGCCATCGGCGATCGGCTGTCGGTCTTTTCGGCAACAAGCCTGCCGTTCAGATATATCCTCTGGTAACCTTCATCCGCATCCTTCACGAAAACGTAATGATTCCATCCCCCCGCCCACTCCCCGACCGCCGCATTATACGTGACTGCGTCCGACCTGTCCCGGCCCGCTATAAACGTCACCCGGCCGTCGTCCTTCCACTGCGTCTGTACTGTCACCACATAAGACCTGCCCCCCTCGCTTGTCCCCGTTTGCACGATAACGTTTTCCCGGTTACCCTGGTTCTCGTCGCCGTTGACCCACACCGAAATCGTTATCGCCTTATCGATACTGCCGAACACCTCCTTCGGAATGGATATACCGTACGTCTCGTCAAAATTCAGGCAGCCGCCGAACCTCCCGCCCGAATCCCAGACAGGCGCTCCCTCCACTATCCTGCCGTCACGCCCTTTGCCCGAAGAATCCTTGACCCTCCGGCCGCGCATCTCATCGAACTTCCACCAGCCGACAAGATGTTCCAGCCCCCAATATTTTATTTCATGGAACGTCCGCACGGCGTACTCGAACTGCTCTGTCGTCCGTGGCGCCAGCGAAAGAGTGAACTTCACCGTATCCAAATCCACCTTCTCGTATGGTTGCTCCGTCTCAACCCGGAAATCGTTCGTATCGAAATTCCGCTGTATCTCGACCTTGACGGGGACCTCGCGGGAATTCTTTGCCTCCACTTTGAATGTTTGTACCTCCTCCCAGGCCGCAATATTGCCATTCGGGTCAAATCTGTAGTTCTCCGTTCTATATTCCATAAGCCTCGGCTTGACAACAACGTCGGCAACCGCCCCAAGATTCAACTGCACATCCTCACCAACGGGGATATACTTGAAAGCCGACTGACCCACATAACCTAACTGTCCCTCCTGGCCCACACCTTTGTAGACCTTCAGCACGCCCCCCGGTATCGGCGTGTCGCCCAATTTATGCTCCTGGTCGTTCTTGAAGCTCAGAAACCGAACCACAGAATTGCCGTACCGCTCCTGCTCATACTTGTACAGGTTCATCACGGGCACCGCCTCCGCCTCGAAGCTCGGCAGCCGCTTCGACCACCCCGTCGGTATGGTCTCCGTTCCCTCGATTGTATATAGGAAATACTCGCTCAGCCCTTCCTTCTTGATCTCTTTTGGCCTCTCGGCAGCAGCTTCCGCAAGCCTTGCCACCGACGCCCTCGCCGATCCGCCCATCCGCCTGGATCTTACATCCCTTCGCACCGTTCCGTCCGGCCGACCGTATGGATAGTCCCGCCGCGCCAGCTGCGCGATCTCGTCAATTATGTGCACCTTACCCACAATCAGCCGGGTCTGTGCGTTCTCATAATCCTCCCCGCTGTTGTTGGTGACGCGGACATACCCCTGCAGCCGCATCGTCTGTTCATTTTCCGTCAGCGTACCCATATAGAACGCACGCCAGGATAAACCGCTGGTCAGATACGTAATCTCAACCGGCACCTTGCCGCTCATGCCGCTCTCGATATTCCACAATCCGAGATTCCTTACCCTCGGCGGATACGTCAAATCCGCAATATCAATCTTGTCCGCATTGGCCTTCGGCAGCATCTCAAGACTCGTCGGGTCAATGAGAGTGTTCTCCCACGAAAACTGCAGCGCATTCTTTCCCTCCTTGAGTGTCAGCGCCCTGCTCTCCCGAACCAGCGTCAAATCCGCAGAGTTGTATATCGTAAGCTGAACCGTATCCCGCGATGGCAAAGTCACTAAATCCACCTTGCCCTGGCTGACACTCCCCATCGCAACCGTTACCAATAATATGAGTGTGCGTTTCATTTCAATATCCTCAACTACAGGCTAATCGTGCGGTCTCCAGTCCTCTTCGCGGACGCCGTGATATGTCCTCAACATGTATTCGAACTGCGCCTTCGACCTCGGCTGTAAATCCAAAGTGAACTTCACCGTGTCCTTGTCCACCTCTTCGTATTTCCGGCTGGTATCAATGTCCCAATAAGTCGTCGGGAAGTTTCTCTGAATCTCGACCTTCACAGCAAGGTCCCGCGTGTTCCGCACCTCAATCCGGAAATTACGCACCTCGTCCCACCCGGCGATATTTCGGCCGCGGTCGAACCTGTAATTCTCCGTCTTGAAATCCATCAGCTTCGGCTCAACCACCATGTCTGCCACCGCGCCTAAGTTCAGCTCCACGTCCTCATCAACCGGTATGTACTTGAAAGCGGACTGGCCAACGTAACCGAGGTGCTGCTCGCCTCCGACGCCTCGATAGACCTTCAGCACTCCGCCGGGAATCGGCGTCTCGCCTAATTTGTGCTCCTCGTCATTCTTGAAGCTGAGGAACCGCACGACAGAATTGCCGTACCGTTCTTGTTCATACTTATACAGATTCACAACCGGCACCTCACTCTTGTCGAAGCTCAGCAGCCGCTTCGACCAGCCGGTCGGTATCGTCTCCGTCCCCTCAATCGTATAGAGAAAGTACTCGCTAAGCCCTTCTTTTCGAATTTCTTTGCGCCCCAGCGATAATGCCTCCCACGTAATGACGGCGTCAAATTTTTCCCTAAGTTGGCGTTCTTCGCTTGGCATCCGGTCTCGGGATACGGGCATCCTTACGCCCGGCCGGTCGTACGGATATTCCCGTCGTGCAAGTTCTGCAATCTCATCGAGGATGTGCACCGTGCCCACAATCAGCCGGGTCTGTGCGTTTTCATAGTCTTCGCCGCTGTTGTTCGTTACGCGCACGTACCCCTCCAGCCGCATCGTCTTCTCATTTTCTGTCAGCGTACCCATATAAAACGCCCGCCATGAAAGCCCGCTCGTCAGATACGTAATCTCCACCGGTACCTTGCCGCCCATCCTGCTCTCGATATTCCAAAGCCCGAGATTTCGCACCCTTGGCGGATACGTCAGGTCCGCAATATCAATCTTGTCGGCATTTGCCTTCGGCAGCATCTCCAGGCTCGTAGGGTCTATGAGAGTATTTTCCCACGAAAACTGCAGCGCATTCTCACCCTCTTTGAGCGTCAGCGCCCTGCTCTCGCGAACCAGCGTCAAATCCGCAGAGTTGTATATCGTAAGCTGCACCGTATCCCGCGAAGGCAATGTCACCAGATCAACTTTCGCACTGGCGACCCCCGCCATCGCAGCGATTATCAGTAATATGAATAAGCGTTTCATTCGTCTGCTCCTTATTTCCTGTCATTCCTCCTAACCTGTCCCGAGCATAGCCGAGGGGCAGGAATCCACAGCTTCAGTTGCCATATTACGGCCGGACATTCCGCCGATGATAGTGCATCTCTAAGTTCTTCACCGCCGGGCCCGACTCACTCCGCGCAGGAAGCGTTATCTCGAACTCCAGCGTGTAAGCATCCTTCCGCTCATATTCTGCGTTTCGGCCGTCCATCGTGCACTTTTCCATGTCCCACTGACCCGGTATATGCTGAATCATCGTAAGCACCGCGGGACTATCCTTGAAGTTCTCTATCTTGGCCGTGATAAGCTCATCCGTATCGAAAAGCACCACGTTGTCGCTCGTATTCTTTTGCAGGTTGATTCGCGTTTCACGCATCTTCTGCTGCGTCACAACAATGTCCCTGCTGTCACCGATATAAAGCTCCATCTTCTCGCCCACCGGAACCAGCCCCGTCACGTCCTCGCCCAGAAAGATGTTGCTCTCGTGCCCGTCATCCTGAAAGATTCGCGCCTTGCCGCCCCAAAGCGCATTTTCGCCGAGGCTGCTCTTATCATCGTTGACTATCCGATAGCTCTCCGGAATACCCACGTTCTTGTTCTCCAGCTTCTCCGGGTCCCACGGCAATTTGGCCGCATCGAACGTCCAGACCTTCGTAATCGGAACCTTCGCCTTCTCGAAAAACAGCATCTGCTTGGTCATCTCGTGGTCGATGCCCTGTTCGAAGGCCTTGCCGTAATCGAGCTTGACCACCGCCTTGTCGAAGTCCTCGCCCGAGAAGTTCCGCAGCACCAGAAAGCTGCTCAGGCCCACGTGCGTCTCAAGCTTATCAGCCAGCGCCTTATATGTGATCAAACGGTCGATATTGGAGAGCAGATAGCTGATGCGGACCGTCTCAGCGAAGTTGCCCTTGCACGCAATCTCCCACACCAGCGCAGCCTCGCCCGGCGGATAGCTCACATTCAGCAGGTTGACGTCCGCAGGATGGTCCAGCACCTTCAGGCGTATCGAGTCCTCGTCGATAGAGACCCCCTTCCACGAGAAGTCCACCTTGTTGAGCCCCTCCTGCAGCGTCAATACACGCTCTTCCTCGATCAGCGTCGCCTGCGGATTATCCAGCCGAATCACCGTATCGGCCCGCTCCGGAAGCGCAACCAGCTTAATCCGTGCCTGTGCAATCCCGCCAATAGCAAGCACCAGCGTCACCATTACCACCATCATTGTCCTTGTTCTGCCGTTCATAATTCTGTCTCCTTAATATGTGATTCTTGTCTGTTATTCTGTTATCGCCTCTTCACGTACACCGTGATACGTAGTCACCGTATAGTTGAATGTCCGCTTGCTCCGCGGCTCAACCTCCAGCTTGAACCGCGCGCTGCTGACATCGTGCTTCTCGTATGGTATGTCGGCCTTAAGGCTCCAGTACGCCGTTCCGAAGCCGCGGGTGATTTCAATCTCAACCGGCAGGGTCCGCGTGTTCATAATCTCCATCTTCCACGTCCGTATCTCATCCCGGCCGGCAATATTCTTATGCCGGTCGAACCTGTAGTTGGCCGTCTGAAAATCCATCAGCTTCGGCTCGACCGTAACAAGCCTCGCCGCACCTAAATTCAGCTCCACCTCCTCATTCACAGGGATATATTTTGTGCTGGTCCCCCCTACGTACGACAGATAACCCTCGCTGTCCGCCAGACCGTAGATTTTCACATCGCCATTGGGAATAGGCGTCTTGCCGAGGTTGTGCTCCTCGTCGTTGGCGAACGACACAAACCTTATCGTCTGCTGTCCGTATCGCTCCTCATCGTACTTATACAGGCTCTTAACCTCAATCTCATCCTCCTCGAACGACATCAGCCGCTTGCCCCATTTATCGGGAATCGTCTCGGTCCCCTCAATCGTATAAAGGAAATACTCGCTAAGACCCTCCTTTTTAATCTCCTTACGCTGGAGACGGTCTGCACCGAAGAATACTGCATGGTCGGTCGGCATATCTCCTAACAGCGGCACTTTGTCGTCTCCGAACCTCCAGTGGGCGGACACTCCGGACCCTGATACATCCACGGGGCCAAGCGGTATTGGGCTTCCATAAGGGTATTGGCGTCTCGCTAATTCAGCGATTTGGTCCAGCAGATGTACTTGGCCGACAATCAGACGGGTTTGGGCATTTTCGTAATCTTCGCCGCTGTTATTGGCGACACGCACATACCCCTGCAGCTTCATCTTCCGCTCATCGGCTGACAGCGTCCCCATATAGAACGCCCGCCAGGATAAGCCGCTCGTAAAATATGTTATCTCGAAAGGCACCTGGCCGCCGACCTCCGAACGGATGAGCCAGCGGCCAAGCTCTCGCAGCCTCGCCGGAAACACCAACTGCTCAATCGAAACCTTCTCCTTCTGCTCCAGCGGCTCCAGATGAAGCGACGTCGGGTCAATCAAGGTATTGGCCCACATGAACTGAAGCCAGTTCCAACCTCTCTTTAGCGTAAGGTTCCGCCGCTCCCGCACTAAGGTCAAATCCGCTGAATTATATATCGTAATCTGAACGTTCTCCCGCCTCGGCAGCACCACCAACTCTATCGCACTGGCCGGCGCAAAAGGCGCCTTAGAAAAATCAACGTCCGCACCTTTCGCCCCTGCGGTCCCCTCACCTGCTTTTGCGATAACACCCCTGCGATCATGGGCGCCCGCAAGCTCATTCAGACCTTTTTCTTCAGCGACTCTCATCGTCTTACTTGCAGAAACATCCGGCCGATAGTCATCCGTAACAGGCCTTTCTGCAGGAGCCGCCATCGGCTCTCTCGCAACCGGCCCCACTGGCTCGGTGGCTTCTCGAAGCACAGATATTAGCACCAGCGAACCCATCAGCAGGACCGCTGCCGCGGCGCCAATCCAGGCCGGTGCCCGAAGCCAGACCGTTCTCGTCGCAGCCGGCCTGCCCGCACGCTCCACTGCCTTCGAAATCAACTGCTCGGAAACCTCCGCATCTTCCCGCAGCAAATCCAAAGCCGCAAACCTGCGATTCAACTGCTCCAGAGAATCCCGGCACTCGCCGCACCCCTCCAAATGCTCCCGGGCCTGCGCAATCTCTGCCTCAGAGGCCAGCCTGAACTGGTACTCAATAAGCTCTCGCTCGGTAAGATGAACCTTCATTCGACGCCCCCCGAAATATCAGGTAACTTCCGAGCCAATGTCTTTAGCGCCCTGTACATCTGCGTCTTTACCGCTCCAACTGAGCAGCCCAAAACCTCCGCCACCTCCGGATAGCTGAGCTGCTGATAATATGCCAGAACCAGCGTCGCCCGCTGCCTCTCCGGCAGCATCTCAATCGCCCTTCTCACCTGCCGTCTCTGCTCAGCCCGTATCACCTGC
>DATKZT010000107.1:0-21575 GCA_035527845.1 Sedimentisphaerales bacterium | reverse complement strand
TATCATTGCCCCCGTTTCTTCCCGATTCGTTTTCCCCCGTTGTCATTCCTGCGAAAGCAGGAATCCAGCCCCCTCGTAAGGCCTGCACGACCATAGAAGCCCAATAGCCTGCCTTCCTACCTACAAATATGAAGTGCACCCGTCAGAATGGCTTCTCTCGGCTGACAGGCTCGTCCAGGTCCTCATCCTCTTCTTCGCCATTAGTGGAAGGGAGTGTTCTTATAGGCCAGGCTGAGTTTCTGTGGTTTGGAACGCCCCTCTTTTCCGAGAGGCTGGCACAGGCCACACAGCAGCTCGCCCAGGGAATGGCCTCCAATCGTTCTTTGACGATGGGCTCGGCGCCGACCTCGCATATTCCGTATGTGCCTTCCTCAATGCGCCGCAGGGCATGGTCAATTTCAAGGAGGATCTTGGTTTCGCTTTCCATCAGACCGAGGGTGTTTTCCAAATCGTAGTTGTCGGACCCGAGATCGGCCATGTGCAGCGGCATAGTAGACAAATCGCTTCTTACCCGCCGCAGCGTTTCATCACCCATGTTGGTAACATTTCCGAGTATTTCGCTTCGCTTGGCCAACAGGATTGCCCTGAACGTTTGTATATCCTCGGGCGTGAGCCGAGGTTGTGCTGCTTTTGCTTTTTTCATTCTACAGTACCCTTCTCGCCGGGAATTGTGTTAGTTAGAAAGCCGTTAATCTTCCTGCCTGCTTTTTCTGTGCGTTTCGAGGACGCCGGCAACTATCACGCCGACTATCGTCAGGACGCCCACAACAACGAGGAACACCATGAAGACTTTCATTCATCACCCCCGGCAGTTTCGTTTCAATGGCCCCATTATTTGATTGCCTGTAATCATTTTATCAGGTCTTATCGGCTCGGCTTGCCGCGTTACTTAAGTACTAAAAAAAATCTGTTAAATTTTCTTGCGCCGGCTTGAATTGCCGCGCCGACTGTCAATCGAATCAGAGCGGCCTGCCCCCGGCGAGGAGGCCCTTTCCAAACGCGTCTGCGGGCAGCCCCGGTGGGCTTATCGTCGCGGCCAAGTCCAGCGCGATACACCGTATACGATCTCGGGTCTAATCTGTTCTGCGTTCGCCGGCCAGAATTTAATGTAAGGTCGCAAAGGGGGGCCGGCCGCCGTTTTACGACCTGTCCCTTTGGCCAGTCAACGTCCCTTTCGACATCCTGGCTTCGCACACAGTGTTTCTTGGCGCGAACAAAATGGCAATAACACACGTATAAAAGGCTGAAAGTACTGCAATTTAAGCCTTTCATCACCCTCCTCCGAAGCCAGGTTCCATCTAACCGTGGAAGCTGGCTTTTTTATTTGCTCCGGTGGGCGCGGCGCTGAGAAGAGGTGGTTCGCCAACGGCGGAACCGGCAGGTCTAAAAGAAGAGGTGCTGAGCGAGGATTTTGGCGCCGAGTACGATAAGAATGCAGCCGCCGAGGGCTTCAATTCTGCTTTCGAAGAAGTGGCCGAGTCTTTTGCCGATGTAGACGCCGAGATAAGAGAGAATAAAGGTGACGATTCCGATGACGATTACCGCCCGCAAGAGGCTGGCGGCGAGAATGGACAGAGTGACTCCAACGGCGAGGGCGTCGATGCTGGTGGCCAGCGCAAGGGCAAAGAGGACCGGCAGCCTTGCGGGGTTGAGATTCTGCTTTTCGGGCTTGATTTTGAAGGATTCGTAAATCATTCTTGCGCCGATGGCCGCCAGGAGCGAAAATGCAAGCCAGTGGTCCCATCCGGCGATGAATTTCCTGATGGTCAGCCCGGCAAGCGCACCGATGAGCGGCATGCACGCCTGGAAGAGCCCGAATAACAAGGCCATTCGCAACGCGTGCTTTACGTGCAGCTTCCTGTAAGCCGAGCCGGAGACGACCGAGACGGCAAAGGCGTCCATGGCAAGGGCCACCGCTATTACTACGATGTTGACAAAATTCATTCGCTGATTTTATCAGAAATGGGGACGTTCCGCCTCTATGAATCTGGTTGCTTCCTGGGTACGATGTCGAAGACTGTAATCTCCGGTCTGGCGAGGAACCTGACCCTTGGTGCGAACCCGCCTTCCAACCCGATTCCGCGATTGACATACAGTATAGTGCCGTCGACGGTATACATACCGGCCCCGTATTTCTTGCCGAATTTCGAGAGGGTAATGATGGCGCCGTAAAAGGGCAGTTGGACCTGGCCGCCGTGCGTGTGGCCGCAGAGATATAGATCGACATTGAGATTTTCGAGGTCTTCCACGAGGTCGGAGTAATGATAGAGGAATATACTGAACCTGTTTTCGGGAACACTCTGGAGGAGGAGGCGATAGGCGGAGGGGCGTTCGCAGCTAAGGCCGGAGACGAAGATCTCCTCGCCGTTCTTTTGCGCTTTGACAGTTTTTCCATCGAGCAGTTGGAAGCCCGTTCCGCCGAAGAAGTCGAGGTCGGGCATGTACCAGATATCCACGTTTCCGCGAACAGCGAACTTGCCAATGCTCGCTTCGAGCCTGGTCATGGTCTCCTTGAATAGCGGCAGGGCGGAAGCGGTGTTGAGGTTGAGCACGTCGCCGGTAAAGGCAATGATGTCCGGGCGGAGCGAGTTAACAATTCGGACGAGTTTTTTTTCGTTTCGCGGCTTTCTGTCGCAATGCAGATCCGAGATGTGAACGACCCGAAACGTGCTGCGCCCAAGTTTTTCCGTCGGGATGGTGATGGTTTTTACTTCGATCCAATAGGGCTCAACGAAGAAGCCGTAGAAGAAACAGGCGATGCCGATTATCGCCAGTGCGTGGAGGCAAAGGGCGGGTTTGCTGAGGAGTATATTGGCGCTTTGGCCGCCGGTGAATCTTTGGAGTGCAAAGAGAAATATCAGAAACAGCTCCAGTGAGTAGATACAGGCGATTGCGGCAAGGAAGACAACGGCGGCGATTTTTTCGCTGGTGGGCATGTCGGTTACTCGGCTTTGATTATTCCCTGCTGTGTGAGGTCTTCGGTGATTTTCTGCCCCGGCCTGACGATGAGGAATTCGGCGTCATTCCAGGGGCCGTCCACGAATCGCTGCAGGAGCGAGGGGTCGCCTTTTAGTTCGTCGTAGTTCCAGCCGAGGAATTCGGCGCATTCTTTTGTGTATTCTTTGTAGTGTTCGGCGTCGGCCAGCTGCCAGTCGATGTAGGCGGCCCAGTTGTATTCTTTCATCCAGCCTTGTTCGGTCTGCATCAGGTAGTCTGCGTTATCGGGTCCGTACTTATCTTCGTATTGCTTGCGCAGCTGCCGGAGGTATTCGGGGCCGGGCTGTTTTCCGCCTTCTATCCAGCCGGGGCTGAACCAGTAAACGCCGCGGTGGGAGTCGAAGTACTGCCGGTATTCTTCCTTCGAGCCGAGCAGGAGGGTGATGCAGTCATGGGCACGGGGTACAACCATGGTGATTTGGGCCGACAGGCCGACTATGCCGTTGCTGCAGAGTCCGTAGCCGAGCAGCGCAGCGTCGTAGGGACGGCCCTGGATGTCGCAGGTTTGCTGGAGGGCTTTCTGGACCTCCTGGCGGAGCGCGTCGGGTGTTTCGTGGAGGCCCTGAGGCATCAAGAGCACGTCAACAATGTTCTTCGAGCGGGCAGCGCAGAGGTAGGCCTCTCTCTGGATTACCTTACAGGCTATGAACTGGAGTCTCATCAATCGGTCTTGAAATTTTCCTGGTCATTTACGGCGAACACACCCTTATTCGGATGCGCGGCCTATTTTGTTCGCTATGATTTTTTGAGGCCGTAGTCCGGGTTGACGCCATCAGCAGCCCGGATACGCAGTATAGCCGATTCCGACCGGACCGGCCAGACTCCGTCAAAGGGGATTCCGGGCCGTCCGCCTTGGCAGTGCCGGGCCAGGGGTTTCACGAGCGGCCCTAGAAGGGTTACAGGAAACTGGCGGCTGAGCCGAAGTCTGTGTGCAGGAAATGCGGCAGAGTCGCCGCTGATGCAAGGAACCTCTATAATCCACGCAAACTGTGGGCGGTCAAGCTGCCTGGGGAGAATCTTAGTAGCATTCCGCGAGGTTTTCCATCCATCCGGGCCATCCGCCGTCGGGGAAGGCGTCGTCCTCCCATTTCTTGTGCCAGTCGAGGTTCCAGAGGCACTTAAGGGTAATGGCTTTGACGCTCAGGTCCAGGAAGCTCATGTTGTTTTTCCAGGCGTGGCGGTTTATGCAGGCTCGCCACATCTCGTCTTCATCGTAGTAGCCCCAATAGCCGTTATAAGGGGGGGCCGCGTTGTAAGGTTCAGGCTCGATGTCCTTCCAGGCGCAGTCGAGCATGAGCGGCGCAAAGGCACACCCTTTGATGTTGGGGGTCCGCCAGAACTTGCCGGGGTCTCTGCCGGCCCCCTCACCCCCTTCATAATTTGCAACCCAGTAATTCACGGCATAGCTGCCAATCAGCAGTGGTTCGGCGGTTGGGTCGGTGTTCCAGGCGGCCCACGGCTGCCTGGCGCCCTGGTCAAAACGATTGGTGGCGGCCGGGCAGCACCACAAGTCCGGGTCGGTGTTGGGCATGAACTGCCAAATTACATTGGGCCAGGCGGACAAGTTCACCTGGTCGGGGGCGGTACCACTGCCTCTTTCCGGGAAAAAACCATCATTGTCGTCGGTGTATAGCTTCCAGATAAGCGCAAACTGGTGCTCGTTCGACTTATCTATGACGTCCTGCGCCTGGAGCTTCACCTTGCTCAGTGCAGGTAGCAGAATCGACATCAATATCGCAATGATGGCGATTACCACCAGCAGCTCTATCAACGTAAATCCTGCTCGCTTCTTGACCATTGCCATTCTCCTTTCGGCGCATATACGGGCATTCCCTTGTTAAGATGCGCAAGAACGGCCAACTGTTTCCCCAATTTCCAGGGCAATTTTTTCACATCAAGAGGCCTCTGTTGCATATTGCAGCGTTTGCGGCACACAAAGGTCCTTGAGCCACCGATAGTATATCAATATTCGGCCATGTTTGCCATCCATTCGGGCCGGCCGGCCGCTCCGCCGTCGGCAGGCCATGTCCGCCGCCGCTTCAGGTTCCACAACCTTGTGAGTACGACCTTCTCGGTATGGAAGTCAGGGAAGACGACATCTATTGGAGTGAAAGCTCGCTGTCTCGCCATAACGGACCTTCCTGCTGCGGGCGGCCTGCCCGTCATTATAGCAGGATGCGGCCAGGCTGTCCATTCCTGGAAAATGATTTGGGGTCTCCCAGGCCCTTTGAACACCTGCGGCACCAGGGTCGTTTGGCCCTTTCAATCCGGTTCGGGCACGTCGGACATCCAGTCGGGCCAATCCGGCAGGGGTGCGGTCATGTCCCATTGCTGATGCCACTTGGTCCTCCAGAGCTGCTTAATGGTCAGTCTCCGGACGGACCAATCGAGAAAGAGGAGGTTGACGTGGTATGGAGAGTGCCGCTTGAGGCAGGCGCGCCTCATCTCGTCGCGAGCGCCCGCAGTCCATGGGGCATTTTCGACTTCTGAAGGGTTGTCGAATTCGTAGGGTTCCATATTGGTCGTTTGGCCGTCGATCAACACCGGCGCCTCAGCCGCGCGCCTGACGTAAGGAGTCCTCCAATAGTATTGGCCGCCTGTGCCGAGGTCTCCATCCCCTTCCTCATCCGAGATCCAGTCGTTTATCACATAGCTGCCCTTGATATAGACTTGTTCGCCGTTAACACTATAAGTGCCGTCCCAGGCCCCGTACGGGTTGCGTGCGCCCTCGCTGAACGGCTTGGTGGCATTCGAGCACAGCCACATCCCGGCATCCAGACTTGAGTAATAGTTGCTCAGTATGAACCCCGGCCAGTCAACCGACGAGTCCCTTATCATAAAGAAGCCTTCCTTCTTTGCGCTGCCATCGCTGAGAGTCAATTCGTCATCGGTAAACATCTTCCAGATGAGGGACCATTGATGGAAGTTGTTCTTGCAGATAATCTCGCGGGCCTGGGCCTTTGCCTTGTTGAGTGCCGGCAGCAGTATCGACATCAATATCGCAATGATGGCGATAACAACCAGCAGCTCAATTAGCGTAAATCCTCTTTGCTTCTTCACCATAGCGATTCTCCTTTCGGCGCATATAAGACCATTCCCTTGTTAAGATGCGCAAGAACGGCCAACTGTTTCCCCAATTTCCAGCACATTTTATTCACATCAAGAGGCCTCTGTTGCATATTGCAGCGTTTGCGGCCCACAAAGGTCCTTGAGCCTTCGATAGTATATCAATATTCGGTCATGTTTGCCATCCATTCGGGCCAGTCGGGAGGGTCGCCGGCAACGTCGTAACTGCGGTGCCACTTGAGCCTCCAGAGTTTCTTCAGGCCCACTTTCGAGGTCGAGAAATCCAGAAAAGCCCCGTTCACCGCCTCGTGGTGGCGGTTCAGGCAGAATCGCCGCATCTCGCTGTTGAGGACCCCGTGCTCGGTCATCATATTGGGCAGCGGCGGCGGCTCGTCGGTCTGGAGGGGCCAGGCGTCCCAGATGCCGCAGTCGAGAATAAGCGGAATAATTGCGGCGCCTTTGACGCTGACGGTTCTCCAATTGTCCTCGGCCGGGCGCCCAAAGACCTCGGTTTCGCCGGGCTCAGGGTTGGCAAGCCATCCGTTGATGCCGTAGCTGCCGTACAGAGGGTCCTGGACGGTGCCGGGGTTCCAGGCGTACAAGTCGCCGCCGGCTACATAGTCTTCGTTGTACTTGACCTTTTTCGCCATGGGGCAGATATGGAGCTTGTCGTCGGAGTAGTACGGGCGAAGCACTTCCATCCAGGCCCATCCTCCGGTGACGCCGGTTGAGCCGCTCAGGAACCACCCGTCGTTCTCGTGTGCATACATCGAGATGGCCAGGGCCCACTGGTGAAGGTTGGAAAGGCAAATCACTGCCTTTGCCTGCTCCTTGGCCTTGCTAAGAGCAGGCATAAGGATTGACATCAGCACAGCAATGATGGCGATGACCACCAACAGCTCAATCAGTGTGAATCCTCTCTGGCAGGCCGCAGACAGACGACGCGGCCGCATCCTGAACCTCAGTCGGTACAAAGGAGTCGGCGACGGCGGAGATACTTGCTTTGGATTATCCATCACGGCCATTCTGTTTCTTGTCGTGCTCGAGCCTGCTGAATTTGCACCTGGGGCATCGGTCCTGATAATCCAGTGGTACCGAGCCCATTTCGAAGACGAAGCCGCAGCCTTCACATTTTACGGCCCGGTAGATGCTGGGCTCGCCGCATATTTCGCAGACCAGCGCCGGAGCGCCGGCCGAACGCCAGTCCTGGTTCTTCTCCACATATACGAAATAGTCTTTCTTGCTGATTTCATATTCCGCATTGCACCGGGGATTACGGCACTTGACCCAGGTCATTTCTCTGGCAAAGCTTCTGGGGATGCCGTCTCTCCTGGAGCGCGTCATGAGGGTGACGGCGCCGGCCGATGCCAGACACAGCAGCACAACGCCAATCAGAATCGGTCTTCTAATGTTGCGCGCCATAGCATAAGCCTCCCAGGCAACTGCCTGCCGTGGGCGCCGGCAGTCTAATACTCGGACATATTGGCCATCCAGTCGGGCCACTCGCTGGGTCCGGCGTCAGGCGGCCACGTCCGATGCCACTTGAGCTTCCAGAGCCTCTTGAGCCCCACCTTTTCGGTGTGGAAATCGAGGAAGAGGACGTCTATCTGCCCGTTGTGCCGATTAAGGCAGCAGCTTCTGATTTCGTCCACGTCGGAGGGCTCGGAGAAGTAGATTTGGCCGTCGTACTCCGGCGGCTGGTCCTCCGGCAGCGGTGTGAATCCAGTAACGGCCGAATCGCTCATCAGCGGAGCAAGGGCCGCACCCTTGATGGCGAATGCCCCTATGAATCCCCATAATCTTGCCTTGTCCCGACCGCCGTCCTCATCCCGCGTACACCACTGGTTCAATCCGTAGCTGCCGATGAACAGCTCGCCGCCGATGTTGTCGGCCCAGGCCTGATACTTGCCGCCCCTCACGGCGCTGCCACTGCCGGGTATCATAGCGGGCTTATCGGCCGTCTGGCACAGCAGCAGCTCCTTGTCGTTGTAGTAGGGCCAGAGTTGTAGTATCCAGTCGTCAAGTCCTTCGGTGAACCGGCCGTCGTTGTCATCGACGTACATGCTCCACGACAGGCCTAACTGGTGCATGTTCGACATACAGACCGCGGCCCTTGCCTGCTCCTTTGCCTTACTCAGCGCCGGCATAAGAATAGACATCAACAACGCAATGATGGCGATGACTACCAACAGCTCAATCAGTGTGAATGCCTTCCTGCTCTGCCACATCAGATATCCTCCATCCCGACTCTTTTTAAAGTCTGCACTGCAGCAAACGGCACAGCCTCCCCTCACAGTTTACGCAACAGATGCGGCGGGATTTACAGCCCGCGCTTTGATCCCCCGGTTAGCAGCAAGAGAGGACCGGGCCGACAAGCCCCGTCCTCTCTTGTAATAGGCGAATTCGCAGGAGCGGTTTATCTCCAATGCTCAGGCACTGCCTGCCATCCACTCGGCCCGCCGGCGGCTCACAGGTCAATCAGGCCGGCTTCCAACAGCGATTGCCCTCTGCTCGGCAACCTTAAAATGGCTCGGGACAGTTCGCCATCCACGCCGGCCAATCCGGAAGAAGGTTCAGGTCCCTCGGCCACTGTCTGTGCCATTTGGTCACCCAAAGCTCTTTGAGCCCCACTCTCCTCGCCGACATGTCCATAAAGTTGGTGTTCACAAACCAGCCGTGCCGGTCCTGGCAGACACGCTTCATCTCATTCCTGTTCTGCTCCCAGCAGTCCCTCACCATGTCTTCACGAGTCGCCCAGGGCTCGTCGTCCGGCTCGGGCTCCGAATCCTTCCAGTTGCCGCACATCAAAATCGGCGCGTATTGGGCGCCTTTGACGCTCATAGTCCCCCAGAACTTCAGGTCCTCGTCTTTTGCCACCCAGTAGTTGCAGGTATAGCTGCCGTATACTGTGAAGCCGCTGGTTCCAGCTGCGCAATCCCAGGCCGCATAAGGACACCTTCCCCCCTCGGCCAGAGGCTTGGTGGCGGCTGGACACAGAAATATCGAGCGGTCGATGCTCGGCATATAGTCATAAAGCACGTATGGCCAGGCGCCCATGTCCACCGACCCCCAACAGTCGCTGCCGCCTCTGTCCGGGAAGTATCCGTCATGCTCATCGGTCCAGAACTTCCAGACAAGGGCGAACTGGTGCTGGTTGGACTTGTCCACCGCGTCCTGGGCCTGCAGCTTGGCCTTGTTCAGCGCAGGCATGAGAATCGACATCAGCACCGCTATGATGGCAATTACAACCAGCAGCTCTATTAAGGTAAATCCTCCTCGTTTCTGCATAATAATACGCGCTCCTTTCCAAATCATTGAATTATTCATTTTTTTCATGGCCTCGGCCAACCCATAATTCCCTTGGTTTTCAACATCGTCTCGGCACACCTCACCAAAAAAGCCTGCTGAGGCCGCCCTTTGGGTGCGGATTAACTCTGGGTGTGTATAGTAACAGGTGTGTCTTGTTCCTTCGGGTGCGGAACTACATGGTGTGGTAAATTGTCGCGGGGCGGCTCCAAACCCCCCAAAACCTGCCTGCCCGCCCCATTTCATCACTATAGCCTTCGGCGGCAGTGCTGTCAAGGGCTTTCTGAAATACATCCCCCAAAATTATGGGTCCTTTCAGCGCCCAGCACCTGTGGGGGGCGGCAAACCTTCGCCCCAATCCCACAATATGCCCGCCAAGGCCATACGCCAGCCGGGCAAAGCACCTCATCTATGTGCTAAGATGCGCCTTGTTGCCGTCCTGTTCCATGTATTTTCAGATTATTTTCTGAGCTGAACATGAACCAAGGGTCTGAATTGGCGCCGAGTCGCGCCAAGCCGGCTGCACTGCCGAGGGCTTAGGTCAGTAGTCCCTCATCTCTGCCATCCACGGGGGCCAGACGACCTCAGCGGACGTGTCGAAAGTCCGATGCCACTTGAGTCTCCAGAGCTCTTTGAGGCCTATTCTCCTGACGGAGAAATCGAGGAACAGGCCGTTGATGTTCTCGTTGTGGCGGTCGATGCAGCAGATTCTCATCTCGTGCAGGTTACCAATAATGGGGTCGCCGTCGTATGCGGGAGGCTGATCGGAGTCGCGGGGGCACATGTTTTCGTACATGGAGGAATCGAGAAACATCGGCACTTGTGAAGCCTCTCTGGCAGTGGTACACCTCCATAGGTTTTCGGGCTCACGGTCGCCGGTAGGCTCGGCGGTCTCTTCGGGGTTGCAGAGCCAGCCGTTCATGCCGTAGCTGCCGTAATCGTTTTGATAGAATTGCCCTGCCCAGACCTCGCCGTTCCAGACTCCCCAGGCGGCGAAGGGATGCTGGCCTCCCAGAGACTCAGGTCTGGTGGCCATAGGGCAGCAGCGTATATCGGTGGTACCGCTGTAGTTGGAAGTCAGCGGCCCGTTGCTGTCTGCTATGGGCGCACCGCCGGAACTGTAGTAGGAGCGCAGGGGACAGACCCAGAAGACGGACCTGGTGAAGCAGCCATCGTTATCGCTGGTGTAGGCATACCAGATAAGACCCCATTGGTGGAGGTTTGACTGGCAGATAACGTTCTTGGCCTGCTCCTTTGCCTTGTTCAAAGCGGGCAGGAGCAGGGACATGAGCAGGGCGATTACGGCAATCACGACCAAAAGCTCGATTAAGGTGAATCCGCGCGCGGCCCCCCACAAGGGCGTGGGCCGAGGTTGAGTTTTTTTTACAGAATGTCGCACTGCTAAAGTAAACAGAAGCCTGCCTCCGACTCGGCGGAACAACTCGTTTGGCTTGGCTCGCCAAGCCCAGCGACTGCTATTTTAGCAGCTTTGAGTGTGACATTCAAGCGGCAGGTTCGGAAATTCTATCCCGGCGACCGGTCGAATTTGAAGGCATAGAGCCTCGCATCCTGCAGCTCGAACTTCAGGCGGACGACTTTGCCGGCCAGACGCCCCACGTCTGATTTGCCCTTGAAAGTGACAACGTGACGGACGGCGTCGCACTTGATAAGGTCGCAATCGCCGGTATCGAAGCCGGGCAGGGCACTGCCGCCCTCATCGAGGATGGCGACCTTTGCTGACCCTATTCCGTTCACATTCAGCAGGAGGGTATTGCCCTCGAAGACAAGGGGCCTTGTGACGGCCGAGCCCGTTCTTTCCCCGGCGTCGAGCGAAACGAAACCATCGAGTCGCTGAGTGAATCTGGCGTATGTACGTTTCCTTCCGCCTCCGTGTGCGCCCCCGAAGTCGAAGTACTGCCAGATTTGGTCGCCGCGGCGAATCACGCCGTACACTGACAGGACCTCCTCATCTTCACCCGGCGTCAGGTACCAGGTCTCATCGGCGTAGAACTGCCAGTGCACGCCGTCTCGGCTGACGCCGAGGTCCACCTGCCTGCGCTCGCCTTCCCCGAACCTCCAGACAAAGGCAAGATAGGTATCCGGCGCCCAGGGGTACTTTATGGCGCGGGTGCGATAGATTTGGCCGTTCTTGTCGGGCGCGAAAACAACAGGGCCTTCGCAGGTTACGGCCGGCATCGGCCAGCCCTCGTAGTATGGATTCTGTCGGGCCTCGAAGGGCCAGGTCTTGCGGACTTCTTTGGTCTCGAACATGATGGCGCGCCGTCCGTCGCCGCCGCAACCTTCGTTCTGGTAGCTGCTGTCTCGTTTTATGAAGTCAACGTAGAGTCCTCTCTGGTCGTCCCAATAGGTTTCCGCTCCGCCGCCGCTGGTCAGCGGCAGCATGCAGGTTTCGTTCCTTCGCCAGTGCAGCCCGTCGGGTGAGAAATACAGATAGATGCCGCGGTTTGCGACCCAGGCGGTCATCTTGAATCTTTCCTCGGGCATCTTGTCGGGGTTGAGGTCCTCGAAGAAGCTGCCGTACAGCGGCGCGCCGGCAAACACGTAATCATTGTCTTTCGAGCCTTCGAATTCGACGATGCCGAGTTTGGGCGTTTCGAAGCTGACCCCGTCTTCTGAGATTCGCAGGCGTGTGATACCTTTTTCGGAGCCGTAGCCGTCCGGGATGTACATATAGACCTTGCCGTCGATCTCGACGACGGTGGCCCGCCAGGCCGAGCCTCTCGGTCTGAAGTTCAGGTCCTTTCTGTCGGCAGGCGGATTGCAGGTGAGCCGGACGTTTTCCATCTTGTCGATGAGAGCACCGTCGATGAAAAGGTGTTTTCGTGAGCCGAGTTTAACAACACCTTTTGGTGAATCGGGGGCGAACAGCAGCGGTGGGCCGTTGGCGACGGCGGGTCCTGGCGCCTTTGGACGGTAATTCCTTGAGAAGCTTGACGGCGGCGAGAAATCAGACGAATAGCGGACAATGTCAGAGAACCGCAGCTCGTCAATCATGCCGTCCATCCCCTTGTTTGCCTGCCGGTCATGCCCTAAAGTGAAATTGAATCTGTGGAGCCTTCGCCACTCAGAGTCTTTGTCTTGAGAGAAGCCCATACTGCCGTGGTCGCGGTCCTCCGCTTCGACAACGGCAGGAAGGGCCTGTCTGGCAGCAGTGCTGACAGCGGCTTTGGACTGGCGCTTGCCGTCGAGATAGTGAAGGATTTGGTTCTCTGAGTCTACCCTCGTGAAAGCGACATGGTGCCATTTCCCGTCAGCCAATAATTCGGGGCTGGTGGGACAGACCGCCTGAAATCCGGCATAGGCGCTGCTGATTTCGAAGCCGGCTGCCGCCGGCCGCAAGCCTATTGTCAAGCCCGGCTCATAGGCTTGTCCGAGGTCGATGACAACGACCTCGGCCTGGGGTTGAGAGCCGATCTTCAGCCAGAACTCTATGGTCCAGTCTCCGGCGCCAACGGTGGTCAGGATTTTCCTCGGCGGGACAGCGGGACCCCAGAGACCGCTGGGGGTACCGTCTTTTTCTCTCATTTCACCGATGGTGACGGCGCCTTTGAAGCCCGCGTAGCTGACAGCGTGCTCGACGCCGGGTGAGAACTTCAGGGCGTTGCCGAATTTCCCGGGCACGAGCCCGCCCGCTTCCTGAAGGAGCAGGTCGTATTCGTACACGCCGGCATCGGTGATGGTTGTGTGGAGGTACTGTGTCTCATCGAAAAGCCACAAGCCGATAGTATGCTTGTCGGCGAAGGATGGGAAATAGTCCTCTTCAGCCGGGACAGCGCTAGGATTGGACAACAAGCACAACAACGCAAAGAGCGTAAGTAATCGACGGTCCTGTTTTAGAAACATAAGAGCACTCCTTAATAACACGCCTGAAAACAGGCACCTTCGGTCAGCAAACACGTACCTCGCAATCGCTGCACTTGAACGCGCCCGCAGGCGATTTTTATTCGACAAAAAGCTCGTATCGTCCAAAAAGTTGGCTGTAACTTCTCGGTAAACCTTATGTATCCAAAGCCCGGTTTGCTCGGTGGCCGCCCTTCATAGTGACAAATCGTCACGGCACACAGGTAAACGCACAAACCCGGATCTATCGCATTACGGGCGCCGGCATAATCATAACCGGCCGGCAACACAGAAGTTACCGCCCCTATGCCGTATCGGACCGATGTGGCGCTCGCGGTCGCCTGGCAGCGTCGCCCCAAGTCTCGACACCGGTGCCGATACAATACAACAAAATGCTGTTGCCTTAAAGCGGCAAATCCACAAAATCCGATTTATACACAAACTCTGGGACGTTATCAAAAAGTTTTTTGTGTGAGGCAACCGAAGTTGTGAGAATCCGGCAAGGCTTTGCTCGAGCATGTCGGCCGGTCCTATTGAGAAGCGATGGCACAGGTCCTACTTTAACTTCAGGGGCAGACCTTTCTGACGCACCTGGGTGACGAACGCGGTCAGCTCCTCCGCAAGCAGTCGTATCTGCTCGGTATCTTCGAGAAGGTTTTCATACAATTTTCCATCGTTGAGCAGCCTGCCGGCCGTGCCCTCACCCGTGTTTATTTTCTCCAAAACCAGACGCATCTCCGCCGTGGCCTTGCCCATCTGTTCGCTGGTTGCGACCACCGACGCGACAAGCTCGTCCACCCTGGCGTCGGCATTCTTCAGGGTTGTCGCGCCGGCAGCGGACAACCTCTCGAATTCCTCCAGGGTCTTCGTCGCTTGGTTTGTGGCTTCGGACAGATGAGCCAGGGTGGTTCTTATGTTCTCTTTATTGGCGGGGTCGCCGAAAATACCGTTCGCGTTATCGACAAAGGTCTTGATGCCGTCGACCAGCTCTTCGAGCTTCTTCTGGCTTTCCTCGGGGAAAAACTCGCTGGTCATCCCCGTCGAGCCCTGCAGGAGGCTGTTGTGTGAGAGAACCGGGCCGGATGGCTCATATACGTCATAGCTGGTAAGCTTAAGTTCGATGTAAGAGCTGCCGAGACCTCTGGTCATCAGCTTGGCGTCGACATTGTCGGGAATGTTATTGAATTGCTTGTCGATGCTCAGCACGACAAGGGTCTGGTGGTAGAATTTGCCGGTATTGCCGTACTCCATAATCTGGGGGGGCTTGACACTGGTTACTCTTCCGATTTGATAGCCGCAGAATCTGACAGGGGTATCTTTCTGGATGCCGGTGGCCGTGGGAAACTTTACTTTCACCTGGAAGGAGCCGAGCGTGCTGACGGCGCCAGGCAGGTCGCCGAACTTATAAATCATCACACCCAGCGACACCAGAGCGGCAACGACAAAGATTCCCACGAGGACGTTTCGTCTTCTTTGTGTCGTTTCGTAATCACTCACTGCTTGCTTCCTTTCAAATCGGTTCGACCTTCGAGAAAAAGCTCCCTTATCGCCCGCAGCGGATAGCCGCTGTCACTAAGTTTCTTTATCAGCCTGATTCTTTCGACGGCTTTTTCATCAAAGAGCCTTCTGCCTGTGGCTGTAACTTCCGTCGGCTCAAGCAGCCCAAGCATCAGGTAATATTGCAGAGACTGCCGGGAAATTCCAGCCTTTTTTGCGGCGGGTCCTATGGGCGCCAGGTCGTTTTGGTTACTCAAGGCTTATTCCTCGTTACGTTCCCTCACATTGGCTCTGTCAGGCTTTCTGGAATCCGCCCTATAGGCGGAAACGGCTTTAGCCACAAGTTTCAGAAAGGATGTCTTTATCCGCTCCAGCGTAATCTTCTTGAGAGCCCGTCTGTACTCTTGCAGGTCGTCCGTTATCTGCAAAGATTTTGGCGAAATCAAAAGCAGGTAGTCGAAGCGGGCTGGAATCTCTTCCTCGCATTGCCGAAATGCCTCTCTGGCCAGCCTCTTGAGCCGATTTCTCACCACGGCGCCCCCGCAGGCCTTCGCCACTGAGATACCCAAACGGGCAAAGGCACAGTCGTTTTTCGCAATGAACAGGGTGAGCAACCCATTGCTGCGGCGCAGGTTTCGCGCCAGAACGGTTCTGAACTGTTCATTGCGGACGAGCCTTTTCGTTTTCGGAAAACAAGAGCATTTCACGGCTGCGCCGACCCCTATCTTTGGTTCGCCGGCGAAGTCCCGCCGAACCGTAGTGCCTCGGACCCTGCAAAAAGAAATCTTCTTAACGATGCATATAGTATCGTCCGAAGGCAAAGAAAGACAGCAATTTCCGTTGCGAGAAGCCTTTTATGCGCCAGTAGGGGCCGTGGGCCCTTCTGCGACAGGTCTTCCGTTTGATTTTGTGGTTTTTTTGCATTGACAGCCGGGGGCGGCAGAGGTTATAATGGTTTTTGGGTTGGGCGGTACAGTGTGTGCCCGCGGGGCAGGACGTTATATTTCGAAGAGGGAAAAAAAAGATGAAAAGAGTTGGAAAGATACGTAGATTTGTGTTTGGTCTCGGTACTTTGGCGATAGTCTTGTGTGCCTGTGCCATCTTGGCCGGGGGCTGTGGGTGGTTGGCACATCCGGGTGAAACCGCGGCCGAAGGTCGCCGAAGGCACATGCGAAATCTTGCCCTCGACAAGCAGGAACTGATGTCCGACATCGATACGGTCCTGCTCTTGGACAAACCAAGCAAGCTGAGCGATAAGAGGATCCCATAAACCCGCACCCATTGAAGGGACTTGGCTCGTGGAAGCGCTCGTCGAATACTTTCATCGCGTATGGGTGATGAATCCGCGATGGGTGGTTGCCATTGAGCTGTTTTTTATCGGTCTTGTTGTTTACTGGGCCGTGGACTTCCTCGAGGGCACTCGCGGAGAAAGATTGTTCCGGGGGGTCGTGTTCATTCTTATTGCCGGTTTTCTGATCTTGAAGCTGCTCGTCGGCCGGTTTGCCTTCGTGCGCTTGCAGTATCTGTACAACGGCTTTTTGATCGGCGTGGTTGTTATTGCGGTGGCGGGTTTTCAGCCGGAGATTCGAAGAGCCCTTATCCGAATAGGCCAGCCCCGCTTCTGGGCAAGCTCCTCGCAGCAGGTTGCACAGACCATAGAAGAGATAATTGCGGCGGTGATGCATTTCTCCGCCAACAGAATCGGTGCGATAATTGTCATCGAAAAGCAGGTGGCGTTGGGAGAGTTCATAGAGACGGGAGTTCGCATGGATGCGAGGGTCACGGCGGAATTGCTCAAAACGATCTTTTACTCCGGCACCCCTCTGCACGATATGGCAGTCATAATACGCGCAGACAGGATAGTGGCCGCCAGAGTCCAGCTGCCCTTGGCCGAGGCGGGCAGCGCCGATGGGATTGAGCTGGGTTCACGCCACCGGGCGGCCGTGGGTATTACCGTGGGCTCCGACGCCATCTGTCTGGTGGTCAGCGAAGAAACGGGCATTATCTCCATCGCCCGGAATGGACAGTTGGCCAGAAACATTTCCGAGTCCGAGTTGCGAAAGTATCTGATTGATATGATGGGGGAAATGGTCGCCCCTTCTTTTTCGGGTGTTCGTGACAGGCTCCGCCGACTCGCTGGAAGAGGACCTCGACGCGGCGAGGGCACCGGCATGGGGGACAAGCAGCCTGTCGATTGAAGGTTGAATCGCAAGGACAGAACCTGGGTATGTTGAAAAAGGTCAAGTTCGGCAAAGTATCGGCGGTGGTATTCCTGACGGTTCTCGTTTGGGTCTGGGCGGACCTTGCCTCCGACGAGCAGGACACCATCTACAGCGCCGACATAGCCATTGCTACGTCAAAACCGGAACTGTGGGCAAGCTTCGACACCGGCTCGTCGGTGCCTATTAAAGAAATAGTCCTGAAAGGCCCTACGTCGAGAATCGCCGAGGTTAGGGCGCGGGTGAAGCAGGCAGGCCGGCTCAAATTTGACCTTGATGTGGCAAAAGAGAACATGGATAAGCCCGGCCTGCACCCTTTGCAGCTCTTGACCTTCCTTCAGAAAGACAGCCAAATGAAACAGTTGGGACTGAAGGTGGAGTCCTGCAAGCCCGACGCCGTCTCCGTCACCGTTCGAGCCCTTGTGAAAAGGAAGGTTGAAGTCACCTGTAGAGATGAAAGGGACAATCCGGTGAATGCCATCATTGACCCGCCCAGCGTCGAGATTCTTTTGCCCGAGGACTGGCCAGATCGGGTCGCCTATGTTCAGTTGAGCATGGCCGACATAGAGCAGGCAAGACTGTCGGCATCGGAAATACGCAAGACCCCGGAAGTCCGCTTAGCCAGCGACCGGACGGTCAAAGCCGACCGGACCGTTGAAGTGAGGATACCCTCAGAAGGCGTCCTGCCCGAGCAGACCATAAGACCCAGTCTCGGGTTTGTCTTGAGTGAGAAATTGCAGCGCGAGTACAAGGTCGATGTAGTGGATCTTCTTACATTCTACGTGCCGTTCAAGATAAGGGCCACTCCGGAGGCTAAGCGAGCATACGAGAACGAGACTTACCAGTTGATACTGGAAATCCGCGATAGCGACGTTGAATCTACCGACTATCAGCCTCGGCGGCTAAAGTACGGGTTCCCGGATGAGTTTGTCTGTAAGGGGGAGATAAAGCCCCTCCAGCCGGCGCCGGAAGCTCGGTTCAAGCTGATACGGCTGCCTCCTGCTGAAGCAGGAGCGGTCGGCGATCAGCCGGAGTGAATAGCCTCTTTTCTTCCAGCCTCTCTTTTCGAAAAGCTCCCCGTATACGAGTCCTTCAGTTCCGTGCGCAGCGCTCCTCCATTACAGACCGTCGGCCCCGGAGAGGAGGCGCCCGGAGAATTGCACCCGGGCTCATTCCCCGCGCGCCGCTTGAATCGACCGGCGCCTAAGCACCCACGATCTTCCTGACCGTTCTAAACGCCTCTGTTATTAGCAGCACGGCCAACAGCAATAGCACCATTGCGATAATACCCACTGCCGAGAATCCGTCTCTTGCCACTAATAGTACCAGCGCCCAGAGCGTCACCACATTCATGAATAGCATCGGGCCGATAATGAAACCAATCCTTTTCCCCGTTTTTTTCAACCATACGAGTATGACAAGGGCTACCAGACCGGCCAAGAGCTGGTTGCTGGCGCCGAATATGGGCCAGATCGCCTTCCACGCGGGTATTGGGTTGCCCAGAGGATCCTTGAGACTGATTAGCACGAATATCGCCGGCAGCACGAGCGTCGCCGCCGTCGCCAGGTAACGCGAGTATGCCCTTTTGAGGCTGAAAAACTCCTCGAAGATATATCGGCCCAATCTCGTGGCCGTGTCCAGCGTGGTAAGAATAAAAGCCGACAGCGCCAGAAGTCCGAAAGAAGACCCCAAACGTTCCGGTATGCCCACCAGCGATAGAAACTTGCTTACACCTGCCGCATAGATCATCAGGGGCGCCTTGCCGGTAAGCTCGTCGCCTTTCGGCAGCATGATTACCGTCGCCAACGCTATCACCGCCACAATACCTTCGAGCAGCATAGCCCCATAGCCTATCACCTTCGCGTCGGTCTCTTTATTGAGCTGTTTCGACGACGTGCCCGAAGCCACTATCGAATGAAAACCGGAGCAGGCCCCGCAGGCCACTGTGATGAAAAGGATGGGAAACAGCGTCCCTGTTGCCGGCACGTTCCACGCCGTGAACGCCGGGTAGTTGACGGCAAATCCTCCGAAGAATATGCCCACAAATCCGCTCAACACCGACGCATACAGCAGATAGCTGCACAGATAATCCCGGGGCTGCAACAAAATCCATACCGGCGTCGTCGAAGCCGCGAAACAGTAACCAATCAGAATCAGGGCCCAGACCTTCTTCGGCTCCCAGGCAAAAACCTGCGCAACCATGTCCGCCCTCAGCGGGACCTGTTGGCCCGCCCAGACGCCGAAAAACACCAGCGGCACAAACACCACCGAACACCATAACAGCGGCACCTTCAACCTGTTCAGGGCCGCCCCGAACATAATTGCAAGCGCGACAAACAGGATCGAAGAACTGGCAACTCCCCCGTTCTGCACGAACGTGGTGGCGGTCAAATCCGCAAATACCGTCAAAACATAAACCAGCGTCAGCCAAATAAACGCCAGCAGAATCTTGTACGTCATGGGCGACATGTATTCCCTCGCAATCTCCGCAATAGAGCGGGCATTGTGCCGCACCGAAGCGACAAGCGCCGAGAAATCAATCACGCCGCCCACAAGAATGCTCCCCAGAATCACCCATATCAGAACCGGGGCCCACCCGAAGGCCAGAGCGCCTATAATCGGCCCGACTATCGGCGCCGCCCCAGCTATCGAAGAAAAATGATGCCCCAGCAGAACCGCCTTGTGCGCCGGCACACGGTCGATACCGTCGTAATCCGTATGACTCGGCGTCGGCCGACCGTCGTCCAGCCCGTAACGCCTCGCAAGGAACCTCCCGTACACGCCATACGCAACCACGAAAGAAATCGCCGCCACAAACAGAATTGCCGCCAACATACTCGTCTCCTTAAAACCTCAAAAGCCTGCGCCTCCCCTGGCGCCCGGCTATCGCCCGGAGCGTCCCGCTCGCTTTATTGTCCTGACACGCCCGCCTTCCCTGTGCGACCGCGCCAACAAACGTATCGGCGCCTCATCCATCCGCAGCAGCTCGCGCAATCGCCCGACAATAAACCGCCGGTACTGCTCATCGAATAATTCCGGATTGTTTACGAACATCAGTATTGTAACAGGGTTAATCGCGATTTGGGTAGCGTAATAGACCCTCGGCCAGCCGGCTTTGCGACGCGCCGGAGCCGTCCTTCCCGACTTTATCAGCTCGAACGCCTTGTTCAGCCTGCCCGTCGGCGCCCACTTGGTCGCCTGCTTGAAAATCTCGCCCGCCAAATCCAGAACGCTCTGAACATTTTTGGCCTCCGTCGCCGTCGTGAAGGCTATCGGTGCGTATTTCAGCCCCGGCAAAAGCTTCGTCAGGTAATCCTCGTAGTCGCCCGTCACAGCAACATCCTTGGCAAGGTCCCATTTATTGACCACTATGATGCAGCTCTTGTACTCGTCCGAGATGAGCTTGGCCAGCTTCTTATCCACCTGAGAAACTGCTTCGGTCGCATCAATAAGAAACAAGACCACATCGGCCCGGCGGACCGAGTGTGTGGCGCGAACCGAACCGTAGAACTCGATGCTGTCCGCCATTTTTCCCTTCTTTCTCATGCCCGCCGTATCAATCACGACTATCGTCTTGCCGTCCTTTTCGAACCGCACATCCACGGCGTCTCTGGTCGTGCCGGGTATTTCGCTGACAATCACACGCTCGGAACCCACTATCGCATTGACCAGCGTGCTCTTGCCGACATTGCGCTTGCCCACTATCGCTATCTTCATCACCGGTTCGGCCGGTTTCGTCGAGTCCACGCCTTCGAGCCTTGCTAAGATTTCCTCCAGCAGCACCGCCTTGTTCAGGTTGTTCTGGACCGACACGCACAGAAATTCCCCGAAGCCAAGTTTCGAAAATTCCGCCGCCGCCGGAAACATCCGCGCCATATCCGCCTTGTTGGCCACGCCGATCACGTCCAGGCCCTGCTTTCGCAGCAGCCGCGCAATCTTCTCATCCAGCGGCATCAGCCCGTCGCGAATATCCACCATAAACACCACCAGATTGGCCGATTCGATCGCCTGCTGGATTTGCTGCTCGATGTGCCTGCTCAGGTCCTCACGGTCGATTATGCCGTACCCGCCGGTATCGATAAGCTCGAAGTAGCGCTCGTTCTTGCCGATTATCGTGCTGACGCGGTCGCGCGTGACCCCGGCCGTCGGCTCGACTATGCTTATCATTTCCCCGGCCAGCGCATTCAGCAGGCTGCTCTTGCCCACGTTGGGCCGGCCGATTATCGCAACTCTCGGTAACGCCATAATATGACCATAACCTAAAGCCATACCTCGTGCCGTTTCTAAAAACAAATTGCCACATTTTGTCATTCCTGCGAAAGCGGGAATCCACAGCTTTTTCAATCTGGATTCTAGGTCCGGCCCGGAATGACACAACCGAAAAAGCCATACTTATTTAATTGAAACGGCACTAGTTCGCAATCGACGGATTATACCACAATGCCCCCCTCAGTTGAACCCCCCACACGCCGACGCATCAATTCCATGTTTAGATAATATGAAGGCCATCCTTTCAACGGTTATGATTCTCGAAAAATCATTAACCGAAACCGTCATTTGAAAGGGATGGCCATGAACAAAAGACTATCGAAAAAACAAATGTGGTTCAAGCAAATTAAACCCACCACA
>DATKZT010000106.1:0-74741 GCA_035527845.1 Sedimentisphaerales bacterium | reverse complement strand
CGCAATGACCCCCGGTTTGTGAGTGCGCAGGAGTGCACCCTGGGGGCAGGCGTGGTGGTGAGATCTCTCCGCTCGCTGCACCCCTTGGGGGCAAGCTCGGTCGGGAAGACAGGTGGTGCAAGGGGACCCGCCGACGGCGGGTAAACCCCGAAGGCGCGGGATAGAAGCAAGGGGACCGCCGGCAGTGCCGGCGGCTAACAGGGGTCACGCCGGGCCCGAATTGCGACATTGTACCGTTATTGAAGATAAATGCTCGCACACCCTGCCGGTTAGCCAGACGAGGCCGGAGGCGGAGCAGAGGTTTTCATATTGGCCGATTCGGTTCGGGAAGAAGGTGACCTCGGCCAGGCCGGAGGAATCCTCGAGGGTGATAAAGCCCATTATCCGGCCGTTGCTGGTTCGCGCCCGTCGGGCCGCGGCGACGGTAAGAGTCAAGCGTTCCTGGCGTGTTGGCTTTACCGGCGGGCAGGTTATAGTCTGACGGCACAGCGGGGGGTAAGGAAGTAGAGCCAGGTTGCGGCGACGTGTGATTTTAGAATCTCGGCGGCGGCGCTGCTGTAGAGGGCGAGCTGTTGGCGATAAAGCGTTGCTCGCCGGGTCGCCTCTTCTGGGCTGACGTTGTCTGTTTTGAAGTCTATCACCAACAGGCCCCGCGGGGTCCTGATGAGCATGTCGATGATGCCCTGCACAATGATAGGTTCATCCCCGCAGCCGGCTCCTGTCGAATCTTCGGTCGCACACCAGTTAGAGGCGGGCACGGTGAAGGTGAAGGGCCATTCGCGCCAGAGGGTATTTCGGGCATCAATCGCCTGGCGGCCCAGGTCGCTTGTGAAAAACTGTATTATGGATTCGACGTCGATACGCTCGGCGACGGGGGGGGTTATGCTGCCGTCGGCTGTCATTCGTTCTCTCACCCTTTCAACCGCTTCTTTGTCAATAGGCCCCGTCAAATCAAGCTCTGCGATTAGCAGATGCGTTGCAGTGCCGACGGTCCTTGCCTCGACCGATTCGATGATGTCACCTTCGCCTGCCGGAAGGGCGCTCGGCCGGCGGTCCAGTGCGCCGGAGTAGTCGGGCCTGACGTATTCGTCATTGCGATGTGTCAGTTGCGTCACGGACAGCTTTGCCGGCAAGACGGGCGCATCACCGAAGCCATAAGACCAGCTCAAAGAGCTTTTTACCTGCTCGAGCAATCGTGCGTCCTTTGGTTTTCGCCCGGGCTTCTTCACCGTTCGCCCGACTCGCCTGTATTTGTCGGCCTTTAGTTCGAGGATGCTTTCCGAGAGGTTTTCAAGCTCGTCGCGGTCATGCAATGTCAGATCGAAGAGTTTGTCGTCGCGCGTCTCGCCGGCCAGTTCTGTTTGGAAGGCTTCGTGGAGGTTCTTCTGGTCGCAAAGGCCGTACAGGAGCCATTCGAGCGGGTTCTGACAGTCGAGAAGCGCCCAGTCACCGATGGGCGCGTCGCCGAAGAAGAAACCTTTGCAGAGGATGTCTCGGCAGTGATTGCTGCTTTGCGAGGCGGTCAGGATAAGTCTTTCTCTGGCGCGTGTGGCGGCGACGTAGAGGATGCGCATCTCCTCGGCAAGCGAGGCGGCAAGTTTTTCCTCGGCGATGACCTGATGGGCCAGCGAGCGGAGCCTGCTGTTCGAGGGCCGGTCGATGATTTGCAGGCCGAGGGTATAGCGGCTGTCGGCGAGGCAATCATCGTACAGGTCACTCTTGTTGAATCTACCGTCGAGCTCGGCGAGAAAGACGACGGGGAATTCGAGTCCCTTGCTTTTGTGGACGCTTATAACGCGGACGGAGTTTTCGGCAGAACTGTCGGGCTCGGCGGGGGCCCAGTCCTGGCCGACCTGCTGGAGCTTTTCAATGAACTCGACGAAGCGCGTAAGCGAGGCGACTCCCCGGCTGCTTGCGAAGCCTTCGAACTGGATGGCGCGGTCGTGCAGCTTGAGAAGGTTGGCCCGGCGCGCCTGACCATTGGGCAGCGCGGTAACAAATGACAGGTAACCGGTTTCACGGTAGATTTGCCAGATCAAGTCGGCGAGACTGCCGCGTCGGGCGAGGGTTCGCCACTGTTCGATTTGCGCAAGGACTTTTCGCAGTTTGCCGACCAAAGCGGGGTCGGGGCCGGAGTCACAGTAAGAAATGACAGAGTCATGGAAGCTGCGCTGCTGCCGGCCGCTCTTGGCGTGCATTGTGAGTTTGGCCAGCTGGGTGTCGGTGACGCCGAAGAGGGGGCTTCGAAGCACGGCTGCCAGCTCGATATCGCGCTGGGGATTGTCGAGGACCTTGAGCAGAGACAAGAGGTCGCTGATTTCGGTGGCCTCGAAGTAGCCTGCTATCGCGTCGCAGTTGACGGGTATTCCTGCCAGGCGGAGCACTTCGACGAAATCGGCCTTTTTGGCCAGCGACCGCATCAGCACCACGATGTCACGATATTCGACGTCTCTGGACCTGTCCTGACGCTTGTCATAGATCTCGAATTCGGCCTTGCCGGCGTCAGCGCCGACCATTTGCCTTATTCGCCGGGCAATCATCGCAGCCTGAAGCTGCCGACTGCTGACAATGGTCTGGTTATCGGTGTCACCTGGTGCGGTAGTCCGGTCGATTGCGGAATCCGGGTCCGTCACATCCCGGCAAAGGATGTGAAATTCGACGGCGTGCGCTGCGTCGCTTGTCGACGGCTTCGGCTTGTTTTCGGGCGCCGGTCTCAACCTGGCGGATTCATCGTAGTCTATTTTTGCGAAGCGCGCGCTCATTATGCGACCGAATATTTTGTTGACGAAATCAAGAACACCTTTGGCAGAGCGGAAGTTTGTATTGAGGTCAACGCGGAGACCGGCTGGGGCATCGGCGCGGTCGTTCGAAGCCTGTTTGAGATGTTCGATGAAGATGTCGGGCTCAGCGCCGCGCCAGGCGTAGATGCTCTGCTTGACGTCGCCGACAACGAATACATTGCCGCCGCTGCTGAGCAAATCGAGTATTGTCTGCTGGACGCCGTTTATATCCTGATACTCATCGACAAATATGTACCTGTATCGGCTGCGCAGGGCCAGGGCCGCGGCCGACGGTGACAGTTGCTCCTGCGAGGAGTCTTCGGCGCTCAGAAGGCTCAGCGCATGATGTTCGAGGTCGGCAAAATCCAGACAGTTTATGGCTCGCTTGGCCTGGCTGTACAACCGGTCGAATCTTTTGACAAGCTCGACAAGCACCGTTGTCTGACGGCCGACGGCGCCGCTGACTTTGTCGAGGTACTCCGGATTCAAAACTGCCAATTCGAGAAGCTCGTCAATGCCGTCCACTGCCTTCTTGACCATGCTTTTTATCAGCTCGTCGAGAGGCTCAGCAACTCCCGGCGGCTTTCTGACCGTTGGTTTTTGAAAACCTCGTATTCCTTCGGTGAATTCGTCCCAGTCGCCGGCCGTCAGCAAGTCCATGAGTTGCGCGAGGGGTCTTATATAGGTTTCTTCGCAGCGGCCCGACCAGTCGCCTTGGCCGCGGCTTTCATAGAGTGTTTTTGCGCAGCGAAGCTGCTCAAGCATAGACCGGAGCCTTCGCTCGATGATCTGCATTTGTCTTTGCCCAAGTTCGCCGGCGAAGGGGTTGGCGGCCTGAGCCAACCTGTCGGCGCGCCGGCACCAGTTATCGCGTGAAACGAGGCCATCGAGAAAATTGCTGACGGCTATTATCTTGGCTGGAAAGCCATCCGTGGTGCGGAGGTCCCGGCGATAAAAAAGCTCGTGGAGAGGCGAGACGAGGTTGCTCTGCGTCCAGGCCCATTCGATGGTCTTTTCGAGGGCTTCGGCCTTTAGGAGGCGTTGTTCGTCGCCGTCGATGACACGAAAAGTCGGGTCGAGGCCGAGCTTATAAAAGTGCTCGGTTATGAGCCGTTTGCAGAAGGAATGTATGGTGCTGATGTCCGCACCCTGAAGGAGCAGGAGCTGGTGTCTGAGGTGCGGGTCCCGCCTTTCAAGATAGGCGTCATTTAGCTGCTGTGCGATTCGCGAGCGCATCTGCTCGGCAGCCGCCTCGGTGAACGTCAGGACCAGGATGCTCCAGACATCTGGGCACGCGGACCTGTCGGCCACTATATCGACGCACCGGCCCGACAGCACGGCCGTCTTGCCGGTCCCGGCCGATGCGGTGACGAGCACATCGCCGCCCCGCGCGGTGATCGCACGCAACTGCTGCTCGGTCCATTTTATCTTTTTCTCACTCATTGGCTGTGGCCGCCGTTTTCGAGGATTTGAGTTTTATTCACCGGCTGCAGGATGTTGTAGTCATTTATCTGCCAGTCGAATCGGCATACGGGCCTGTACACGCAGTAGCCGCACGGTGACTGGGTGTTTAGCCGGTACGGATTAACGTCGATTTTTCCGGATAGAATGTCCCTGGCCAGAGCGACCATTTTCCTGGCGGTGAATGTGAGGACCTTTTCGAAGTCTGCGGGTCTCAATGCTCCCCTTGTGGCATAGCTGCCGTACGGCCGGCCGTCTTTAGTACCATAGAAATTGTAGAAGATACTTTCCCGCGAAGCCTGTCGGTCAAGTTGTTCTGCGAACTCGCCGTTGAATATGCCCCTGGCCTTGTGGGCGAAACCTTCTGTTTCCGACGACAACTTTTCGAGCGTGCCCTTGTCGGGACTGACCTCGACCGGCATATAGAATGCCCCAGCGACCTGCTCGTAGCCGGCGGGCGTATTTCGAACGGCCAGCATGTAGATCGCAAGCTGCATGTCCAGTCCGTGATACAAGTGCGACCAGCTAAAAGTCCTTGGGCGGCGTTTGTAGTCGAAAACAAGGGCGACTTTGGCGTCCCCGATATCGGCAACATCTATTCGATCGATTTTGCCGTCCAGGAACAGCAGGCGATTACGCGCCAGGGCGATTTCATAGCTGCCGAGGTTATCGCGTGCGTCCCTTACCGCGCCGAACGCCACTTCGGACCGGCTGGGGCTAAAGGTTCCGGCGCGGACCATCCGGGCGATTGCAAGAACACAATCTTCGAGAACGTCGGCAGCCGAATCGATGATAAAGACATTGTGCGCCGAATGGCGGGTAAAGTTCGATATGAAAGCATCACCTTGGACGAGCCGGGTGATTTGTGCTCTTAGAACCTCAAGAAGCTGTTCATCCTGAATTGCCGCAAAATCCTTCTGTGCGGCGTTGAGCTCTGTCAACAGTGCATCGAGCACGCGATGGTAAAAGACGCCGAGGTCGAGCGGCTCGAACTTGAATTCCTTTCTTTCGGCAAGCTCCAGAATGTATCGGGCGAAGTGCTGGTACGGGCAGGCGGCGAAGGCGCCCAGCCGGGTGGCCGAGCTATTTAGGTGTGGGCCGAAAAGTCTTTCGACGACGTCGGCGTCTAATTGCGCGCGGTTATCGTAGTCGAGCGCGGAAAGAACGGTGCGACCGATTTGCGCAGTCTGCTCATCAGCGGCAAGCTCATCCGGCAGCCCGGCCAGGTCATCGCGTGATGATTCGGAACCGGCGCGGTCTGTGTCCCTGCCAAGCTCGCGGCACAGTAAATCGCCAAGCTCGGTTTTGCTGTGAAGCTCATCCATAGACACTTTCCACTGGACCGTCGACTGCTCTTCGAGGCCTTCGAAGAGCGATTCGAGGCTTGCGACGAACTGTGAGCGGCATTCGGGGCTGCCTTTTTCATCAGTTGTCGGATACGTCACACACAGAAACTCGGACGGCCTGGTGAAGGCGATGTAGGCAAGATACTGGCGTTCAAAGAGCCGGCATCGGCTCGTTGCCGCCATAGCAAAGTCGGCTGACTCGGCGGCGGAGCGGTCACTATCGGTGAGGATGCCGGGCGAGTCCACCGGCGAGGGGAACTGCCGCTGTGTGGCGCCGATCAGAAAGACGGCTTTCAAATCCGGATGGCGGCTGCGCTCGATTGAGCCGATAAGGACCTGGTCCTGGGTCGGTGGAATGAACGCCAAAGTGAGCTGCGAGAAGGCGGAGCTGAGGATTGCCAGATAGTCCTCGGCCGTGAGCCTGCGGTCGCCAAAGACCTCGACAAGCTCATCAAATACCGCAACGAGCTTGTCATAGAATTGGCGGTGCTCGTCAACGTTTTGGGGCTGTGCCCGCTGATGGGCCTGATTTATCCAGTTGTAGATCGTACTTCGGACCTGCAAACTTTCCATGAAGTCAAAAACGGCCTGAGTAAACTCCGACGGGCACAACTCCGCGGGGCCGTCAGGCGGATAGAGTCTCTCGCGCAGTCTGAGCAGAGGTGTGGCGACCTTTCTTCGGATGTCGTTTACGCGCTGCTCGTCAAAATCGCCCTGTTCGCCTTCAAAATCCCAGTCCTTATCGCTTTGCCAATCGGCGCCGGCGATACCGAAGGCCAGGCAGTAGTTCTCCAACAAATCGACGTCGGATCGCGGCACGGGGACGAGGTCTGTTTTGAGAGAGGCAAGAATGTCGTGGTGCGAGAAGCCGCCGATGACGGTCTGCAGCGCCGAACAGATGAGCTCGACAAGCGGGTACTGGCTCAAGGGCTTGCGCATGTCGATGAAGAATGGAATGCCGTAATCATCGAAGTGGGCCTTTATATAATGCTGGTAGCGGCCGATATCTGATGCGATAACGGCGATGTCACGGTATCGACAGCCCTTTTCCTTAACCACTTCGAGGACCTGCCGGGCGACGAATATCACCTCGGCGCGTGCGTTTGGGGCCGAGACGATCCGGATTTTGTCCTGTGCCGGGATTTTTTCGCCCCCAATTGTGAACAGCGCGGCCTCCAGATGGGCAAGCGGCGGACTGGCGGAGAAGCGGACAGGCGTGCTCAAAATTATTGGTTCGGCCAATTTCAGTTTGCACTTTCTGACGATTTCGAAAAGTTCGGTGTAGGTTTGCTCGGTGGGGCCGAACAAACCGAAGGAATCCGGTTTTTCGGCGTCGGGATTATTGAGATTGAGCGTGGAAGGGTCCAGACATAGGGCGATTTTGGTATCGGCGGCGGTCTTGAGCAGCTCGGCGAGTATTGCCAGCTCAGCGGCGGTGAAGCCGGCAAAGCCGTCAACCCAGAGGCGGGCGCCTCTTAAAAGACCCGCGTGGGCCACGGCCCGGCAGGCCTGGCTAAGCTGAAGGTCGGGGTCGGTGAACCTGTCTTCGATTACCTTTAGATACTCGGCGAAGACAAGGCTGATATCGGCGAACTTCAAGGCTGCCAGGCTGTCGGGGTCGTCTTTGCGCAGGTCGCTCAGAAGTCTTTCCAAGTCCTGCGGCGTCTTTGCGTATTCGTGCAGCTCGCAGATAGTCTCGGCCATTTGCCGCGCCAGCCCGGTAGAGACGGCGGATGCGCCGAAGACCTTGAACCTGCGGCTGTTATCCCGCAACAGTTTGTGTACTATCATCTGGCGGCCGAGGCGGGTCAGAGCGGGCCGGGCCGTTTTTCTGCCTGACAGCAGGAACTGCAGCCGGTCAAACGACAGCACGTTCAGCCTGTGGTAGCCGGTTACTCTTGTGTCTGTAAGAATAGCACGCTCGGCCTGATATGTGGCCTGCTCCGGAACGAGCAGAACCAGCGGCTGTTCGCCCGGCTCGAGCAATGCACTGATAACCGAGTCGATACAGCAGCGGGTTTTGCCGGCGCCGCTTCTGCCGAGGATAAACTGAACCGCCATGTCAACCGTCCCGGATTTGAGTACCCTTTACCGTGTCCTTTGCCCTGCCGGTATTACGTTATAGCCGCCGAGAAAGATTTTACACCTGTTTACCACAAATCCGCCGGTTTTTCAAATCTTCCGTATTTGTGGATTGCTAAAGGGGCGCCGGCCTCATCCGGTCCGAGGAGGCAGGATGCGTTTATCGAGGCTGAAAAGCCAATTGCGGCATAGAGAGTGAGTATTCTGAGGTTGAATTGCCCCTTATTTTGTGCTATAATATTAGCGGACAATGCCGTACCGGAGCGCCGGCGGCGGTTCTCTGTAAGTGTTCCGGCGGTCCGGGGCGCTCCACAGGAAACGAACCGCAAGGAGCAAGGTCCGTAATAAAGTAAGGAAGAAAAGAGAAATAAGGATTTGGGCGTATGAAAAGGTTGGAGCAGATGTTGTTCACGGCGTTTTGCGCGGCGTTGTTCGCTTTTCGGGCGGTCTGCTTTGGTGACACGTTTACCAATCAGCAGACGAAAGAGGTGCTTCACGGATACGCAACGAGCGCGGCGGTGGACGGCAATACCGTCGTGCACACGCAGGAAAAGGGCGTGGTCGGACTGAATCTGTCCGAGTGGCGGATTACGGCCGACCGGCTGGGCAGGAACAACAAAGTGATAGTCCTGACCATCGATGACAAGATTATGCTCGAGATTGAAACGGACGCACTGGTGGAGGCAATAGTGCGTTCGGCGGACGCGGGGCCTTTATTCATTCTGCTGGAGATCGACACGCCCGGCGGACGAGTGGACTTCACGCGGCGCATCTGCGCAGCAATTACACAGACGAACAACTGTCCTGTCGTCGCCTTCATAATGGGGGGGCAATACGGCGGCGCCTTATCCGCCGGGGCTGCGGTAGCGTTTGCCTGCGATAATATCTACATGTCAAATAACACTGTCATCGGCGCCGCTGCGGCCGTAGCGATGGGGGGGGACGGTTTGAAAGACCTTAAAGACAGCTACGGCGAGGAGGTGGGCGAGAAAATCAGCTCGGCGTGGAGGACGTATCTGGCTTCTCTGGCCGAGCAGAACAACCGCCCCGGATTACTGGCATGCGCGATGGTTGACAGGGACATCGAAGTGGTGGAGGTGTCGGAGGCCGAGCGCAGACTGTTTATCGACCCGGTGAACATTACACCACAACAGCATCTCGTACACACCTGGAGCAAAAAGGGCTCGCTGCTTACCCTTACCGCCGATGATGCCGTTAAGTGTGAGATTGCCGACAAGGTGGTGAACTCGCGTGAGGAGCTTCTGCGTCATTTGGGCGCGGCGGGCACCGAGATTGTCACAGACGATTCTTTTCAGGAGGCGTCAAAACAGTTCAGTAGAGCCAAGCTAAGATTCAACCAGCTCAGCAAGTCGCTTGATTTCAAAATCAAACAACTGCAGCAGACCCAAATCAGACCCAGAGCACTGAATATTCTGAACGAAATCAGAAAGGACTACAAGTCGCTTGTGACTCTGGCCAAGCATTACCCCGACCTTCACATTAATATTCGGCTGCTGGAGGCCCAGCTAAACACGGCGGAGGCTCTATACCAGGAAGCGAAGATGAGAAGATAGCTTCTGCCGGGGGGACAACCACGAACATCGCTCTTCTTCGGGACAGGTTTTGGACTGCTTATACCGCACCTGTTTATTCTTTGCCCTTCAATCGTTATCTAATCCCATGGCAATCAAGTACTTATGCTCATCCAGAAGCGTACTTATTGAATAGGTGCAGTATTATTGCAATCTTTGCGCAGGTCGCTCACTGGTTTTTCTGTGAGCCGTTGCCACTAACAGCCTATGCGGAACCCTCTGCCAGCCTGCGGTAGTTCTGTTCGCTCTTTTGCAGCGCCTCTTCGGCGCGCTTGCGAGCGGTTATATCCAATGCAATGTCCACGGCCCCGACAATGTCCCCCTGTTCATTTCGCGCCGGCGAGCCGTGGACGAGCCAAGCCCTTCCGTCTGCCGACCATCTTTCGTGCTCGTGCGTCCGGCCGGTTGCAATGGCCTTGAGCACGGGACAGCCGGGACAGAGGCCTTTGCCGTCGCCCCAGAATTCATAGCAATAGCGCCCGATCAGCTGCTCACGAGTCATCGCCACTGATTCACATGCCGCCCGGTTGGCCCATAGAATAACAAGGTCTCTGTCCTCGTACACTACGAGTTCGGTGAGGCTGTCAAGAATCCTCTCCTTTTCCTGCTCGGCCCTTTGCAGTGCGTCCTCTGCCTGCTTCTGTACAGTGACATCGCGAATACTCTCTCGATGGCCGAGACAAACGCCCTTTTCATCGTATATGGGCTGCCAGGACATTGCCGCGTGGATGACCCTGTCGTCTTTGCGGACGATTCGGAACTGGACGTCTTTGCCGCTGGTGCCTTTGAGGGCGGACTGGAAGGCCCTTCTCATTCTTTCTCTGTCCTGTTGATGAATAAAGGGCACGGGGTAATCCTGCATGGCCATCAGCTCCTTCACCGTATATGCGGCGACCCGCTCCACGGCGGGGTTGGTCCACATAACGCGGCCTTCGGGGTTGACCCACACCTCCCAGGAATAGGTGTAGTCGGCGATGGCACGAAAGCACTGTTCACTCATTCGGATTGCCAGCTCGCTGTGCTTGTGCTTTGTGACATCATCGTAAACGACCATTATTTCGCCTGAAGGCAGCTTGAACACATAGTTCTCCCGCCAGCCGGAGATTCTTTGATCCTTGTACACCGAGACGGGGTGATGCTCCGGCGTGCCCGTCCTCCATACCCTCTGAAAGACATCGAAAAGGCCGAAATCCTTCACCCCCGGAAATACTTCCGCAACGCTCCTGCCGATTAGCTGTTCCTTCCTGATCTGCTCGACCTCCTCGGCGGCGCGGTTGAAATCCTTGAAAACGAAATCTTCGCCGTTGTTTCTTGCCTCGTAGACGGCCACACCGCTGCTGACGTTCTCAAGCAGCACCTTGAGCTTTGCGTTGGACAATTTTAGCTCGGCCTCAAGGCGCTTGTTTCGATCCGAAACTCCTCGGGCCTGGTCGCTCTTATTTTCCATACTTGGACCTCCGCCCCACATCCATCAAACGGGCCTGCTCCAAAACAAATACGGGTTTCTCTATTGTTGCGTGTGCGTATTGACTTTTCACAGCGACCCGCCTGTTCGCAGCGGCCGCCATCTAATACAAAGCATCCTGCAATGTTTCCAGAGTAGGATAATCCTGTCGGCTGCGGAGCACCTGAAGCATTTTGTCAAAGGTGCGGACGCTTGCGTGTCTATGGTCGAGCGGCGCCTTTATATAGAGGGCCGCGAACAGATTTCCCATCTGCAGGGCCTCACCGAAGTTCAGGTCGCCATGGACAAAGTCTGTGAGGTTATGGCCGATATATGTGATAAGGCCGGCCCTGAAAGCGTCGCCGGCGCCAACCAGGTCAATGACGTCACCGGCCATAAACCTCGACTCGATCTTGGTTGTGCTGCTCGGCTGTCCGTGGGGCCGGCGGTGCTTTTCATAAGCGCCGTCTCCGACCGTCACGCCGAACAGCCTTGTTCTGCCGGCTTCGACCCAGAATTCCTCGCTGATGAAATCAAGAAATCCCATGGCTGCTCTTGGCTCGTCAAGCTGGTTGATCTGCCGGTCGGCGGCCAACGTGTTTTGTATCATTCGGGCCTCATCGCACGAACAAAAGAAGACGTCGGCTTCCGGCAGAACCGGCCTCAAGAGCCGGTATTGCGGAACGCGCCGACCCGATTGAGCAACCTCTTGCGGATTGTCCGCCAGCGTGCTCGTGTCGACGACGGTGATAATACCTCTTTGCCTGCACCACTTGAGGAATTGCGCCAAGTCTCTGCCTTCGTTGGCATCGGCCCTATCCGACAAGCCACAATAAGTATAGTAGACTATCCGGGGGGCCAGCCGCTCTATCGCACTGGTGAAGAACTCGAAATAAAAATCGTCGTTGGCGCCGGGAAAATAGGCAATTCCGCCCCTTTCCCCAGTGTGTATGTCGTGAATATAAGTGGTTCCCGTCGGCAAGCGGGGGTGTATGAAGGTGGCGGACATATCGACGCCGTTAGCGGTCATCGTGTCACAAAAGAACCTGCCCTGGAGGTCGAGACCATCACAATCTCCGGCCCCAAGGTTGACCCCCACGGCCGTCTTTAATCCGCCTCTGGCTATCAATGGCGCCGCGTTCCCTGAGCCGCCTGTGGTGGCAAATCCCTGTTCTATCCATTGCGCCAGTTGCTCTTGTGAGTGCTTCGGGCGGTCCTGCTCCGAGCACTTTGTAAGCCCCCCCTCACCAACGAGGGCATCAGCAAAGTCGAAATCCTCTCGTCTGAAATCAACCACCGCGGTATTGAGCACCAGGACGTCCACGCTCATGTGTCACTCGCCGTCTGTCTGACCCTTTGCATTCTCATTAGCCGAATCGCCCGCGGCATTCGCATTCTCATCCGGTGACATGGTCGCGCCGCTGGGTTCGGCTAACTGGTCGGCGGCACTTCCGCCAGCCGAGTCACCACTTGGAATATCACTAACCTGCAAAGTCTCACTCGGGCCGCTCCGCGCGGAAGTGAGCGCATACACGGTGCAGAAATCCTCCACCGATTCTGTTGAATCCGCCCACACGAAGCTCCAGCCTGCCTGCACGCAGTGGTCGAGAAGGTCGTCGGGCTGGGCGGCATTGGGCGGAACACCAAACTGGCAGCTCAGGACCCGGTCGTAAACGTACGCCACCAGCCAGGAGCAAATGGGATAATCATCCATTCTCGCCAGGCGTCTGAAGATATATCTATTGTTGAAAAGTCTGTCGAGGGCATGGGCAAAAATCCGGCCGACTCCGTACCTTCTGCCGCGGTAGTCCAGGGCCTTTTCGATAATCTTCTTCTTCTGGTCCGGGTCGAGTCCGCCCGGTTTCCTGCAGACCAGGAGCCTGGCGCGTGTTCGGGCATACTCACTGATCGGCCTCACGACGACTTTGCGCAGGGCTTCGATGATTTCGATTTTATCGCCGACGCGAAGGACCATGGCCGAATGAGAGGCCCAGGTCTTAGGCTCACCCCAGGCTCGGCTGAACCATCGAATCAAACGCGACAGCAGGCCGCATCCCTGCACGTGAATTACATCTCCGGTCTCGAGGAAGTCGCCGACCCAGCCGGTTCTTACATCCGGACAAGCCCCGCCCAATTGTTTTTCTACGCGCCCTCTCCTGGCGCTGCGGCGACTTCTTACGTCCCGCAGATAATTCCGTATCTGTGCAAGCATCCATTTTGTTACGGCCCATACCTTCGCGGCGTTGTCGACAAAGCATGCCCAATAGCTTTTCTCATCTGCGAGTTTGCCCGCCGGGCCACCGGCGCGCAACAGGACGGTAAACCGAGTCACGAGGGCGCCCAAGAGCACGTAACCCAAGAGAACCTGCACCATCAAGAAAGTCTGGCCCCACCAGCTACCAGGATTGGCGGCTATGTCGGCAAAACCTAATGTAGTCATGGTGACAACGGAGAAGTACAGCGCCTGCCAGAATCCGTTCAGGTCGCCAACGACTCCCCTTACGGCAATAAGGCTCGGCCACAGCCGATAGACAACAGCAAACACAACCGCCAGGGCAAAGAAACTCGCAATAATCCGCCCGGTGCTGCGTCCGTAATCGCTCAAACACCAAAAAGGCCTGACGAGCCAAAGCAGCGCCGGGTGCTCGTTGTACCAATCCTGCCAGTTCATTCGCCTGACGTTGTATTCGAGAAGCTGTTTAGTTCCCGGGTCTATGCGCGCGCTCTCGAGGCCCACGCCCTGAAAGTTCGTCCTGCGGTCCACCCGGCACTTCCAAATCAATGTTCCGCCGTCGAAAGTTGCGTTTGTAAGAGAAGCGCCCCGAAGTCCGGTGTTCCAGAGCCTTGCGCCTTCGAGATTGGCGCCGACGAGCTCGGCGTCGGCGAGGTTCGCTTCCACCAGCTCGGCGCTGCGCAGGTTGACGCCCGCCAGCTTGGCGCCGCGGAGATTGGCTTCGACGAGCTGGGCGCCCTGAAGGTTGGCCACCACCAGCCGGGCGTCCCGGAGATTGGCGCGCCACAGCGACGCACCCTGAAGGAAAGCCCCCTCAAGGTCCGCACCTTCGAGGAGAATTTCGGCGCCGGGATTGTCCTTGCGCCACTGGTTCCACTCGGTGACGTCGCGCCTTTTCGAGCAGCGCAGGAGTATCTCATACTGCTGCTGACTGAATTTTCTTTCGGTTGCGTTTTCGGCCTGCTTGTCTCCTGCCATTTTTCTTTCCCTTTATTGACTTTTACGACAAACGGCTTTTGCCGGCCCACAGCCGACAGTGCGCGATGCCCGCCAATCCGGCTCATCCATGAATCTCAATCAAGGCGGTCCACAGCCCCTGCTCGGCCCTGAATCCTTTGTTGCACCGCTGGTCTATTTTACCGCCGCGCCCAAAAACCTCAAAAAGAAAACCCCAAAACCCGCAGAATATATACGTCCCTCAAAATACTGCACTTACGTCATCATATCCGGTCGCCTTGGGTTTTGCCGTAAACCAAACATGCTCCTGCCAGTCCAGAAAGCATCAGTTCTTGGCCTCAAGACAGCGTTCCCGAGCAGTCAAAGACAGGCAGATTTTTGTTGACAAAAGGACAATACAAAATGTAGTATGGTTTTGCCTATAGTCAGTTGTGATATGGGCACAGGTAGGTACATGTGTTTCATTCTTGTGACAAATTGGATATTCTGTTGTAAAACAGTGTCAGTACGTTCAGCGAGAATCAAATTAACGGCGGCTGAAATAATCCGCTGAGAAGTATGTAACAAAACAGAAATACTGGATCGTTATTGAGAACGGGCAAAATAACCCCAACCACCTGTATAGGAGTATGGTATTATGTGTAAAATTTACGTGTTTTTGCTAAGCCTGGCTGTTTTTTCTGTAAATGTTTACGGCCTTTCCGGTAGCGGCACAGAGGCCGACCCCTGGCTGATCGGGTCCTTGGCTGATTTCAACGATTTTACTGCGGATCCTAATTACTGGGATGATTACACACGTCTCGAAACAGATGTCAATCTTGTAGGAATAACTTATACCACTGCCGTCATTGCTCCAGATATGAACAATACTTATGTAGACGGGACCGTATATTCAGGTGTTTTTGATGGAAACAATCATACAATTAGCAATCTAACCATTGATACTGCGGATGCTAACAACTGTTACATCGGCCTATTTGGCAAAACAGACATTAATTCTGTAATAACAAATCTTGCTATCGAAGACTGCAACATAATCAGCGGTATAGATTCTGAATATGTTGGCGGCTTGGTTGGGTACAACTCTGGTAACATCTCAAACTGCTATGCCAGCGGCTCTGTTTCAGGAGGTTCAGGAGTAGGTGGTCTAATAGGAGAGAACTGGGTGGAGACTGATGGCGGCAGTATCTTCATCTCAAACTGTTATTCTGCCGGTTCTGTCTCTGCAGACGGAATCGCTGGTGGTCTAATAGGAGCGAGTGTGGTCGATGATATTGTTTATAGTGGCAGCATCTTCATCTCAGACTGTTATTCTGGCGGTTCTGTTTCAGCAGACGGAGCAGAATCGACCGCTGGTGGCCTGATAGGAGCGAGCGGCTTATTGAGTAGCGAAATCGGTTCTAGTGTCATCACGAATTGCTATTCTGGCAGTTCTGTTTCAGCAAACCGGGACGCCGGTGGCCTGATAGGAAGAAGTTTTGACGACGACGTTTCGAATTGCTATGCTACCGGTTCTGTTTCGGGACCAGGTTGGAACGCTGGACTAATAGCAGGCTTCTGCTCCAATGTCTCAAACTGCTATGCTACTGGTTCTGTTTCGGGAGGGCACAACTTTGGACTATTTAGTACTTTAGTCAGTTGTTATCACACTGATTCTGGTTGTTTTTGGGACACGGAAACTTCAGGGGTTTTAATTGGTTATCATGGTATAGGCAAAACTACATCTGAGATGAAAATGCTTTCTACATTTATTTCAGCAGGTTGGGATTTCCTTGAAACCTGGGGTATTGAGGATAACCAAACCTACCCCTTTCTGAAACTAACATATCCTATTGGAGATTTGAACTACGACCACATTGTCAATATGCTTGACCTTGCCATACAAGCTGGCCATTGGCTTGATGAGACCGAGCAGTAGTCGCATTAACGTTAGAAGGTTAATACCCCACTCCCTCCACGGCCTCTCCCAACTGCTCGGCTGAATAGTCGGTATATATTGCGCCGGTATTCAATGAGTCATGCCTCAACATCTGAGCGAACTCAACCATCTCACGCCACCAAATACATCGAACTGCTTTCCCCTGGCTTAGCATGGAGATATTTTCCTGTTGTCTGAATTGAACTATGTGGCAGCGTCAAGTGTCCGGCTGCGTCAAGGATGTCAGTCAGTAAGAGTTGCTCCGCAGAGGAATGGAGACGAAGGGAATCGAACCCTCATTTCCGCGATGCGACCGCGGCGTGCTCCCGTTACACCACGTCCCCGAAAAATCGTTTCATAGCCATTTTAGCAGATAGCCCGGCGAATACCAGAGTTTTTTTCAGCAGGCCGACCAGCCGGCTTAAAACCGCCAGCTGTCATAGCAGACGATCTCTTCCAATGGCAGGCGTGTCGGCTTCTTCTGCTCATCAGCCGGATAGCCAACAGCCATTAGCTCGATTACCGCCACGTCGCCCGGTATATCGAGCACAGCCCTTACCTTCTCCGGAGAGAAAGAACCGACCCAGCAGGTCGCCAATCCGAGCTCCGTCGCCTGCAGGGCAATGTGCTCCAGCGCTATGGCCACGTCTATTGGTCCTATCGGCTGGCCGCACCGCATCACATGATCGTTATTGCTGCACGCGACTATGATTGCCGAGGCGCTTTCGAGAAAGCTCTGGTTGTTGGCGGCCTCGGCGAGCTTCCGGCGAGTTTCCTGCTTCGTTACCACAACGAAGCGCCAGTCCTGCAAATTCTTGGCCGACGGCGCCAGCCGGGCCGCTTCGAAGATGGCGTCCAGCTTGTCCTTTTCCGCCGGTCTGTCCTGATAGGCTCGGCATGAATACCTTTTTCGAATCGCTTCATTTACCGTCATGATAAACCTCAGATTATCGCCTAAAATCTTCCCGAATCGACAAAACACGGCGTTACTCAGAATATAAACGGTCGAGAACCTTGACGCAAGCAGCAATAATCGCTATCTTTGAGATGTTCGGGCGGTTAGCTCAGTTGGCCAGAGCGCCTGCTTTACACGCAGGAGGCCACAGGTTCAAGTCCTGTACCGCCCATTCATGACCCCTTATTTTATAAGGGCTTATTTTTTGACTCCACAAGAGCCGGTTTGGCGTATAACCTTTTCTCAGCTAAAATGGTTATATGAAGGGGAGAGAAAATGGCTATCAAATCACGCAAAACAAGGCTGCCGAGGAGCATCTATAAGAACAAAAACCGCTGGTGGTGGAAGGTCAAATTGCCGGGCGAAGAAAATATTTCCATACTATTCTTCTATTTATGTTTGGACGTCTACAGCAGGAGATCCGGTCGGCTGGGCTTGGTAATCACTCAAACCGTATTCCTGACGACAGCCGGAGACAAGTTTAGGCGTTTCGTTTTGCCTGGTGGTATACCCATTAACGTCAGCAAGGTGCATCATTGGGTGGCGGTCCAACCCTTTCGTACAAAAGCCGGCATCAGCGATCACGAACTAAAGCGTATTAGGGGCATCCTTAGAGCACACAGGTGTCACAACCAAAAGCAGACGAACAAATAGAGGGAAGACGTAGAAAGTAATTCTTGAAGCCGGCAGAGTCTGGCGGCAGCTGGCCAATAACATGATTAGACGCGTTTTGGAGGACAAATAATGCTGCGAATAGATCGCGAAGGCAAGAAGTTTATGGTGCTGAAGAAACACGGCATGTCCGAAGCAGGGCTTACCGAAAAGCAAGACCTGCAAGCGATGATCAAAGGCGACCCTAAAGCGTTCTTTCGGGAGATGGGAGAGGAGCTGTTAGTGATTGTTCGGCATGCTTGGCTTGTGTATCCGGTCGCGCAAGATTGCGGGACTATATGAATTGTCAATTGCGGTCTCGTAGGTTATGTCTCCAGCTTCGTACAACTTCAGCAGCGAATCGTCCATAGTATGCATGCCCTGTTTACCGCCCATTTGTATGACATTCCCCAAGAAGTGGAGTTCGCGATCACGAATATGCTTTCTTGCGGCGTGATTCATTATAAGCAACTCGGTAGCAAGCCTTCGGTTTTTCCTGTCGGTAGAAGGGACAAGCCGTTGTGCCAAAACACCCTGCAGGCAGCTTGCGAGCTGTGTGAAGATTTGCGGCTGTTTGTTTTCAGGAAAAATCGAAACGATTCTGTCAACCGTTTGCACCGTATTCGGGGTGTGACAGGTAGCGATCACCAAATGACCTGTTTCCGCCGCCACAAGCGCGGTCTCCGTTGTTTCGAGGTCGCGCATCTCGCCAACGCATATAACATCGGGGTCCTGGCGAAGGACATGAATCAGTGCTTTGGAAAATGATTTCACATCCGTGTACAGCTCCTGCTGAACAATAACGGCCCTCTTCTGCTTATGCACATATTCCACAGGATCCTCTACGGTGATTATTTTGCAGCGACGCTCGCTGTTTATGATGTCAATCATGAGATTCATAGTGGTGGTCTTACCACTGCCTGTAGGCCCGGTTACAAGGATCATGCCGCTGGCTATGCGAGTGAGGTCTTCGACTTGCGGGGGTATTCCCAGCTCTTCACGGGTCTTGATGTGGTCCATCACCGGTCTGATGGACATTTCGGGGTTATGCCTATGGTAATATATTGAGACGCGAAACCGACCAAGGTCAGGTTCATATATTGAGCAGCATAGCTGCCAGTCCTGCTCGAACACCTTTCTCTGTTCCTCATTCAGAAGGCTGTAACACAATTGCGCTGTGTCTTCAAGACTGAGAGGAGGTCTGTTTGCCACAACTATTTCTCCATTTATTCGGAACAATGGGGGCAGGCCGGCCACGATATGAATGTCGGACGCATCTTCGCGCCGAGCAAGGGCCAGTATACGCTGCATCTCTGCGGATATTGCCATAAGTCTACCTTCCGAATAATCTTGCCCAGAACCCCCGTTTCTCAAGCTTAACAAGTGCTTCGCTCGGCTCTGTCCAGCCCGGACGAAGTTTCAGGCTCTGTTTCAATGTTGCGGCCGCTTCAGAATAACCGAGCTTCGCCTGACAGCAGCCCAGCTCATACCATACCAAAGCCGACTTGGGCAATAGTTTCACCGCGTCCTTCAGATAACCCAGCGCATCAAAATAGCAGCCTCTTTTTCGCAGCAGGCGAGCTGACTCCAGCTTGATAACGGGTGCAAAATTGCCCGCGATGCTTACAGCTTTCTTGATACAGTCCTCTGCGACCGGACTCTTACGTTCGAAAAACACCTCTGCCCTGGCCAGCCAAACTCGCGGCGTCGGATTGTCTTTGCCTACAGAGTTGTCAGAATAGCCAATCGCTTTTTCGAGTTTTGCATCGCGAGCGCAGGCAACTGCCTTCAATGCCAGAAGCTCCGGGTGTTCAGGAAAAAACTCCATGGCCTTGTCGGCCCATACATTTGCCTCATGATATTCTGCGAGTTCTATGAGCATGAGAACTTGTCCGGCCCATGCATCGAAAACCGTAGTGTTTCGTTCGAGCACTCTGGAGTAGTTGCGCAAAGCCAACTCGTAATCGCCGGCAAGCCAACATCTGAGGGCCTCCCTGTAAAAATAATCAGCATCACGGATGGCCTCTCCCTGCGACCTTCGAGGCTCAGGCAGTGTTTCATCAAATTCCAGTTGAGAAAACCGGTCCATACACTTTATCTCAAGAATCCTCGCCTCCATAAGGGATACCATATCATGAAGGCTCGGCCTTCGATGTCAGAGGCACGGATAATGCACGCATTGCGAATATTCACATCCGCCAGTTGCCGCCCATCGGCACGCACTGCATATTCGGAACTGACAAAGTAACAGTCACTGTTCACACTAACCGAAATCTGCCTGTTTTGCAACCATGTGGGCACGGGATACATCTCCGGGTCAAGCCGTTCGCCACTGACTGCAAACGTGCCCTTTTCGATCTCGACAAGTTCACAAGGCAGGCCGATGATTTCTCCCACTGTCACACGGCTGTCTCTCCTTATCCTATTTTCCGCGAAGCCGGCAATGATGGTCACCGGATGTATCAAAACGACGGAACCACGCGTCAGCTGCTCAGGCGAGAGTGAGTACCTCCTGGCCAGAAGATAGTCGCCCGCGCTAATACCATAATACGGTATGGCAAGCGGAGTATAGGCGGCGACCAGACCGGAAAACAGCAGACCCAACAGAAATCTGTAGATTAGTGCCAAGACAGCCATTCCTATGGCTGCTGCGGCGACCCTTTCAACCAAGCGCGGAAGCTCTTTGAACAAGCCGTACTGCAGTGCAATGCCGACATGAACTCCAATTGCAACTCCAAGCATAGCGAATCCGACAGCCCCGGGATAGAAGAACAGTCCCGCAAAAAGCAGCATCAACCATGCCAAAAAGTACCAGCGAATTTCTTTGAAGCGACCTTGCACCAAATGCGCCAGCCCCGGTATGACGGAAAGAAACAGTCCCAAAACGCTGTCGCTGAAAGCCTGTTTCATCCAGGCAGGAGCATGGAACCGGATGTTTTGCTGCGGTATGAACTTTGCCTGACGCATCCACCTCAGCATGTCCCGAAACGGCCTTTTCCAATTCGACATCCGCGGTGGGTGAACATCTATAGCGGCCGAGCTGGTATCCAGGATAGAGCCGCATCTTATGCACGTCTTCTGGCCCGGAATGTTTTCAAATTGACACCTTGGGCACTCCATCGATGTGTTATCCCTGCGTTCTCAAGTCCTGTTCAAGGTTAATCCGTGCCTTGGTCTCAGGTTCGTAGTATTCGCTTGTCAACTGTTCGGCTTTAACTTTGCCGATAACCTCCGCCAACCATTTCGAATATGCCATGCAGCTCTTTCCTTTGGCGCCTTTGATATGGACTTTTACTTCGCCGGTTTTCGATATCGTAATTTCAACGTCGTGTTGTGCCATAGTCTAATCCACCCACCTGCGAACGTGTATCCGAACGCTTTCATCTTCCATAACTTCCTCATTAACGACTCGAAAGCGTTTGTTCTTCAGCTCCCTCATTACCTTGTCATAAACAAAACACTGCGTCAACTTCTGAGTAAATTCAGTCGCTATCTGTCTGAGTTCCGCTTCACTATGTCCAATTCCTTTTGCGCACACGGTGCAGCGACCTCGCTCGTCACGTCTCACCCGCAGTTCAACCGCTCCCTTAGTCAGCACGATTTCCCTGTCCGTCGCGAGGCTTTGGGACAGGACCTGGCTGTCAGAAAGCTCGACCTCCACATTTTGCTCGAGGTTGCTCTGGTGTTCCGCAATGGTTTCTTTTACCGATTCCTTGACGATTAGCCCCATCGCGGACGCTGCGCCTGCAACCGCCGCAGCGATCACCGGCCAATTAGCTATTATTATCGGCGTAAGAACTAACACGGCACTCATGGTCTGTTCCTTTCTGTTGGAATAATTTCACGTCACTATATTTCCAATTTGCGTCTTTCCTCGCCGCTCCCGGCGGCTTCAGCACTCGTTGCCAACCGGGCCCTGCCTTCCGCCCATTTGCGAAGATTGTCAACATCTTCACTCATCGTCTTCGATAACGGCACGGTTTGCTGCAAGCCTGCCAGCAGACGCTCTGTGGTCAGCTCTCCCTTTTCATAGAACGCATCGAACATCGCACTGACTATAGCTTCCTCGATTTCCGCGCCACTGTATCCTCCCGATGATCTTGCAAGAGTGTCGAGGTCAAACCGTGACGGATCGATCTTCCTCTTGGCCAGATGAACACGAAAGATGTCCTTGCGCTCGGCAAATAGCGGCAGATCCACAAAGAATATCTCGTCAAAACGACCTTTGCGCAGCAGTTCCGGCGGAAGCATCGAAACATCATTGGCCGTAGCTACGACAAAAACGGGGGCCTTTTTTTCCGACAGCCAGGTCAGGAACGAGCTGAAGACCCGCGCAGAGGTGCCCGCGTCTGTGGCTCCGCCGCTGCCGCGAGAGCCGCGGAACGCCTTGTCAATCTCGTCGATCCAAAACACCACCGGTGACACGGACTCTGCAACCTTTATGGCCCTGCGGATGTTTGACTCCGAAGAGCCGACGAGGCTTCCAAAAACACGTCCAACGTCAAAACGAAGAAGCGGAAGGCGCCATGCATTACTTATAGTCTTGGCCATCAGGCTTTTGCCGCAACCCTGTACCCCAAGCAACAAGACACCTTTTGGGGCGGGAAGCCCGAACGCGCGGGCCTGGTCTGTAAAAGCGACTGTCCGCCTTGCAAGCCAGCTCTTCAGCGCGTCCAGCCCACCCACAGAATCAATGTTTTCCTCGGCATCATAGAACTCCAGCAAGCCGCTCTTGCGGATGGTCTGCTTTTTCTCGTTGTTGATGACCTTCAGGCTAGTACCGCCCAGGCCGCGGTTCTGCACAAGAGTCTTGGCCAAAACGTTCTCGGCCTCTGCCAGTGTAAGCCCCAGCAATGCATGCACTATTTGCTCCCGCGTCGTGCCGTCCACTTTCACGTCCAGCTTGGGATTGTCCTTCACTTCGTCGATAACTCTGCCCAGAAGCACGGCAAAGTCTTTTTCCGTCGGCAAATCAAAATCCAGCAGAGTCATATCCTTTTCGAGCTCCGGCGGCATCTCAAACATCGGACTTACTATGACTATCGTTTTGTACGTATTCTTAAGCGACAGCGCGGCTTCCCGCAGCCGCCGAATTACGGACATGTTTTGCCCTTTGAGAAAAGGATGCAGGTCTTTGAACATGTAAAGAGCCGGGTCCATGTGTTCAATAACGTTGCCGAGCGCGACAAGAGGGTCCTGGGTCGCGGTATCACGATGTTTCTGGGACTGGACATTGCTTCCTGCAGGCACGAGTCCTGTGTTTACCGACCACTCGAACACATTCTTACCAAGTTTTGAGGCTATCTTCGAGACTGCCGCCAAGACACGCTGTTCCTCCCAGCTTATCACATATATGAGAGGGTAACGGGCCCTGATGAGCACCTCCAATTCACTCATTTCCTTTCTGCCGTTCTGGTTAGCGGTAATTTGCTCACTCACTTTTGCTGGCTTGTTTTCCGGCATCTTTGGCTGTCTCCATTACGGAATAAATCGTATCGGCTTTCGATTCAATCTGTTTGGCAAGGTCCAGCAGCATTTCGTCCGGTGCAATCATCACGACCCGACCATTACTGAGAATGCGGATCTCAAAATCACCTGGTTTTCGTTTGTAGGGCTTGTTTTTCATTCGATCAGCTTCAATCCCATACTTTCGGCCAGATACACCGCATTTTGCATATCTTCTTCTCCAAGGTACTCCTTTGGCGCCGCCACTGCTTCTGCAGGCGGCACATAATTGCCTCGGAGACTAAGCTTCACTGCGGGCGCCTCCGCAGCCAACCAGCTAAGTACTGGCTTGAGGCAGCACTCGCGGTGGCCCGGAAGTACCACATGCCGGACAATTACGTCACCGTGTTCGCATGCTTTCAGGATATTCTGCTTTGCCACCATCCCGTAGTCTTTCACTCCGAGCAGCAGCTCTGCACAGTCGGCGCTGCCGCACTTGAGATCGGCAAGATACACGTCCACCAGTCCATTTATGAGTGCGTCGACTATGTCACCGTAATACATGTTGGAGTTCCACACCACCCTAACGCCTGGCCCTACTCGCTCCAGTAATTCCAGAATCCCATACACGTTCACCGCCGGTTCGCCGCCCAGGAAATTGAGGGTCTTTGCCCCTTGTCGGCAGCGGTCGGAAATCCTCTTGACAAGATAATCGAAATCCACCTCTTCTGCCGCCCACGGCTGTTCGTTCCATTCCGCCACCAGGCAGAACTCGCACCGAAGATTGCATCCGGCAAGATGAATCTGATGCGAGGGTACTAACTCACGCTCCTCACCACAATATAATATTTCGCGGAAACATCGGAGTTTGTCGTCCAGACCACAATAGCCCTTTTCCCCCGCAATGCGGTCTACACGACACTGACGCGGACAAAGGCTGCAGCACCTTAAAGCTTCTCGTGCGAGAGTGATACGCTCAGCGACTTCTCTGTATGCTTCAACAACCATCTTGCTCAGTCTATATCCACAAAACTATCCGGCCTGCTTCGTCCTCTCGGCCCGACATTTCTGCTCTTTTTCGCACCGACGCGCCAGCACAGCTTCACGTAAACGTATGCCACCAATGCCCCCATGACCCAAACCAAATTCATCGGTGTCATGATGTTCATTATAATGGCGATGCCTATGAGAATCATTGCAAGATATTCCGCCTTAACAGTGGCAAAGAGAACGAAAAAAGATTTGCCGCGAAACAGCAGTCCGAGAGCGGCGATAAAGCCGTAGGAACAGGCTGACGCCCCAGACCCGACAGAATCATAACCTAAGAGCAAATTCACGAGAACCCATATTACACCGCAGACGACCGTGATAACGAGCCAGAGCAGCAAGAAGGACGCAGTTCGCCATTCACGTTCGATAGCGCTTCCGACAAACAGCACCATCAGCATGGTGAAGATGAGATTCATCGGCAGGCTCTCCACGAAAGGATATGTCATCAACTGCCATACTCTTCCGTGCAGAACATGCCGGGCGCTAAGCGCCAGAAGCTCCATGGCCATACCTGAAGCAAAAACAGACAGCAGAAACCCGATTAGTGAAAGAATAAGTATGACAGTGACGCCAGGCGTGAAAAGCCTGGCCGGCGACGGAAACGCCAGTTGGGGCCGACCCATGGTATCCATTACCGTACCTCTCCTATTATCTCGTAACTGCACCTGATGCTGCCAGTTACAATCTATTATACAGCCTTTTTCTCAAATTGGTCAAGAAGTTTCGGCTTTCCGGCGGTTTGTGAGCTGTCAGGGTCAGAACTGAAGTGACGCTCAGGTAGGGGATATGGGGGAACGAGTGGTCCTTACAGCTCGAGATGCAAGAAACGGCAGCCTCCTATAGCTGAATCGTGAAGTCCTTACCTTCATCCTCTCGGCCGCCGATTTTGAACTCCACTGTCTTGACTATGTGCTCCCCAGGACAAGTACAAAGTACGTCGAACTTAGCCTCGCTATTGGGTCTCACGTAGAAGGTAGTCAAACCTTCCTTGTTAGTCTTGTGGGGATCTATATTGTAGGAGAAACCATCAGGGTGCTTTCTTAGTTTTCTACCCACCACAGGTTCGTCTGCCGAATCAAGCACCTTCAAAACAATCTTCATCGTACGCTTAAACTCCTGGAGACCTAGGTCGAGGATCTCGCCGTGTTTAAGATTTGTGATCTCCAGAACGCCCGCTGCGTAGAAATAGTCTTGAGACACTTCCAACAGAATTCCCAGTCTTGATTCTGCCGGAACATAGAAGGCCTGTGGTTGGCCCATCTCTAATTGTGGCTTGGAGATGGAAGATCCGTACATGCTGGAAAAAGTGGCGACCCAGGAAGGGTTCTTGTCCTCATCAATAATAAGTCTGGGTCGAAGGTGAGCAGGGATAACAAACATACTCGGCTCAGCAAAGGGGTCAACGTCTACAAATGGCGTGACCTTGATTTTTGCGGCGGGAAAAATCGGAATCGGCGGCACTTCTACGCGTCCATCCTCGGCTGGTCCAAAATGCCTGTGCCAAAGCGCAGTACTCAGGAAATTCTCTTCAAAAGCGACCAGCTCTTGCAGTCGACTGGCGCGGCTGAGTCTCATCTCAAATCCGCCGTTGGCGTCTGTTCTAACTATCTGCGGAAGCTTGGAAGAGCTGATGTTCTTTATAGGCCACAGTGCCTCGTCGCCCAGAGAAGGATTGATTGGAAGTTTATGAAGCTGCTTCCATTCCTCCGGTGTAATCCAAGCCAAATTGCCGCTACGTCTTGTCATCACAAATGCGCCTGCCATTGGCTCGCCTGTGATAGCGTGTACAACCTGGCCGGTATACAGGATAATGTCGTCTTTTTTCACACCTTCCTGCTTGATATTATTTGCGTCCAGTGAAGGGACGACCGTAGGCGGCGGCTGCACGGCCACTTTCGCAGATACAGCAGCAGTGACCGGCCCGGTCTCAACAGTGTCCGGGGTTTTCGCAGGTTTTGTTCTAAAAACCAAACGCACGGGGCTGTCTTTGGTTACCTCAATCGGCTCAAAGTCACAGACCTTGACCTCCTTGCGCCTCTTGCCTTCACTTATGGTTGTGGTTCCAGAGGCCTCGTATCTACCGACCGGGTAATATCCGCTCCTTCCAGAGATCCCGGCTGGGTATTTGAGAGTAGGTTGACCTTGGCGATGTATTTCTAAACGCACACTTCTGATCCCCTGCGGTTTTGAACCATTTGCATCTTCGAACACAAGAACGTGATAATATTTATCCTCACCCGGGGGAGGCGGCGTCATGTCGTTCTCCTCATCGGTAACTCTTATCTGATAGAGCTGCCTGTCAGCGGTCCATCCTGCAAGGCCGTAGTGTGCAGATACCCAGTAGCCGCCCAGCGAGCCGTAGGGGTCCGGCAGCTGCCCCCGGGTCACCAGTTTCTCCTTTCGGCGAGTGTTTGGATCCATGCAGTACCACACCTTTCCCGGAAAATAGGTCTTGCCTTCATAGTCGAGCCCTGGATCGCTGCTTACCAAAGAGATGCTCTTCTGTGAAGCGACACGGACGTCCAAAGTATCTAAATCCACTTCCAAGGGATATATAAATGTATGCTCGCTGAGCTTCGTTTTGCACCGGTGTATGAACAGTGTCCTCCGGCCACCGGCTTGATGTGAACGAACCGAATAGTGCTTGTAATAAACAATGTTCGGGTCGAAATCTTGTGTGAAAGCCAGGCATTCGCTAATCCTGCAAGGCCTAAAGACGACATAAGGATCGTGTCTAATCTCCTTTTTCTCGTCTTTCTCGTCGAGCTTCGACGGAACCCGCCTCGCTTCGTGGAAGACATTTATCGAAGGCTTGCCGTTCTTGTATTCTACAATGGCACACCATCCCCTGTCTCGCGGCCCGAATGAGCCGACGGCAAACATCCTTCCAGGCCCGACGGTATGCAGCAGCAGCCCATTTTCTCCGGGAGGCAGGCCGTCCTTGGAACCGACCTCTGCGACAATTTGACCGCTGGTGTCCAAAATCCAAACGCCCTTTTGTGGAATACTCACCCAGATGTTGCGCCCGTCCCATTCCAAATCACTGAAAGGAGTGTTGCCGGCCACAAGCACCTGCTCGAACAGCCCTTTTTCTTTCATAAAGAGAACCTGGTCGCGAAACCACATCACGTCCACCGAATCGCCGCACCCGATGGCATCGCCCCTCCTCTTGAGCGGACGGACCTCGCCCGACAACTCCTTCACAGTCAGCAGGACCTTTTCAAAAGCCAGCCTGGCTGTGACAACTGGAGGCGCGTACTTTCTTCTTGTGGTCATCCTCAGCTCATGTTGACGTAGCCGCCTTCTGGACTCTAATTGCTCCCGTATCTGTGGCAGATAGGTCACTGTTGCCGTGACAATCAACATAAGGAGCGCAAGTAACGCTACAAGGGCCGCCGTTTTGGGGTGGTTGTTAATCCATTTCCGGTCGATCATGGGGCTGTCCTCTCAACATACAGGAAAAAAACCATACTGATCCATTGTCGATTCCTGCTCTTGTTCCTGACGAGCCGCACCTGTGCGCAGCAGGCGGTGTTTGCATCACTCATTCACACGTGCTCCGCGCGTGATGCCCTTGTCTCCATCACTATTATCCCGAATATGCTTTTCTATCTTCTGCAACAACTCTCCAACTGCACCGGCCAAAACACCGAAGGCCTCGAGCTTCCTGGCCTCATCCGTAAGCGACCGAGCTTCGCTGCAAAGATCATCCATTCGCTCCTTTTCTCTGAGCCTCTTATGATACTGGTGCTGTAATAGAGCGTACCGGCCATATAGACGAGGCAACGGTCTTTTGGAGCGGCTCATTGCAGTAATAAAATCAAGAAAGTCCTGCTCTGAGAAATGTTCAGGATGTTTGGCGAAGTAAAGCGGCTCCGAGTGGATACCCGTGCATCTCTTGCTCCACCCGGGATCGCAGTGACCATTCAGCAATACAATAAAGCCTTTTGTGGGTTCTGCTTCCTCAGGTAGAATCTCCTCGTGAAAATGCAAACAAAAGTCCAGGTCTTGCTTAGTCGGGCACCCGTGCATATAGTGACACGAGAGCCACTGCGGAATGAGAAACTCATACCACCGTTGATGGTCTTGCGTCCAGGGTTCAGGACCCGAAGGCTCTAACTTCAGTATCTCCAAATACGCTGTCAGAAGAAAGTCTCGTCTGCAGGACCGTATCTTTGCGGGTACCCCAAACGGATAGACGCCACACAAGCGACGAATACATTTATCGCTGAGTGTTACAGCCTCGCCAATTGATATGAGATGGCGGTATATCATAGCCTCAAGGTGCTCAAGAGCAAACCGAGGTTTATCTACGCCAAGGTATTCGTAAATGAGCTTACGCCTCTGTGCCACTGAATCAGGCTTCAGGAGCACGGCAGCTTCTCTCATGCCTATAGAGTATTTCCACTCCCCAACTATAGCAAACTCTGAGGCGTCCGCTACCAACCGTGCGAATTGTTTTTCTTTGTCCAGCGTCTTTAGTGAGGGGCTTCTTGACAACCTTAGGACTTCCAGCCGGACGTCATCAGTTAGAAAGCCGGCCGCTCCGTCCATAGGCAGGTCGTTGTAGTCCATCTGCCTGATAGTACCTGAGCTATCGGAAATGGTAACTGTCATATTAACCCTGGCTTGCTCTTTGGAACCGGGGTTCTGAACCCTGAACTCACCTTGCACAAAAAGGGGTACCACCCGGTCGGTCTGCATATCGCCGGCAAGCTCCTCCTCAAGCCTGAGAGAGCGTGCTTCCTCTATTTCGATCACGGCCACTCCGGGCGAGGACGACAAGGCGCTTGACAACAGGTTGGCATAGCCTGCCTGGAGATGGTCGTAGTTGTGAACGAGGTTTCTTGAGACGAAATAGGAAACGCCTACTATCTGCTTAACGCCACCCTCGAAACGTGCCAGGGTCTCCCTTACGATCTTCATAAGGTCGCGGCAGGCGCCGTGTATGTAGCGGGCGTCGTAAAGCACCCAGCCGACCCGCAGACGTGCTCCATTTGAACATTCGCTTATAATCACCTTGATTCTCTTTTCTTCTGCAATTTGCTCTACAGTCAATAGGACAAGTATGTCGGCTTTGAGGAGCGCACCGGCCTTCCGGCGGTTTTCCGGCTGATCTGCGCCCAACATCATGAAAAGACCCACCTCGTTCATGACGCTCTTCAGCAAATCCCGCTCGACAAGTTCGACCCCCGGCAGTTCCTGCATTTGGACCGTCAGCAGGTCGCTCAGCCCGGATTCTCGGATTTCCTTTGAGGAGAGTATGGCCGCGCGCCGGGCGGGGGCCGCACCAAGCGCGGTAACAGCCACGCAATGCCACAACCCGCCAACGACCAGGATACAGATTCCCAAAGTCATCCTGCCCAGGCCGTCATTGAATAATGGTCTTTCGTCCATGGATTACAGGTTATTCTCTTTGAAAGTCATTTTTCCAAGACCCATAAATAATTTCCCGCACAGAAAAGGACACGGCTTTCGGCGACACGGATCGTCCTGACCGCGGCATCGGGGTTCTCAAGCGTAAGTATGCTTTGCACCCGATTCAATTCGGGGTCAACTAATGCGACAAAGCCGTTGCCGCCCGCCCAAAAATTGTTCCCGTCCATGGCGAGCGAATAGATATTCTGTTTTGGGAGCCCGTCTGCAGTGGTAATCGACTTCCATTTATTATTCACAGGCTCATATATTGCAATACCGCCTATGCGGTAATCGTATCCAGACCTGCTCCCTGACTCGTTGGCACATCCAACAACTATCATATCCGGACCTCCAGTTATGCACGAGACCCGGTTATGATTATCCGTAATGGCACGGACGGGTTCTCTGTCAAACCCGTGACTTGCGGTAGCAGTATCCCACCGATAATTACTCAGGGAGTACCGCTGAAGTCCCTTACCCCGAACGGCAACCCAGAGATTCAGTGGGTCAGTTTGTACGAGGCCTGAAACGCGGTGCTTCGGCGCAGCATCAGAGGGATCAAGGCTGAGAGTTCCATAATGGGGCACTCTCTCAACAGAGGGATCCAGTCTGGGCATCAGGCCGACAAAGACCTGACTTTGTGTGTCCAGGTAGCCTAAGGCGCCTTTATCGCCTTTACCAAAGCCAATCCAAAGTCGGTTCGCGACGTATTGCAGACAGGTGATGTTCTCCAATGGCAGGCCATCAGCAGATGTGTAGCAGCGGGCCTTGTCAGCAATTGGATCATAAGTATAAAGACCGCTTCCGGCCGTTCCGAACCAGATGTTTCTATCACCTATCGCAAGGCAGGATATTTCGCTTTGCACCTTTTGGCCGAGGTCCACCTTCACTTGCACCTGCTCAGGCAGATCATAGAAATAAAGGAGATTATCTTTAGCGAACCAGATTCTGTCATTCTTAACATCAAATGCGCCGGACTTGTCGATCGGCAATAGGGGTTTGCCTGCGAGAGATATTGACGGCGTGTAACCCGATACAGCATCCCCAAGATTTTGCCTACAGCTCTCTATTGCATCCTTGACCACCACGACCGTACCTTCCCTGCCCCACGGGCCGGACCAACGCATTGATATGTCTCTGCCCCTGACGCCCTCGAACCTTTCCAAAGCTTTCTTCGATTGACGCTGCTGCATATACGCGTATCCCAAAGAGATTTTAACATGATCCTGGTCTAATGGGGCCATTGTCATGCCCTTATCCACGGCCTCAAGAATCATCTCGCCTGCTAAAATGCTGAGATCGTATTCACCATATTGGGTTGCCCATCCCACGACACGCCGAACTGAGTCTCGACAGTACGAGTGGTAGTCCGCCACAAATTCAGGATGCTCCCGGATACCTTTCACCGACCTGCTGAGTAGTTCGGTCCGATTCGGGTCCGGTTCCTGGTGTGTCACGAACGTGACGACAAAATAGGGCGCAAGATGAGGATGCTCCCGTTCAACCTCCTTAATTATGTTGACGAAGTGGCTTGCTGTAGCCTTTTTGTCAGCTTGCAGAATACGCGATGTCTTATTGAAATAGCAATCAGAGAGGCCGTACGCATCTATGTATAATCCTTCTCTGGCTCGCTGTTCGGCCAGTTCGCAACCATTGAGGATACGTGATTTCTGAAACTCAAGCCTCTCTTTTAATGTCCTCCTGCCAGCGTGATGTAGTGCCTCGTAGAGAGATTCCATGTGGTCCAGAATCCAGGATCGGTGGTCTGGGCTGCGGACTTCCTGCAGCAGGGCAGATAGGAGGTCAAATGCCGTCTGCTCATATATTATCCGGCGGTTTTCATCCTCTTCATCCCCGGCTTGTGTCATGTAGGATGTTCCCAGCCGAAACTTTGCAACGCTTTTGAGCCTTTGGTCTTTCGCGCCGGCGATAACCACGCGGAAGAGATTCCGTCCCCTTTCATATTCAGCAACATCGCGGTCACAAAGACAGATGCCGAGCATAAGCCGGGCCTCATAACATTCGGGGTCCAAGAGAACGGCAGATTCAAACGCTTGGATTGCCTGTTTGATGTTCTGAAGCCTTTTTTGCTTTTCCTCATACGGCAAATAACCGCCCAGACGTCCCCCTAATCGCGGGTACGAGGTGTTCATGTAAGTCAGCCGCGAGCGCTCCTTCCCAAGTTCCAATTGGACACGAGACTCCGCCTCTCTGGATGCATTTAGCCTCGTGTCAAGACCTTCCTTAAGAGCGCATTCGACGGCGGATAGAACCTGTGCGTACAGAGATTCGCCAGGCTCAGCCTCAATCGTCACAGTGCGCCTCGGACCTCCTACCTTTTGGATTCGCAATACCATAGATATTTCGGTTCGTTTTTCCCGAAAGGATTGGTAGACACCGTCAACAAGAACGAAAGCGGGCAGAGGGGATGATTCCGTATCAGCGCTTTCGATCAGGCCGGCTCGCTTCAGAGTGAGCTCATTCAAGACTGGACCAACCAAGGCTCTCTCCAATACGGTTGTAGTGCTGCCAGCAAAAGATTGCTGGAGGAAGTCCCTCACCTGTTGCCCAAGGTCTTTATACCGGCTGTTTATGCTGAGGTCTTCAAAGCCGCCGATGCCAAGAAAGACCCTTTTGCCGGATGCTCTCTGTTGCCTGCCTGACTGAAGGACAAACTGACTGAGGGCATTGACCTCTTGATCGAGCCCTTCTCTGTCCATTGACAGAATTGTAATGTCCCTTATCACGGCCGTATGCAGGTCCACGAGCTTGGCAATCAGAACGTACTTCTCGTTCGCGCGACACACGGATCCGACAAGCGCAAGGTCTGCACCGACGAGTTTGCCTATTTCAAGTGTTTCATCGGGACCCGTCCACCATCCCAAAGCAAGGCCGAGCTCTTTCAGGGCCAGATTAAGTTGCGCCCTTTCCACTAGGCAAATGCCCTTCGAGTTCGAAAGGGTCGCAAACAAGAGACTCTGTATATCACTGGCCAGGTCCTTTGCCACTGTGTCTTCTTTGGGACACTCAAGAGCGAAAAGGGCGTAACTTATCTGCTCTTGGGCTCTGCCCGAACTCGACAGAAGCGCAATTGTGAGGACATAAACCACCAGGCGCTTAGTCCACATGGTCTGGCCTTTTACTGTCGTTGGCTTCTGTTCGACCAATACTTTTGGTCCTGAAAGACAAACACTTACTGGCTTTTCCGGTCTTCGGTCTCTTGAGTTATTCTCTGGACAAGTCTAATTGCGAGTTCGTGTCCGGCGGCCTGTAGGGCGGTCTTGCCGGCGATGGCTTCGGACAAATCCACCGCTCTGCGAGTCGTCCGCTCAGAGGCTATTATCCTGTGGGTCTGGCGCTCAGTCGCCTGAACTTCCAGACGGGCAAGGCAGCTTACCAGACCTCCGATGCGCGTACCGAACTCGCTGAAGCCTTCGCCGGTCACCATTATATCCGCATCCTTGAGATAGGGGTCCTTCGATTCGCCGGCGTTTCTGACATCGACAACCTTAAAGCCAACTTCCTCGAAGACCCGCTTTATCTCGGTTTGTGCGGCAGGGTCAGCAACTCGCCGATTAACGTGCGTTTCGGGTACAACAACGGCTACGGTCGGCAGTTCCCTGCCCGCCAGCCGGCGCTTCAGTACGGCGATCTTATTGACCAGCTTCTCATTAGGGGGCAGCAATTGCGGTGTCCATTGCTCCAGCCCCGTGACCAGCTTATCAACCAGCTGGCCCATAATCTCCGACAGATTGCTTTCCAGGCTGCCCTTGGCGATTACACCCTTGACCCGGCTGGTTTCTGTGCCCACAATCTTGGCGACCAGGTAAAGGTCCTTGTCCACGGGAAAGGCCCGACCGAATATCATTATTCTTGCGCCGACAAGTTTCCCGACCTTGACCGCCTGATTCGTGTCTATCATGCCGGTCAGATTCAGTTGGTGCTCCCTGAGCAATTCTTCCAGCTTCTTTCGTTCCACCAGCTTGAACTGGTCGTAAATGCTGAGTCTGGCCGTCACGATGTCACTGATTTGTGTGCCGAGTTCAGGATTGCCGGGCGCAGCAGACTCAAAATCCATAATGGCGATGGTCACGCTGGTGACGGAGTTTGGTTCGGCAGTTGGCTTTTCCATTGGTGAATTTCCGTCCATTTGGCCGAAGGCGCCGCCGGCCACGATGACCAGACACGTCGCCGCCGCAGTTAGACAGCGTGAGGCTTTCATGATTTCTCCTTCGATTAAAGACAATAGTTTAGCGGTTACGCGGAACGCACTCGCCATACGCAAAGTGTAAAAGGTTTCTTAGTAAAACTGCTGAACGTGGTTCCTTCGCAAAATCACCTGTTATGGGAACCTGACAGTAGACGGTGGTCAGTCCGGTCTGCCTGACTACTGCGAGGTATCCGCTTGTTTGTTTCTCGCCTTTTCCCGATTCGCCGATATGCCAATCCAATTCCCATTCTTCGTCCTTTGGCGTAGTTATCCCGACCGGGGTAACGCCGCTCAGCATGTTCATTATATCAAATCTGTTCAAGCCCGATAGCAGAGGACGGTTCGGGTCACAGGAAATACTCTGGGCCGATGCCTCCGTAGAAAGCGCCTGGACCGGCCAGGCTTCGGGAAATACCTCCTGCCGCAAGAAGACAAGCGCCCTTAGATTTTCGTCTTTAACCAAAATTCGACTTAACAACGTGTCGAAACTCTTGAGACCGAGATTCTCGCCGACGAATACAATGTCAGGCATTTGAAAATCCCTGATGGCCTGAAAAGTGGCGTCGCTGAAGCTTACCTGTAAATCCTTGAATATCCTCTGGAGACCGCCGGAAACGTCAAACACCCATATTGTCTTGTTTCCCGCCGCCTTTTCTATGGGCGCCACGGGCGGCCACAACAGCAACGGTTCTTCCCTCGCTTCAATAAAATTCCCGTCGATAGACAGTTCTGCGCGACATCGAACATTCGTGCGATTGCGCACCGCAGGAAAATCCAACTCGAAGACCGCAGGAGCATCTTTTGCCACAGGCAGGATTTGGTTTCTAATGATTACTTCTTCCGTTACAACGCTAATCCCAACTGCATAGCTGCCCTGAACAGCAGCCTCGTCTGCCAGTTTCATGACCAGACGCATACGACCTGGGGTGTAAATTGAGTTTCGCTCGAGGCTCATCTCAAGAAACGACGCGCGGCAAGGCCGCGCCCACAATAGATGCAACACCATCAAGGCCGACCAGATTGTGGCAGATACTGGCTTCATGGCTCACCCTTGTCAAATACTCGACACCGATCGTGCTATCCCATTTATGGTCACCCAGTCGCCGTCGGAAGGCAGACGTACCAGTGAAGTGAATACATTGTCGTCCACCGTGGTTGTAGTCTCTGATTTTGCCCGGCCGTTCACCTGGGCTCTTATTTCCACAGCAAGGGCTTTGTCCTTAACCAGCGGCCTCAGAGAGACCTTTACAGGCGATGAATCCGCAAGGGGCAGTTGAAAATCGGCTCTCTGGTTGGGGAACGTGACAACATCAAAGAACCGGGGTGCAGTATTTTCCTTTTCGAGATTCACCGCCAGACGGACCACCACTATCTTGCTGGCGTCCCAGGTTCGGCCGATTTGCTCTACCCCGATTTCTGCATCATTGCCGGAGCCCACCACAATCCACGCCGATTGCTCTTCGAACAACTGACGAACATTTGAGAATGTCTCTTTCAACTGGTCCAACTGGGCCTGGCTGAACAGGCCGGTGTTTATCGGCTTGGTCAGGGGCCCATCGACTCTGCCACCCTGAACGAATCCAAGCGCGTAAATGAGCAAGCCTATGGCTATCAGCAGACATGCCGCCAAAGCCAGCGCCGTTCTGCGCCAGAAAGCAATGCTCCTGCTCCCCTGGAGGGCTGATACACCGGGCAGTTTCGCGTTCTCTATTCGGCGATCGATCCGGCCCCGTAGCGCGGCCCAGGAATCAGCAGGCTTAATCTCGCCATACGAATCTCTAAGCATTGCCTCGATCCGGTTCTCTTCTCTATCATTACCGTTCATAATACGCCCCCTTATTAGATCAGATTCCGCAATCTTGGTTTAAGCCATTCTCTCGCTGCCTCTAATCGCCGGCAAACTGTAGCCTCAGAACAACCCAGCACTGCCGCAGCCTCTTTTTGGGAAAGACCTTCCATAAGAATCAGAATAGCCGCCAGCCGTATTTGCTCGGGCATCTCCTGGACCTGCCGACGGACAATTACCGTCCTCTCTTCGGCTGCCATTTTCGCCGATGGCCCTGCATCCCCATCCGCAGCGGACTCAGTCGCGTCGGTGCTTGCGCCTCTTGCAGCCAACCGCCTTTCGACCTTCATGTCCTTGATGCGCCTTCGCAGCAGATTCGACGCTATGGTAAAGATCCACCCTTTGAAAGAGCCGCCCTCTCTCAGGCTTCCTATCGCACCGAATGCCCGCAAAAATGCTTCCTGGCAGATGTCGTCAGCCTCATGATGTCGCCCCGTGTACTGATACGCGAGGCGGTACACGTTCCTGTAATAACGGTCTATTAGCACGCTGAAAGCAGCTTTGTGGCCCGCCTGGCTTGCTTCAACGAGAAGTAAGTCGTCCATCGGTTCTTTCCACGAAAATCAGCCTGTTGCCCCGGGTCTATTTGGCTGCTTCAAAGATATAGATTCCGCCGGCTTCGAATAATTTCAAAATAATGGAGTTTCAGCCTAATTCTACCTCGATTGGGCCCTTTTCGCCAATGATTTCGCCGGCCTTCCCGCCAAAACCAAGCCGGCGGATCCTGCTTAAGGGCTGCGGGAAGGGCTGTCGGATGGTCGAAAACGGACACCCAGCATCGACTTCGCTGCCAACCATCACAGGTCGACAGCCCTACTGTTTCCGGTTCCGACGTTTGTGCCTGTGGCGGCACGTATAACTCGCCGTATAACTTTTCCATTTTTTGCGTCTTTTCCGGGCACGGGACGTCACACGACGGCACACCTAACTTCAGCAACCATAAATACTTTCGCTCATAAACGCTTTTATTACAAATACTTGGAAAAGGCCCCGTTTTGCTCGACACGCAGGAGGCCACAGGTTCAAGTCCTGTACCGCCCAGTTTCGTAAGCCCAGCCAATTCAAAGGTTTGCGGGAAATCATTTCCGTGTCATTCTTCTCGGCAAATGCTGTGCGACACTTTCGAATTGGTTTAGGAAGCACTGTTATGCCGAGGAGCAAGACCGGAGTTAGTCAGACATATCTATTGTGGCCTGAAACAAAAGCTTTGCTGAAGCAAATCTTGAGGTAAATGTCCGCGAGGTTTGCCGGGGCAAGTATTTGGTGTTCCCGAATTGACTTGATGATGGTGCAAAGGTAGACTTCAAGGTATGCAAAGAGGAATCGCAACATTTACTCTTGATACCGGCAAGTGCCCGAGGTGGCTGTTTGAGAGGATGGTCAAACTGGGCCGCGAAATGACCAGGGTACTGGTAGAGGAGTTTGGGCCGGATGAGTTCATCCGCAGAATAGCAGACCCTGTCTGGTTTCAATCGTTAGGCACTGTGCTGGCCTTTGACTGGAACGCCTCGGGTCTTACCACGATACTGACGGCGGCGTTGAAAGAGGCGATTCGAGGGCGGGAGCGGGAGCTTGGTGTTTTTATCTGCGGAGGCAAGGGTAAAACATCTCGCAAGACTCCCGATGAGATCACTGGTTGGGCAGACAGGTTGAGTTTGCCAGGTCACTGCGCCGACAAGCTGGTCTACAATTCGAAGATGAGTGCCAAGGTGGATAGCTCGCTTGTCCAGGATGGATATCAGATATATCACCACAGTTTTTTCTTCACTGAAAATGGCAGCTGGACCGTGGTACAACAGGGAATGAATCCGGCCAATGTGTCGGCTCGTCGTTACCATTGGTTTTCTGACAATATTGAGGATATTGTCTGTGAGCCTCACACCGGCATTGTCACTGCGGCAGAACGGCGACCTTCATTGAATCTCACTGCCCGGGACAGCAGAAATACGAGAGAGCTTAGTGTGGAATTTGTCTCATCGGGCTATCATTCGCTTATGAAAGATATTGAAATCCTGCGAAAGCATTCGTCCGACCTTAGCAAGATGATCAGCTTGAAATACAGGAATGAACAACTTACATTTCTAAAACTGGAGAACACCGAATTTCGGGCGCATCCCGTTATATGTGAGGATTTTTCTCGCAGCCGTTACTTGGAGAAGATACTGGCCAAGGTGTGCGACACAAAGCCCGGAAATTACGAGAAATTGGTTGCCACTGAAGGTGTGGGGCCGAAGACCGTTCGCGCTTTGGCTCTGGTTGGCGAAGTTATTTACGGCGCTAAGCCTTCATACGAGGACCCGGCACGCTATTCGTTTGCTCATGGCGGGAAAGACGCCACGCCTTATGCTGTGGACCGGGCGACGTATGACAGCACCATCGCCACGCTGGCCGAGGCCGTGAGAAGAAGCCGTATTAGCCCTTATGATAAAGACAAGGCGATAAAGCGGATTACCGCTTCCAAGGCCGGGTCTCAAATCGCCAAATATGATGACACAGCATATTTATCGGAAGCGCCAAAATAATTTGTCAATCCGGGATTGAATTCTCAAGGGAGCAGAGTAGATGGAGTTTTACGACGTGATAAGGACAAGACGCAGTGTCAGGCGGTTTTTGAAGAGACGCATCCCAGATGATGTGCTTGGTCGAGTTCTCGAAGCTGCGCGGATCGCACCATCCGGGGGTGATAGACAGCCCTGGCGGTTCGTCGTGGTAACAGATGAAGAAAAGAAAAAGAGGATAGCCCGTGCGTGTTATGAACAGGACTTTGCCGCAGAAGCGCCAGTAGTCCTGGTTTGTTGTGCTGTAAAGTGCAGCAGTGGCTATCAGCCCTGGCAAGATGAGGCTGGCCGGCGTGATGCTGTTATAGCAACCGACCATCTCATACTGGCAGCAAGAAATGAAGGACTGGGTACGTGCTGGGTTGGGGCGGTTCATGACAAGCAGGTTAAGAAAATAGTCAAGGTGCCCGATGACGTTAACGTCGTGATGGTGGTCCCATTGGGCTATCCGGCCTCAAAGTCGGCTTTTCGAGAGGCGAAGGGTCGAAAACCGCTCAAGGAGATATGTTTTTTTGAGGAATATGGGCGGAAAGGACGAAAAAGCTGAAAAGCTTGCTGACAGATCCTAAATTGTTCATTTGGGAGGGATACTGAAATGAACGTGCCAATCTTAGGCAGGTCAGTCATGCTAAGGCATTACGCTCGGCTGATGGCTACGGTAGTTGTGGGCTGGTTCCTCTTCGCAATAGCAGCAACCCAGCTTTGTCGAGGGATTGAACTTCGGCGGATTCAGGATGGCTCTCTGGCCGGTGCCGGCGACGCAATACCGAAAGATGCTGTAAACGTTTTTGTCTATGCCGGCCAGCCGCGCAACGTTAAGGTCAACGAGAACAACGTCGCGGCAGACTACGGCAGGTGTGGCGTGCTCTTCGGCAGAAGCAGCGGCGAAATCACGGGGCGGCTTACGGTCGCCCAAGGCTGGCCTGCCAATCGCCCGGACGACTTTGTTCAAGCGACCGCATCGCCCGCCGACAGCCCTCTCATTGGACCAGGCATATTGCGCAAATGGGGGGGACGACGGGGCGACAGGGAGGATCAGCGGCAGTCTTTTGAGGAGGCTTGTTCTGTCGAGTTCCAAGGCCATACGTGGCGAGCTTACCAGCCGGCCGACTTCCTGAGGTACATCCAAACAGAGGGCTACAAGGACCGCAAAGGGCCCTATTCCGGCTGGAGCGGAATCCTCGCTCGCCTCAATGAACAGAGCTACCTGGTGGGCCGAGCTGCCGGACAGAGGCCCAGACGATACACAATGTCTGATGGTCTGGCCTCGAACATCGTCACTCGACTGGTCCCCTGCCAGGGGTGTTTGTGGGCCGGTTGCGTTGACATTTATGAGCCCGACAAGAATCGGTGGGGTCCGGGAGGCCTGTCGCAGTTCGATCCAAACACCTCACAATGGGAAACCATAGAGGCAATCGAAGGCCACCCCGTTCGCTGGGTGACGCTCCTGCAGACGGTTGGCGACGAACTCTGGGTTGGATTTCGCGAAGGCAGCGGCGTCGCCGGCGACAAAGTTTACTACGGCATGGGCGTCGGTGCCGATATCTATCGCCCGAAGGCGACGGCTATGATACTGGCCCGGTTTGCGGCGGGCAAATGGACGGTCTTCGTCCGGCCCCTGCCAGCCACCGGCAACGGGCCAGCCGACCAGGGACGGGAAGATGCTCCCACTGAGATGCCGCTTGAATTGGCCAGATATGGCACGCGCGTATTTCTTTTTTCCGGAAGCCGCTCGCACGGCCATTCGTACAATTTCGAGTATAAACTGGATGGCCGTGTTTCGTTGCTCGACATTGGTGCCGGCAAGTGGCGGGAGTTTGACCCCTACGAACACTTCGATGCGGACCGGCTCATCCGTATGGTTGCGGACAAGGGCGAAATCCTTGTCACGAGTAATCGGGGTGTGCATAGGTGGGATGACAAGAAGCAAACGTGGCGATTCCTGGACCCGCAGGCGGAATTGAAGAATCCCATGCTAAGTGCGGCGGTCAGCCGCGGCAATGAGTTCTGGGTCGGCTATACCAACCAATCATTCGGCGTCGTCGGCCAGCAGGGTATCAGTGTCTTCGACGAAGACACCTTGCAGTGGTCATACATGAGCCCGGAACGAATCGGGACGGCATGTCCGGTCCGGCGAATGGCGGTCACGCCGGACGGCGACGTGTGGGTCCTCTTTGAGCCGCGTCCTTACAGAGGTGCTGCCATGGAGTATGCTTACTACCCACGCGAGACGAAGACCGCCCGACCGTGGGGCCTCGGCTGCTTCAGCAAAGGCAGGTGGAAATTCCCCGTCCAGTTGCCCGAACCGGCGCAGCCGATTGATGGACCGGACTATCCGTGGAACCACCGCGGCGCGCATGAACTGGTTGCAGTGGGTGACAAAGTATTCGTTGCGGCCAGCGAAGGTGTATATCTGGGTCCGGGGCAATGGCGGCGGATCGTGGAGGGGCAGGTGTTCAGTATCGAGCTGGCCGACGACGCCAAATCATTGACGCTTTTGCGGCAGGGTCCGCGCGAGGAGCAAGGCCCTCAAACCATTCAACGCGGCCGATACGATTTGGCCACCGGCGAATGCCCTTTCGAGACGGCGCCCGGGGACGAAGCGCGTCGGTGGGAGTTCGAGAGCAGGTCTTGTTTGTGGGAGCAGGACCTCACCGAGTCCGGCCACACCAGGCCCTGGACAGGTGACTGGGTCCTCTTATCGGCCTGGAAGGACGGCAACTGGGCGATAGGACCCCTGGGTGGTGATACCCCTCACGCCGTCGTTGAGACTCCGCACGCTTTCTGGATTGCCTCGCAAGGCGAACTTGTCCGATTAGACCGCAAACTTATGGAACAGTAGTCTGAAAAGCAGCGTGAAGCCACAAGATTTTATAATGCCGCGCCTTTACTTGCTTGTGGTTGCGGCCGTTGTAGGTGCGGCCGTACTGGGGCTGGAAGTCCTGGCGGCCAGGACCATGGCGCCGGCACTCGGCAGCGGCTCGGTCGCCTGGGCGGCTCTGCTGGCCGTTGCACTCGGCTCATTGGCGGTCGGCAACCTTCTCGGCGGCACACTGGCCGACAGGGTTCGTCCCGGTTCAGTGATTGTCTGGTCGCTGACTCTTGCGGCCGCTGTGCTGCTTTTACTGTCGCGGTCCTACGGTCCGGCGATGCGCTGGGCGGCTACTCACTCACTTCTCTTAGGCGCCCTCGTTGCAGCAGCAGTCACCCAGTCTCTGCCCATGATGCTGCTCGGCATGGTGACACCGGTATTGGTTAAGGCGGGCAAAGAAACCGTCGCCGGGAGCTGGGCCGGTGCTGTGTTGGCCTGCGGCAGTGCGGGGGGCATCGGCGGGGCCCTGTTGATCGGATTGACTGTCCTGCCGCGCCTGGGGCTGAGCAAATCCTATCTGTTAATTGCCGCCGCTCTTTTGCTTTCTCTGTTGCCGGGCGTTTGGAAAGAGCGGCGTCGGATAGTTGCCGTCCTGATGGCCGCAGTTATGGCCCTTGCGGTTGTTCTGTGGCTGGCCGGAGAGAATAGAAACGTTATCCAGTCAAGACACGGGCAGATTGAGATTCGAGATGTCGAAGGTGGGCGCGTACTTTTGATTGACGGCTTGCCGCAAAGCGCCCTTGTGGGAGACATTTCACGGTGGCAGGGCCTGGAGCACGGCTACTTGCTTGAGGTTGGGCTGAGGCTCAGCCGGCGGCCGAAAACGGCTCTTGTTATCGGGCTGGGGGCTGGTCTTGCCCCAAGGCTGCTTGAGGCCCATGGCCTTGTTTGCGAGTCAGTGGAGGTGGATCCCCGCGTAGCAGAGGTGGCGCGGCGGGACTTCGGCTTCGGCGGCGACGTAACCTTGTCCGACGGGCGGACCTTCCTTGCTGGAACAGACAAACGGTGGGACCTTATCTTTCTTGACGTTTGTACGTCGGAACGGCTTCCGTTTCACCTTTTTACACGCGAGGCTTTGGAAACGGTGCGGGACAGGCTGACGGATGGCGGCGTACTGGTGGTTCAGTTTGTCGGGGATGACGGGACGTGGTCTGCCAGCCTTGAACAAGCGGTTGGTCAAGTGTTTGGCGGCAGCCTTATGCTTCGGTCCAGATCGGACATCTGGCCGGTGGGGCCGCGCTGGCTTTTCAGCGCCCGCTGCAGTATGCCTGATGCAGAGGAGTTTGCACATCCGGATGTGCCTTGGCAAGTCGTTGAGGTACAAGCCAAGCCGAAGATTCTAAGCGACGACCTTTTTGCGGCAGAACCGGACTGGGCCCGAACAGCAGCGGCGTGGCGGCGGCTTTATGCCTTTCAAAACAACTCTTCATCCGCTGTACCATGATTTACCTGATACGGCTACGTGAATTGACCGAAAAGCGTGAGACTGAAGGTTCGGCGTTCTTCGCAGTTGGTATGTGCAGCATATCATGCAGCCAAGGCAGCCGGCCGAACGACAAGACCGCACCGGGTGTTTCTGGGCCTAACACAGATCGGCCAGCGACATCATCTGCTTTATCGGCAGAGGGTCATCGGCGGCGAAGGGCTCGCCGTATTTGCATCCGATGCAGCAACCGAAGTATCGACCGATAGTTTCCATCTTTTCGAGAAAGGCAAGAGGCTCAGCCCCTGTATTCTTTAGCTGGCTCTCGTAGGCCGCAATGGCGTCGATCTTCTTCTGCCAGTGGCTTGTTATGTCAATGATGAAAGAGGGTTTATTGTAATGTCCCCTGTGGATTGAATAATAGTGGTATTGGCGAGATACCCAGTGCGGCTCACCTTGCATATCGGTCTTGTGGAATTTGGCTTCGAAGCGAGCGGCCACTATCAGATCGGCGGCGGCGACATGGTCGGGATGGTAGTCGGGCTTGACCGGCCCAAACAGCACATCCGGCTGATGGCGCCTTATGACCTCGGCCAGCTTTCTTCGGTTCTCGAGGGTGGCCTGCAGGTAACGATTAGGCATATCGAGGCACAGCCGTTTTCTTATGCCGAGAATTTCATTTGCCTTGTCGGTCTCTTGTTTTCGCAGCTCCTTTGAACCGAAAGGCGTCGGCTCACCGTCGGTCAAATCCACGATGGTCACATCCCAGCCGGCATCTATCATCCCGGCTATTGCGCCGCCCATCGCCAGTTCAGCGTCATCAGGGTGTGGGGCAACAATCATGATTTTTTTCATTGCAGGCGCCTTTCCGTATCGGAAACAGCAAATCTGGAGGTTACCGCCTGCCGCGTATTGAAGAATGCTGAGTCGGCCAGCTCGCGAAGTCTTTGTTCCGCAAACAGGCCAAAGAAGAACTCCCGGCTGGTGCGAACCTCGTCGGAGGCTCGGCGCTTCTCGGCCTGGGCAGCTTCTCTTTGCAACACTTTGGCGGCGTCTCCGGCGTATTCATACAGTCTGTCGTTGATTATGGAAAGTGAGTTCCACGCCGTTTTTCTAACGGTGGGCGGGGCAGCAGGGTCTGTGGCTTTTGCAATCAGCTCTTTTTTGCTTTGAAGCAAAGATGCCACCGGCTCGCAGGCAAGTGCCGATTCGGCAATGTACTCTTCGGGACTATGCTTTATGCGGTGCAGCTTGTGCTTTAGCCCGGATATATCGCGCTCAGCAGAATCGGGGGGGGCCGCTAAAGGGAGTCTCATGGTGCACGTTGCCACAGCGAATCGCGGCGGCTTTATCTTATAGAAGCGCTCGATGATGTAGTCGGTGACAGGTTCGTATGAAGCTCCGCCGACGCCGTGCACAAACAAGTCCGCCAGAAACAGTCGAACGAAAAGGGTCAGTGAAACCGCCTTGGGCCTTACGAGGTATCCGTGTTTCTTTAGTATGTCGTTCAACTGGTCCGCTCTACCGGCGGCCTGGCCGGAATCGAGGTCGCCCAATTCTGCAGAAGCGGTACCGATTCTGATTTTGTCGGGCGTTTTGGATGCGACACACAGCGATGTGCGTGTACCGTCGGATGAAATCAGCCAGAATGGCAGCTCAATTAGTCCGGTCGGCTTATCAAACGCCAAAGGTCCAATCGCCTTGGGCCGTTTTGTCTTACGTTTGTCTGAGTTCGCGGCGACGGCGTCATTGTAGGAGCGAGCGAAGTCAGCGGCCTCCGAGATTATGGACGTGACGAAATCAAGAAAAGCTCTGCTCTCGGAAAGCTCCGATACGGGCAGATAAAGCATTTCGAGGCCTAATGCTGAGTTTAGAGCGTATTGAAGATACGTAACCAAATGCGCGAGGTTTTCGAAGCGCGGCGGTCGGCTATTTGCGAAGACTCCGCACCTGGGCCAGATGTCACTGCAGAATCGCTCCGGATGCCCACTGACAACGGCTTCGAGAAAAGCCCTTACTTGTGCCTCGCCCGGCGGCGGCCGCAGCTCAGGCAGGACGTTATGTTGCTCGGGCTCAATTTCAACTTTCCGGAAATGCCAGTATCCCGCACCATCCTTTTCCGGCAGCACAAGACCGACATCGCAAATATCGTGGTCCAAAACGAGGTGCAGGGCGGTCCCACCCACGGCCTTGGCAAGTTTGCAGGCGGTCAGGTCCTTGGCCCAGATGCCACAGTGATGCCAGGTGGGCTGATGCCCCGTTGTGATGATATTGTCGCAAGCGCCGCCTGGGCAGGGACCGGCGGCAAGTTCTCGCGTATAATTGCGGGCCATCGCAAGAAGCTCATCGCGTGACTTTGTCCTGTCCGGCAGATTTTGAAGGCGGGACTTGTTCTCGGCCGGAAGGGAAAACCATTCGCAGGGTTCAGGATGTACAAATACGAGATTTTCCTGCTCCGGTAAGGTCAGCTCCTGTAATGTCTTGACCAACATTGTATCCCAGCTCTTTTTCGATTATTTCCATATAATAATTGAATCGGTACTGCGGGTCTTCCAAAACACCGGCAAAGTTTCTCTCGGGGTCATGGTATATCAAAGGCACCGGAATTTCACGGATTTTCAGCCTTGCGCGCGCCGCCCGAATCCACAACTGAAGCGGGAATCGGTAGCCCTTTTCGGTCAGGTCAAGCGCCGCAACATCGCTGGTCCGGTAGGCCTTGAAGCCGCAGAAGGAATCGGTCAATTTCAGGCCCAGATTTTCGTTGAGTATTCGGGTTATCTTCTTGTTTATGGCAATTCTCTCGGCCGGCACGGTTGAGTTGGGACCTGCCGGGTCCAGGTAGCGCGAGCCGCTTATAATATCAGCATCATCCTTTTTTATCTCGCAATAAAATTGAGGGATGCAGGATGGCTCGTGCTGATGGTCACAATCGATAGTTATCACCCAATCGAATTTGTGCCGGCGAGCAAAGTGGAAAGCATCAATGAGACTCCGTCCGTATCCCTCGTTCGATTCATGGAAAACAATCTGAACATCAGCATGCTCGCCGAGCGCCTCACGCGTACCATCCGTGCTGCCATCATCCACAACCAATATGGCATGCGAATACCTGCGAACGGCCTTCAATACTTCGTCGACATATTTGACTTCGTTGAAAACCGGTATTGCCACCAGGGTGGCCGCGTGATTGGGGCCCCTATTTGCCATTTTCCGGTTCCGGTTCCGTTTGACCCTCGCGAGCCTCGTTAACTTCGTCATGTGCCTTCTTGCTGATGTCGATAAGGTCGCTGAAATCTTCGCTCTTCATAATGGACGTGGTGATAAACAGGTAAGTGGTCCTGTACTCGTTTCTCACTATCGTGTTTCTGAATATCAAGCCGAGCAGCGGAATGTCACCGAGAATCGGCACCTTATCAACACTGTCGCTTTGATTTGACGATTGAATGCCGCCCACGACAATGGTGGAGCAGTCGGGGACCGTGGCCTCGCTTTGAATGGTATTTGTGTTGCGCGGGGGCGGCAGCGTGGGGTCGGCTCTCTCGGCGAAGGCATTGAGCGTGATTTGATATTCCACTCGCAGATACCCATAGTCACTGATGTGGGGAGTGATGGCGAACTGCGTACCCGCCTCGACGAAGCCGCCAAACGATGTGACAGTCGTTGTTTCGCCCTGGTCGGCTCGCCTGTATGGTTCCTCGGCGACGGCCTGAATGAGGCCGACCGCATTATCATTGACCAGCACCTGTGGCGCCGACTCTATTCGGATGTTGTCCTTGGATTGAAGAGCCCTTACCAGAACCTGGAGCTTGTCGGGCTCCAGCACCGCAGCGGTCCCGCCGGGGCCCGCGATGATGTCCCGCGCGCCGGTAGCAGGATCAATCTGCGACAGTCCGAAGGCCGTAAAGGAAATCAGGTCCCCATCGAAATAGCCAAGCTCGACTCCAAAGTCGGTATCGTCGGTGGTGGTCACTACGACAATCATGGCCTTTATGAGGACCTGTTTTCTGCGGATGTCAAGTTCCTTGATGAGCTGTTCAATCTGACGGTGCAGGCGGTCGGTCGTCTGCACAACTATCGAATTGGTGGCCTTGTTCACGGAAACCTTGCCCTCGATCTGCGGCACGAACTCCTCGGTCTGCTCCATTTTCGCCCCGGCGGGTCCCGCGGGCGGCTTGGGTGCGGCAGGGCCGCCTTCCGTTGGTGCATACTTCGCCTCGCCGGGCTTTTCTCGGGTTTCGCCCCGGCCCTCTATCAGTGTCTGAACCGTCTTGGCGATTTCCTCGACGTCTCCATTCTGGATCTTATAGACTCGTATCAAACCGGCCTCATACAAGCCGGGCTGGTCAACACTCCGGTGTATGCTTTCCATGATTCGGTGGGCCGAGGGCGGGCCCGTGAGAAGGATTGAGTTCGTCCTCTCGACCAGTGTAAGGCCGCTTTCTTTACCATAACCTGCGCGGCCGCGGCCGCCGGTGCCTTGTGCTCCTGCGCCGTAGGAGCCGCCATAGCGGCTGTAGATATCCAGTATCTGTTCCAATCCCTGATACACCTCGGCGGCATCGACATACACGAAGTGATAACTCTTGGTGGTGGGCTCAACAAAAACATCGAGCTTCTCAACAAGCTCTTCGACCTTTTCGATGTCGCTTCTGAAGGCCTTTACTATTAACTGGTTGGTCCGGCCGATAGAAAACACTTCCACCTGTGCCGCTGGGGTAAAGAGCACGCCCTCAATTTCAACTCCCTGCTGTGGCGGCCGTGCAGGGGACGCTGCTTCCGTTGGGGTCGTCATTTTCTTTCCGCTCTTGGTCGTTATCCTGGGCTCCTTGGGCGTGAATATTTCCTGAAGGGTCTGTGCCACGACTTGCGAGTCAGCGTACTCGAGATCGATCACCTCCAGGACCATATCGGCGCCGTAAACATCGATTTTTGCCACCAGCTCTCTTACCTTCTCCACGTCCGATTTCACGCCGACGACCACGAGTTGGTTTGCATGAACAACGGCGAATATGCCCACCTGTTCGTAGGGAACCAGGATATCCCGCGCCTGGACGGTGGTCGGCTTCTTGTCGCCGCTGCCGGACGGTTCATCTGTATAGCCTGCATCCTGCCCTCTGTTCATCGTCATCTGCTTCTGTCCTGTAAAAACCTGTTGCAGGACTCCAGCCAAGCTTTCGCAATCCGCGTATTTAAGGTTGATGACCTCTACGCCGACATCTTCCGCAGGGACGTCCAACTTCTCTATTACGCCTGCGATTGACTTGAGGTTTGACTCAGTTTCGTACAAGACAATGGTGTTCGTCTCCTTGTGCACAACAATCTTGGCAAGCTTGGTCAGGAACGGCTTAATTACGACAGACAGGGAGGTCGCGTCGGCATACGCCACCTCAATTACCTTCTCGGTGAGTCCGTGATGCTGCATATACTCATCATAGGTCATTACCGTAATAATGTCACCCTGCTGACGGTAATAGAGGAAACCGGCCAGTCTTACAACGGTATCAAGCAGCTCCTGGGCGGTGATGTCATGGGCCCAGAGACTTATCTTGGCTTTGCTTACGCCCTCTGTGGGGAAAATACTCCATCCGGTCGCATCGCTTATAATCTGAAACACCATAGAGATTTCATCATTATTGAATTGTATCTCCGGAATGACCGGGCTTGTGTCAGTGGTATTGTGCTGTAACGGCGTGATATTTGCCTCGCCGGAGGCGAACGGGTCAAATGCGACACCCCGACCACCGTTATCGACGCCCAAAGAGATGACCGGCCAGACAAGCGCCATAAGCGTCACAACCTTCTTGGTAAGAACAATCATCATAATCTCCTGTTCATTTAACGTGTTAAGGTCACTTTATGACCTATAATTGATATTTCGACGCTTCCCTTGTTGATATCGAGGACCGTGAAAAGATCGCCGACCGAATCGCCGACCCTGCACTGTTGCAACCGGATACCCTTGATATGAACGTATGCGACCGGCTCGCCCCTTATCTGCGTGATACACTTGAGTGTAAGTTGGGACCTTATTTTTTCAATGGTCCTGTCGGCCATGGGTTTATCACCCAGCGAGGCTGAGGCCTTGAACAGGCTGGGCCTGAACACCTTGGCGAGGGCTTGGAAATCACCGGCAGACGGCTCCAAAGCTTTGGACATGTCAATTGCAGTCGTTCCTTTCGCATTCAAGGCGTCAATATGACTGTCGGAGCTTAACCGAACGGGCAGCACTAATCCGAGCATAAGCACGATTAATAAGACAATGGCCGGGGCCGCCAGCGCCGCATGTACCAATCGCCAGGAGCCATAGCGATCCACGAGTCTGTCCATCAGCTTCTTCAACATTCAGTCTGCCTCGGGTTCGGCTTTCGCCACAACTTTAGTAATCAAAAATGACGCCTGTACGTGGTCCACAGCGTCTTTGGTCTTCAGGTCGAACTTTTCAATCCTTATAGGATTGGGGTGTGTTTCAACAGCCGAGATGAAATTGAGAATGCTTCTTATTTGGCCGGACATTTCGATTTTGACCGTCAAACGGCTATAAAACTCCTCATTGGCCGTAAGCAACGGCACTACCGACCGGATCTTTACATCCAGCTTGCCATACAGTTCACCGAGCTGACGGATGAGCAGCGATTGCTCTTGATGTTCAGTGCCCCTGCTGGCTATCAACGGCTCAACACGCGAGTAGATTTGATCTATTCGGTCTCTTACGAGCAAATCGGCTTCCATCCTGGTCAGTTTCAATTCCAAATCATGCATGTGCTCAAGCAGTACTCTGCGCCGGCTCAACTGAGGCTCGATTATGGCCATGAAAATGACCGCACAGATGATTGTGGCAGCAGTAATTATCGCTAACAGCTTCTGACGATTGTTCCTGTGGGTAACCATTGAATCAGTCAATCCGAATAAGACATTGCGTTCTGAATTCCGCCACGCTTCCACCTGGTCGGGGGCTTACCTGGGCTTTTAGAAGCTGCATTTCGCTCAGCAAAGAAGCTTCACGCATGGCTTCACCATATTCAAAGGCATCGGAAAGCGACCCGGCCTGACCCTCTATCATGACCGAGGCCCCGCCTTTACTCGGTGAGAAGGTTAACGCGCTTATAGAAATATTCTTGGGAGTATATTTGTAAAGTTCTTCGAATATCTGCGTTATCAAGCCTCGGTTGGACAACTGGCCATATATTGCTCTGACGCGCTGCCGCTTCTTGTCAACGACGCTGGCAATGCCCTTTATGGGGGCCATTCGGGCCTCGATTGCGCGGGACTTCCGCTCTATTCTCCAGTTCATCACGCATAAAGAGAGCCAAAGCAGCAGAATCAAGACCAAGAACGTCGAGCCCACGAACAGATAGTTGAAAAACAAGGCTTTTTGTTGGAACCTTCTCAGGTATTCTTGTGGAAGCAGATTAAACAAGGGCAGTTTCGAATTCTTGACCAGGTCGAATAAGCCTGTCGCCACGACCGCTTCGTAGCTGAAGCTATGATCGTCGCTGTCCTGTTGCTGGTTCTCGAAGCAGGTCACCTTTGGATCGGCGAGAAGAACCGCCTCCGCGTTGCCGGCGCTATCGGAAGCCGCCGAACGAAACCTCTTATTTATCTCAGACACGTATTCTTCCGTCCCGGCAAGCAAAGTCGCCGCGTTGCTTCTTGCCAAAGGGGACAGCTCTCCCCGTTGATCCGACACCTCCCGCAGTATTTCATCGACGAGCGTTGTGGCGTTTGTGCCGGCTGAAGTTATCTCACTTGCCTTCTGAAGGCAGTTGTCGACAGAGGTTAGAACCACCCCACGGTGATTGTTTCCGACAACACTTATGGAAGGGCCTGCCGGCGCTTTATCCATGCCGCTGAACCAGTTTAGGATTGCCAAAGGCTCCAACACCACTCTAAATGGTTCTATTCCAACGGCCCGGTATGGTTCCAGAAGGTCGTTCAGCGTATTCACTTTCAAGATGCATACCAATACGTTCAGCATGTTATCCTGTCTTCTCAGAACCGTACACCCATAGACAATGTCCTCCAACGGTAGCGGCACCAAAGAGGGCAGTTCAAACTGAACCATCTTGGCAGCTTCGGCCAAATCCGTTGCGGGCAAAGTAAGAGGTTTTAGAATGCACGAATTTCTGGGAACGGCCACAGCCCATTTTTTCACCGATATCTTCCTGCTGTCAATCGCCTGTTTGAGCCGTTCTAACGAGCCAAAAACCACACACCGCGCCGTATCATTCGATTGTAGACAGACAACAGCGCTGCCGTCGTGTGCCAAGCTCAATGCCCCCCAGTCTGTTCTGATTCTTCCGCCCTTCATCACAGAAGTCTCTCCAGAGATAGTATGCGGGATCCATCCTCCGTATATCTTACCGTGGCCATCAGGCAACACTCGGGGGCATCTGGCGAGCCGGCGCAGGAGAAAATCCGAAAACACTCGGAATCAAAGCCGCAGTATTGTTGTAACAGCTCAGCCTGCTGCTGTGTTAGACCTTCCACGCTTGCAATTTCTTCGGCGCCAGCTATGCCTACGTCATCCTCGGTACCGGGCTTGCCGTCGGGACCGCAACGGCGCCCAAGTATCACCTCAGCGACTGAGGCGTCCAGTCCCGGCAATGCGGCCAAGACCACGCCGGGCGCCGTATTTATATTTATTTTGCCCTCGCCACAAACAGTGAAGATGTCGACCAAACCCATTTCGAGGGTATTGTCCTCGTTATCGGCAGGCATTCTATCCAACCCGTCTTTCTCATTCTCGTCCAAGAAGGAATTTCTGTTCAAATCTTCTCCCGTATACATGGAGTATGTTACACCCTTTGAATAGAGCAGCTCCTTCAGAGCTACACAGGGACCGTCCTTGCAAATGTAGGGAGGCGCCAGACGTTCATAGAAATCAGTCTCCGCACCCTCCGGATTCGTGTCGCCATCCTTGTCTATCCAGTCAAGGATGCCGGCGCGACATTCCCTGCTGAGAATCTCCAGCTTCTCCCAACTGGCGGGATCCGATTTGTTAACATTCAAGTATCCTTGTTCGTCTCTGAGGCTGTATGTCAGAAATCTTCTCGCAGTCTCATCGGGGGCCTGAAGCTGTTCGAAGAGCTGCTCTTCTTCGGCCGTGCCGCTGAACTGGCATATCCGGGCGATAACCCCCGGCGAGAGCTCTTCTTGACTGAGAAGCGCCTTTATCCTTTCAACGCCGCCTAATGCCAGATAGTACGATTGTGTTCTGCGGGCATTTGACCAGGCCAGTTTCATCTCAATCCGCATTCTATAGGCCAGCCCTACGGATAGTATAGTCAAAGTTGACACTACTATCAGAACCAGTACCAGTACACTGCCGCCGGCTCTTGAGCGTTTTGACGACCCGCAATTCATACTCCGAATCCGTCCCTAATTACCCTGTAAATTAGAGAATATACTCACAGCTATATATAAGGCGTTTCAGAACGCCAGATTGTTGATGCCTGTATGGAGCCATGCAACCATAAATCGCCCGGCCATTGAACGTAAGTCCATTTGTGACAAGGACATAGGTAAATCAACTTTCTTTACTGGGCGCGTCATACTTTAGACCGTTGCCCCGTTTTCAGGCTGCCGGTGTCGTTTGCGGCCAAGTTTGATGCGCCCCATCCATTTCCTGATATTCTTGAGAACGACGCTCGAAAAATAATACTCCACAGGCAGGGCAAAAATGCCGTATTTGACTCTCAGCCCCGCCAGCTTTCGGTGCAGACGGCGCAGCAGCCTCATCCGGCCCGCCGGTTCAATTTCACTGCGCCTGCTGGCGCCAAAGTAGTACCGCAAAGTCCTCATGCTCGTTCCGGCAATGCGATAGTTTGTTATGTGATCCGCGTAGTACCTTGCAAAGACTTCGGACAACCGTGACGCCTCTGCCGGCGAAATATCCGAAGCGAGCCAGCTCGCGTCCGAAGCGCCGGGGAAGTACACATGCAAACTTATGTCGCAACGGTGAAGCATTTGACGGATTTTTCGAGCCAGCGCAAGCGTTTCCTCCGTCTCTTCTTTTCTTTCACCGGTAAAGCCAAAAAGAAAAAAGAACAGGCTCTCATCCAGCCCATTATCGGCTATCACCCTTAGCGCCTCGTGTATCTGGGAAACGGTGATACCTTTACTCATCAGTTTCAGGACCCTGTCGACGCCTGATTCTATTCCGGCCACGACGCCTTTGCAACCGCTGGCGACCAGCTTCTCATACGTGCTTTTTGAAAGCCTGCTGAGCGTGTCTATCCGGGTGGCACATCGCCAGGGAATGCCCTTGCCGTTGGTAACGGACATGACTATCTCACAAAGCTCAAGGGCCTCCGCATCGTTTCTGAACGTGTTGTCATCAGAAAAGTGAATGGCGTTGATTCGATGCTCTCGAAACTGCGCCTCCAATTCTTTGATGATCTGATCTCTTGGCTTGCGGATTAGACAGCCCTTGAACAGCCGCGACATCACACAGAAGCGACATCGCCCGTGGCAGCCTCGGGTGGTGATATATTGCAGGGTGCCGGCGCCGCGGTCGTGCCGCCGCAGATAGGTCTCGAAGTCCAAAACACCAAAATTCAGCGAGGGATAAAGGTAATCCGGGTCCAAAGATTCCGGGCCCGTTTCGATAATCCGCCCGTTCTCCTTTATCAACAGGCCCGAAACTTCCCCCAGTGACCGACCCTGCTCAAGTGCCTTTAGGCTCTCGCAGACCGACTTTTCACCGGGCCCCCGAACGACGATGTCGACGTTTTCATTGAGTATGCTGTGTCTCGGATACAAGGTTGGGTGCCAGCCGCCCCACACGACCAAAGTGGACTTGCCGGTGGTCTTGACAGCCCGGGAAATGTCCTCTGTCCGCCTGAGCTGCCAGGGTACGGTATAGACGCTCAAACCAACAATATCAGCGTCGTAAGCGAGGATTTGTGCAAGGGATTCATCCCGGTTCTCAATCAGTGCCTCGTCGTGTACGGTCACCTTATGGCCGGCCGCTTCAACGGCGCTGCCAAGATACAGAAGGCCCTGCGGCACCCGTATCTCGGCCCCACTGCCGACGTTGATCAGTAGAAGGTGCATGCTTCTTACCCTCTCGGTCTTTACGGTTCGCCTGGAGCTTGAAAAAGCCCTATTGCACCAAAGGCAAACAGTCTAACAATAACACGCCTCAGTTCCTACCTAATATAAGCGTTTATAAACACCCGAATGTTGATTATAATTCGCAAAAATTCTGGGCTTCTCAAGACAAGACCAGGTAAAGAATCCGACGTCACAGCCAGTTTTGTCGAACGACTAACGCAATTCTGGTCGGCTGGCGGGCCTGGCAGGACGTGCTGGAGGATTTCGCGCGAGTGCCGTATGAGTTCGCAGCCTTCGGCGAATTACAGACGATTCTCCATCCCAAAAGACGGGCAAAGACTGCGAGGGCGGGGGTCAGTTGCGATTCTGGTTGCTCCGTTACTGATGCTCTATGTGTGTGGTGGCACTTCAAAAGCATCATCAGAAGGGAGTTGTTTCCTTCCATGGCCTATCACACCTGAAAAGGCGGCAGAAGCCCGAGCTCTTTTGTGAAAGCGGATGTTTGTTGGATGACAAACTAACAACGAAAAGAAACGATCCGGAAGGGGGGTCCAGATGTGGATCCGGATTACGCCTTGCTGCGGGGCGAAACCTTGACAGTCAGGTTACGCATACGCCCGACGCAGCAACGTTCTTTAGGGAGGATCAACGTTAGCATCGTAAAATGGGCTGATGGCTCGTGGAAAGACGCGGATCGAGCTTGCCGAAGCAATGAAACGCGCTCAACTTGTCGGACGATGTCGTGGAAATCCAAAATCGGCTCCTGCTACCCGCGCGTGGCCTGGACCGAACACGGTATTGCAAAAGGCGCAAAGGCGTGTTCTACTGTTAGGGACGGCGAATTTTCAATATCGGAGCCACATTATGAATGCCAGGCATCTGGTCAAGACAAAGTTTGTTTGCTCAAAGAGGACTGTCACTTCTGGAAAAGTGGTTCCCTTGATTTTGTTTCTTCTACTGATTGGATTTGGGAGGAATTCTCTGGGTCAAGCGCCGGATGGAGATGCGCTGCTTGCGCGGTTCAGGTTCATAGACTCAGTTTATGAGGCTGCCTTCACGGCCTCAGGCACTTACACCAAGATTTCTCGGTTTCCACCCGACGTGCCCCCACTGAGGAAGAAATGGCGCCTTACTATGTCGGACGGAAAAATCGCCTATGAGGAAGACGTCTTGGAAGTCCTCAAGTGGGAGGACGTCCTCGGGCCAAGCGAAAGCATCCCGGAAGCCCCCCAGACTGATACCGATAGGGCCCGCAGCGGCGTCATGATCGCTCTGAGAAGTACCTACTTCTTCGGGCCAACCGCTCAGGCAAAATACGATTTCGTGGGCAAAGTCCCCCCGCCAGGGCCCTTGTCACCCTGGCCGGAAGATAGCCCAGGCCTGGCCACATGCGGATCACTCGACCTCGACGACCCAAACGCGCCAACCTATAAGTTTGAGCTTAAACGCACCCTCTGGTCCCTGGGCCGCGGATACTCCAGCCACCTGACCAACATCACACAGCTCACTCAGCAGGAAGAAGGCCTTATATCGGTTGCCGCCAGCGGCACCGATATCAGCGGTCGCCAAGGTGCTAAGTGGGAGCTGACAGTTGACCCCGACGCCGCTTACATGGTTCGGTCGGCTAAGGTATATCGACCGGGTCAGGACGAACCTACGATCTCAATTGCAAACTCCGGAATTGAATGGCATGGCTCCACCTGTGTGCCGCAGAAGAGCGAATGGAAAGACGTTTACGCGGGGGGAAGGACCACGTCGAGCGAATTCCTGTCTTCCTCATCCCAGCCGGATGTGCAATTCCTTGAACATGCCCAAAAGACCATGGAGCGTCCCTATATGTTGCACACCGACGTAACGGATCAAAGGATGACCCCTGAGCTGACGTTGCAGTACAACGCTGGAGAGCTGTTCCCGAAAGGCCGCAGAGGCGACGAGCAACGTATCCTTTTTGAGGCCATTGAGCACGCACAGGAAGAAGACCATATAAGGCAGGAACAACCCATTTCGCAGGCCGAGAACAAAACCGAGGACATTATTGCTGCGCCCACAAACGGCCCGGACAGCGCGCCGTCTTCGCCGCTTGGAACCGCTGCTGAGGCCCGCAGAACCAAAGGATTAGTCGCACGGGGTGTTCTTGTGCTGGCCCTGGTTATTGGCATTGCCTATCTAAGCTCTCGAATCAGGAGCAGCCGGTCCGTCAATGAGTAGGTCTGTTCGAAAAAAGCGTACAATCGGAGTCGCTGTTTAGCCCTTGAAGAGGCCGCTAGCCCGCTCGCTTTTCACCGCAAAGGGCAGAAGACTTTGGCTAATCTGAACCGGCCCCTTTATTCAGTCTTTGACTTCCTCGTTATCTGCGTATAATGGTGCTGTGAAGAATTCTGTGGATTGAAAGGACGGTTATGCGAGCTGTTATACAGCGGGTTTTACAGGCGAAGGTTGAGGTCGAAAGCCGGCCGGTCGGCAAGATTGACAAAGGCCTGCTGGTTTACCTCGGCGTCGGAAAAGGCGACACGGATAATGACGCTCAGTTTATGGCCGAGAAACTGGTGAACCTTCGTATTTTCGCCGACGAGGCGGGCAAGATGAATGTGTCCATCCAGGACATCGGCGGCAGCATCCTGCTTGTCAGCAATTTCACGCTGCACGGCGACTGCCGAAAGGGGCGCAGGCCCGGCTTTGACGCCGCGGCCGAGCCGGCACTTGCAAACCAGCTTTATGAAAAGGTCGGCGAGCTAATCAGCCAGCAGGGCGTCACCGTCGAAAAAGGCGTCTTCGGCGAATATATGCACGTCGAAAGTATCAACGACGGCCCCGTAACGTTCCTGCTCGACAGTTCCAGGCTTTTTTAGCTTCACTGAAGTCAGGACAGCAGCAGTGTATTGTGAGGACCCTTTTGGTCATCCTGGGCCGGCTGCTTTTTCCTGCTGACTTTTTGCTGTTTCAAATCGCCTATCAGATTAATTAGCACCAAGCCGGTTATGACGATTGCTATGACCAGGTTCAATTTCCAAAGTGGGACTTGAGTGTATTTCAAGTTCCGCCCGCTTTCCTTGAAAAACGCGATCCACCTTTCCCAGCGAAGATTTATCACTAATAGATATATCGACCCAACTGCGAGGAGCAGCGCGGCGGCAATTCGGTAAAAGTGGCGTCTGGCCCTCAGGCACAGCTTGGTTGCCAGCCACACTATGATTACACCTGCTATAACAATGAACGCCAGCGCCGGCCAGTCTTTAGCCCTCTGTGCTGTCATGTATAACCACAAGAGTGTTCCGAAAACGCTGCCGCTGTAAGCTCCGACGATGTTGCCTCTTGGCATCTCCAATACTCTGCGTTCGGGCCTGGTGTATGTACCCTCCTCTTTCTGGATCTGTCTCATCCGAAGTCTGTTCCAAAAGGCCCATACTGGAAAACCCAATAGGAAGACCAGAAAAGAGACCCCCCAAAAGGGGCTGCGCATCCACAACAACATAGTCAGGACAGTTATACCCACAAGATAGTACGCCAGACCAAGCCAAAGTACCCTTATAAGGAATCTACGCTCTCTCGGCGACTTCGCATTTGCTATGCTTGCCCTGATCCCTATACTGGCGCCGTAAAGGCCGAGCAGGGGACCCAGCAGCGCCCCCAGCGAAGTCAAGAACCAAGCCGACTTCGCCGCAGCCGAACTCTTGGCGATTGTCGCCGCAATTGCAGCACTTGCGACCTGAGGAACAATTGCGGGCAGTGCTGCTATGACAGCTACGGTGAAGACCTTGCCCGGTCCCGTCCTTCCGATGACCTCTTCCACAACTGACGCAAGCTCGGCTTTCAAGAGTTTGCGGCCGCGCGACAGCCTCTGCTTTACCACATCTTCAGACAGCTCCAGCTCCGCTGCAACCTGGCTGACCGACCGCTGCTGCCGGTAAAAAAGCACCAAAGGCTCACGATACGTTTCGGGAATCTCTTTTAGAGCACCCCAGACGACCGCCTCCTGCTCTCTGCTTATCGCATGTTCGACCGGCCCGGGCTCAGGCGATTTGATTTGCCGCAAATCTGCTATGGGCTCGGCGCCGTCCGCAGCATCCCGGCCTTGTTTGATAATTGATTTCCTGGCTGCATTCCTCGCAATCGTGGAAAGCCACGCACGAAACCTCCCTAAATCCCTCAGCTGCCGCAGCTCCCTCCAGGCCCTGACGAACGTTTCCTGGGCCAGTTCTTCGCTTCTCGGCCTGTTTCCCGTGGTACTGTAGGTAATGCCGCAGACCAGGCCCTGGTACTTTTCGACAATGGCGCCAAAGGCCTGCCTGCTCCCGGCCAGGCTTGCCTGTAATAATTCAGCATCGCTTGCCGCTTTGCTGCTCATGGTGCTAACCTCACAAAATCGGCGTATATTCGGTCTCACTATTATAGAGTCCTTAGTCGGCCAAAGATGACAAAAATTCGCGTTTTGTTCCGGAATTAGTCGAGCGGATTTCATCCGTGTGCCGGGGCAGGGACAATCTTGAATTCCCGGTTGAAGCATACGTGCGGTCCAAGCCGGCGCAAAGACCGCCCCCAACCAGTATTTTGGGATTCTTTCAGGGATTAGCGTATTCGATTGCCTGTATTAGCTTTTTTTGTGAAGGGCAAAGGGGGTTTCAGGTAGAATATATATATGTGGGGTAATTTGTGCCCGCGACCGAGAACAGCGGTTCGAAAAGAGTTTAAGGCAAAAGATATGCGAGGCAGATATGTCTGAAGGAAAATGCTCACATGTCTGGGAAATGGTTAATGTGGCCGGCGGTATGATTGTGGTGAAGAAGTGCTTCCACTGCGGGAAGGTATCCACATGCTTCTGCTTTCATGACAAGGCGCCTCTTGAGGAGTCACATGAGGGTGACCATTTCTGGGATTTCATGGAGGCGGACCCCACGTTCCATTTCGACCTGAAGTGTACGAAGTGCGGCACGCTCGTCAGGTTCGACGAGCTGGTGGGGCTGGTGACATGCGTGGGGTGCGACGAGAAGTGCAGGGTCTGTGAGCTAAGGCGCCGGCTCGAACCGGACGGCGTGTCGGTGGTGATTGCTTTGGGACGTCGGCCCATTGACGAGAGGAAGCAGCTTGGTGCGGAAAAGATCGCTCATCTGCAGGAGTATTTCGACGGACAGGCGGACTGGCTCAAGTCTAAGATAAAGGTTGTCCCCCACGAGATGGTCAGAAATATTGCCAGTTGCTACGCTGAGGTCATCAGGGACCGCGACTGCCTCTTCGCAGCGGCCCCCAACAACGCAGGGCACAAGTAGCTGCTCGCTTCCTTACATAATGTCCTAAAAGTGGAAACCTAGTGGGCGAAAGAATCTCTTATTTCACACAGCCAAGCTACCTTTGGTGAGTCGTTGGGCGATAATCTGATCGAGGCTTCGCCTCAGCCTGTCTTATTCCTGGATTCCCGCTTCATAGAAGCCGCAACGGGCAGCTAATGCATCTGCCACTCGCTTGGCAAATTCATTCAAATCATTTGTCCTTGTTCCCGTTATCATAATTCTTACAAAAAGATTTTCACTTGTAAGTCTCGTCCAAATAAAGATTTACCTACCATACCGTATTTTTGGTGCAAAATATAGTTGACATTATGACAATTATGTATTACTTTATGCAAGCTATGTATTGCTTTATACCATATAAAGAAGTCACAAGGAGTCAAAGTGAATCCAAGAATCAAGTTAAAGCTGGCCCGAGTGGAGCACAACCTCACGCAAGCCGAATTAGCGGAAAAAGTGGGCGTCACACGCCAGACCATCGGCCTCATCGAAAACGGTGGGTACAATCCCACCTTGCATCTATGCATCGCCATCGCCAAGGCGCTCGACAAAACCCTCAACGACCTATTCTGGGAGGAATCCGAACATGAAGGATGAACGCATTGAGACCACCATCAACCATATTGCAAGAAGAGTATTTCTTATCTGGTACGTATTGACGTTGATATCCCTTAATTATCGGTTGCTGATTCTCAGGCAGCACCCCCGAGAGTTCTGGGACTTTATGGCCATCTTTTTTATCGCCAGTCTCTACGGATTCATCGCATTCGCAAACAAAGGCGTCTTTGACCCCGGTTTCAAGACAAGATGGTTGAGCATCTGCATCGGCGGAATCATCGGTATTTTCACGGTGTTCTTCATCATGGGCCGAATACATTCCGTCGTCGATGTGGGCGCGTTGCTCATCGGCTTTTTACCCGGGATGGGACTGGTCATCGGAATAGCCTACTTCCTGAATCTGCGCTGGAAGCGAAAAGAAGGAATCGAAGACGAGAAATGAGAATTAGAACTTTTCAGGGCAGATGGCACGAGGCGCGGCCCTGTTTTTCGAGATACTGCTGGTGATATTCTTCCGCGCGGTAGAAGGTCGATGCCGGTGTAATCTCTGTCACTATCGGCCTTCTGAAGCGACGTGATCTCTCAAGACTTTCCTTTGAGGCTTCGGCAGCTTTGAGCTGGCTTTCGCCGTGATAGAAAATCGCTGAGCGGTACTGGCTGCCGACGTCGGGGCCCTGCCGGTTGGGAGTAGTCGGGTCGTGGATGTTCCAAAACACTTCAAGAAGCCGTTCGTAAGATACCTGCCTGGGGTCGTAGATGACCTCGACCGCCTCGGCATGGCCCGTCCTGTCGGAGCAGACGTCGCGATATGTCGGCTTTTCGAAATGCCCGCCCGTATATCCAACGCTGGTTGAGACGACCCCTTTTATCTGTCTGAACGCCGCCTCGACGCCCCAGAAGCATCCCGCTGCGAACGTCGCCTTTTCAAAGCCGCCTGCCGAGCCCGGCTCCGGAGCGGTTTGCACAGCGCTTTTCTGTTCTTTGGGACTACTGATGTCTTTTGCCATTTTCTTCTCCGAACATCCATTCAACGCCAATGCGCAGCATACGCTCAGCCAGGGTGTGGCTAATATCATTAGACCGTGACTTATCAACAAACTCATATCAACGCCCATAGTTCCTATATTAAGATGTACGGGAACCGCCGGTCAATGTTCGGCGGGGTGCTGACCGGCCTGGCTGGTGCTTAAGCGTGGGCAAATATTGCTTGACGGGCACTGTCGGCGTTCATAGACTTATTGCTTCCGTCCGGTCATCGTTTTTCAGGAGTCAGACAGGTGGAAGAAGCTATTGCAAAAGCAGGCGCCCTTATCGAGGCGATGGAATACATCCGCAGTTTTGCCAACCGCATAGTGGTTGTCAAGCTGGGCGGCAGTGTCCTCGACGATGCCGAGCTGCGAAAGAAGCTGCTCACCGATATAGCCTTTATGGACACGGTGGGGATGCAGCCGATCATCGTCCACGGCGGCGGCAAGGCCATTACAAAAGCCATGAACGAGGCGGGCCTGGAGCCCGTGTGGGTCCAGGGCCGGCGGTACACCGATGAACGTACCCTGACCATAGCCGAGCATACGCTGGTACATAAGGTCAATGCCCCCATTTGCCAGGCTCTGACCGAATTGGGCTGTGAGCCGATGGGGCTGCACTCACTGAGCAGTTGCGTCCTGTTCGCTGAGACCTTGCGGCTGCCGGGTGAAAACGGGCGAAAGCTCGACCTCGGCCTGGTGGGCCAGGTTGTCGGAGTCAATGCGAACCTGCTCAAGACCCTCTGTGCCGGCGGGACTATACCGGTAGTTGCGACGATTGCCCTGAACAAAACGGGCGGCAAGCTGAACGTCAACGCCGACAGCGCGGCCGGCAAGGTGGCCGCGGCCGTAGCCGCCGAAAAGCTCGTGGTCGTCAGTGACACCCACGGCATACTTAGGGACCTCAAGGACCCCGCCAGCAGAGTATCGAGCGCGGACGAGGCGCAGATCAAGGAAATGATTGATACGGAAATCATCACCGACGCGATGTTCCCGAAGGTCGAGGCCTGCCTGATGGCCCTCGATGGCGGGGTCAGAAAGACGCATATTATCGACGGCCGAATCCCGCATTCATTGCTGCTCGAAATCTATACCGACAAGGGCATCGGTACGCAGATAATCAAGTCGAGTGACAGAAGGAAAGCCGCGGGAGACAGAAGGAAAATAAAGGACAGGCGAAGGCCCAAGAGCTGAATCACGTAAGGCATAAGAGGCGGGTTTCTCGCCCGCGGTATCAACAACGAATTTGCAGTGGAGATATACGGATAATGACTACTCAGGAAACAATCGATTTGTTTGACAAGTACGTTATCGGCAATTACAATCGCCTTCCGCGCGTCATCGTCAAAGGCGAGGGCTGCTACTGCTATGATGCCGACGGCAACAAGATACTGGACATGTTCCCGGGCTGGGCGGTCAGCTCGATAGGGCACTGTCACCCGAAGGTTGTCGAGGCGATACGCGACCAGGCGGGCAGGCTCCTGCACATCGACAACACTTTCTATTCGGAGCCGCAGGGTAAACTGGCGAAGCTGTTGAGTGAGCGTGCCTTCGGCGGCAAGTGCTTCTTCTGCAACAGCGGCGCCGAGGCAAACGAGGCGGCCATGAAGCTCGCCCGCCTCTACACCGCGCCCGAAAAATATAAGTTCATTACCGCCGAGGGCAGCTTTCATGGTCGCACCTTCGCGACGCTAACGGCGACGGCTCAGCCAAAGCACCACGAAGGGCTGCTGCCGCTGCTGCCGGGCTTTGTTTACGTGCCGTTCAACGACATCGGCGCGCTGGAGTCGGCCTTTAGCGACGAGGTGGCGGCGGTCATGGTCGAGCCCATTCAGGGTGAGGGCGGAATAAATCCGGCTGCGAAGGAGTATCTGCAGAGAATCCGGCAACTGTGCGATGAAAAAGGGGCAGTGCTTATTTTCGACGAGGTGACAACGGGAATAGGCAGAACCGGCAAATGGTTCGCCTATCAGCATTTCGACGTCGAGCCGGATATTCTGACGATGGCAAAGGCGCTGGGCGGCGGCGTGGCAATCGGTGCGATGATGGCCAAAGCCGAAGTCGCCGATTCGCTGGTTCCGGGCAAACACGCCTCGACCTTTGGGGGCAACGCCCTGGTCTGTGCCGCGGCGGTTGCGGTTATCGAGGCGATAGAAGAGGAGAATCTTATAGAGAACGCCGTGCAGATAGGCCAATACACCAAAGAAAAGCTCGAACAGTTGAAGCAGAAACATTTGATCATCGACAGCGTCCGCGGCGTGGGCCTGATGATTGGCGTCCAACTGACAAGCTCGGGCAGCGAAATCGTCGATAAATGCCTCGAAAGAGGTCTGAGGATAAACTGCACGCAGGGTACGGTGATACGGTTCATGGTGCCGATGATTGCCACGCGCGAGCAGGTCGATAAGGCGATCGAGATTTTTGACAGCGTTTTGAGCGAGAGTGCGACATGAAAGACTTCCTTTGCATAAGAGACTGTACCACCGAACAGCTAAAAGAATTGCTCGCCGAGAGCAGCAAGCTAAAGACCCTGTATGCTTCCGGCGGCAGGGACCTGTGTCTTTCCGGCAAGGTGCTGGCCATGCTTTTCGAAAAGCCCAGCCTGCGAACGAGGATGAGCTTTCACGTGGCCATGACGGACCTCGGCGGCGAGGCGATTTACGTCAAGCCCGAAGACATCGGCGGCATCGGCAAACGCGAGCCTATTAAAGATATGGCGAGGGTGCTCAGTCGGTACGTTGACGGGATTATGGCGCGAACGTTCGAGCACAGCGCCGTCACCGAATTGGCGGCCTTTGCGACGGTGCCTGTGATAAACGCGCTGACGGACTGGTCGCATCCGTGCCAGGCAATGTCGGACGTATTGACCATTCAGGAGCATTGCGGCCGGCTGGAAGGCGTGAAAGTCGCTTACGTCGGCGACGGTAACAATGTCGCACGCTCTCTGGCCTTTGCATGCGCAAAACTGGGTATGAAAATGACCGTCGCTTCGCCGGCGGGTTACGAGCTGGATGACGAGGCTGTTGAGACTGCAAACGGGATGGCACCCCAGTGTGTCTGCCGGACGAATGACCCCACCGAGGCGGTTGCGGACGCCGATATTATTTACACCGACACCTGGGTTAGTATGGGCCAGGAAAACGAAAAGCAGAAGCGCATCAGGGACTTTGCCGGTTTTCAGGTTAACGCCGAGCTGCTCAAATCCGCACCGGCGGACGCAAAGATTATGCACTGTCTGCCCGCCTATCGCGGCTATGAAATCACCGACGACGTCGCCGAGTCGAAAAACTCCATCATCTTCGACCAGGCTGAAAACCGCCTACACTTCCAGAGAGCACTATTGAAAAAACTCATGAGCCAATGAAAACACACCACAAAATAGTGATAGGGGATTCGAGGTGCATGACAGAGGTGGCGGACGAATCCGTCCATCTTGTAATTACATCCCCACCATACTGGCAGCTCAAAGATTACGGAAACGGCAGCCAAATAGGTTTTGACGACAGCTACGAGGATTACATCAACAATCTAAATCTCGTCTGGAAAGAGTGTCACCGAGTCTTACACAAAGGCTGTAGGTTGTGCGTCAATATCGGCGACCAGTTTGCACGCTCCGTCTATTACGGAAGATACAAGGTTATTCCCATCAGGACTGAGATAATAAAATTCTGTGAAACGGTCGGGTTTGACTACATGGGGGCAATCATTTGGCAAAAGGTCACAACGTGCAACACCACCGGCGGTGCAACAATAATGGGTTCATTTCCCCATCCAAGAAACGGCATTCTTAAGCTCGATTACGAGTTCATTCTGATCTTCAAGAAACATGGCACTGCACCCAAGGTGGGCAAAGAAACCAAAGAGAAGTCCAAAATGACGGTGGAGGAGTGGAACCAACTCTTCACAGGCCATTGGAACATTCCGGGGGAAAAACAGTACAAGCATCTGGCGGCCTTCCCAGAAGAGGTACCCAGACGTCTGATTAGGATGTTCAGCTATGTGAATGATACGGTTCTTGATCCCTTTCTTGGCAGTGGGACAACCTCGCTCGCGGCCAGAAGGCTTGGCAGAAACTCTATCGGATACGAGGTGAACCACGACTTCCTGCCTACCATTGAGGAAAAACTCGGTATCAAACAGAAGATGTTGTTTCAGGACGCACAGTTTGAGGTCCTTAGGTCCGCGAAACTACCCACGGACTTCGCCGGGGCGATAGGGAGATTGCCGTATATCTTCAAAGATCCTGTCAAATTCGACAAGAAAGTTGATCCGAGGAAACTCCAGTTCGGCTCTAAAATCGACAACAACAGCAATAGGCGCCAAGAGTACTACAGGGTGAGGGAGGTTATATCACCCGAGGAATTAATCGTGGGAGACGGTTTGAAGGTGAAGCTGCTCGGCGTGAAGGAAAAACCTGAAAAAAGTGGTGAAGCCGTCGAATTCTTGCGGGCTAAGACGCGTGGCCAAAAGGTTTTCATGAAATTCGACGCGGTTAAACACGACTGCGATAACAACCTACTTTGCTATCTTTATCTACAGAACAAGACATTCCTCAATGCCCACCTCATAAAGCAAGGCCTGGTTGATGTGGATACAGGCGTGGACTACAGGTTTAGGGATAAGTTTTTGGCGAGCGCGGGGAGAAACTGATGGCAAAAGAGTGGATAATCAATCAGGCGAATATGAGGTGGGGCCTGACGCGTAAGAAGCAGGTTGGACCGGTGGCGGAGCTTATTAGAAAATGTGCGCCGAAAACCGTGGAAGAATGGGAGTCGTACTATTACGAAAATGCATACACGAAGGAACACCTGGTGCAACTCGGGCGCAAATTATATATAAAGGTGAGTGAGGTATGCCAAGCTGAGATCGCAAGTGTTACGGAGGCCGACTGTATAGGTTTTGTTGTCAACCTTGTTATCAATAGAACTTTTGATGGATACCAATCTGAGATTCAGACTGTTTATGGCCGACTGCAGGATGAATTGGGCGTTCCCGTCGAGCCTGCTCCCGACGAGTGGGACCGCGGCTACAATGTTGACTTCGTGATAAGAGTCGGCAAGTACTTCATCGGGCTTCAGATCAAACCGGCCGGGTATGCTTACATCACTCAGATAATAAACGAACTCCAATTTCAGAAGAAGACACATCAGAAGTTTACGGAGAAGTTGGGCGGAAAGGTGTTCTACATTATCTCCATCACAGAAGACAAGAAGAAAATCATCTACAATCCTGAAGTAATAGAGGAGATCAAGAAGGAAATCGAGCGACTCAAACGTCTTCAGGATGAGGGTGATAAGTGAGGATGGGACACACGATTCTGGTAGCGACGACGAATCCGGGTAAGATCGCCGAGCTAAAGGCGATGCTGGATATTGATGTTGAGCTGGTCGGTCTGGCCGATTTTGAAGGCATCGCGGAGATTCAAGAGGACGGCGCCACCTTCGCTGAGAACGCACGCAAGAAAGCAACGGGCTATGCGAAAGCGACGGGCCTGTGGACCATTGCCGACGATTCCGGCCTGGTCGTCGATGCTCTCGACGGTGCGCCGGGCGTAAAATCTGCCCGCTTTTCAGGCGCAAAAGAAAAAGACAGGACACTGCTCGACCACAGGAATATGGCCAAGGTCCTAAAGCTGCTCGAAGGCGTCCCGGCAGAAAAAAGAACGGCGAGATTCGTCTGTGCCCTGTGCCTGGCAAGTCCGGAGAAAATCCTGATTGAAACCGAGGGGACATTGGAAGGCATTATCGCCGAAGAGGAGACCGGTGAAAACGGCTTCGGCTACGACCCGGTTTTTTTCGTTCCGGCCCTGAACAAAACCATCGCCCAACTGACCCGCGAGGAAAAAAACGCCATCTCCCACCGCGGCAACGCCATCCGAACACTGAAGCCCCTGCTCAAGCAGCTTCTTGCAAATAGTTGAGCACTCAACCATCAGACGCCGCTCACATATTGGAATAAAACCGGATTCGGCGTATAATAGCATATGCGACGAAGTTTGCCCGGGATAAGGCCCAATTTTTGTACCCCAATAATTGGCGGTGCAGGAGATGGTGAAAGAGAAGGGTTCCGTGTACCAGAGGAAAGAAGGTTTCACGTTGATAGAGCTTCTGGTGGTGATCGCCATCATCGCGCTGTTGGTGTCGATACTGCTGCCGGCGCTCGGCAAGGCAAAGAACCAGGCAAAGGCGGTTATCTGTATGTCGAATCTGCATCAATGGGCCCTTGTCTGGCAGACCTATACCGACGGCAACGACGGCTATTTCACCGAGGGAATCGGCACGAGTTGGAATCGCGGGGAATGGATAATACCGTTGCGGCCCCAGTGGGAGACAAGGTCGGAGCTGCTGCGCTGCCCGATGGCAAAGAAGAGGCTGGCCGGGGTCGAACATGGCGGCCCCTTCAACAGCTACGTCATGGGCCAAGGCGAGGGTATAGCCGGCAGAGAAGAGGAGGAATGCAGCTACGGCATAAACTGCTGGGTCTATAATCCGCCGGCGAACGTATCGGAGATTCAGGACCGCCCCACAGAATGGAACTGGAGGACGCCCAACGTTAAAGGCACCGGTTATGTTCCGCTTTTCGCAGATACCATGTGGCGTGGAGGTGGACCATACGACTACATGAGCCCTCCCGATTACAACGGGCAGTTCGTGGATTACGATGAGGAAATGGATCATTTCTGTATTGACCGGCACGGCGCGGGCAGGATAAACGCTTTGTTCCTGGACTGGTCGGTCAAAAGAGTGGGTCTCAAGCAGTTGTGGACGCTCAAGTGGCACCGCGAGTTCGACACCGGCGGTGTCTGGACCGTCGCCGGCGGCGCCCAGCCCGACGACTGGCCACAATGGATGCGCAACTTCAGAGACTACTGAGTCTCCATGCGAAGGAAAGTTATGCCGGCCCGCAAGACAAGAGGATTTACGTTAATAGAGCTCCTGGTGGTAATCGCCATCATTGCCCTGTTGATGTCGATGGTGGTTCCCGCCCTGAACAAGGCGCGTGAGCAGGCGCGCGTCGTCGTTTGTCGGTCGAACCTGCACCAATACGGCCTGGCGGCAAGAATGTACCTCGACGACAACGACCGCCGATTCCCTTTTACGATGGACTGGCTGTATATCGAAAGGCCCTCCGGATACTGCATGTGGCACGACCGCGCAAACAATCTCGTTAATCATCCCGAATATGCCGGCGTCCTTTGGCCCTATCTCAAGACCGCCGATATTCACGTGTGCCCGACCTTCAGAATTGTCGTGAAACGAACCGGATGTACCAGCGGCAGCCACAGCAATTCCATACCGATTGAGCCCCAGTACAGCTACGCCATGAACGCCTTTCTGGGCGGAGACGGACACGGAATGGTTTCCATCGAGTCGGAGGTGAGACATCCGGCCGGCGTCTTCATCTTCAGCGAGGAAAATTCCTGGGCGATTCCGGGCCTCAGCCGCTGCGGCATAAACGACAACAACCTGCGGCTCGGCATACCGCCCGACATTGTCGATTGCTTCGCTACCTACCACGGCGCACCTGCCGACGGCCTGAACAATGGCTTTGCCAACCTCCTGTTCCTCGATGGCCACGTCGATTCCATTACGGCCAAACAGCAGCAGGACGGCGCAAACTTCATCTTCGCCTGGCCAAGGGACACGCCACCTCAATAACATGCCTCTCTCTTCAGATATGCTCGTAACCATTTCCATAGCAAAGGGTTACGGAGAATAATGGCCTCGCCGGCCTCGAAACGGTGTTACCCTGCTGTGAGCCATGCCGCAGATTATGTGGTTTCATAATTCAAAAAGAATACATTTTGTAAGGATTTTCCGCTTGACAACACCGCCAACACAATTCACAATTGGGGCCGAAGTGACGACAGGAAGACTCGTTGCCGTGCCGCACCACATGGCTGTGTCTTTTTGGATGGCGGCGGAAGTTCTTCTTAGAGTCGGAAGTTTTGCTCGCGGCTTTCAGCCGGGCCAATGCTTACAACGAGCTAAGGCAACATGCGAAGGTCTTGGTGAGAAGACGCGGAAGTGCGTACCGCATAGAGGGTGAATTTGATGATATAGAGCGTGTGCGCTTATTGCGCACGAAACGTATAGGATGTTCGCGTGTGGAAGAAGGGAGGTGCTAATGATGACCACATAGCATTGGCGGGATCATGCATGTTGATTTTTCGTTAATGACCACACAGAATATATCTAGGAGTACAGAAATGAATACGGCAAACAACAAATATGCATTCGCAATTGTGCTACTTTGTGTCTTGCTTGGGTCGATTCGGTATTGTCTTGGTTCGCAAGGGGTGCATATATACGTTACAGGCCTTCGAAGTTCGGGCGGGATATACCAAACTGTCAACATCAGCGGTACAGACTACTACATCGCTGACCAGGGTGCTTTAGTTGACTATGCCACGAGTGACCCAAACGACGATGTGGAATGGTATAACGATGACACGTGGTGTGAGGAGTGCGACAGCGGGGACCACATTCCAGGTTTCAGTTCCATCTGTCCAGCGCATGCTCATATTGTGAGGTCTAGCTTTCCCACTTCGGCAAGCGGTACCCTTGAGCCAATTTCACAAGATGAGTGTGAAGAATACTGGAAGGCCATCTGTCTCAACAGCGGGACTAAAGACGGCAAACAACTTGCTCTATATTTACCTTCATTTCCCGGTTACCTTTACCCGATGGCGGCCAAAACGGACAACGAAGATGACAATGATGAATACGGGTCAGCAGATTTAGGTTACAACTGTCACGGTTACGCATTTTCCGAGGATGGTCTGGCCAGACCTGGAACTGTGGTTTTCAGATTGGAATGCGGGTGCGGGTGTTGTGGTGGGTTCGGAGGCATTGCTTTATGACGAGATAACCTGCGGAGAAGCGAGTGCCAGAATAATGTACATGGGCGATCACACGAACTATATATGGAACAATGACCTGCTGTGTGCTCGCCCGACATCAATAGGCTTCAAGTATCGACATAGCCAGATGTTTGAGTATGACTACGATGCCCCGGGTCGCTATTGTGACAACCACTTCTATTGGAAAGCCCCTAAGTATTACCATCAATAGAATATTCTGGAAGTGTAGGAGGCTGACATTACGAAGGCCGGCCAGAGTTACCTGGTACAAGGGCAAGGTTGGTTTCTCAGTCAGCGTCATGTGACAGCACCCAGTTTTAGCAACGATGTCAGTTTTCGCACTGAGCTTGGCAAGTGCTTCTCTTAGCCTGTCGGAGAAAACTCTCGATCGCCAGATTATGGAGACCAGGAAAATAGCTCAAACTGAGGGGAAGCCGGTTGGTTAAGTGCTTTGATGGGTTTTCTCGTGAGTTCGGTTGTTTCTTAGTTCGGTTTGTCTGGCGCATTAGCCCAGATGGATGGCGCATTTGCAGAAAGCAATGACGAAACATGGGCGTCATCCCTTGGATTAGAATTACAGGGAGATAGTTGGTATGGACAAGGTTGGAAACTCAGGCCCGAAAAGGGAAAACCGGTGTGGCAGGGCATCTGCTTGTCTCAGGAAACACTACCTGCTGGTTTTTGGTATTACGCTGTTGCTATTAGTGCTGATTGTTGTAAGCATCAGGCGCTACAACCAAAACACCAGTTCGAGCCCTGCTCGAGTGGCAGATACGGATCTCGAAAACAGATCTGCGGATGTGGCCTCGCCCGTGCAGGCGTCCGACGTTAACCTGAAATCAGTATCAAAGTCGACCACTGAAGGAGGCCTTACTCGCGAGGCTAACGACCCCGAACTTCCGATTCCCGAAGATACCCAGGCGATAGTCAACTACTACACCAGAGAAGGTCGGCCACGCATCAGCGATGTAGCCGTAATCTGGCAAAAGAGGCAGGACAACTATGTGGATTTCTTGCGTAATGAAAGCCTTGAGCAGGGTGTGTACAGAACGTATATGGTGTCAGAGCTAATGTCTGTAATGGGAAATTTCCCCAACACGAGTCCTTCCTATCCCGATCATATAACCCTGCTGGCCCGGACCAGGCGTTTCTCGAAATTGCTCTGGGAGCTCAACCAGGCTAAAGCAAAAGGCCAACTCGACGATCTGGTCAATGTCATCGACGCTACGGTAAAGGGCTTCACAGAAGCGCGGCGGCAGACGACGGAACAGCTCATGCGCATGATGGACCGGCAGCCTGAGAGTTTCAGGCCCGACGCTCCCGAAGCCGAAAGGCACAAGGTTGTGGATATGATCAATGGTTTCGGCTTGACCGGGCTGGATGTGCCTGATGGCGTAATACCTGTGAGCCTCACAGGAACACAGCTCGGCGTCGTCGCCAATACGTTCCTGTTGGGGTTGACAGAACAGCCCAAAGCCGTGAGGACCCTTTTAGATATAGTTGGCTACGACGACGACCCGTTAATCACCAAACTCGCGCAAGTCAGCGGACAGAAGCGGTCCAATATGATGTATGAGTTTACCTTCGAGAATCGCGTCGTTTTGGCCGATGCTTTGGACAGGGTGATCATGGCTTGCGCCCTAAACCAGACAGTCGGCACACAGGCCCTTGATGTGGCCAGGGAATACGCCCAATGGCACGAAAATCAGAACTTTCCGGAAAGAAGGGGGGTTGAGGTTTTTTCGTATGACTCGTCTCAGACACCTTACCATCTACCAGGATATATCTTAGGTGTTGAGGCAGATGCGGATATTCAAACGACCACTTTGGAGTTGCCTCTTGAACTTGTCATATCAAGTACAGAATACATACCTGATGAAGAAATAGTGGGCCGGATTATTGAATTTGCCGAACGCTTTCAAGTGGCCCTCGACCAAAAGTAGAAAGCTTGAGACACTGCCGAGACCGCAAGTGATAGAACCGCCCCCGAATCAGCCTGCGCGGTTGCACCTTATCGACATAGGGCCATTGGCATACCGATGTGTGTGAACAGTGGGACTAGGGCAATAGCCTGCCGCAAATAACTGTGCCGGTAAGCCTGTTTATCCGCGAATGACAGGCCGAATACAATTGTTCTCAAAAATGCCTTCGTCAGAATCTGTCGCCGTCAATTCATGCCCCGCATCCTTGGCGATGACTCGGTGCACGTCTTTCTGAGCGGCCGAGCTGTGTCTTCAACTGAACACTTTGTAATAATCGTTAGCGTGTGATTTTCCCTTGCCTTTCACCCTGAAGAATTGTTTTGCCTTGACTTTTGCGCGTGCCGGCTGTATTTGTCCAATTCTAAATATCAAGGTGTATATTGCCGAATAGTACTTAGTATTCAGTATTTAGTATTTAGCATATAGTCCGATGGCTGAGAAACCGGCTGCAAAGATAAAAAACTTCAGGGACCTGGAGATATGGAAGAGAAGCGTTGATCTCGTTGAAGAAGTGTACGGGGTTACGAGGACTTTTCCAAAAGAGGAAATGTACGGACTGACGGGGCAGATGAGACGCTCGGCAGTGTCGGTACCGTCCAACATAGCAGAAGGGTTCACCAGATTTCATAATAGGGAGTATAAGCAGTTTTTGTATATGTCACTGGGAAGCGGTGCTGAGCTGACGACGCAAATTATCATTTCAGCGCGACTGAACTATATCGACAGTGGCAAAGCTGACGCTTTGTTGCATAATATTGAAGAAATCAGCAAGATGACAATGGGTCTGATAAAGAAACTGAACACTTAGCACTAAACACCGACGACTGGATACTATTCATGGGAAAGACGAATTCGAAGAAATCGTTGGTAATTGTCGAATCGCCGGCCAAAGCGAAGACGATAAACAAATATCTCGGCCCGGAGTTCGAGGTGAAATCCTCGATGGGCCACGTTCGGGATCTACCTTCGAAGGGTCTGAGCGTCGATATTGAGAACGGCTTCAAGCCGACATACGAGATAATGCCAGGCAAGAAGCGCACCGTATTATCGCTCAAGGCGGCGGCCAGGAACTGCCGCGATCTTTATCTGGCCACCGACCTCGACCGCGAAGGCGAGGCCATCGCCTGGCATCTGGCGCAGATTCTCGGCGTACCGGAAGAGAAAACCTACCGCGTCATTTTCAACGCGATAACGCACTCGGCCATCAAGCGAGCGTTCGCCGAGCCTGGCCGGCTGGATATGGACAAGGTCAACGCCCAGCAGGCCCGCCGCATCCTCGACCGCATCGTGGGCTACCAGATTTCGCCGCTGCTCTGGAAGAAGGTCGCGGGCGGTCTTTCGGCCGGGCGGGTCCAGTCCGTCGCCGTAAAAATCATCGTCGAGAGAGAACGCGAGATCCGCAGCTTCAAGCCCGAGGAGTACTGGCTCATCCCCGCCGTCTTCACCGCCGATTTGCAGAGCGATTACACGCAGCAGTGGCTCGACTTTGTCACGCCAAAGGGCGAAAACGACAAGCCGCCCAGTCTTGCCGAACAAAACAGATGGCTCACCGAGCACAACGCATTCAAGGCCGAGCTGCATCAGGTCGGCGAGCAGAAGTTCAGGGCATCGAACAAGGAGCAGGCCGAAAAGATATTCACCGCCCTGAAGCAGGCCTCGTTCAAAGTTTGCGATATACAGACCAAGGAGTCGGTTTCGCAGCCGGCGCCGCCATTCATAACCTCCACGCTTCAGCAGGCCGCGGTCAATCGATTGGGCTTCTCGGCAAAGAGAGCAATGGCCGTCGCCCAGCAGCTCTACGAAGGCATCGATTTGGGCTCGATGGGCGCGCTCGGCCTGATTACATACATGAGAACCGACAGCACCCACCTATCCCAGGAGGCGCTTGGCGAGGCACGCAATTATATCGGCCGGCATTTCGGACCCGAGTATCTGCCGGAAAAAGCGAGGGTCTATGCCTCAAAGAAAGGCGCCCAGCAGGCCCACGAGGCGATTCGACCGACGGACGTGGATTTGCCCCCCACCGAAATCAAGGAGTTTCTCACCAGCGACCAGTTCAAGCTCTACGATATGGTGTGGCGCCGCTTCCTGGCGTGCCAGATGCAGCCTGCCAGGTGGAACGTAACCAATCTGAGCATTGCCGCCGACACTTCGGTGGGGCGATGCCTGTACAAGAGCACCGGCCGGATTCTTCTTTTCGACGGCTTTACAAAAGTCTGGCCCAGCACTTCGAACGAACAGCAGCTGCCGCCGGTAAAAGCAGGGCAGGACCTCGCCCTGGTCGATATAAGAAGCGAGCAGCACTTCACCAAACCGGCGGCCCGATATACCGAGGCCTCGCTGGTCAAGGCGCTCGAGAGAGAAGGCATCGGCCGACCGAGCACCTACGCCGCCATTATCAGCACCATCCAGGATCGGCGCTACGTCGAGCAGCGCGACAAGAAATTCTTCGCCACCGACCTCGGCGAGGTCGTCACCGACAAGCTCAACGAATACTTCCCCCAGATAATGGACATCGCCTTCACCCGCTATATGGAGGAGCAGCTCGACAAAATCGAAGAGCAGCACCTCGACTGGCTCGGCGTCCTGAATGAATTCTACGGGCCCTTCAAGGACAGTCTTGAAACGGCCCAGGCCCAGATGAAGCACGCCAAGGCCGAAGTTGAGCCCAGCGAGTACAAATGCCCCAAGTGCGCCGAGCCGATGGTTTACAGATTCGGCAAAAACGGCAGGTTCCTGAGCTGCTCGACTTATCCGGACTGCAAGTTTGCCTGTCCCTGCGACAGCGAAGGCAAGATGGTTGAAGAGCAGGTGACCGAACACAAGTGCCCGAACTGCGGCAAGCCAATGACGTTCAAGCGCGGGCGGTTCGGGCCGTTTCTCGGATGCAGCGACTACCCGCAGTGCAAGACCATTCTCAAGGTCGATAAGAGCGGCAACCCGTTGCCGCCCAAGCCGCCGCCCGAACCGACCGGGATTACCTGTCACAAATGCAAAGAAGGCGAATTGGTCGTCAGGCAGAGCAAGCGCGGCCCGTTCTTAGGCTGCAATCGCTTTCCAAAGTGCAGGACCATCGTCAGTCACAATGAGATTGAACGCCTCAAGAAATTACAGCAGGAGGGCGCCTGGCCTCCGCCGACCCCCGAAGACGCCGACAGAATCCTCGGCAGAAAAAAGCGAACAACGCGGTAAGAATCAGAAAGGCTGCGAAAAACAATCAGCTAAAGGACACTTGGCGGCCGATATCAGTACCGTAGAGAGAAAACAAAGTTTTGCGGCCATGGGGTATAGGTATGAAGTTGGACTAAGAGCCTATCCGAATAACCGGGTCGTAATGAGGCCGAGCGAAAAGTTCGAGGCCAAGGCGGCAGGGCCAAAATCGCCGCAGGCGTAGTCAAAACTACGTTGAGGACGATTTTGACCCGACAACGCAGGCATCGGACTTTGCAGCCGGCCGCAATAGAGCTGGCTATTCGGATAGGCTCTAAGATCGAAGCTCACAAGGGAGGCGTAAACAATGAAAAGAGCAGTGTTTTGGTTTGCGTCTGCTCCTATAAGGGTCTCCGATAATGGATGACAACGGAAATGAGCCTCTTATTGCTTTTTTAATAAATAACGGAACAGACATCCTGTCACTCCTGCGCAAGCAGGAGTCCGGAAAACCTTGATAAAATGGCTGGATTCCCCCTTTCGGGGGAATGACAACTTTCTCTTGTTTGTACCGGAACGTTCCAT
>DATKZT010000105.1:0-6633 GCA_035527845.1 Sedimentisphaerales bacterium | reverse complement strand
GGAATAGTAAGCATAATGGACTCCTTTCCGAACTTATTGTCGTAAACAATAATAAGCATCGGCAGGAGTCCGTTTGCTGGTATAATGAATCTGCTATCCATCGTTCAATAGCCTAAAAATTGGCAAAAGTCGAGCTTAGTGCAAACGGTGTTATAGTTGTGCATGACTGCAATCCGCTCACAGAGTCAGCCGCCGCATCCTGGAGTTCTCTTGGTTCACCTGAATCCGTCACTTGGATTTGGAACGGTGACGTTTGGAAGACAATTGCGCATCTGCGCTCTTATCGTGATGATGTTAATGTGTTCGTACTGGATTGTGATTATGGGTTGGGGATTGTTACCAAAGGCGAACCTGAAAACATGCTCGAGCTGACTGCGACGGAGATTGAGAATATGACGTTTTATGACTTGGCCAATAATAGAGAGCTGTTCCTAAATCTTAAAGGACCGGAACATCTTTACGCATTCATGGAAAGCAGGCCCGTTTCAGGGCCCGCGGTATAATCTGTGAGAAAGCGGACTGTCCGCTGCTCAACTCAAGCGTTGAACTTGCGGCAGTGAGAGCCTAAGCGAGTTTTTTTGCAAGTTGTCGGATGACATCAATCATTGCCTGTGTGCCGTCGCGTCCTCGGCCCTGGGCCTGGAGCACGCCTAAGAGCTGTTTCGCCAGAGCCACGCCCGGCAGCGGCTGTTTCAATTCGTCGGCCAGCTCCATAACCAGCCGCAAATCCTTCTGTTGCAGGTCCACCATGAATGCGGGCTTGAGGTCGCCGTCGATTATCTTTCGCCCGAGCACCTTGAGCGAGTGGCTCCCAGCAGCCCCGGCGCTGGTCACCTGCCACGTCGTTTCGAGGTCCAATCCGGCCTTTTCGGCAAACGCCAGTCCTTCGGCGATGCTCATTATCGTGTGAATCACCATCACCTGATTGACCAGCTTGGTCATCTGCCCGGCCCCGAGCGGCCCGCAGTGTATCACCGCCTTACCCATCACCTCCATAACAGGCCGGACCTTTTCGAAGGCTTCTTTGGGCCCGCCCATCATTATCGACAGCTTGCCCTCTATGGCCCCGATTTCACCCCCGCTGATGGGGGCGTCCAGCAATGTCACGCCCTTGCCTTGCAGGATTTTGCCCATCTCCCTCGTTGCCGCCGGTGAAATCGTGCTCATATCGACGCAGATAAGCCCCGAGCGAGCCCCTTCGATTACACCATTCTCCCCGAGAAGGACCTTTTTTACGTCCGGAGTATCCGGAACACAGGTTATTACGATATCGCTCTCTCCGGCAGCATCGGCAGGCGTCTCGGCCCAACTTGCGCCGGCTGCGAGAACCGCCTTGGCTTTGGACTTCGTGCGGTTGTGGACGGTCACCGCGTATCCCGCCTTCAGCAGGTTAAGGGCCATCGGCCCGCCCATAATGCCCGTACCTATGAATCCTACTCGCTCGCCCGCCACCTCTATATTATCTCCAATCGGCGAAGCGTGGCCCTCGCCCAGCGCCCGCTGCGCACCTGTGCAAGAACCGCCACCAGCATCACCAGCACCCAGTAGCCCGTGAACCTGAGATAATACAGCACCATACCGAGTACTCCGCTCGCCGGGTCCCTGTACCAGTTCAGCCACCTGACCAGTTCGTCAGGCGTGTATATTACCCCCTTTACCGCCGAGCCGAAGAACTTCTGCCACGGCAACACCAGGACCACAAATAACATTGACAGGAAGAACGCCCGGCTGATGTGGTTTATTCCGCCCAGCCGCCCCAGCAGTGATATCTTCAGGCTGAACAGCATCGTCAGGCAAAAAAGTGCCGCCGCGAGTATGAGCACAAAATCCGAAAGGCGAATAAGAGAGCGAACGAGCAACGTTAGCCAGCCCGGATGTCCGGACTTCTCCGCGCACACCCGACCCGCTTCCACTGGCATATATTCCGCCGCCCGCCCCAAAGGTGTATCGACCCGCGCCGCGTTTGCGTCAGCGACGACCGTCTTGGCGGCCTTGGTAATTTCATCGGATTCAATCCCCCCCGCCTTCGGAGCCGCCGAATTGGGGTCCGCCGCTTTGGCCGCAGGTAATGATGCCGCCGAATCGCTTTTCCCTCGTTCGATACTCACCACGTCAAGAGTTACCGCCCAGAACAATATCTGAAGCAGCACCAGACACAGCACGCTGATGACAAACAAGCCGTTTTTCCATGACCGAAAAACCTCTACCGCTTCGAGACAATCCGTCGTGTCCAGCAAATTGTCCGGTCTGTCTTGATTCTCGCTCATTCTTGATTCTCCTAATTTTGCTATATGGTTCCCTTATCGGCTGATTATTATCTTTTGAGTCTCTTCACTGTGCAAGAAATTTATTTGCCCGCAAAAGCTCGGTCCCATAACCGTCGCCTGGCCACACCCCTCGGCAAAACACCCCTGCCGAATCTTCGCAGTTGCTCTCTGCTTTGCCCCTGATACCCGGCCTGCCCTGAAAAACCCGCGAAAAAGTCCGAATCTTGGGTGCCCTGTTTTTCAGCGGGTTTCCACAAGGTTCTCTCCCCCGTGCCGAACTTATTTTTCTTGCAAAGACCGCAGGATTGCATATACTTTGTGGTTTCGAAATGTGACGCAAATTGCCCAGTTGGAGCAGACGTATGAACCTGGTAAAGTGGTTACGCAAGAATAACACCAAAGTGATGGCCGTCGTGGTCATTGTCCTGATGTTCGTCTTTGTGGGCGGCTCGGCCCTCGAACGTATTCTCATGGGATCAAGGGCCAATCTGGATAAGGTGGCGGGCTACTTTCGAGATGACCGAAAAATAACCAATAATGATGTTCTCTTGGCACGCCAGGAGCTCGAAATTCTCAGAATGCTGCAGGCGGACACCATACTAAGAGGCTCTACAGAGCCCGTGTTCGGCCGGCTCGACCTCAGAGCACTCCTGCTTGGCGAGCTGCTTTTCTCCGAACGGACCGCTTCCCCGATGATGGTCGCCAACCTCAGACAACTGATCAGGAGAAACGAGTATAGCATTACCACAAAACAAATAAACGATATCTACAGACGCTCATTGCCCAGCGAGATGTACTGGTTCTTGCTGAGCAAGGAAGCCGAGCTCGCCGGCGTCACCGTCTCAAATGAGGAGGCCGGAGCACGCCTGGCCGGCATCTATGCTCGTAACCCAGATGTCTTCCGCGGCGCAACCTATTCGCGGGTCATCGGCGCAATTGTGGCCGGCCGGGGTATCCCCGAAAACCAGGTGCTGGCTGCCTTCGGCAAGCTGCTGGCCGTGATGGAATACGCCGGCCTGGTCTGCTCCGCCGAGGACCTTACTACCCGGCAGATCAGGCATAACATAAGCTTCTCAGGTGAGACTATTGATGTTGACTTTGTAAGGTTTGATTCCTCCGTCTTTGCCGAGCAGCAGGCCGAGCCCAACGACCCGCAAATCGATCAGCATTTTGAAAAATACAAGGCCTCCTTTCCCGGCACCGTCACCAGCCAAAACCCCTGCGGATTCGGATATAAGTTCTCTGACAGAGTGCGTCTCGAATACATCGCTCTTAAGCTCGACGATGTTGCCGGGACGGTTCAGAAACCCACCGAGGAAGAGGCCGAACAGTACTATCAAAAAAACAGGGACCAGTTCGTTGAACGCCTCCCGGACCCAAATGACCCGAACGCCCCCATGATCGAGACAACCAGGAGCTACGCCGAGGTGGCAGGTGATATCGCGGATTTGCTCCTGCGCCAAAAAACAAATTCCAAGGCGGACTTGATTATGCAGGAAGCAAGAACCCTCACCGAAGGGGTGCTTGATGACACCAGCCGGGACACGGGCACTCTCAGTGCCGATCAATTCAGGCAGATGGCCGGTGACTACAGCGCCGCTGCTGACCGGCTTGGCGAAAAATACAAGGTGAGCCTGTACGCCGGACAGACAGGCCTGCTCAACGGCGCCCAAATGCGGGCCGACGAGTATTTGGGCCGACTTTACGTCAGAGCCTACGGCTCTAACATGGTCAGATTGCCGCAAATCGTCTTCGCCGTCGATGAAATTGCCGCCAGTGAAATCGGACCATTCGACGTCCCCAAACCCAGAATGTACGAAAACATCGGGCCTGTCAGGGACATCGCCGAGAAAATAATGGCGATCGTCAGGGTTACCCAGGCAGAAAAGGCCTCCGTGCCCAAAAGCCTAAACGAAACCATCAGCAAGGCCTCCATCAAGCTTGGACCCGCCCTTGAGACCTCACAGGACCCTAACCGCACCGACCAGCTTCCCGAAGCCAACGATGTTTACACGCTTAGAGAAAAAGTTGTGGAAGACTTGAAAAAGCTTGCCGCTATGGATACCGCCAAGGCCAAAGCCGACGAGTTCAAGCTGCTCGTCGCGAATCAGGGGTGGGACGAGGCGATTGATAAGTTCAACAAGCTCTATGGCCGGGCAGAACCCAATCTCCCGGACGCCAACGATGTTGCACCCGACGAAATTGCCGACCAGGCTCAGAAGTCCTTCCGCCTCCAGCAGTTGAAAGGCCTTGCCAGAATCCCGGAGATGGGCCTGGAAACGCTGGCCGTCATGGAAGCCGGCAGTCCCGACGCCAACTTCACCGTCGATGCGGTCAGGAGAGAAGCTATGCTCCGGGATCTGCTGTACTCGCTTGTGCCGCCCGACAGTAACAGCCTTGATGCCGTGCCTTACGTTCTTGAGTTCAAGCCGGACCTGAGCTGCTATTGTTTGAAGAGCCTCGTGATCAGACGCATCACACAGGACCAGTACGAGAAAGCAAAAGTGGCGCAGAGTTATAGAGCTGACTTCGTCGAGGCCCAGAGCTTGTATGCTGTGCACTTTGACCCTGAAAGCATAGTAAAACGTATGAAATTCATGTCCGCCAGGCAGGATGGTCAGTCGCAGGATGCCAATGCGCCGAAAGAAACCGGGGGGGCGTCATAATGGCCGCGTCTTCAAGGTACAATTACGTGCCGTTTCTGATAATCGTCGGATTGCTTGGCTGGCTTATCCCGGGTGCCGGCCACGTGCTCATCGGGGAAAAAAAACGGGCGATAATAATATTCGTGACCATCCTTCTGACCTTCTGCATCGGCGTCTTTGTCGGCTCCATAGGCGTGATAAATCCCGTCGGAGCAAAGCCGTGGTACGTGGCACAGATTATGAACTCGCCGATAGTCGCCGTTCTCGGGTATCTGACCGCCACGCGAGACTATTTAGTCTTCGGCTGGTCCAACGAGATCGGACAAATATACACCAGCACCGCCGGCCTGCTTAACCTTCTCTGTATCGTCAACGCCGTCTATCTGGCTTATCTCCGCAGCACACAAACCCCTGGAGCCTGACATGTCAACCATTTCTGCTGTTATTGTCGCCGCTCTCACCGACCCGGAACAAATCGGGACGACTCCGATTATGATGCTTTGGGTCCTCCCGTTGGCCGCCGCGATAGCAGTCGTGTACAAGGCCACAAAGGTGCCTAAGGTTACCGCCCGCAGCTTTATCAAAGAGACTGCCGCGCTCTTTGGCTCGATAGTCGCTTTTATGTTTGTCTCTATGGTTGTCCTGTTCCTTTTGGCGTGGCTGATTACCCAGTGATTGCCGGCCCCCCGCCCGACTTCTTGCCGTCTAACTGCTTGACTCCGGCTGAGTCTCTTCAAGCGCTCCGAGCTCAACCAGCGCGTTGAACGCCGCCTTCTGCTCCGCTTCTTTCTTGTTCGTCCCCCATGCGCTGCGGAAATACCGCTCCCCGATTACCACCTGCGACTCGAAGCATTTATCGTGGTCCGGACCCTTTTCATCCAGAAGCTCGTATGCCGGCGTCGCATCGAGCTGCTGCTGAGCGTACTGCTGCAAAAGCGATTTGAAATTGCCCTGCGCGTGATCGGTATCGGCCCCGTCTATGAATGATGAAAAACTGCTCAGTATGAAATCGCGGGCCGCCTCGAAGCCGCCGTCGATATAGATTACCGCCACCAACGCCTCCAGCATACCCGCCGACAAAGAGCCCGTCAGCGCCCGGCTGTTCGACATGCCCTTGCCAACCTGAAGATAATGATGCAGTCCCAGTTGCCTGGCCACGCGAGCGCAGGTCCGCCGCGAAACAAGCATGCTCTTCATCTTCGTCAATTCACCTTCCAGATAGCCCGGAAAACGCTCGAAAAGCGTTTGGCAGATAACCGCCGCCAAAAGCGCATCGCCAAGAAATTCGAGCCGCTCGTTGCTCAAAAGACGAGTTTCTACCCCCGAGGCGTGAGTGAATGCCTTGGCCAAAAGGCTGCGATTGGAAAAGCTGTAACCTATTATCTGCTCGACCTGCTGCAGAGCTTCTTCGTTCATCGTAAGCTGTTTCCTTGCAACAACCTGCGAGCAGGTTACTAAAACCGCCGACCGCGGCGGCCTTGGTAACCGGCTCGTCCTAATCTCACTTGATTATACTAAAGATGGGCATACCTGTCAAGCCCGGCAATTCTTCAACGCCCACCGTCGCCTCATTATATCGTTTAGATAATATGAAGGCCATCCTTTCAACGGTTATGATTCTCGAAAAATCATTAACCGAAACCGTCATTTGAAAGGGATGGCCATGAACAAAAGACTATCGAAAAAACAAATGTGGTTCAAGCAATTTAACCCCACCAAAG
>DATKZT010000104.1:0-33801 GCA_035527845.1 Sedimentisphaerales bacterium | reverse complement strand
TATCATTGCCCCCGTTTCTTCCCGATTCGTTTTCCCCCGTTGTCATTCCTGCGAAAGCAGGAATCCAGCCCCCTCGTAAGGCCTGCACGACCATAGAAGCCCAATAGCCTGCCTTCCTACCTACAAATATGAAGTGCACCCCACCGTTACCAGCTACGCCGAGAGCGGTTGCGACTATAGTATTCGCCGACTAACGTGTGACCTCACGGAAATACGCCGTTGGGTCACGGGTTCGAGCGGACATAACTGTTGTAGGTTCTTGTTCTGAAAATAGTTACAAAATATGCCTTCTAACGGCAGACCCACATTGTGTGATCAATCTCCGGCATTTCAAGCCTCCGGCGGCAGCTCCTTTGTTTATGTAGACTTATCAATTTTGCATTCATTGCATTTATTGTGCCTGATTGCACTCCATTGCACTGCATTGCGTATCATTGATACGTTTTGAAATATAATACCCCGCAGAACGTATCCAAAGGAATTTTTTGCCAGACTGTGACGCTAAAGCACCCAAGAGATAAGAGGTTAGATTTCATTGGAAGTATAATGGCTACCGGAAATCTTAATTCAAAGGTAGATGTGTCACGTTCTTACTGACTACGTATACTTTCAGATCTTTATTCCTGGCTCTGTCCATACCAAAGTGCCTCCAAAAAGCATTTCACACACTCATCCTTCTTTGTAGGAGTATTTAGTAGATAATCCGTCCAAAATTTTAAGGTATACCCTTCGATAATAGGACTGACTCTCCACAATCAGGCGATCCAGCTGTTCAATATGCCCGAGTTTTTGTATCTCCGTCCATCTGCCGATCTTTGCATGTTGTCGTTCGGAGTCCCATATGCTCAACCCGTCCGCTCCTGCTTCATAGTGCATCTTCGCTTCTTCGGCAAAATTTTCGTCAGAATTGAGTCTGAATATTATTTTAAAATCTTCCCCGCCGATTTGACGCCATGTTTTTACCAGGTCCAAGTCGGGGTTGTCATTGGAAGAGGGGAGGAGGTAATCCACACGATCTTCTTTTAACCAGGTTTCCACATCGAAGTAAAATCGGGGAGTCCGGGCGTTCTCCATTCTAAAGACCACGGCCAGTTCCCGCCCGGGTTTTTCATCCACCAGCGCCCGCACTTCACGAATGAACTGGGTATAGTACTTAGCGCTGTGAGACTGCCAGCGGGGATCATCTCTTGATAGTTTACGCGGATCGATACCGTATTTCTCCTGAAATGAGCGCACCACCGGGTCCTCATAACCGGTAAGGGGCAAACCTTTATGCAGGTAAAGACACACCCCATCAGTGCCGTACTCCAGAGTTTCCCGCAGGAGACTGAGCCAGTATTTGCGAGCTTCAGGAAATGCAAGGCTCCAATTACTGGCAGGAATGCCCTCCGGATCAAGTTGTGCCCACTCCGGGTGTCTCCAGTAATGTGTTGCCCAGCTGATCGGCTGCCGGTTCATAGGCATTTGGGCGCCAATCATCCGTAAGGATGCAAATATCTTCATGCCATTGGCATGGGCCAGCTTTGTAAATTCTGCCAGCGGATCCACCCAGCTCTCCTGCCAGCGATTATCCTCAGTCCCTATATCTCCTATTTTAGTATTGTAAACACATAAATTACCCCGCATCGCTTCAAAGAGCAGGATCTTGAAATCGGAATTGGCATAAGGCTCAAACTCATCTTTGATAGATTCCTTCGACATGGGGTGATAGGTGTAGCTGCCTCTTGTGTGTCCGGTGAACTGACCGGTACAAAAAAATGCTGCAAGCTTTCTGGTCTCCTCCCGGGGCTGAGCTGACTCCCACTGGCGTTTCTCTTTGTCGCTCAACGGCACCAATCTTACATAGGAAATATTCGACATATCACCTCTGTCTTTCTGGGTGATCGGATATCCTACATCCTCGGGTATGTGGTAGCGGTTGTAAGGATATTGTTGTTGGCGAATGATCAACGACTCCCCGGCAAGATCGGCACTCTTCCAATAAGATTCATGTATGCTTTTATAACGCTCCGTATCGCTGTCAATCTCAGCATCTTCAACTTCCAGACCGACCCGGCGAAAACCGGTATCTCCAGTGAGTTTCACCTCCACCGATCCGTAGGAGGAGTGCTCGTCTGATGCGTGGGGTCTTGTGTAATGGATACCAAGATAGATCTTATAGATCCCTTCCACGCCGAGCGGCAGCTTTAGTTCGCTCACTCTGTGCTCAGGTAAGGCTGACACCATGATCCCCTTCACGCCATGATCGGTTTCATAACCGTGCAACTGCCATTTATCCTTTTCATAATCCCGGGTAAGCGCGCTTGCAGGTGTACATTTAGACATGTCTGAGATGATGATGGTTTCTGGTTTTTTATCGCTTTTCTTTATTGTTTTCACAGAGCTAACCGTCGAATCCTGCGCCCAGCAGTCCAATCCCGGTGACACAGCCAATATTATTCCAGCGATACCCGCTATCAGGAAATCACACCAGGAGCGTATTAATCTTTTCATAGTAAAATCCTTCCACAAAAGCGCTTACGTTTTTGACCTTAGTTACAGCCGCGCCATCGAAAGAGATGGGTATCCTAAATAGGATTCAGGTTGATTTACATCACTGGGCGATACAGGGCTCGAACCTGTGACCTCACGGGTGTGATCCGTGCGCTCTAACCAACTGAGCTAATCGCCCGAACTGCCCCCTATTAGAACGTTTGCAGCCCCGGATTGTCAAGCTTTATTCGTGCTCGGGCAACCACATACCGGCGGGGCGGTCAGCCCGGATGTGTCGGCACCAGGTTAATCCGGCCGAGCTTCACGCCTTTGAGGCTGACTAAGCTTTCGGCCATATTGTTGATTCTGCCGGCCCTTCCCCGCAGGACAATGACCTCGAGGCAGTCGTGCTCGCTCAGGTGTATGTGCATTGCCGAAATGGTGTGGAGGACATTCGAATGTTGAAGACCGGCCAGCTTTTCCATCAGTTTGGTTGAGTGATGCTCATAAACCAGAAGAACTGTGCCGACGGCTTCGGCATCCGGATCAGCCAGACGCTCCTGACCTATCCGCTCACGTATCAAATCCCGTATGGCCTCGGACCGGCTCTGATAGCCTTGCTTCTCGAGCACCTTATCGAATGCAGAAAGCAGCTTCGTATCCAGCGAGACCCCTATTCGCTCAATGCCCTTCATTTTCTATCCTCCATAAACACACAGTATGGACCTCACAAGTATCTGCATACACAGCGCCGGTGTATCTTACAGCCAAAGAAAAAATTGTGAAAGGGAAGATTTACCCTTGCATCAGTAGCACGATTTTGATATTTTTATGCGCAAGTGCTGGTGATTTTGACGGGACACACAGGAGTTGATATGGGCTGGCTGAGGATTCTGATGAGCATCGCTGTTATTCCGGGCGCGGCCGGGCTCGCCGACGCCGCTGAAGCCGCCCCGGAGAAAACAGAGAACCCATGGGGCCTCTGGGAGCAGGAAACTCTCACGAATGGTTTTTGGGGACTGAATGACCAACTGGCCGACGCGGGAGTGGAATTAGCTCTGAGCGTTACGCAGATTTATCAGAACAATGTGCATGGCGGGCTCAGCACTCACCGCAGGGCGGGACGTTACTCGGGCAGCTACGACCTTGAGCTTCTCGGCGACTTCGAGAGGTTGCTTGGAATTGAAGGAGGCAGCCTGTACGTGCATGCCGAGGGCGTCTGGTCGAAATCGGCCGGAATTAATGACCACTCGGTCGGCAGCTACTTCGGCGTGAATGGCGACGCCCGCCCGAGACGCTCAATCGATGTCACCGAGCTGTGGTATCAGCACAACTTTTACGACGGGGCCCTGCAGCTGCGTCTCGGCAAGATAGACCTGACCGGCGGCTTCGAGCACCGCGGCTGTCCTGTCTCGTTCGATTGCAGCAGCTACGCTAATGATGAGAACACGCAGTTTCTGAATAATGCCCTGATTAACAACCCCACGATTCCGTTTCCGGACTACGGCCTGGCTGCGGCGGTTCACTACGCGCCTGCGCGACTCTGGTACGTCTCGGCCGCCGTGGCCGACGCCCAGGCCGATTTGAGAGAGACCGGCTTCAACACCACCTTTCATGATGAAGATGACTTCTTTTATGTTCTTGAAACGGGAGTAGCGCCGCAGCTAAATTCCAAAAACGGCGCCCTGCAGGGAGCATACCGTCTCGGTTTGTGGTATGACCCGCAGAAGAAGGAGGAGTTTTCCACCGGCAGAATCCGCCGGGACGACGCCGGTTTCTATTTGACTTGCGATCAGATAATATTCAAGGAAAATAACAACCCTGAAGATACACAGGGGCTGGGGCTCTTCGCCCGCTACGGCTGGGCCGGCAGCAAAGTGAATGAGGTTACCAACTTTTGGAGCGCCGGTCTTCAGTACCGGGGGCTTGCCCATGGCCGCGATGAAGATGCGGTCGGTCTCGGCTTTGCCCAGGGCTTCTTCAGTGACAGAGCCTCTGATTTCACGGACGACTATGAGAGCGTCTGGGAGCTTTACTACAAGGCTCAGCTTACTCGGTGGATGGCGATTAGCCCGGACATCCAGTATGTGACTAATCCCGGCGGCGACGGTGGCGCTGGTGACGCATTGGTTATCGGGATCCGGGCACAGATTGTTTTCTGAGCTGGGGCAAGAGACCGCATAATTGGCTCGCAAAAAAAAGTTAAGGGGATTTTGTCATGCACATGGCCAACGAATTATTATCGGTGCCGGTCGCTGCCGGCACGCTCGCCATAGCTGCCGCAGGCCTGGGCCTTGTCTGCAGGAAAGCGAGGCGGGTGGTGACATCCGACAAGCTGGCCCTGATGGGTGTTTTGGGGGCGTTTGTTTTCGCCGGCCAAATGGTGAATTTTCAGCTTCCCGCCATGCCCGGCACAAGCGGACACATGGTCGGAGCAGTTCTCTTGGCGATAATATTGGGCCCGCACGCCGCGGCCGTTGTAATGTCGTCGGTGATTATCATCCAGTGCCTGATTTTTCAGGACGGCGGCCTGCTCGCTCTGGGCTGCAACATCATCAATATGGCTCTTGTGCCGAGTTACCTCGGCTACGCCTTGTACTCTCTCGTGGCGGCAGGAAAGTCCGGTGCCCTGCGGTCATGCGTCGGGGCTGTGCTGGCTTCTGTAATCGCCCTCGAAGCGGGCGCCCTTCTTGTTCCTGCGGAGGCTGCCCTCTCAGGGGTGCTGGTCGTTCCGTTCTCGCATTTTCTGATAACAATGCTGGGCGTTCATTTGTTGGTCGGTCTTATCGAAGGCTTGATTACTGTTGCGGTCCTCGGGTACCTCCAGCAGGTCAGGCCCGACGTTGTGCTCGGTCGTCTGCCCGGCAGAATCAGGCTAAGCAGAAAAGCCGTGCTGGCGACGATGGCGGTATTTACCGTTGTCATTGCGGCGGGACTTTCGCTGATTGCCTCCGGCCTGCCCGACGGCCTGGAGTGGAGTTATGCTGAAAGGCCCGACCAGCCTGGTTTCCACCCTATCGTTTCGAATGAGGACTCGAGAGTGGCTGGCATCGATGATTTTCAATCGAAATACTCCTTGTTGCCTGATTACTCTGTCAGAACGTCAAAGCTCGGCCAGCTGCTCCAACAGGAGTCCCAAACAGCCGCCGGATGGACCAGTTTCGCGGGGGTCGCAGGCTCGCTCCTGACTATGGCCCTGATCTGGCTCGTCGCCCGCATATTGAGAAAGCGACAGCCGCAGAAAGCCTGAAGGATCGAGTGGGGGGCCGCAAATGCATCACGCATATATAGACAAGTTCGCTTATCAGGACTCATTCTTTCATCGGCTTGACGGCAGGGTAAAACTAATAGTCGTGCTGGTTTTCACCGCCCTCGTTATCGCTCTGCCCCGAACCTCGCCTGCTATCCTGGCGTGTTATGCCATCGGTCCTTTCGCCGTGCTCGTATGGGCCGGAATACCGCTCAGATTTGTCTTCAAGCATATTCTCGTAATCAGCCCGTTTGTCCTGGTCCTTGCCCTTAGCTGTCCGCTATACGACAGGACTCCTGTCACCGTCGCCTTCGGGCCGCTCATCTGGCAGACCTCGCTCGGCTGGATGCGATGTTTCACAATACTCGGCAAATTCGTTGTCACTATGTTGGCTCTTATCGCCCTGGTTTCCACCACGCGGTTCAATGACTTGCTCGCAGGCCTGCAAAGGCTGCACTTGCCCAAGCTGCTGATCATTCAGCTCGGTTTTCTCTACCGCTACATATTCATACTCATCGACAGAGCCCAGCACATCCTGCTGGCAAGGGCCGGAAGGAGGCTGCGCAACCTCGGCTTCAAAACCGAACTGCAAATCGCGGGCGCCATGCTTGGCTCTCTGCTTATCCGAAGCATCGACAATGCCGAGCACATTAATATTGCCATGCAGGCGCGCGGCTTCGATGGAACCTGGCACAGCCTTTCAAGGTTGAAAATCCGCACCGCCGACCTGCTCTTTGCCGCGGCCTCCGTCGGCTTGATGCTGGCGCTTAACTTTTTCATAACGCCTCTTTTTCGGTAGGTGACTTGAGTGTCGAAAGCAATTGAATTGACAGGTTTTTCGTACAGCTATCCCGACGGGACGCCGGCCCTGACCGACATAACCCTGAGTATCGACCATGGCCGGAAAGTCGCCCTCATAGGTCCCAACGGCGCCGGCAAGTCCACGCTTCTGCTTGCCATGGCCGGCTTTGTCAAAGGTACGGGCAAGGCCTCTGTCGACGGGCTGGAAGTCAACAGGAAGAATCTCCGGCAAATTCGAACCCTGCTCGGCGGCTGCCTCGAAAACCCTGATGACCAGTTGTTCATGCCGACTTTATTTGATGACGTGGCCTTTGGGCCCCTCAACATGGGCCTTGACGGCGAAATGGTCAAGGTCCGCGTCGCCGAGGCGCTTCGCACCGTGGGCCTGGCCGATATGGGCGACAAGGCGCCCCATCATCTTTCGGCCGGACAGAAAAGAGCCGCCGCCATTGCCACCATCCTCTCCATGTCCCCAAAGATAATCACGCTCGACGAGCCCGACGGCAGCCTCGACCCGAGAAACCGCAATAACCTTGTCAAGATGCTGGCGGAGCTGCCTCAGACTCTGATAATAGCAACCTGCAATATGGATTTTGCCGCTGCTCTTGCCGACCGCGCGGTCCTGCTCGATAAAGGCCGCATCATTGCCCAGGGCGCCGCCGAAGAGATAATGACCGATGCGAGGCTGATGACTGACCACGGCTTGGAAGTGCCTTCGGTCCTGAAGGAAAAGGCCAATCGCTCCGTGAATGGGCGACGAAGCGGGTAGTACGGGCAAGCGAAGTTTTATCGGTCTTATCTTTGAGTTTTTCGCGGCTCAATCGTCTCTCTGTGCTTTGTACCCCTGCGGCTTATTTCTTATGGTTTATGTGGTGATGGACATGGAGGCTCTGGCCCAGAGTTAGTCGTAAATATTTTGAAAGGGGGGGACGAAAATGTCGTTCCGCAGAATTCACAAAGGCTCCGCCTTCCTGATATCAGTGATTGTTTTAGCCACCTTGGCCGCCTGGGCTGTATCAATATGCTCGTTTTCCGGCGTAAATCTTCAGATAGCCGAAAACCAGCGAAAAGCCGATGGCGCCAGGGCCTGCGCAGAATCCGGTATGGAGGTTATGCGGTTCTGGCTGAGCCGCTTTTCCATCTCAGGCAACACAAATCCGGCCCTTGTCTTCAGCGAGTTGCAATCGGCCCTTCAGCAGGACCTGGCATATAACGGCATTTCCAACATTGCCCTTGCTCTCGACAGCTCAAGCATAAACGTGGCGCCTGTCACCCTCGATTCGACCGAGAGCAGGAGTTTCTCCGTAGTGATGACACCCATCGGAACGGATGCTGTCCGTGTGGATGTAACAGGAATCCAGCGCTCGGTCGCCAAAACCATAAGCGCCCTCTACCGATATGGCGTGAAGAAGAACACCGTCTTCGACTACGGCGTCGCAACCAGAGGCCCGCTGCACCTCTCTGGTAACATCGAGCTCGAAGGAGTTAATGTTTCTGTCGAGTCCGATGTCTTCATCGAAAGCCAAAATCAAAATGAGGCCTTGTCCATCATCGGCAATTCTCAAATAGCCGGGCAAGTGAAAATCGCCAATCCCGACGCCTATGTCACACTCCAGGGAGGACAGGCCTCGATAGGCGGCGAGAACGGCGACGCCGCGTTGAATCACGTCACCGTTGGGCATGAGCCGCCTGAGTTTCCAGAACCTAATCCGGATTATTTCGAACATTATGCGACAAACATCGTGGATTCTTCCACCGATACCACGGCTGACGCTGCTTTTGAGAACATAAGAATCGTGGCCGGAACCAACCCCACCTTCACCGGCAACGTGACACTCAAAGGCATTGTCTTCATCGAAACGCCCAATGTGGTCACATTTGCCGGAAATGCCACAATTACCGGCATCATCGTCGGGGATGGACAATTGACGGACAACTCCGCCACCAATCAGATCAACTTCATCGGCACAGTGGATAGTCACGCCGTTACAGAGCTGCCTGCTGAAGAACAATTCGCCGGACTTCAAGACGAGGAAAACACCTTCGTCCTGGCGCCCGGCTTCCATGTCGGCTTTGGCGGCAACTTTAATACCCTAAACGGTGCCGTGGCAGGTAACGGCATCGAATTCTTCGGCAATGCCGGCGGCACCATAAACGGGTCCGTAATAAACTACTCAGACCAGGAAATGACCCTGTCCGGTAACAGCGACCTCTACTTCAATCGCTCCGGCGCAGACCAGATACCGGCCGGATTCGTCCAGGACATAGTGCTGCACTACGACCCGCAGTCCTATACGGAGCTTCCATTCTAATCCTTGGTCGTTATGTATATGACCTGCCGGGCGAGCAGCGTAGGCGCAGACTTTACAGGGTTGGGACAATTTGGAGAGAACGGAATCTTCTTTTCCACGCTCACCCCGAATCCCGCACTTCCCGGCCTGGGTTTCTCTTGATGCTTCCGGTCCCTGTTTGCACCCTCGGCCGACGGTTCGCCGCCGGAAAGGCCGATACGAACCGCCCCGGCGTCTCCCGCTCCAGCAGAGATGAATCGTCACCGCAGGCCGGCGCAATATTGCAGAAACTTACGTCTTTTCAGAGCGTCCCAGATCAAAACAGCGTTATCCCCGGCCTCGTTGAGTTCTCCGCATGTCTCATAGGCTACGTCCATCGCCCCCGGTTCTTGCCGCTCTCAAGCTCCAGAGGCTGATCCGCTTCGACGACTCTTATTGTTTACGTCTCCACGATGCCGGCTGAGTCTTCTCCAGTCTCCGCCATGGTGACAAGAGCATACACCGAAACTTGCCGCTGTAAAGCCTCTGCCCCCCGCCCCCCGGAAGCTGCCCGACCACGGGGACAGGCCGGATGACTTTTTTTATTTTTTATAGTTGATAATAGACCTTGACACCGCAAAAAATCAGACGTAGATTGTGGCTGTTGCACGATGTCACTTGCGACGGCAGGCGACAGATTCGGCAAAGTACCATTTATTGAAAGGAAGCAAGAATGGCAAAGAAGAAAAAGGCCGCGAAGAAGAAGGCTCCCAAGGGACTCTGGACCAGGGCGGATATCAATCTCTTAAAAAAGCTTTTCCCGAACAATCCGACGTCCAGGATAGCGGCAAAGCTCGGGCGAAAAACGGATGCCGTCAAGAAAAAGGCTTCGAGGATGAAACTCCGCAAGTCGAAGCAGTATTTGAAGTCCCTCGGCAGGGCCTGAACGGCAGCCATGATCGTCCTGCCGTCCGAAAATTCGTCTGTTCGTAAAACGTAATATTTGTCTTATCCAAGGATGGATATGCTTTCTGGAGCGGGAGCACGGGTTTCGGGGCCGGGTCAGGAGGACCAATGCACCCGCAGCGCCAAGGCAAGTGCTGGGTAAGTAGAAGAAAACTTGTTTTCGACAGCGCCTATCTTACTGTGCCCCGCTCCCTTTTAGGGGCTTGATTATTTTAGATGTCACCGGTTCTTCCACTGCATATAGGACCTGTGTGGAATGATAACTGAGCAGAAGCTTATTTCCCGCCGTCGGCTCCTGAGAGGTTCTTTAGCTGCCGCGACGGCAATGGTTTGTTCCTCGGCCTCGCAGGCCGCCGCTGTCGAAACAAATCCGGAGTCCTTGAGGCTGGGGGGGCCAATTCCCGAAAAGTCTGACGGGCCCGATGCCTGGGTACGGCTCGTCAGGAGCCTTGGCTATCGCGCCGCCTACTGCCCCGTCGGCCCCGGCGAAAAAGACGATGTCGTCGCCGCCTATGCCGATGCCGCCCGCCGCGCCGATATTGTTATTGCCGAAGTCGGGGCCTGGAGCAACCCTATCAGCCCCGATGAAAAAACTCGTCGAGAGGCGCTGGCCAAATGTCGCGAGCGTCTCGCCCTGGCCGACCGCATCGCGGCTCGATGCTGCGTCAACATCAGCGGCTCACGCGACCCCCAAAGATGGGACGGTCCTAACCCCGACAACCTCACAGAAGATACCTTCGATATGATTGTCGAGACCACCCGAGCCATAATCGACGATGTCAAGCCTGCGCGAACCTGCTTCACATTGGAAACCATGCCGTGGGCCTATCCCGACTCCGCCGACGCTTATCTTCGATTAATCAAAGCCATCGACCGCCGCCAATTTGCCGTGCACTTCGACCCTGTGAATCTCGTTACAAGCCCCCAGCGTTATTTCGCAAACGCCCGGCTCATTCGCGAGTTCTTCGAGAAGCTCGGCCCCCTTATCAAAAGCTGTCACGCCAAGGACATCCTCCTCCAGCCGCGGCTTACCACCCATCTGGACGAGGTGCGCCCCGGACTGGGCGGCCTGGATTATGCCGAATTTTTGGGGCAGCTAATCAAATTCCCCGACACGCCGCTCATGCTCGAACACTTGAAAGGCACCGAGGAATACCGCTTGGCCGCCGACCATATTCGCTCCGTTGCAAAAAAGGTCGGATTATCGTTTGGCTGATTCCCCTCGGCCCCGCCCAATCCCCTTGCAGTCTCTTTGCGCTACTTGGGTGCAAGGGGCCGATTGCACCCTTCATAAGCCTTGAAGACGGCCGGCCGCCTGACTTCCTTCGCCCCCATCAGGCCCTGACGTTGACCCTGCGACCAGCCCGCCGCTTATTGTTCAGTATCTTGCGCCCCGAATGCCTCCGCATCCGGGCCCGAAAACCCTGCTTCCGTGACCTCTTGGCCTTGCTCCAGCGATGATTCTCCAAGGCTATGCTCCTCAAGAAAAGCAAAAAAATCCGTATGTCACTGTCTCTTTGTCAGTCTTCAACCTGAACCGATTCATTCAGAGACGCTGATTATAACGATAATCGAGGCGATTGCAACATGTTTGGCTCCGGCATCCCTCGCGGCAGGCAAACAGGCCTACAATTCAGCTGGGTCCTGCTGATAGAAATCCTTCAGTTCGGCGTACAGTTCGGGGTGCAATTTACGCAGTTCTCTCGGCCGTTCGAAAAAAGACTCGGTCGCCACCGCGAAGAATTCCGCCGGATTCGTCGCCCCGTACCTGTCCAGCAATGTCCGTCTGTTTCTGCTTACGTCACTTCTCAGTCTTTCGTAATCTCTGCCCAGTACGCGTGCCCACGCGATATATTTGGACCGGCTCCGAACCACATCGCTGTTGTCACCCCTGCCCCCGGAGATATCGAGCTGGTGCGCAAACTCGTGAAAAACAACGTTGTGTCCGTCGTGAACGTCCGCCGCTCCCTTCTTTACATCGTCCCAGGACAGCACCACCGACCCTCGATGCCACGATTCCCCCAGCCTAACGTCCATTTCTTCCACCATCGTTCCGCCCGGAAGATATTTGACCTGTTTCGCCATGTACGCCTGTGGATAAACAAGCACCGAATACATGCCAGGATAGTAATCGGTTTGACGGTGCAGCAGCAGTATGCACGCCTGCGCCGCTATAGTCACCTTTATCTCGTCGGTTATCTTTAGCCCCCCGCACCCCTCGAACTGCTTCTCGCCGATGAATATCATTATGTGTCTCTGCAGCTCCTTTTTGTCCGGCTCGGACAATCGTCCATAATATCCCACGTTTTCCTCGAGAATCTCCAGCCATTCTTTTGGAAACTCTCGATTGCCGAGCCGCCTTCGCCGCCAACTTTTCAGCCGGAACATGATCTTCTGTACCTTTCAATAAACAAGACCACGGCTATTTATACCAGACTTGTCCGCCAAATCAAAATAGCTGGTGTTGCTTTTGCCGTGCAGGTCGAGCAAATGACCGCCGCAGGCACGAAAATTCCGTATCCGGCAGTCAAGCTTCTTGACAGAACCGGGATTAGCGGACAGACTAACACGGTGCCGCCTCTCAATCGGCGGCTTGGGTCTCGTCTTTTCAGAGGATGGTTAAGGATGAACCAGGAAACACAGACTCCTTATGTCCAGACGCCGATTTTTATACATTTGGCTCGAATTGTACTCGTCGCCTTTCTATTGACCTTCGTATCCGCCAGGGTTGTTGTATTTCTCATTATGTCGAGGAGTATCCCCGACCTTTACCTGCACCTTGGCGGCACCCACGTTCACCACCTGAACTACGGGATCTTTCTGCTTTCCGCCGTCGGCGGCTACCTGCTGCTCGGAGGCCCCGCCAGCCGAGGCCTCCGGTTCGCTGCTCTCGTTTATGGAGTCGCTATGGCCCTGACCTTCGACGAGTTCGGAATGTGGATCCACCTCGGAGGCAGCTATTGGCAGCGGGCGAGCTGGGACGCCGTCATAGTCCTTGCCGCCGCTTTCGCCCTTATTGCTTTTTCGCCCTCGCTGAAAAGATTTCGCCCGCGGCACTGGCTTGCAGCCGTTGTATTATTGCTGGCCGCGACCTTGTTCTTTTTCATGCTCGTCAAGTCCTTCAGGTACGCCGGCAAGGTCATCCAGCCCAGAATCCACAAAGTCGAATCTACGGACCCCGGCTAATACCGGCCCCGCAGCTTATTTGCATCCGAGGCTGGTTTTTGCCCCCACGTATATTACTGCAAAAGTCATAGAAAGGCAGACCTGTCAATTTGCAAATACACGCACAATCGGTTACATTCATAACGCGAGCGGTGCCGATGTGTACCGTAACAGGAAATTTTTCGAGCGGACGTTATGTTTCAGAAGGTTTTGATCCTGTCGGCGTCGGTGGGGGCCGGTCATATAAGGGCCGCCCAGGCAATTGAAAAATCTTTCATTCAGCTCAATGCCGCCCGCGAGGTGTACAATGTCGATACCCTCCAGTACACGAACAAGGTCTTTCGGGACTTTTACTCCAGGGCCTATATCGAGCTGGTCAACAAAGTACCGGATGTTTTCGGCTGGCTCTATGACCATTTTGACAAACCCTGGCAAAATGAACGCCTCCGTCTGGCGTTTGAGAAACTTAACACCAGACCGTTCATAAGGATGCTCGAGCAGTATCAGCCGGAAATTACGGTTTGCACTCATTTCTTGCCTGCAGAAATAATCTCGTGGCTAAAGGCCAAGAGCCGCCTCAGCACCCGGCAGGTCATCACCATCACCGACTTCGACGTTCACGCCATGTGGCTGTGCCGCGAATACGAGCATTATTTCGTGGCTTTGGAGGAAACGGCGCGCCACCTCGAAGAGCTCGGCGTTCCCTCCGACAAAATCACCGTCTCAGGAATTCCCATTGATCCGGTTTTCGCCAACCACAAAGACAAACAGGAGATGCGGCTCAGGCACGGCCTCGACCCTTCCCGCACCACCATACTGGTCTCTGCCGGCGGCTTCGGCGTCGGACCCATCGAAAAACTGATGCAGTCGCTGGTCAAAATGAGAAGCATCGCTCAGATAGTCGCTGTCTGCGGCCGGAACGAAGAATTAAAGAGTCGCATCGACGGCCTCGTCAGCGGCCTACCTGCGGACTGCCCCGTGCGAATCATACCCATAGGATATACCACCGAGATGGATGAGTACATGTCAGCGGCCGACCTCGTGCTCGGCAAGCCGGGCGGACTCACCACTTCAGAGGCCCTCGCAAAGGGCCTGGCGTTCGTAGTCGTTAGCCCCATTCCCGGGCAGGAAGAGCGAAACGCCTACCATCTTCTCGAAGAGGGCGCCGCAATCAGCTGCAACAACCTGCCTGTTCTGGCCTACAAGATTGATAAGCTGCTAAGCGACCCCCGGCGGCTGGCCGCCATGCAGGCCAACGCCCGACGGCTCGCCCATCCACGCGCCGCATACGATATAGTCGAGAAGCTTCTTTCGCTCTGAGGAGTTTCTTCAGACGCATTGAAATCCATGTTCGGCGCACAAGAGTATTGGAATTCGGTCACATCAAACCTTGACATTTTGTGCCGGAACTGCTATCTTGGCCCGTATTCCCGCAAGCTAATCGGGTTTTTGTTGAAAGGAATCTGCCTTTGAGAGTTCTTTCCGGAATACAGCCGTCGGGCCGACTGCATATCGGCAACTATTTCGGCGCTATGCGCCAGCACCTCCAGTTGCAGGCTGAAAACGATTGTTTTTACTTCATTGCCGACTACCACGCTCTGACTTCGAACCCTTCCCCGGCCGATGTCGCGCAACATACGCTTGATGTCACCATGGACTATGTGGCACTGGGCCTTGATACCGACAAGACCGTCTTCTGGCGTCAGTCCGACGTGCCGGAGGTCACCGAGCTGACCTGGCTGCTAAGCTGCGTGACCCCCATGGGTCTTCTTCAGCGGTGCACAAGCTACAAGGACAAAGTCGCTCAGGGCATCAGCCCCAATCACGGCTTGTTCGCCTACCCTGTCCTGCAGGCCGCCGATATACTCATTTACAAGTCCGACCTGGTCCCTGTCGGGGCCGACCAGAAGCAGCACATTGAGGTCACCCGCGATATCGCAATTCGATTCAACAATGCCTACGGAGAAGTTTTCACCGTGCCGAGCGAGCATATCATTGAATCCGTCGCTGTCGTGCCCGGGACCGACGGCCAAAAAATGAGCAAGAGCTATGGAAACACTATCGAGATATTCGAGCCCGAAGACAGCGTCAAAAAGAAGATTATGCGAATAGTCACCGACTCCACGCCGGTTGAGCAGCCAAAGGACCCCGACAAGTGCAACGTCTTTGCACTTCTGAAACTGGTTGCATCCCCCGACGAGTTAGCCGAATGGGACGACAAATACCGTAATGGCGGCATGGGCTACAGCGAGGCCAAGAAGCGCCTGGCGGAACTGCTGGTTGATTATTTCAAGCCGTACCGACAAAAAAGAGCGGACCTCCAAAACGACATCGGCCGCGTTAAGGAGCTGCTTGCCGACGGGGCCCGCCGCGCCAAAGCCGTCGCCGCCGAGACCCTGGCTGAGGCACGCAAAGCGGTGGGGTTGGGAGTTCGCTATGGCGGATAGACTGGTCACAATCGCGGAGTTTCCTGCCGGTGAGGATGCTAAGGCACACTTAGCCAGAATACAGCTCGAATCTCACGGAATAAAGACGATTATCGTTGGTGAAAACCTATTGGCCGCTTCGCCATATTGCAGCTATAAGCCGATTCAACTTCAGGTCTTTGAGGATAAAGCCGAACAGGCAAAAAAGATTTTGCACCATCAGCAGGGACAGGAGAAGTAATTGTCAGCCTATCGCGTAAATCTTGAGATATTTGCCGGCCCCTTGGATTTGCTCTTGTATCTCGTCCGTAAGGAGGAGGTCGATATCTACGACATACCCATCGCCGGGATAACCGACCAGTACATTCAGTACATCGAAATGCTCAAGAACCTCGACATCGACGTGGCAGGCGACTTCCTCGTAATGGCCGCCACGCTTATGGAGATAAAATCGGCGATGCTGCTGCCCAAAGTAAGCCCCGAGCAGATGCAGGCCGAGGATCTGGTTGACCCTCGGGCCGAGCTTATCCGTCAGCTTCTTGAGTACAAGAAGTTCAAAGACGCGGCCAACCTGCTCGAAGCCGCCGCCGAGGAGTACAAGGAGCGTTTCGCTCGTCCTGACAGCGTCATCGAACGGCTCAGGCCCGACGCCGAGCCGGAGATTGACATCGAGCAGGTTAGCATCTGGGACCTGCTCGAGGCCTTCGATGCAATTATGAAGGCGACCACCCCCGTTGGAGATATAAGACATATAAAAGATGATACGCCGATTGACTTGTACCAGATCGAGATCCTGCACCGCCTGCAAGCCGAAGGGCCGATGAGTTTCGAACGAGTGTTCGAGTCACGAGGCGGCCGGGTGGTGATGGTCGGATTATTCCTGGCCATTCTTGAATTAATACGGGACGGCCTGGTTTGGGCCGAGCAGCCCAAACCTTATGATTCCATATACCTTCGCGCCTTGACCGATGAGCCTGCTGAACAGGCCGTGCAAAAGGCCATTCTTTCTTCCGCCTCAGAGAATGAGACGGCCGAATCGAAGCCCAAACAGCCGCCCATCCCTATAAGCGAAATGCCTCCAAAGACTGAACCCGCCGTGTCCGTTCAAGCGGCGCAAACCAATGAGCCGCCAATTCCAATTACCGAACTGCCGAACCTAAGTGAGCCGACGCCGCCGGTGGAAGAGTACGAGGATATGAGCCCCGGCGAGGACAGCAAATAACGGGCACGCCGCCTTTTGAGGCACGCACCTTCAATCGCAGCAAAGACTCAGTTCTCTTTACCGGCAATTGCCGAGCCACTCTGAGGCCAATATCGAAAAATCCTCAAGTCTTACGGCGCCGTCCTGGTCGAGGTCCCGCCCGTCGCACCATTCCCCCTCGCGGCAGCGAGTGACCCAATACTTGATGAGCTCTTCCAGGTCCTGCCAGTCCACCACCTCGTTACCGTCGAAGTCGGCCTGGCGCATACATGTCGGTTCAGACAGAAGCACCCAGGGATTTATGACAACGTGCTTGATCTTCTCGTGACCGTGCCAGGAATAGGTCAGATGCAGCATCTTGTCCGAAGTTTGAATGATGGCCGGATAGTCCATATCATCGCCTGCGTCATCCACACTATCGATTGCTGCGTCCCAGTTTACTCCATCCTCGCTGACGGCGATACGCAGCGGATACCGGCCGCTCGGGTTGTAAGCAAGTACGTGCCATCTGTTGTGCAGACTGTTGAGGTTGTTGATAGTGACCGCATCAAGCCCCTTGGAAGTCTCAAAGCCAATCGTCGAAAGGCTCGTCCAGCTCTGTCCCCCGTCGTATGACCATGTGGTTGGCGTCGGACTTCCACTGCCGGGCGCCCGGCAAATCGCCTGAATTGTCGCGTAGGAGTCGTCGTGCACGAGAAACGTTGGCTGAATCCCCTCCAACGGACCGAGAGGACCTACCAGCTCGAAATCATTTGTATAGTCCCCGCGGGCAATCTCAATATGAACCTGCCATCCGTCATGCTCCGTGCTCGAGCCGCAAAGCAGGGAACCGTCCGGCAGCTCCAGCGGCTTGTTCTTAACGGGCCCGATATAACGACCCCCGTACGAGGACAGGTAGGGGTCGCTGCAGGTTGGCAGCAGTATCCGTTCAGACCAGGTTTGCCCGTTATCGTACGACTTCCTGACCGCTCCTCTCCAGCTGCTCGGCGAGCCGCTGTATTTGAAATAGAGCAGCAACGGCCCCGTCTTAGGTTGAAAGAGCACCGGATTCCAGGTCGCATCATTGCTTCCATCATCGACTTCGATGCGAGGCGTCCACCCGGAACCGTTGTTGGTGCTGACCCAGATAGAGACATCATCGGCTCCTTCGCTTGAGCCGCCGTACCAGGCGACAACCAGCGTCCCGTCGTGGGTCTCGGCTATCGTGGAGGCGTGGTTGAAGGACGAGAACTCGCCGCCAACAAATTCCTCCAGCATAATGGCCTGCTCATTGTCGTTTATTGTGAAGGTATGTTGAGCTATCTGTCCCAGCTTTGCATTCGTCGGATTCGACAGAGTCAGAATAACGGTTTCCTGTCCTTCCTGAAGCTCATCGTCCACAATATCAACGCTGACAGACTTCGTCGTCTGCCAGGGCTCGAAAGTCAACGTTCCGCTTCCCAGCAGGGTATAGTCCGCGCCGCCGCCCGTGGCGGTGCCGCTGGCCGTATATCCAACCGTAACCGTCTCCGACCAGTTGTGCGACAGGTTCACCGCGATGTTCACCAGACCGGCATCCTCCAGAGCACTGCTGGTTGCACTTGCAAATCCCACGTCCGGCCGCGGATCGATAATAGTGTAGGTGTGCTGCGATGTCCCCAATTGCACACTGGGCCCCGTGGGATTGGACAAAGTCACGATAATCGTCTCATCTTCTTCATCCCAGACATCACTGACAATATCTATGGTGATGGTCTTGCTGTCTTCGCCGGGGGCAAACGTCAGAGTATTTGGCTCAAGATAATAGTCCACGCCATTGGCGGCTGTCCCGCCTGTCCCAGCATAGCCAACCGTATAGGTTTGTCCCCCCTCGGCATTGCCAAGGACCACCGTCAGAACCGCCGGACTAACGCTCTCGGGATTGCCCGAAGCCCCTGCTTCGAAACCTATGGTAGGCCCGGCCTGTTCGAGGATAAAGCCGTTCAAAAACGCCTGGCAGCCGGCACATCCCCCGGCCGGACCCTGATAGCGAACCGACACATCGCCCGAACCGGCCACGAATATACATTCCGCCGGATTATCCATTATGGCATGACTCTGAACGATACTGCCCGGTGTGGAAATGACCGTCGCCCCGGTGATAGTGACACCGGCAATGGTGGTGTCTCCCTCGTCCGAGCGGTTATGGTAGCTCAGCAGACGGTAACTCGCACCGGCGGTCAGGTTGCTGAATAGGATTACAAAGTCAGAGCCGGGGCTGGTCCTCTCGTCATTGGCAAACAGCAAATCCGACTCCACATTCGCCAGTGCACCGCTGCCGCCCGGGTTCCGACACTCGCAGGCGCCGGGGTTGCCCGTGGCCAGAGTCACGTTGATACCTGTGCCGCCCACATTCGTATAGCTGCCGCAGCTGCCCAGACCGATCCACCCCGACTGTAGCGGCCCGCACCCCCCCACGTCACACTGCAAAATGGCGCCCGAAACACCGCTGACCAGACACAATACCGGAATAAGAAACCTTAGCCTTCGAAACACAACCCTTCCCCTTGTCTGGTACCTGACAACATAACGGACCTTCTTGTGGCCATGCGGCGGCATCTTCCCTGCCCGCCTCATGGGTATCGGCGGACCACCATTTCATCACGGTCCGACTATACCATTGTATCGGTTATGGGCTTCTCGGGCAAGCAAGGTCCCCACGCAGCTGTCTTGGGGGGTGCACTTCGCGTTTGTAGGTGGATTCTTTGCCCGTATCATTGCCCCCGTTTCTTCCCGATTCGTTTTCCCCCGTTGTCATTCCTGCGAAAGCAGGAATCCAGGGCCTGCACGACCATAGAAGCCCAATAGCCTGCCTTCCTACCTACAAATATGAAGTGCACCCTGTCTTGGGGGCTTGCAAGAAGATTACCTTATGGCCCGTCCCTGGTGATGCTCCGGGACCGAGGCAACTGCCGTGTCGGAACAAAGATACGCATTTTTGTATGCGCAAAAGCCCAAGTCGACAGCGGTTTTTGTCGATAAAAACAAGGTGAAATCAATAAACATAGGTCCGGTAAACGAAGTAAACGAACCTAAGTCCGGTTTTCCGCATATAAGTAACTGAATGCAGTGGCAAAAGTGCAAGGGGGCCAAAAGCATTGACGCCCCCGGTATATGTGGTATAATGCTGTAAATGTTGACCTTGGGCGAAAAAGGTCGGTTTTCGGGGAGATTCAGGCAGGGAGAAAGGACAGAATCCTTCGAGAAGTAGTGTAGGGGCAAAAGATGTTTGAGCGTTTTACGGACAGGGCACGAAAAGTGATGGCGCTGGCGAACCAGGAGGCCCAGCGTTTCAACCACGAATATATCGGGACAGAGCATATTCTTCTTGGCCTCGTCAAGGAGGGCAGCGGCGTAGGGGCTACCGTCCTGAAGAACCTCGACGTGGACATCAAGAAGCTGCGGCTTGAAGTCGAGAAGCTGGTCAAGAGCGGGCCTGATATGGTTACGATGGGCAAGCTGCCGCAGACGCCGCGAGCCAAGAAGGTGATTGAATACGCCATCGAGGAGGCAAGGTCCCTCAACCATAATTACGTGGGTACTGAGCATATCCTGCTTGGTTTGCTGCGAGAAAGCGAAGGTATCGCGGCTCAGGTGCTCATGAATCTTGGTTTGAAGCTTGAGGACGTTCGGCAGGAGGTCCTCAATTTGCTCGGCGCCGGCGTGGACAGCGAGCCTGGCGCATTTGGCCTAAAGATGGGCGGCCCTGCAGTGGCCCGCAGGCCCAAGAGCAAGACGCCGGCGTTGGACAGCTTCGGTCGAGACCTGACGCAACTGGCGGTAGATGGTGAGCTGGACCCCGTAATCGGCAGAAAGAATGAGATTGAGCGATTAATTCAAATCTTGTGCAGAAGGACGAAGAACAACCCCGTTCTTCTCGGCGAAGCAGGCGTGGGCAAGACCGCCATAGTCGAAGGGCTAAGCCAGCAGATAGTCAACAAGGATGTCCCGGAGCTGCTGAAAGACAAACGCATTGTTGTGCTCGACCTCGCGATGATGGTGGCGGGAACCAAGTATCGCGGGCAATTTGAAGAGCGAATAAAGGCTGTCATCAATGAGGTCAGGAGAGACAAGAACGTTATCTTGTTCATTGACGAGCTCCACACACTGGTGGGGGCCGGTGGAGCTGAGGGGGCTATTGACGCATCGAATGTCTTAAAACCGGCCCTGGCACGAGGAGAGGTCCAGTGTGTCGGGGCCACGACACTGGATGAGTACAGAAAACATATCGAAAAGGACGGGGCCCTGGAGCGACGATTCCAGACAATAATTGTTGAGCCCCCTTCGAAGGATGAGACGCTGGATATACTGCGTGGCCTGCAGGACCGGTACGAGGCCCATCACAGGGTCCGCTTTACGGACGAGGCGCTCTATCAGGCGGTGGAGCTGTCGACCAGATATATTACAGGCAGGTGTCTGCCGGATAAGGCCATAGATGTGATTGATGAATCAGGCGCCCGGGTGCGGCTCAAGAACATGACGCCGCCGCCGGATTTGACAGAGACCGAAGAGCGTATAGCAGGACTTCAAAGAGAGAAAGATGAGGCGGTCAGGAACGCCGATTATGAGCGGGCGGCCTCGCTGAGGGACGAGGCGCAAAAGCTGCTGGACGAGAAAACAGAAATGCAAAAGCGATGGTACGAGGAGAACAAGGAGGCGACGGGCACGGTGGATGCCGAAGTGATCGCCGAAGTGGTCAGCAAGATGACCGGCGTTCCGCTGACCCGGCTGGAGAAGAAAGAAGCGCAGCGCCTGCTGGAGCTTGAATCGGAATTGCACAAGCGGGTCGTTTCCCAGGATGAGGCCCTAAATGCCGTTTCCAAGGCGGTCAGACGAAGCCGAAGCGGGTTGAAAGACCCCAATCGCCCTATGGGTTGTTTCATTCTTCTCGGACCCAGTGGTGTGGGCAAGACGCTGCTGGCGAGGGCTCTGGCTGAATTTATGTTCGGCGACGAGAATGCCCTTGTCCAGATAGACATGAGCGAGTTCATGGAGAAGCACAATGTGAGCCGGCTCGTGGGCGCGCCTCCGGGATACGTGGGCTATGAGGAAGGCGGGCAGCTGACCGAACGAATCCGACGCAGGCCATACGCCGTATTGCTGCTGGACGAAATAGAAAAGGCCCATCCGGATGTTTACAATATGCTGCTGCAGATTATGGAGGAAGGGCGGTTGACCGATAGTTTCGGTCGACACGTGGACTTTAAGAACGTCATTCTGATTATGACCAGCAATATCGGGGCGGACCTGATAAAGAACAGCGGAGGTTTCGGTTTCGGCAAGAAGACGCCCGAAGCGAATTATGAGAAGATGAAAGACGTGCTTAACAAGGAGGTTGAGCGCCATTTCCGCCCGGAATTCCTGAACCGCCTTGACGACACAATAGTCTTCAAGGCCCTCACAAGGGAAGACCTCAAGACAATTATCGATTATGAGCTGGTCAAAGTTTTCAAACGCCTTACCGAACACGGCTTTGAGCTTGAACTTTCCGCCCAGGCCAAGGAGTTCCTCATTGACAAAGGCTATAATCCCGAATTCGGCGCCAGGCCTCTGCGAAGGGCAATCGAGCATTATATAGAAGACCCCCTCTCGGAAGCCATGCTGCGGGGAGAGTTCAAGGGCAAGAACCTCATCAAGGTTGATGTCCTCGATGAAGACCACATGAGGCTTGAGGGCTTCGAGAAGGCGCCCAAAACCGACAAAGAGCGCCTGGAAACCGCCAGATGAAAGAATCCCCGTACGCGCTGAGCGGCAAAGGCGTCGAATGAACCCAGGCACAAATCATGTCCCGGCCCCTCAACAGTTCCCGCCAGGTTCCTGCTCAGGCATTTAAGGCCCCGTCGCCCTCAACACCATCTGCCTTTGAGGCATCGGTCCCATTTCCTACATGCCTTAAACACATCCTATATCAAATTCAGTTAATTAGAGCCGATTGCTCATTAATGTCATTCCCGCCAAAGCGGGAATCCAGAAATCTACTGGTTTCGTCGGGCCATCGAAACATCGGCTCTTTCTAACCAAAATTATTGTTATACAGGCTTGAGGCTATGGGTCTTTGGTGGGTAAGGGGACGGGTGACCAGGCCGGAAAGCGGTCCTGACCCGTACTGGTCAGTCGTCTCTTTTCGCTGCCATCAAGATTGACCACGCAAATGTATTTTTTGTCATTCCCCTTTAAAAAGAATGAAAGCAAAGGTATCTTTATGGAAGGCCTACATGAGAAAAAAGCTATCTTCTTCCCATCAGGAGACCAACAAGGGAGGTACTCCGAAGCAGGGTTATTCGTCAGGTTCTTCTGCTCACTTCCATCAGCATTCATTACATAGATTTCAGTATTTCCATCTTTATATGATGTAAAAGCAATCTTCTTGCCATCAGGAGACCAACGACCATCTCTATCAGAAGCAGGATTATTTGTGAGGTTCTCCTGCTCACCGCCATCTGCATTCACTACATAGATTTCATGATTTCCATCTCTCAGTGATACAAAAGCTATATACCTGCCATCAGGAGACCAATCAGGCATGTTATCGGAAGCGGGGGCATTCGTGATGTTTTTCTGTGCACTGCCATCGGCCTTCATAACATAGATTTCAGAATTTCCATCCCTATTTGATACAAACACTATCTTTCCGCCATCAGGAGACCACTGATGAGGGGCTACATCTGAACCAACGCTATTTGTGAGATTCTTCTGTCCACTACCATCCGCATTCATAACACCGATCATACGATTTCCGCCTCTAGCCGATACAAAAGCAATCTTTCTACCATCAGGTGACCATCGAGCATCTATGTCCCAAGCAGAGTTATTCGTCAGGTTCTTCTGCTCACTCCCGTCAGCATTCATAACATAAATGTCACTAATTCCATCTCTGTATGATGTAAACGCTACCTTGTATTGCCTATTTGGCTTAACCTGTCCCTCCTGCTTCTTACAGCCATAGCCGGTCAGGACCGATACAACAATCAATATAACCAACTCTGCCTGCCTCATCTGTTCCCCTTTTCACCCTCAAATGACCTTCAAACTGTTATAAAAAGTTTACAGCCTGATTTATAAAATTTCAAGCAGGAGTGAGAGGAGAAACGCCTGCCAAACCAACCTTCCCACCTCCTCCACCAACCTACAATTCCCACCTCCCTGCCGTCGCCCGCTTCCCCCCCCAAAAAAACCACAGACTTTCTCCTGCTTTTTCCTGAATCTAATTCTCAAAACCGCGGCTTTGCACCTCGTATCGGGTCCGAAGTCTCCGCTTATAGGTTACATAAGCCCGAAAAGCGGCTGTATTGTAAACGGAGCATTGTTTTCATAGTGACTACTCACGTTGATAAACATCCTGAGTCCTGTGGCTGACCTGATCATTCAGCAGCGACTCAATCCGCTCTCGCAAAGGTACGCTATGCTCCGGCCCCCAAACCAAACGTCCTTGCTTGTCAATTAGGTAGTAGCAAGGTATCCCCGATACGGCATAGTTCCTGACCGTCTTGCCGCCATCGATTGCCGCTGCAAAACTGTAGTCTCTGTCTTTCATGAAACCTGAAACCTTTTCGACATCACCTCCCGCTCCACAAACAGCGATGACAGTCAGCCCCATTTCATTGAACTTCTCATGTAGTTCCTGCACTTTCGGAAATGCGGCAATACAGGGCTTGCATCGAGGTCCCCAGAAATCCAGCAGCACCACTCTGCCGCGCAGACTCTCGAGCGACAAGGAAGGGCCAACCCATTCCCCTATGTCAAGATCAGGCGCAATCTGTGGCGTATCGCCTTTGTATTTGGCCTCGAAGGCACGTCGGTCTGCCTCACGTCGCGACCACGGTACTTCCTTGAGTCTGGTGCGGATCTCTGGCGTAATGTAGCTGATCCTGGTCACCTCATACTTATCATAATAAACCTTCGCGTCTTGCCAGACGTAAAGCGTCTCTTCCGGCAGCTTCTTCATATCTTTGCCCCATGCCGACGCCTTCAAACGCCAGCCAATTTCTTCATCCAAAGCCTTTATTCCCCTTTCCATATCACCTTCTCGCAGGTGTGTGGCACATTCAATCAGACCGCGCGCCTGATCAGCCATCCTGCGCTGACGCTTAGAGTCTTCGACCTCGTTGCCGATTATTCCTCCCAGAAATACTCCAAAGAGCAAGACCGGTATCCACACCGTACACCGAAGTACGCGCCTCTTGGTACGATATGAGTAAATCACTGCTGCAGCGATTACTGCAGGAACAACAATATATATCAGAACCACAGGCAGAAGATACCCTTTCACTTCTCTTATCCTCCCACTAACTGGTTAATCCATTTCCTAAAAACGAAGAGGTACAACAGTAGAATCACGAACGAAGCCAAAATCCTCTCCTGATTCAAAGCCTATCTTGTCCCTTTTTTGCTGAAGACGTACGCGCGGCAATATGATTGACTTAAAGACTTCTAACGAATTACTCTTGTATGCCAACCAGCGTACATATAAGATTATCGGGATTCCCAACATTCGCAGATACATCAGTTCTTCTTAATTATCATTAGCAGCAGAACTGAAAGAAAGCCGATTACAAGGAACAAAGCCACCCCCACTATTATAGGGTTTTCTATCCATCTATAATCTTTCCCAATCACTATCTTACCCTTGGCAAGGAGGCTAACGAGTTCTAATTCTACGACTTTCCCATTTGTCCACATATATGCAGTCCAAATATGGTTCTCCACATCCGGAGTATAAACGTAAAAGAAACCATCTGTTCCCTCTTTAGGCGGAACATAATGACATCCCTTGGCTTTCCAGGGCTGCAGATTCTTACGGATGAAGAACTTTTCTATGGTCTCGCCCAGGAAGCTCAGGAAGCTGGCGTGGTCCTTAGTCATATCCCAAATATCCCCGCCGTCATCTCGTTTGACGGCGATATATGTCACGTCATGATGAATGTTACGACTGATATGGAATGTGTGGCCATGCTTCCTAAACTGAGTTAATTCCATAATTGGTACTTGTACGCTAGGCCACTTGCTGAGCGAAATCACGTCAAGTGCATTCGGGTCATTCGCGTCAAATGCCGTGTTTGGATCAAACCACCGCGGCTGCAAACATTGTGATAAAATGGTTCGCAGCTCCTCTCTGGCCTTTGCATCTGTAATCACCTTGTGGTCCAGGATGTCTTGACGTGACGGCCACTTCAATCCGGCACGGAGGTGATCCCGGACCTTCTTGAGTTCCGTCTCGGTAAGAAATGGACGTCCCAGAGCCTGTTCATCGCCGGTCGCGGCCCGTTGGCAGAAACCGACCGAACACGCGAGCACAACCAGACCAAACTTGTAACAATTTCTAATTTTCATAGCTCAGACTCCTTCAATCCGCAGTTTTCCATTTAGGCTCTCACTCTGCACAGTTTTCTCCGTACGCTCTCAACAATTTTACGCTAATCTGTCCGAATCGTCAAGAATTTCCTCTTCCAGGGCATTCTTAACGAATTCACACGAAAACGCCGGTCTTAATCCTCATCTCACTTCCAATGCCTGTTCCTGCACAGACCTTGACTGCCCCTGCCTGCACAAACTCAAGTTTCTGGGCACTTTGATCCCTTTCCTGACTGCCAACAATCCAAACCGCAGGTCGTACTCATCTACCCCAGTTGCAAATTGAAAAAGATGATGCTGCAAGCATGGCGATGAAGGTAACCAAAAATGGAAAACAAAGGTATGAATTTTGACGATAAGGCTCGAACAGTGATCTCTTGAAAAGAAGCTTCGAATTGCCGGTGCGATAAGAAGGACACAAACCGAGCCCGACAAACTACCCGCCCATCATCTGTCTTTCCGCGTGGCTCTGCTGCCGGGCCAGCAGGGCTTCGAATTGCTCTTTACCAAGCCACTCGGCGCTCCCGTCCAGACGGAGCACTATATATCCATCGCTCATCCAGAACGAGTGGTAGTTCTTTTCGCTGTAAGCCAAAACTTCGTTCGGCTCTGACTCAACGTCTATCCAGAGTCCACGATACTTCAGGTCCCCGAGCCGAACCTGCCCTTCGAGGTCTGTCTTGATTTGCTCCACGTATGATTCGGGAGGGACGGAATGGTGGGCGCTGCGGTAGTCGCGTACTATCTCGCCGAGCTGCGCCATCGCCCGCATCGCTTCTGAGCGGTTGATCCAGTCCTTGAAGTTAATCATCGCTGCTACGGCAACAGCGGTTACGCCCATTACGATTACGAATTCGATCAGGATGGCTCTCTGGCGTTTGTTCATTGGCGGACTCTCACGCTTGTCGGCGGCAATTACGACTTATGATAATCTGACCCTCCCATTGCCAACGATCAACCTGCCCTGCTGGAAGAGCTTTATCGCCTGCGGGTACGCAATGCACTCCTGCTCAAACACTCGGGCGGCAAGGGCGTCCGGCGTGTCATCCTCTTTTACTTCACAACACCGCTGGACGATAATGCCGCCTTTGTCGTATTCGTTCGTGCAAAAATGCACCGTGCAGCCGCTTATCTTGCACCCGGCCGCAAGGACCGCCTCGTGGACGTGATGTCCCCACATGCCCTGACCGCCAAAGCTTGGTAGCAGTGCCGGATGTATGTTCATCACACGGTTCTCATATCGCGGCGGAATCTTCCACAGGCACAGCCAGCCGCCCTGGACCACAAGGTCCACATTTGCCGCAGCAAGCTCCTCTTTGATGCGCCTGCTGAATTCGTCGATGTCCGGGTAGTCCTTCTTGCGGATAATCTTAACTTCGAGGCCGGCGGCTTTCGCTTTCTCTACTCCGCCCACTGCCGACCGCGAACTTATCACAACCGACACTTCGGCAATGAGTCTGCCCTTCTTTATGTGTTCGAGGATGTTCATCAAAGTTGTCCCACCGCCGCTGATCAAAACGCCGAGGCGAATCGCCTTGACGCCGACGGCGCCTGCTTCGGCTTGGGCTTCGATGTCCTGTTGGAGATTCAGCGACTGGTTTACGAGTCGGTCGGCTTCTCTGTTCTCTTCCCTGGGCACAAACTTGACCTGCCAGCTCTCAAACTCAGCAAGCCGGCTGATTGCCTGCTGGAAAATGGGTCTGATGTTCTCGCTCTTTACCTTGTATTCGCCGTTGATCTGCCTGACCAGCAGCTCGCTGTCGCTGAAAACGGTCAGGCGTCTGGCGCCAAACTGCTTCGCTGCCTCAAGGCCTTTGTCGATGGCCGTATATTCGGCCACGTTGTTCGTAGTCTCGCCCAGAAAGAAAGCTCTGGCGCATAACCTGGTTCCGGTCGCATCGGTCAGGACAAAACCCGCCGCCGCAGGGCCCGGATTGCCTCTACTTCCACCGTCGATGTAAAGAACTGTTTCTTCCAGCAAGGTCAACCCCCTAACTCAGAAACGTAAGTGGAAGCCGAAAGAGCACCACTGACAATTGAGGCTTGTAAATTCCGTTATTCGGCTGTTGTGTTTCTCGTTCCTGGTTTCTTAGCTTTCAAACGAACCACTTAGCACAAGTATTCTTGTGCAGTTGGGGCATCGAATTATATCGTCTTTCATCAAGAGCAGATTGACAGTTTCTGCGGTGATACCCATAAAACAGCCACCACACGTATAAGTCTCCGTCCTGCCCTCATGCGGTTCGATCACGGCCAGCGCTTCACCGTCGTATGTCTCGGCGACGCGTTTGAAAACCTGCAGGGATTCCGACTTCACGGTTTCCGACGCCACGTTCCATTCGTCCTGGATGTCCCTGATCTCGGCCTCGTACCTTTCTGCCACTTGTTCACTGTCTTTCCGGATTTGCTCGAGTTTATCCCTTTGCTCGTCTTTCTGCCTTTCCAGTTCCCGGCACTCAGCTTCATCGGCCTCGATGTCTTTCATCAACTCCAGTATTTGGTTCTCGATCTTGGAATTATCGGCCTTAGTCGTGTTGAGCTGCGTAAGCAGCACGGCATATTCCTTGTTTGTCTTGGCCGCGTTCAGCGAGGCCCTCAGCTTGGCAATCGTTTCGTCTTTCGTCTTGAGCTCCAGCTCCAGGCGATCGGACTGGACCTTGGTCAGTTGAATTTCTTCCTTCTTGGCTTCGAGGTTGTTCTGAAGGCTTCGGACTTGGTTTTCTTGGATAATGACGTTTCTTCTACATTTTGCAAGTTTTGCTTTTGCGGCTCGCAGGCGATTCTCGACACTTTGAAGCTTTATCAACCCATTCAATATAGGTCCCATCTATTCTCCTCGACGCCACTCTCAAGTTTTCAAACCATACATTATCCCCCGGAAGGTTTCTGTCCGCAACAAAAATTTTCCATTTTTTTGTTTTGGTACGGCCGATGCGTGTATAATTATCGGGCCATGAAAAGTCTGCTGCAGAAACTTGTTCGGGCGGAGAGTACCGCCAAGACAGGCGAGCTGGCCGCCGCCAACGTCGTCCGTGAGGAACTTGCGCGACTGGGAATAAGGGCTCAGGTCGATACCTGGGACCGGAACCGGGCGAATCTCGTTTGCCGCATCGGCTCCAAAGGGGATAAGAAGGCTGTCTTGTTTGCCTGTCATCTCGATGTTGTGCCGCCGGGCGACGCCGGCTGGAGCAATTCACCTTTCGAGGCGGTCGAAAGCAACGGCAGAATCTACGGACGGGGCGCAGCCGATATGAAGGGCGGAATCGCAGCGGTTGTTACGGCGATTCGACAAATCATCGAGTCTAAAGTTGAGCTGCACGGCGACCTTATTCTCTTCGCTGCCGCTGGCGAGGAAACCGACAGTTGCGGTGCGACGCGTTTTGTGGGCGGCGCCGGACAAGAACTGCCCGAACTCGCCGGTATTATTCTTCCTGAACCTACCGATTTTGAGGTCGTTACCGCGCATCGCGGCATGCTCTGGCTCGAAGTTACCACCACAGGCAAAACCGCTCACGGTTCGTCCCCCCAATTAGGTATAAATGCTATAGCTTCCATGAAAGCCTTCCTGGACGACCTGGAACATTACAGAATTCCGCACGAGCCGCACGAGTTGCTGGCCGGATGCTCTATGAGCGTCAATACAATCACCGGCGGCGAGGCAATTAACGTCGTTCCCGACAGGTGTAGCATCGGCGTCGACATTCGCACACTGCCCGGACAGAATAGCACCGATATAATTGAAGATTTCCAAAGAATGTTTGCCAACCAGAAGGCAGGGAACCCTGATTTTCTGGCAGAGGTCTCCGTAATCCGACAGGTAGGGGCCATGGAGACCGACCCTGACTGTGCCTTTGTGAAGGATTTTTGCTCGGCGGTTGGAGCGTCCGAAACCACGGCGGTCGGTTTTACCACCGATGGTCCTCACTTTGCCGCCCTGGGTGCACCTGTACTGATCTTCGGGCCTGGAAAGCCGGAAGTCTGTCATAAGCCGGATGAATATATTGACGTTGTCGATTTGGAAAGAGCAGTGGAGCATTGCAAGAACGTCATCCTGAAATTCCTCGTGTGATTTGGGTGATGGGTGCTGCATTCCGCTGCACGTTAAGCAGGTCCGCAAACAAGCGGATAAGAAACCGAAAATAAAAAATGAAAAGCGAGATACCTTAAGGAGTGTTCGATGGCAGAACTGAATTTGCAGGCGGAAACACTTAACAAGACAATTAAAAATTGCAGCCCCGCGGTTTACGAGCTGCTGTCACAAAAGGGAAGGGCCATTTTCTTTCCTGCCAAGGGGATTCTGGCGCAAACCGCCGAAGCCAAAGGTAAGGAAATCAACGCCACCATCGGCATGGCGCTGGAAGATGACAACAGCCCGCTGCGACTTTCCACTATTGCCAGATACATAAAGCTTGACCCGGCCGAGGCCTTCACTTACGCCCCCAGCTTCGGAAAGGCAGAGCTGCGCACGAAATGGAAGGAAATGATCTACAGGAAAAATCCCTCTTTGGCCGGCAAGCAAATGAGTCTGCCGATTGTCACGAATGCTCTCACTCACGGATTGAGCATGCTCGGCTACATGTTCGTCGATGAGGGCGACAGGATAATACTGCCCGACCTGTTCTGGGGCAATTACAGGCTCATCTTCATCAACGCCTACGCAGGTGTGCTCGATACCTTCCCGTTCTTCAAGGAAGGCGGCCTGGATATCGCCGGCTTCGAGCAGAAAATGAACCAGGGCACAGTCGGCAAAAAGATTGTCCTGCTTAACTTCCCGAATAATCCTTCCGGTTACACGCCGACGGATGAAGAGGCCCGACAGATACGGGATGTCCTGAAAGCGGTCGCCGAAGCCGGCAACAAAATCGTCGTATTCATCGACGACGCCTATTTCGGCCTCGTGTACGAGAAAGGAATCTACACCGAATCCCTCTTCAGCGAGCTGGCGGACCTGCACGAGAACCTGCTCGCAATCAAGGTTGACGGCGCCACCAAGGAGGACTACGTCTGGGGCTTCCGCACCGGCTTTCTGACGTATGCCATTAAGGGGGGAAGCAGCCAATTGTATGCCGCCCTCGAGGCCAAGACCGCCGGCGCCGTAAGGGGCAACATCTCCAATGCGCCCCACCTGTCGCAGTCTTTGGTTTTGAAGTCGTTTGATTCGCCGGATTACGACGCCGAAAAGAAGCAGAAGTATGAGCTGCTCAAAAAGAGATTCGAAATCGTAAAAGCCATTCTTCGGAAACATCAGGAATATGGGGACTGCTTCGAGGCCCTGCCCTTCAATTCCGGATACTTCATGTGCATCAGGCTAAAAGGCCTCGACGCCGAGGACGTCCGTCAGACCCTCCTGGCCAAATACAGCACCGGCGTCATAGCCCTCGGCGATATACTGCGCATAGCCTTTTCCTCCACCCCCACCGACAAACTCGAAAAGCTCTTCGCCAATATCTACAACGCCTGCCGAGACCACGCTTCCTGACTACACACCACCGACGCCTCAATTATATGGTTACCCCCGCCACCTGTGGGCGGGGCCCCTTGCTCGCCTGCCTGCCCCAAGGGTGAACTCCTGCGCACCTGCAAGCCGGGGGTCATTGCCAGCGCAGCGCGGCAGTCTCCCTTTTGTCATTCCTGCGCAAGCAGGAATCCATGCCCCCTATATGCTCTACGCCACACCCTCCACGCTACCTTTCCGTCATGTCGAGGCCCATGCCTTGTTTCACTTTGTGAAACATTGGGCCGCGGCAATCTCCCGCCGCGTCATCCTGAGCGAGGCCGTAGGCCGAGTCGAAGAATCTGGCCTTCCAAATTCGACACTTGTCCGCCTCCGGCGGATTCGATATTCACTTCGTCTCGTCCACCACTTGCCCGCCGTTTACCCGCCCGCCGCCTGCCCGCCGCTGAAGCGCAGCGCAAGTCCGCAATCCCTTTGCCGGATCTGGCGGCCTTGCCCGCCGCAGGCAAGAGCAAGGAAAATTCATCAGAATTATTGCCTATTATCATCTTTTGAGATATGCTTATAGACCATGGAAAAAGGAAAAACATATCTGTTTGAAATGGAGAGTGGACTTGGGAAGAGTGAGTGAAGGCAGACTGGCAAAGGCAAAAGAACGTGGGAAGGGAGAGTTTTGGTTTTCTTTGGCTACACTCTTATTTATTTCAATAACATCGCTGTTGGGATTTATGGCGATGTCCGAACATGCGGGGGCAATAGATATAATATTGTCTTATATAATCCTTTTCTCATGGCCCTTCTTCCTTTTAGATTTGTGTGTTAATTATCCCATATTCCGCCTTAAGAAGAAGGGTAAAATCAGGTTAGTAATTTCACTTCTTATTATCTCGACTGTGTTTTGGTTATGCACAGTGGCGTTACTGATATCTTATACTTTCGTGGCTCCGGATATTAGAAAACACTCCATGTATGTATACATTGCCATTATAGTCTCTATAGCAATAGCAATCATAGGAATGAGAATTTTCTTCAGGAAAGATAAGGGCGGAGGATAATTTAAGTGCTCAGGCACCTTTTTTCAGCCACCGTCTTCGCTACTGTGCCAGGAACCATTCAACCAAAGACATGCCCTTATCTACCGGGCAAAATCCCAAAGTTGATGGCCAGGCTTACGAACATTTATCTCGCTAAAGCGCCTGTGCCTGCTACAATGTTGAGTAAGAACACATTCAGGGATGGCCGGCACAATTTTGGTCGTCGGTGAATGGTATTCGGCAGTTTTTGGTGTGCGACGCGCGCCTTGCCTCCAAAAGGTGAAGCTGTGGGGAAATTGATTCTGCTATATTCCTTGATATTAGGCACGGTTATAGCTGTCATGGTGCTGATAATGTTCCTCTGTGGCTGGAGGCCGGATATAGACCAGGGAAAAAGAGCGTGGAAAAGTTTATCACCAGCACTTCTAGGTAGGATCATCATTCCCGTCTTCTATTGTTTGTGTGGGCTTGCTCTGTTGAAGATGGGAATGAGTAAGGAAAATGCCACCTTCGTTGTACTTTGTTTAATCTGGCTTCTGGCAGGCGCGGCGTGGTTCTGGTCTCGCAAGAAACTCAAAAATCGAATAAAAGAACTCAATAATCAATTAACCTGTAAGCCCAAACAAAAGGACGAACAATGAAAGACGCGGCCCAGCGCTGCGGTACACAAAAAAAAGGGGCCCCGGTTTTAGCCGGAGCCCCGTGGTCTTCAGCAAGATGCCCGCTTTACTTAGCTGGGGACTACGTTGGTCGCACACGGGCCTTTTTTGCCCTGTCCGACCACGAAATCAACCTTCTGCCCCTCATTCAGAGTGGCGTAGCCGCTGCCCTTGATCTCCGAGTGATGGACAAACAGGTCCTCACCGCCGTCATCGGGACAGACAAATCCAAAGCCTTTTTGCTCATTAAACCATTTTACCGTACCTGTACTCATTACTGTACTCCTTCGGCCCACTAAACGGGCCCAAAACTTGTCCCTCGAATTTTATTTGGCGAGAATATCCCGGAGAGACGTTAGAATATGCCCCACTGAAACGCATTATAGCGATATGCCCGCCGGGGGCAACATAAAAATAAATAATAATTGTAATGGTATCTGCACCTTAGCCGCCGAGCGCACCACCAAAAGCGCCCTGCCCCCTTTTCTCTTGACTCTTCTCCTCTCCTCCGTCCTTCCCGCCCCCCGTCTTGTTCCTGGCCATTAGATCCGATACCCAAAAATCTGAATTGTTGGAAGTATTAATAAGTATATGGCGTGACCCCCGAAAACTGTACCATTGCGGATTAGAGGGTATCCGATAAGATTGGTAGGTTTTTTTGAAAGGGATACCCAGATGAAACGCAGATTACACACGCCGGAACAGATCGTTAACAAGTTAAGGGATGCGGATG
>DATKZT010000103.1:0-22937 GCA_035527845.1 Sedimentisphaerales bacterium | reverse complement strand
CGGGACCGCCCATCTTGCCAAGTCATTACGAGTCACGAGCCACCAGCCACGAGTCACGAATTACAAGCCGCCTAAACCCCAGGAATCCTGCCCCGAAAGTGAAAATGTACGAAGGATTACGTACGAATTTATCAGCAAATTGTGCAAAACGAACCCAATTCCCAAAACACCCAAAATCGCCGCAAACCCAGTCCCCACAAAGGATTACGCAAAAACAGCCCCTCCGGCAAGACCCAAAAACGAACCCAAACGAACCCAAACGAACCCAAAACAAACCCAATTTTTCGCTCATAAACGCCCCCCAAAGCCAAAACGAACCCAAACGAACCCAAAACAAACCCAATTTATCGCGGCGGAGCCTGCTTGCCGCGGCGAAGTGCTTTACGAAGCCGGGGTGGCGAAGCCGGATCGAAACCAAGAAAATCCGCCTTTTACCCGCCGGGATGCTTGTCCGCCGTCCGTTTGGCGGATCTGGCGGGCCGGAGGGCCCTCATTCTACAGAGATTCGGCGGATAGTGCCGATGATAGACTAAAAGATGACTTTTCAGTACACGTACGCATGTTGGTAAGCCGATGAAAAGCAAAAGACTGCTCGTCTCAATACCGGTTCTGATATTCGCGGCTGTTCTCGCCTATCTTGGGCGGGGTTACTACCACAACGCCATGACCATACACGAGCTGCTGACCGAAAACAAGCAGCTAAAGCAGGCCATAACCAACCTGACGCAGGAGGACCAGATAGGGTACGCCAAGGTGCTCAGCCAGGAAACGAAAGACGGGCGCCTCTTTACCACGATAAAGTTCGTCGAAACGGCCCGGGAGGACAAGGCAAAGAAGATTCTGGAAAAGGAATACACAATCGAGGGCGACATAATCCATTTTGACGCCCTGATTGTCAGGTTCGGCGACAAAATGGTCATGGACGGCAAGACCAGGGCCCTATACCTTTGGAGAAGGGTCTACGGGGAAAAGACGGCCCCGGAAAATGCCTTTGCGATAGAAGAACCGGGCGACGAGCCCGTAAGATATAGCGAGCTATTCAACCTGCTGCCGCCCAGGCAAAGGGGAATGTTCTGGTCGAATATCTGGGACCTCGCCAACGACCCTGAGAAGCTCAGGCAGTACGATATCAAGGCCATCTACGGCAACGTGGTGTATTCGAGGCTCAAAGCAGGGCTGATATACGTATTCAAGATAAGCTCCACGGGGCAGGTATATCCGGAAGTGGTCCCGGAGATGTAGGGCCGGGGCCCCCGGCGACGATGCGCCTTTCTACTTTACGCGGTCGGGGTACACCACCGCCGCCACAATTGCCTCTCCGTACTTTTCCCACAGTGAGTCCGAATCGAGCAGGTGCGCGTGCAGGGGCAGCTCAAAAGTAATAATGGGGATGCCAAGGTCGAGGCCGGCGTAAGAACCCAATGAGCCGGGATTTGCACCGAGCTTATCAACCGGCAGGTCGCAGTATTTGGCCATGTGTTTGGCGAGGGCCTTTGCGGGACCGTCGTAATCTATGCAGCCTTTGGGCAGACGCGCCGAGAGGCTCTGCGGGCCCACTTCGGTGAATTGGTGGATGCTGACGATACGCTCGGGCGCGTACTTGGTGATAATCTCGTCGATGACGACCGCTTCAGGCTCCGAAAGGGCCTCCTCTCCGTAAATCTTTTTGTTATCGCGGTTGTCATCGGGAAAATTGCGGTTCAGGTCCACATCAGATGCGTTATGGCGGGTCTGGTTCTCCAGGCCGTCAGGATTGGCCACCGGCAGGAGAATCGCCCTTCGACCCTCCATCAAAGCCGGATGCTGCTGGAGATAAGGGACGAGTCTTTCAAGCAGCGCCGTGCCGGCAGGTTCGTTGCCGTGTATGGCGGCCATGATGAAGGTCACTTGCCAGCCCTGACCGACAATAACGCATTCGATCGGCCTGGCTTGAATTGAATTGCCTACGGTCACTCGTCGCGCGGTGACTGGCGCCGGCGGCCGCAGCATTATTGCAGGGCCCGCCGCGGGCCTTTGACAACCTTGGGAAAGCAACGCTACGAGAAATACGCAAACCGCCGCTGCAAGACGCTTCATATCAATCACTCCTTTTTCCACTATTCTTAACCAGATTCGGTGCTGCCAAATCCACAGGTATTATACGCCTTTGCGTTTGCTGACGAAACCACAAAAATCCCCTGCCGACAGGAGAAAATGTCCTTTTCCTGCCTGCCCGTAATGCCGGCACCGGACCGCTGGCAATCCTCAAATCTTGACAACGCGGCCAGAAGCTGGGACAATCGGTGGTGACCGTGGGCGAAACGCGGATTTACCGTATGCCCGGTCGTACCGCGGCTGGCAGAGGCTCTCCCGCCGATTGCCTGCCAAAATATAAGGATGGCAGACCTGTGAAGAAGGACAAGACTAAACGAAAATACGCTTCGCAAAGGGTGAGGTATTCGTTCCTGAAAATACTTACGGGCTCGGACTTGTCCCGCCGGCGGCTGCCGTTCATGTCGATTCAAAGCCCAACCTCCGGGCCTGTGGTTTGGCTGACCGGCTGCATTCACGGCGACGAGGTTACCGGCATCGTGGCCATCCAGGAGGTTTTCAAGAGAATACAGAAACAGCACCTGATAAAAGGTTCGCTTCATGCCTTTCCCCTAATGAACCCAATAGGATTCGAGACGGCATCGCGAAATATAACCTTGAGCCGCGAGGACCTGAACCGCGCCTTTCCGGGCAGCAAAACCGGCTCGCTGGCTGAAAGGATAGCAGACAGAATACTCTCGACCATCACGCAGACAAATCCTGCTCTCGTTCTGGACCTTCACAATGACTGGATGAAGTCGATCCCGTACACGTTGATAGACCCCAATCCGGGCGGTGCCAACAAAGCGGCTTACGATAAGGCCAAAGCGGTCGCCGAGAAGTCGGGATTCCTGACCATTCTCGAAACCGAAGAGCCCGCCAAGACCTTCTCCTACAGTCTGCTTCAGCAGAACATCCCGGCCCTGACGATCGAGCTGGGAGAATCCTACGTGGTCAATGAAAAGAACGTGGAGTACGGAGTGAAATCAATACTGGCGATTCTGGCGTATCTGGAAATGATCGAAAGAACGGATGAGGCTTTCAGCTTGGAATTGCCAGAGCCTGTGAAAGGCAAGATATTGAAATTGTCCAACCAGCCGGTCAGCTCAGCCAGCGGCATTATCAGATTCCTTGCCAATCCCGGCGATATCGTAAAGAAAGGCCAGGTCGTGGCCAAGATTTATAACACCTTCGGAAAACTGATGGAGACCATGCTCAGTCAAGACGAGGGCATCGTACTCGGATATTCCGATTCTTCCGTTGCCTTTCCGGGTGCGCCGATAATGGCTTTTGGGGTGATTTGAGGCAAGGGCAGGAAGGGAGTCTTGGTGGGCAAATCATTAACTCAAACTGACCGAGGGTCGGTTTGAAAACGCAAGAATCAAAGTGTAAAATGCAATCCGCCTTCGCATAAAGCTATGGCGGACAAGAATTGTCGAATCCGCCGTTGGCGGATGGCTGATTTTACTATTGTTTCTATGACGTATGATACCTTGTCAAAAGGTGAGTTGCGTTTATTGGTACGGATAAACCGGTCAGTTTGAGTCATTAATTATGAAACTCCGCGGAGCATCCTTTAGCGTCGGCAAATGACCGAATACAAAACCGACAGTTTGTTTACCTCGGAAAAGGCCGACGAGCGAATGTCCGGCCACATTGTCCGTGTCGCGTTCGAAGCGGCGGTAGATAACGAGTTCGACTATACCGTGCCCGATGAGATTTGGCCCGTTGGAATGGGTCAGAGATTAGAGGCGCCTTTCGGGAAGAGGAACAAGCTCGAAGTGGGTTTTTGCGTTGCGGCGGATGTTTCGCTGGCGGAATCTTTCGGCGGCCGCACGAGGGAACGCCGTCTGAAAGAGGTCACGAGAGTAATCGACCCGGAGCCTTTATTGGACGCGGAGCTGATGGAGCTTGCGCGCTGGATAAGCAGCTACTATGTCTGTCCGCTGGGCCAGGTGCTCGCGGCAATGGTACCGGCGGCGGTCAAGAAAGGCATCGGTGAAAAGACCGAAAGATATGCGTGGCTCACCGTTGATCCGGATACTATCGAGACTCGGCTCGGCAGAAAGCAAAGGCTTGTTGCCGGGTACCTGCAGCAGAATAATGCGCTGACCGCGGAATCCGCCGTTGCCCTGGACCAGGTAAAGCAGTCCGTCGGCTGCACCGATGCGCCCATAAAGAAATTGGCCGAAAAACACATCCTCAAAGTTGCTCGCAGAACAACGTTGAAATTGCTGCCGGCCGTGCCCGAAGGGATGACGATAAGGACGGAAAGAATAATCCTCAACCAGGACCAGCAAAAGGCTTTGGACCATTTCAGCGAGCAAATAGACTCACAGGAGTTTGGCGTGACACTGCTGCATGGCGTCACCGACAGCGGCAAGACGGAACTTTATATAAGGGCCATAGAGGCTGTTCTCAAGAAAGGTAAAACGGCCATTGTTCTTCTGCCGGAGATAGCGTTGACCGCGCAGACTGTGCAGCGCTTCAGCGCCAGGTTCGAGAGAATCGCCGTAATGCATTCGGGCCTGACGGCTGCGCAGCGAAACGCCCAGTGGCGAAAAATAAGGGCCGGCGAGGCGGACGTTGTCATCGGCGCCCGCTCGGCGGTCTTTGCGCCGCTATCCAGACTCGGACTTGTCGTGGTTGACGAAGAGCACGAACCGAGCTACAAACAGGATACGGCGCCGCGTTATCATGGGCGGGATGTGGCCATAAAGCGGGCACAAATGGCCGGCGCACATTGTATCCTCGGCAGCGCGACACCATCGCTCGAAATGCTCTTCAATTGCCGCAGCAGGAGGCACTTCCACCTTGTACGCCTGCCCAAGAGGGTGATGGACCTGCCCTTTCCACAGATGCGACTGGTCGATATGCGTCTTGAGCACTACTCCAGCCAGCAGGGCATAAACCTGATAAGCGAGCCGTTGTCGGAACACCTCGGGCAGGTGCTGGCCAGGAAGGAGCAGGCCATACTCTTATTGAACCGGCGCGGGTACAGCAACTTCGTCTTCTGCCCGTCGTGCAAGCATACGCTTCGCTGCCGCAACTGCGACGTAACGCTCACCTTCCACAAGAAAAAGGCTGTCGGCGACGGGCGCCTGCAAACAGTCACGGGAGCGCATATTGAATACGGCCACGCCATCTGTCATTATTGCCTCGCCCAGACTCTCGTTCCCGCGGCGTGCCCATTATGCGGCAAAGGCATGGCGATGATCGGGCTTGGCTCGCAGCGGCTCGAAGAGGAGCTGGCGCGAAAGTTCCCTAGCGCCCGGACATCGAGGATTGACAGCGATTCAATGGCCGGCAAAGACTACTACCACCTGCTGAGAGATTTCAGCGAGGGCCGCATCGAGATACTGGCCGGAACACAAATGCTGGCCAAGGGCCTGCACTTCCCGAACGTGACCCTCGTGGGGGTTATCAGCGCTGATACATCGCTTTATCTTCCGGATTTCCGCGCCAATGAGCGGACGTTTCAACTGATTTCCCAGGTGGCCGGGCGCGCCGGGCGCTCGGCAAAAAAGGGCGTTGTCTTCGTGCAGACATTCCTGCCGGAACAACCGGCTATCAAGTTCGCCCTGGACAATGACTACCCCGGCTTTGTGAATGAAGAATTGAAGCATCGCAAGGTCTGCAACCTGCCGCCCTTCTGGAGGCTTGCCGCGCTGCTAATGAGGGACAGGGCTTTTGAGAAAGTTGAAGGTGCATGTCAGCAGATGCGTGAGCGCATAGATGGCATTGTCGAAAAGGAGGGGCTGCAAGTTATCGTCCGCGGGCCCGTACCGGCGGTCATAAGCCGCATCCAGCGATTCCACAGAATGCAGATAATCGTCCAGAGCCCGCGGGCCGAGATTATCCGGCGGTTGTTCCAGAGCTTGCGAAAACAGGGAGCCGTCCGGCCTACAGTCCAAGTTGCCATAGATATCGACCCCGTTAGTTTATTGTAGGTTGCATTTCGGCAGGCGGCGTGGTACACTCACCCGTTTGATTATCGGGGAGTAGCTCAGCTTGGCTAGAGCGCTGCGTTCGGGACGCAGAGGTCGCAGGTTCGAATCCTGTCTCCCCGATTTTATCTTGATTGAGCGAGAATATGCCGATTTACGAATATAAATGCGACAAGTGTGGTAAGGTGACCGAGTTCCTGGAGAACTCATCCAAACGGGTTAAAAGGAGTTGTGTACACTGCGGCGGCACAAAGCTCACCAGGCGGTTCTCGGTATTCTCGGCCGGTATTGCCGGGGGCGAGTCGAAGCGCTGCCACGGCTGCAGCGACTCAACCTGCCCTCATACGCCGCGGTAAATTGCAGACCGGTTTGGAAGGGGTAAGGAGACGGATGAGCGAGCGGAAAGGCAGCTACGATTTTAACGCCATTGAACGGAAATGGCAGCGGTTCTGGGAAGAGAACAAGACGTTCAAGGCCAACGACTGCGACGATTCCAAATGCAAATACTATGTGCTGGATATGTTTCCCTACCCGAGCGGGCAGGGCCTGCACGTCGGGCACCCGGAGGGTTACACGGCGAGCGATATAGTCGCGCGTTACAAACGAATGAAGGGGTTCAATGTGCTGCACCCCATGGGGTGGGACGCGTTCGGCCTGCCGGCGGAACAGTACGCCGTGGAAACGGGCACCGACCCGAAGGAGACGACTGCAAGAAACATAGACAACATTCGCCGACAAATCAAGTCTCTGGGTTTCAGCTACGACTGGGACAGGGAAGTCAATACAACCGACGCGGGTTACTACAAATGGACGCAGTGGATATTTCTGAAATTCTTCAACAGCTACTTCGACGACGATGAACAAAAAGCCAGGCCAATAGAGCAAATACCCATTCCGGAAGGTCTGAGCGAGTCCGAGAGGCGCAGGTACATAGACGACCACCGACTGGCGTACGAGGCTGAGGTAGCTGTGAACTGGTGTCCGGCGCTTGGGACTGTGCTGGCCAATGAGGAGGTCGTGGGCGGCGTCAGTGAACGCGGCGGTCATCCGGTCGTCCGCAGGCCGATGCGGCAGTGGATGCTGCGGATAACAAGATATGCCGACAGACTGCTTGAGGACCTGGCCGAGGTGGATTGGCCGGAATCAATCAAGAAGCTGCAAATCGACTGGATTGGAAAAAGCGTGGGCGCCGAGGTCGATTTCAGAGTGGATGGCTTCGATGAAGTAATTCGTGTCTTTACCACCCGACCTGACACGCTTTTTGGCGCGACGTATATGGTGCTGGCGCCCGAGCACGCGCTTGTGGACAAGATTACAACCGGGAGCAAGAAAGATGAGGTTGGGAAATACCGTGAAGATGCGGCCCGGAAAAGCGACCTGGATAGAACGGACCTGGCGAAGGAGAAGAGCGGCGTCTTTACCTGCGCTTATGCGATAAATCCCGTCAATGATGAGAAAATACCGATCTGGATAAGCGATTACGTTCTGATAAGCTACGGAACCGGGGCGATTATGGCGGTGCCCGCCCACGACGAACGCGATTTCGAGTTCGCCTCGAAATTTAACCTGCCGATTATACCCGTGGTCGAGCCGGATGATGCCGGGCAGGCGGAGCTGGTCAGGCAAGGCAGGTTATGTTTCGTGGGTGACGGCAAGGCAATAAACTCCGGTCGGTTCAGCGGTCTGGCGACGCCGGAATTCAAAGAGCAGATTACCAACTGGCTTGCGGAAAGAGGTCTCGGCAAGAAGGCCGTGAACTACAAGCTTCGCGATTGGCTGTTCAGCAGGCAGCGTTACTGGGGCGAGCCGTTCCCCCTTTTACACACGGAAGACGGGCGGACTGTCTCAGTCTCGGAGCAGGAGCTGCCTCTGGAGCTTCCGCGTGTCGAGAGTTACAAGCCCGCCGGAACAGGTGAGTCGCCGCTGGCGAACATCGACGACTGGCTCAGTGTCACCCTGCCCGACGGCACACGGGCCATGCGCGAGACGAACACTATGCCGCAGTGGGCCGGCAGCTGCTGGTATTATCTGCGCTATCTCGATCCCGACAACAGCGAACGGGGCTGGGACCCGGCAAAAGACAAGTACTGGATGCCCGTTGATTTGTACATCGGGGGCGCCGAGCATGCCGTGCTTCATCTTCTGTATTCACGCTTCTGGCACAAGCTGCTGTACGATTTGGGCTACGTGAGCACAAAAGAGCCCTTCAAGAAGCTGGTTAATCAGGGGATGATTTTGGGCGAGGACGGGCAGAAGATGAGCAAGTCACGCGGCAACGTTGTAAATCCGGACAAGGTCATCAACGATTATGGCGCCGATTCGATGCGGCTGTACGAAATGTTCATGGGGCCGCTGGAGGCGGTCAAGCCCTGGAGCATGCAGGGTGTCGAAGGCGTTCACCGGTTTCTGCAGAAGGTGTGGCGGATGATTATCGATGAGAAGGGCGAGGCATTCGGTACGTGCACGACGGACGTGGTTGGGGGCGACGAGGCGCACAAGAAGAGTCTGCGACTGCTGCATCAGACCATAAAGAAAGTTGGGGGGGACATCGAGACTTTCGATTTCAATACGGCGATAAGCGCAATGATGATTTTCATAAACCATCTCGGCAGGCAGCCGGACAGGCCCAGATCTGTGGTGGAGAAGTTCATCCTTATACTTGCGCCGTTTGCCCCTCATATTTCCGAAGAGCTCTGGCAAAGACTGGGTCACAGGGAGAGTCTGGCACATGAGCCCTGGCCGGAGTATGACCGGCAGCTTATCAGAGAAGAAGAGATCGAGCTGGCGATCCAGGTGAACGGCAAAATCAGAGACAAGATAGTCGTTTCGGCCGATGCGACGGAAGAACAGATAAAAGAGAAGGCGCTGCGGTGCGAAAAGGTGATTTCCGCGATGGCCGGCAAAGACCCGAGAAAAATAATCGTAGTCAAGTCCCGGCTGGTGAATGTAGTCGTATGAACGCCGGGGGACGGCTGGGATTTATGTCCACAGAAACCGAAGCAAAGCTGAAAGTGGAGTCGCACGTCAGATTGGCCGAAAGGCTGGGCGAACTGGGCGCCGAGTTTCTCGGCGAGCAGATACAGACGGATTACTATTTCGACGATGCTGACAGGACCCTGACTGCCGGTGACAAATGCCTGCGGGTCCGGCGACAATTAATGGGCAAGACAGAGAAGGTTCTTTTGACGTATAAGGGCCCCAAAGAAAAACACGAGCTCAAAAGAAGGCGGGAAATAGAAATCGAAGTTCAGAATCGCGAGTCTGTTGAGAATCTGCTTTCGGCGCTTGGTTATGAGGAGGTTCTTGTTTTCGAGAAAAGACGTCGCCTTTGGCGGCTTGCCGAGTGCGAAGTCGCTCTCGATGAACTGCCGCTGCTCGGCAGCTTCGTAGAAATAGAAGGGCGTGACGGCGAGATGATTACGGGTGTTCAGAAACGTTTGGGCCTGGAGCATCTGTCGCACGTCCGGCAAAGCTACGCATCGCTGGTCGCCGATAAACTCCGGCGGCAGAGCTATGGATAGTCGTGACGTATGAAACCGGATGACGGCTATATTTGTTATGTTGTGAATCCCAAGTCGGGCGCCACCGGCAGCAAACTGGTCGGGCGGCAGTTTCAGAGATACCTCGCGGACAGAGGCTTTTCGGTAAGGCTGAGCCTGACTACTTCGCTGCCGCACGCCTGCGAATTGGCCACGGATGCCGCGGTGGATTACGACTGTGGGATGGTGGTTGTTGCCGGCGGGGACGGCACGGTCCGGGAGGTTGCGCACGGTCTGGAAGGCAGCGACAAGCCTTTGCTGATAGTGCCGTGCGGGACCGAGAACCTGCTTGCCAATGAATTGGGATTTGACGAGAAATTAGCGACCATAATAAGAACCTTCGAGGGTGCGTACGTTCGGCCTCTCGATCTGGGCAGCGCGAACGGCAAATGCTTCACGTCAATCGCAGGCTTCGGCTTCGACGGGCAGGTCGTAAAAAAGGTCAGCGACCGGCGCAGGGGACACATAGACTATTTCGACTATTTCTGGCCGATCTGGCGAACATTCTGGAATTATGAGTTCGAGGCAATGCGGGTCGAGGTCGACGGAGAAGAGGTCTTTGACGGTCGGGGGATGGTCTTTGTCGGAAATATCTCACGATACGCTATGGGGCTGCAAGTACTGCATAATGCCGATTTCGGGGACGGGCTGCTGGATGTTTGTATTTATAAATGTGGGTCCAAGCTGCATCTGGTCAAGCATTCGCTGGCGACGGTTGTTAAGCAGCATACCTACGGTTCTGACGTAGTTTACCGTCAGGGCAAGAAGATCTGCGTTAGTGCGGACGCCCGGAGCGTCTTGACGGAAATAGATGGTGATCCCGGGCCGGCATTACCCGTACAAATTGAAGTGATACCCCATGCTGTGAACTGCCTCGTGCCGGAGGGCGCCAAGCCGGCAGGGATAAGGACGAGGATCATAAGGGCTTTGGGCTGAAGCCGCTGTGGGCCGCATTTTTTCCAAGGCGCGAGGCTCAATGCGGCTAACGCCCTGTGCGAATTGCCAATGTCTGAACCATGCGAACATCTTTATGGACCGGTTCCGTCGAGGAGGCTGGGTTTAAGTCTGGGCGTGGATATTATCCCACATAAGGTCTGCCCTCTGGATTGCGTGTATTGCCAGCTCGGCAAAACCTCGGAGAAATCGGTCGAGCGCAGGGATTATGTGGATGGGCAGCAAGTCCTGAGCCAGCTCGAGGCCAGAATCGAGCAGGGGCTGGAGGCGGATTTTATTACCATCGGAGGCTCCGGGGAACCGACTCTGAATTTGCAGCTGGGTGAGCTTGTGGATGGCATAAAGTCCATTACGGATATTCCTGTCGCCGTACTGACAAACGGCGTACTTTTCTACCGGCAGGATGTCAGGGACGACTGCAGGCGGGCAGACGTGGTGTTGCCCTCTTTGGATGCAGGCGACGAGCAGACATTCCGGCGGATAAATCGTCCGCACGAGAGTCTGAGCGTCGAGAAGGTCATCGGCGGCCTGAGCAAGTTCAGAGAGGAATTTCGCGGGGAGATATGGCTTGAGGTGTTTCTCGTTGAAGGAGTGAACACGGCCGAAGAGCAGATTGCCAGGATAAAGCAGGCGATAGGGCGGATTCGCCCTGATAAGGTCCAGCTCAACACTGCCGTGCGTCCGACAGCCGAGAGAGGCGTAAAGAAGCTGGAAGCTGGGCGTCTGCAGGAGATAGCGTTGCGCCTTGGGCCGGGTGCGGAGGTGGTGGCTGATTTTCCATCGCGGCGCCGTGGCAGAGGCGTTGGCGAAAAAGCCGATGCGGTCTTATCAATGCTGAAACGCAGGCCGTGCTCACTGAACGATGTATGTTCAGGTCTTGGTATCGGGGTCAACGAAGCGCTGAAATACATTGGCGAGCTGCAGAGTCAGGGGGTTGTGTACTCGGTCCGAAAAGGCGGAACCGTCTTTTTCAAAACGAGATAGAATGTGTGTGCGGGCCAGGTGAAAATTGTAACCATTTGTGCCGACGCCCCTTGAATTTGTAAAGGCAGGGGCATCATTGGCCGATAAAATCTGATAGAGAAGCCGAAGGACGGCGATTTTATCGAATCCGGCAGAGAAATTTGAACTTTTGGCTCAAGTAAATTGACGTTAGACCGATAAAGAATATTGGCCAGGAGACGCGTTTGCTCTTCTGGCAAATTTTATCTGCAATCAATGGCAGCGGATATGGTGAAAAAGACAAAACGACAGTTGGTGTTGAACAAAGGCCCGGAGAAGTTCATATTCCGTTACGAAAGCGGCAGCGAAGATGAGCTGTTGGATGCACTTATCGAGCAGGCCAAGGACAGCCGGACGAACTTCGACTGGTTTGACGCGGCAGTATTGAGTTTCAAGCTGACGCAGTCGCTTATCGGCCAGGCGGACGCCCTATTGAAGGAAAATGTGGAAACATGAAATTTTGAATCACGGTCTTGGTTTTTAGGTGGGTATATTATGGAAGACATTGCTATTTTCCAGGAGTTTCTAAATTACTTGAAGTTCGAGAAGCGATTTTCTGAGCATACAGCAAAGTGTTATGGTGCGGATCTGGTACAATTCGGAGAGTTCCTGAGCTGGCGGTGCGGGGATGGGCCGGCTGCGGAGGTGATCCTGCCCGAACACCAGGAGTTTGTTACGGCAACGGCGGTGGCAACCGCAGCCGGGACGAAGGTTGACCAACTGGCACTGTCGGCCCAGACCGATGATATGCGTGCATATCTGGCTTTCCTGAACGAGAAGCAATACTCCAAATCGACGATAGCGCGCAAGCTGGCGACGTTGCGAAGCTTCTACAAGTTCCTCGTCAAGCGAGGACGCCTGGGGTCCAATCCGGTCACGACCATCAGGACCCCGAAGCAGGAGAAGAAGCTGCCCCGCTTCCTTGAGTACGAGCAGGTAAAAAGGCTGCTCGAGACGCCCCCGATGGACAACTGGCTCGGAGCAAGGGACAGGGCGATTATGGAGACGCTCTACAGCACCGGCATGCGGGTGAGTGAGCTTGTGGGCCTTAATATGGACGATGTAGATTTCCTGGGTGAGGTGGTCCATATTCGCGGCAAGGGCAAAAAGGAGAGAATTGCGCCGATCAGCTCCTCTGCACTGCAGGTCATTCAACATTATATGGAGTTCCGCAACAGAAGGGCGCAGAGCAACCCCAATTTTGACTCGCGGGTGCTGTTTGTCAACAAGCACGGTCGGCGTCTGAGTACCCGAAGCGTCCGCCGGAAAATGGACAAGTATCTCAAGATGGCCGGCCTGGACCCGGCAATCAGCCCCCATACTCTGCGCCACAGTTTTGCAACGCACATGCTTAACAACGGCGCCGACCTGAGAAGCGTGCAGGAGCTGCTGGGCCATCAGAGCCTGTCGACCACGCAGATTTACACTCACCTGAGTACAACGCGACTCAAGGAAGTCTATCAGAGCGCCCACCCGAGGGAGGCAGACGAAGAGCAAGGCGGCAGCCCGTGGTAAAGACGGACAGAGAAGCGGTAAAAGCGACAAATAAGGCCGGATGTGCGTCCGGCTTTTTTTGTCTCACTTGGCTTATCCGCCCATGTAGGGGTCGATTGCGAGGGCTATAAGCACGTATTAGGGCTTCGAGAAGGAGCCAGTGAGAACACTACGGTGGTGACTGATCTGCTGCATGATCTGGTGGAACTGGCCTTGGGCCCGAATCGTCGGCGGTCGGTGCTATGTGCGTCTGAAGGTCTTATCCTCTTGGGCCTGCTTTGCGGCACTTTTCACAGTCCTTTTTCGCCGCCCCCTTGCTGCCAGCAAAAGCATCGCGATAGCTACCAGTACCGCAGCCATATCCTAACGTACGTTTCTTCGCTAAACACCCGAGGTAGGAGCCCAGTGCAGTAGTTCCCCTCGCTGGCGTCTGTGGGGGGGGCACCGAGCAATCGGTGTTCCTACCGCGACCCTTGGTGGAATGCTTATACAAATCCCAGTTGAGTCCTGTTTATTCTGGTTTGCTGTGACACAGTTGTGGCTCTCAACACTCAAGGAGGTAAGCCTGGCATGAGTTTTTGCCGTGTTTGCCCAGCCAGTACCTGATTTTCATAAGCCTGAATGGCAGAATAGCATGTCTTGAATAGGCCAAGCCTAACTGGATGGTATCCTTTACACTCAAACCGGCCTGCTCAAATCTCTTGCGCCAACTTTCCGGTTTCCAGTCAGAGATTTCTCGAAGACAATTAGGGCTCGTGCCGTGGGGCCTGCTTATGAATAATCTTATGGGGTTTGCTACTTTCAATGCCTCTCTAATATTTTGCCTGTTAATCTCCGGAATCTTCCAGCCGTTCTCGGCCCGTTCGTTGTTATCCGTGGAACGATGCGGCTTGAATATGGCGCCAAACGCGAGCCGCAGAGCGTAACCACCCATAAAAAACATCTTTAATACGTACCCTATCGGCTGGCCGGCGATTGTATAGATTGTGGAATACTGTGTCGGAAGCGTATGCACCATAATGCCGTCGTTCTTGAGCACACGCTTCATCTATGAAAAGGCGGCGTCCAGATCGCTGATGTGCTCAAGTACGTTCGAAGAGAATATCACGTCGAAGCTGTTGTCCTCGAACTCAAGTTTTGTACAGTCTCCTTTCGCCACGGCAAAGTAGGCTGGCGAGCGCGGCTCCGGGTCAATTGAGACTACCTGAAAGCCCATCTCGGCCAGACGTTGCGCCAGAAAGCCGTCGCCGCCACCCATCTCCAAGAGCCTTGCCTGTTGTGCGGCTTTTGGTGCCAACCACTCCTTTAGAGCGGCCAATTCCTGCCCTCTTAGCCAAGTTAGCCACTTGCGCTTCCTGCCTGTCATATAGATGTTACTCCTGCGTGAACTCCGTGAACAGTCTCGTGTATATCTTGGCTATTTTCTTGATATCGTGCTTCTCTTCAGCGTATTTGCGCGCATTTTGGCCGTACTCGGCTGCCTTGTCGGGGTCCAACAGCGTTTTGAGGTGCTCAACAAACTTGTTCCAATCGTCATCCGCACAGAGCCCGCATTTGTAGGTAGTGAGAAAACTGTCAGGGTTGACTCGCAGGGAGAGAATCGGGCTGCTGCATTGGCATGCCTGAATGAAGGTGTTTGAAAAGCCTTCCGATTCGCTGGTATTTACAAGCAGTTTTGCCCGCCGGAAGTAGCCATCAATCTCTGCGAACGCAACCCGCGGGATGAATTCGAGGTTTTCTACACTCTCCGCCCGGGCGACGAAGTGTTCATACCTCTGGTCGCCGTCAGCACGCTGGCAGATCATTGTAAATTGCTCAGCGGGCATTTGTTTGGCGAGCTCGATGAACAGTTCGGCTCTCTTAAACGGAGTGGTTCGGCCGACCCAAAGTATCATGTCTCTCTGTTTTGGCAAGGTCTGTTCAAGCGGGTGCCCATTTGGTATTACAATTGAGTCAACACCTGCGGTTCGCTTGAGGTTTTGTCGATCGGTTTCGTTCTGGGTGAAAACAAGCCTCGCACTTTTCAAGCTCAATTTGAAGATTCTCCCCAGTACAGCGTGCTGCCTCAGGTACGTCCCGTCACATTCATATTCGTGAGCAGTCCTATAAACAAAGGCTCTGCCGCGCATCGAACAGAAGATCGCCACCAAAGGGACTCCCGGCGAGGCAGTTTTCAGCATATATACGTCGGCGTTCGCCTTTCGCATAGCCTGCCAAATGCGAATCGCGCCGGACAGAGGATTCTTCTTGAAATCAAGGCTCTTGATTACCGTAACGCCCCCAATTACAGCAGTATCCTCTTGGCCGTAGTCGGCGGTAATGAAGCTGACCTTGAAGTTTCCATCTTTTGCCAACTCGTGCGCCAGCAGGTACAGATCCACCTCCGCGCCTCCAAATACTTCTTCAACATCGCGGTTAAACAGAGGGTATGCTTTTGGGGCAATGAAGCACACCCCGATTGGCCTGACATCCCGATTCATTCTGTTTCTCTCAATCGCTTCTTAGCCGCACTCCACGGGTGCGTATTCCAACGGCGACTTCTCAGCTTGCTCCCTACTGCGAGGGGCACTCGCTTGCGAACTTCCTGATGACGGTCTGTTGGCGGTCTCTGAAAAGTTGGCAAGACCAATAGTATAGAATTAAGGCGTGGCTTTGCAAGCATAGAAAACCACGCTTTTAGTGATAATGCAAGTTAGACAAACGCCGTCTATATGAATATGAGTCGGTCAGTAGCCTGCGGTGCTGGGCTCCAGTCACATGCTGTGAGAAATGCGAGCTAACCGTATTGTGGCTTCGGCAATTGCTTCAGTGTGCGCGTCTTGTACCACAGGCTATCAGTTCCTACACCCCTTCACACGGTGCTGTAATAATTGGCAGGCCCGACGCCATCGCTTCGAGCATTGCATTGCTCATCCATCCTGCGTGCTTGCACTTACGTAGAATTGTGCCGGCGGTAAACCTCTGGCATATTTTCCGCGTGCCCGCTGCCGGCGATAGTCAGAGGTAAGTTGCAGCCACCTTCATACAGGCTCTCCGGCGCATCCTAAACACTTTGCTCTCGACTCTCGACTACAGCCTCACTCCGAATAGTTCTGTTAAAGCTGCCAAATCTCTTCCTCAGACAATGCTCTGCTGTAGATGCGGACATCGTCGATGGTTCCATCAGCAGGGTAGTTGCCATCCGGCTCTCTGCCGAACCTCAACACCAAGCTGCCGTTATTTATCGGTTTTCTTCCCGGCTCATACGTGTGTCCGTCAAGGCTCGCATTAAGATACACGGAACAGCCGTCCTGGTCGCAAGTTGCCAGCGCATGATACCATGTATCTGAAGCGATGGTGGTAACACCTTTACACGATATCAGGTCCAGCCCCGAATCGGCGCCGAAGACCAGTAAACTTGAGTCATCCACGCTCAAGACATAGCTCCTCGCCCATATTTTCAAAGTATTTGAGACCTTTCTAAAGCGGCCGAATGTCTACCCAGTTGGCACTTATCATTCCTTTTCGGCCTCCAGAACTAATCGCGAATCCAGCCTTGTCTCCAAATTGCATAATTCAACATGATTACTCTTATTCATATCGCAACGGTTTATTTTTGTGAATCCCACTCTCTCTAATTGATTTATCAAGTCCTCTTCGTTGTATAGATATTTATGCCCCCACGACCTGAAAGCAATATTGACCATCTGTCCTTTCGTTTCTATGAACTGATGCTTCGGCCAGGACAGCCAGTCCTGGTCTTTCCAGTCGGCGCTATACTTCTGGATAATATGGTCCAGGTCCGGTGTTGCGATTCGCAGAACACCTCCTTTTCTCATACATCTTCGAAATTCTGTCAAAGCGGCTTGGCCCTCCTTTGGGGTGAAATGCTCAATCACATGTTCACAGTACACGAAGTCGGCACTATTATCTTCAAATGGCAGACCTCTTCTAATATCTACAACAAGGTCAGCGCCGGGTGCGATGTCGATGTTTACCCAACCGGCAAGGTTCGCTTGACCTGAACCAATGTTCAACTTCAGTGGCTTCATCTTTCTTAGTCTGTAGATTTTCAATCTGGTCCCCGGGGACAAGAGAATCAATCTGGCATATACCCAGCGGTAACAATAATAAGTACTCTTCAGGAACACTTTGAGCTTACCGGGAATTCTCCGTTTAAGTGACTCTGAAATAGTCATGTTAACTCGCTCCAGTCAGCTACCGTCATTCTCTTTGCATCCATAGCACCAAGGCCCGACGCCAGTACATTTGCTGGAACATGCTTGCACAGGCTCTTAACGCGGCCTTTCACATTCTCGTGGCTTTACAGTGCTTCTTCGTAAAGCTGCCGGACTTCCTGAGCAGACAACGCCCGGTCGTAGATTCGCGGATCGTCGATGGTGCCGTCGAAATACAGACCGTTATCTCTTCTTGCGACATACAGGGGTCTTGTATTCCCAGCCGGCGTTTTCGTAAAGCCTCCGCTCTTGCCGGCAAGTGTGCCGTCAATATAGAAGTCCGCAACTTTATTTGCCACTCTCACCAAGACGTGATGCCAGCTATTCAGAGAAATATGGGATGTACCGTAAACCACTTCATGGCCGGTTGAATCAGACCTTACCAAGTCTAGCGTCGGTTCCGCTCCCACACTTGTCCTGAAATCAAATGGGGTATTCGTATGCCCGCTGCTCAAAGTCTTTGCAACTATAGATTGTTCCAAACCTCCTCTTCCAAAGTAAACCCACGCACAGATAGTGATATCTCCCGTAATATTTAGGTCCTCACTATGGGGTACACTGACATAATCGTCGGTTCCGTCAAAGCTCAGTGCTCCATCTATTTGGCCGGTCGTCCAGGTCGGACCATAGATACTTCCATCATTGCTCCCGGCCGAATCATACGCGATTGAGCCATCCCCTTCGTCGAACTTCCAGTGAGAGACCAGCCCCATTAGCAAATTGGGTTCGGCCGCGGTGGTGAAGCTCCAGACATCGCCTTTGCAGGTTCCGTACGGGCCTACCTCATCAACTCGCCAATAGTAAGTGGTGTCATAGTCAAGCCCGCATGGGTCCCAACTGTTGACGTCGTAGCTGCCCATATAAGCAGAAGAAACTGTATTGGCATCGTTGGCATCGTTGAAGTCGGTGGCGAAGTAGACGTCGTGCGTCAGGGCGGCCTTCCCCGGCGACCAGCTAAGAACCACATTTGGGTCCATGTTTACTGCTCCCTCGGCAGGATACGGGCGGAATGCCTTCGGGCCCAACCCTCCCCGGTAGAGTTCCTGGATTTCTTCGGCGGACAAGGCCCGGTCATAGATGCGAACATCGTCAATGGTCCCGTCAAGGTAATACGCTCCCGGTGTTTCGACGTCGCTTATCTTGCCGAAGTTAACCTTGTAGTCGCTGCCGGAGCCGACAAACTTGATAGGGTCGCCCGAGCAAGTTCGGCTCGCATTCAACTGTCCGTCCATATATATTGCCTGGGTTGTCCCACTACGGACGCCAACTAAGTGGTACCACCTGTTCTTCACCATGCCGTCTTCTGAACGCAAACCTGAATCCGAAGTTGCTGTTATCATATCGAACCCTGCTTTCCCATTGACACAATTTCTGAAGATACAATACCCTGTGTTGACGCTATGATTGGTGGAGAACATATATTGAAGGTCGAGTACGAAATCATGGACGGTGGTCGGATCCCTGTCAAAGTAAACCCAGGCTGCTACTGTAAAGTCATTCTGTGGCAGCCAGATTGGGCTGTTATTCGGCAGCCCAACGTAGTCGTTCACGCCGTCAAAAAGAAGTGCTCCGTTAATCTGGCCGCTCGTCCACTGTGCTCCATAAATGGTCCCGTGATTGTCACCGACGGAATCGTAAGCGATACTTCCTTCGCCTTCGTCAAACTTCCAGTGGGAGACCGGCCATAGCCACCACTTCTCCATCTCTGTCAGCCAGTCCTGCACGAAGATGCCTAAGTCAATCGAGTCAAGCTCGCCGCTGAAGTCGAAGTCGCTTTGGCCGCACCAGAATGGTATCGTACATTCAGCATCCCGCCAGTACGAGGCCAGTACCGCAAAGTCCTGAAAGTCGACCTTGTAATTGCGGTCCAAGTCGCACAACGGCCAGCAGGGTGCGTAACTGCTCAAATCACTTTCCTCAAAGAATGCCGGCGGCAGCCCGTTTCCTTCCGACAGGCCCGCCACGTAGTCTTCCCCCGTCAGCTCCAGCCAACTGATGCGAATGCTGCCGTCCGCAAAGAAGATCTCGATCTGAAAACTGCTCTGGGCGGTCTTATCACCATAAAGCGGAACGCTTTGAAAGGTCACGACGAGCCTGTCGGCAAGCTGCTTGTACGAGATACTCTCTGCCGTCGCGGGCGTCAGGTCCGCGAACATGGCCGATATGCGCGGCAGGGCAAAATGGTTCTCCAGCGTGGCCACATACTCGGTGTCGCCCTGTCCAAAGGTCAAATAGCCATTGCTGCCCACAAAGATCCGGTCATACCATTGCCCGCAGAATAGAACCTGCTTGCCCTCGTCCAAAATCAATTCCGCAAAATCATCGTCACCCAGCGAAATGTATGTGCCGCCGTTCGGCTCCGTCGGAAACTCAGTTATCCTTTGCCGGCAGGCCTCATAGTAAGAGACCGAGCCATCGGGACTGAAAGTCACCGACAGAAGCTGCAAATCGCTGCCCTGTTCGAACACTTCCGTGAACATGTCCGGGGGCCTGACAGTGAGTGTTGCCAGACGAGGCTTGATGCTGTTGCTGTCCAGGTTCTGGAACACCACCGTGTCCGTGTAAATATTCGGCTCCAACAAATCGGCATCCGGACCGATACACACATTGACTGCGATTGAATCGTTCGCTTCCAGAACTCCCTCGTTCGGCTCGACCACCAGCCAGTCTTGCGTCCAATACGCGCCCCAGCCGACCGCCCCCTCCCCTTGGTTGGTCAGGGTATAGGTCCTGCACTCGGGCTCAAACGGGCCCTGCTTGATCCCGCTCGATTCAAAATCCTCGGTCGGGCTAACCACTAAGTCGTCCGGAGCCACTGTCATTGTCACCGGAACGATTTTCTGTGGATTCAAGGAGTCATCCGAAATAATAACTATCTCAGCCTGATACGTTCCAGGGGCGAGGGCTATGGCATCAAAGGTAACGAGAATCTCGTTTGAGTCCCCCGGACCGACTGTACCTTCCTCCGGCTCAACGTGTATCCACGGCGCCCGCGTCTCCAAAATCGCGTTGTAAAGGTTGAGCCGGCCCCCCGAGACACACAAGCCCGGCAGTGTCGGATCCACCGTCCGCAGCAGAATGTCCTTGACCTCGCCGTTAGTTAGCGTGGGATTCATCGACCACAAGAGGGCACACGCACCCGCCACATGCGGCGTTGCCATTGAGGTTCCGTCCAGGTACTGGTAGCGGTTGCCCGGCTGACAGCTAAGAATGTCACTGCCCGGGGCCCCAAGGTCCACTGAAATTAGGCCCCAGTTGGAAAAGCCCGACTTGGAATCGCTGTGAGTTGTTGCCATCACCGAAATGAGGCTCTCGCAATCGTAGCTGGAAGGATAATGCGGGTCCGCATCGGTATTTGTGCTGCTATTTCCTGACGCGGCCGCAAAAAGCATCCCCGCTGCCCCGGCGGCTTCTATTGCGTCCTTAAGACCCTGACTGTAACCGCCCCCGCCCCATGAATTGCTCGAGAGGTCAGCTCCCATCAACACGGTGTATTCGACTGACCGAATCGCGTCATCCGTCCAGCCACTGCCACCGGAGTCGAGAAACTTGACGGCCATGATTCGCACACTCCAGCAGACTCCGGCAACACCCTGACCGTTGTTGCCGATCGCCCCGATGGTTCCCGCGCAGTGCGTGCCGTGATAGTGGTCGTCGTAGGGGTCGCCGTCGGAATTGCAGAAGTCATAGCCGTAAATATCGTCCACATAGCCGTTACCGTCGTCGTCGACTCCCGGCGCACCGTGATACTCGGGCTCATTGACCCACATATTCGCCGCGAGGTCCGGATGCGAATAATCCACTCCGGTATCAATAACCGCCACGATTATCTGGCTGTTTCCGGTGGCGATGTCCCAGGCCTCCGGAGCGTCGATGTCGGCATCCGCCGTGCCCCCCGTCTGGCCCGTATTGTGCATCCCCCACAACTCATTGAATCGAGCATCATTGGGAAAGGTTGATAAAGTCTGGACCTTGTAGACCGGTTCGGCGTATAGTATGCCCGGCGCGCGGTTAAAACTCTTGAGGACATCTGCCACGTTAGCGCCCTCCGGGATACTTACCAGGCTCAGACCGGGCACCAGGTGATAGTTGTGTTCGACGGCGCCACCTCCCAAAGCGGCCAGAATTTGACTTTTCTCGGCGGTGGTGCGCTCTGTTCGGTCGGGCTTGGCGGCAAAACGCACAAGCAACTTTCCCGGCCGATAAGGCACCTCGGCCGGTACGTCAAAATCGTGATCGACCGCTTCGGGCAAGGCCGCCTTTGTGTCCACTTTCGACAGGCTCTTCGGGTCCTGTGCAGTTGACTCGGAAGCAGCCACCACGCGCGTGCGAACCATATATTCCAAACCAACCGATCCATCATTACCGATTGTCAGCGGCTCGGTCACCATGCAGCCCTCAGTGATATTCACATCAAAACTGGTGGGACTGACCCACAGGCCTGTTGGAACAGCCACCGTCAAAGTCACACCACGTACTTGTTCATTAGGGTCAACGCTGTTAGTGAAAAGCAGGGTATCTACATAAGTCCCTTCCGGGAGTGAGTCGGCCTCTTCATTCAGACCGACGGTCAGCACCGTGGATTCGTTGGGCTCCAGCACGCCCCAGTTTTCCGGGCTAAAATCAAGCCAAATTGCAGCGCAGTTGACGCCCCACCAGAGCGTGGTCGGCCCTGCATTCTGCAGTTGATATTCCTGCGATTGCGGGCTAAATGGTCCGCCCGGGGGCCCAGATGGTTCGAAGCCCTCAACGGGGGTGATTTGGAGATTTGTTGCTGAGGATTGCACTGCAAGACAGAACCCGATTACCGTGACCAATACAGCACGAAGCATCGTCGTTTTCATTTCTCTTCTTCTTGAGCCTTATTCAATTTCAGTTTAATATGCCGAACTTGCCGGGGCGAGGCATCATTCATGAGCCCGGTCGCACGGCAGGACATTGAACGCCGATTTACAAACGATATACCTGCCTGTGCTGCACGTAGACCCTGCCTCGGAGCCGAAACTATCTCAAATCTGACGTGAAGAATCTTGTTTCCGGTAAAGTCCTTCTACAATATGATGCGCAATCCGGCAAAAAGTAACGGTTTTTTTTGATTTTTTGGTAATTTTGCCATAATTTTTTTCTGCGCTGGGTTGTGCTCCATCATTTGGCGAGAGACGTGCAAAATTGTCTTTGGCGGCACGGGGAGGGCATACCGGGCTTCGACCACGTGCGCGCATACGAGAGTCGTCAGACTGCTCGGCAAGGATCCGTCTCTCTTACGAACCATTATACGCGGTTAGCGCCAGATGTCAAACATATTCTTGGCCCTTTTTGCCGAACGAGACGCAAGCCAGTGACGCATCAAATTTGTATATGTTCCGACCTCAAAAGCACCAAAACCGCACTCCTGCTTGGGTCGCTCAAACCACTTATCAACCTGCCAAGGGCCAAAAGGCATGTCGAGCAGCGTTTTCAAAGATTCTTTTGCCCGCACATTCTTAACATATCTTCCTATCGCCCTGCAGCGACGTGCCGTAGGTCGTCCACGTTACCATATAAGGCAGCGTTTTTGCCGTGAAGAGATTATATTTAGATAATATGAAGGCCATCCTTTCAACGGTTATGATTCTCGAAAAATCATTAACCGAAACCGTCATTTGAAAGGGATGGCCATGAACAAAAGACTATCGAAAAAACAAATGTGGTTCAAGCAAATTAAACCCACCACA
>DATKZT010000102.1:0-61127 GCA_035527845.1 Sedimentisphaerales bacterium | reverse complement strand
TCGCTGGAAGGTCGGTTTTGTAAATGCGGGAGAAAACTGAACAAAAAGTTCTTTTGCTGCCGATGGAATAGTAAGCATAATGGACTCCTTTCCGAACTTATTGTCGTAAACAATAATAAGCATCGGCAGGAGTCCGTTTGCCGGTATAATGAATCTGCTATCCATCGTTCAATAGCCTAAAAATTGGCAAAAGTCGAGCTTAGCAAAAATCGGATTATATATGCTATGACCTTGAAGGTGGTGGGACGGTTGTGCAATCCGCCGAATTTTTCTTCTGCTCACCAGTCCGAAATTCCAGGGTTTGACACGTTACTTATGAGTTCTGGTGTCAATCCATGCCTCTGCAAAACATGCTTTTCTTCCCATATTTTCGAGCATAACAAAACTTAAATACTCTTAAGACAGAAAAAGGGCTATAAGAGAACCCTTGTTGAAACGACGTTCTAATAGCACTGGTACAATAGCCCTATCTTCGACTTAAGGTCGCATCAGCAGACTGAGCTCGCAGGAGATTTGTGCAGGTAATTGAAAACTGATTTGCGAACCGGCACGCTCTACCTCGATCTCTTGGCGGTCGACGCAGGCAATACCATCCGGTCCAGCGTGTGATAACTTCATTTCGTAAGTACCCGGTTTCAACAGGCAGAGCTTGGCTGACATCTCCCGTCTTGGACCGGCGTTCTTCATCTCAACCACCACGAGCAGTGATTGTCATCCCTGAAGTCAAGTTGTCAAGGTAAATCGATACGTTTCCACGCAGGACACCATCATTGATGCAGTGTGGTACCGCAGAGAATTGGTTTCGGTCGCCTGCATACGCCGCTCTTCTTGATATGTTATCTCAAATTCAACTGCGATTCACGGGTCGGTGGGCTCGGTCTTTGCCGCGCCATCCACGTAGACGACCCGCACTCGGTCCATCCTTAGACCCCTCTGTCCCCTGATATGTCCATTTGCGTTTTGCCGCCCATGGCCAGATCGACGCCGTCCTTGCGCAAGGCATTCTGGATCTGGGCAACTTTCAATTCGCGAGGCATGATCCCTTTCTGAGCGGACATCGCTGCGGCCAACCCCGCGGCATGACCAGTGGCCACACAGTTGCCCATGCTCTTTCCGGCAGCCATGGAAACGTGTGTTGCCGAGATGCAGCGGCCGGCGGTCAGCAACCCGTCCACCTTCTCGGGCAGGATTGATCTATAGGGCACGTCGTGAACCTTCATCTTCGTGAACTTGTATCCCATGAGGTCCAGATATCCGCTGCGCCAGGCGATCACATCATCGAACTTGCGGCCTTCGACTGCGTCTTCCTCGGTCAGAATGTAGCAACCCTTGACCCGGCGGGTCTCGCGCACGGCTATCCGGGGACTGGTAGCGACCAGTTCTATGTTCTTGAGATCCTCGCCGCCGAACTCACGCATCGCCCTGGTCATTTGCAGCGCCTGGCGCCGACTCACGCACTCGGCTTGTGAAAAGTCGAACGGATCAGTCATGTCGAACTGCCCGATGTCCCGAGTTCCGGTGTGGTTGATCCAGTAATGGTGACAATTGGAAACCGGGTTCAGTCCCCAGCTCTTCGGGATTAGTGGGTATTTACTCCGTGCCTTCTTAGCGATGTCCTTTATCTTCACGCGCCGAATCTGCTCCGGTGAGACATTGGCCATGCCCAGCAGAAGTGTGCTTGGCATACGGGGTTCCTTCGTTTCCATCATCGTTTCGGCTCCGGCGAAGTAAGCCACGTCTGCATCCCCCGTGCAGTCAACAACTACTTTGGCCGAGATTGCGGCAAGACCCTGTTTGGTGCTCACCAACACGCCGGTAACCCGATTACCTTCCATCAGGGTATCCACGGCCGACATGTGGACGAGGTACTTGCACCCCACCTCGTCCAGGGCATCGAGCACCGCAACCTTGAGGTAGTCCACGTTGCAGTACAACTGGTGCTGTCCGATGTATATCGCCTGATCGCCGTAAGCCAGGAGTTTTTCAATGACAAGTTCGTGTACTTTGGAGCGAGGTTTGCTTTCCGTGCGCATCTGGTTGATCGGCATCCCCAAAGACCATGCCGCAACACCTCCAAAGAAGCCCTGGGCTTCAATCAGCAGTGTCTTGACACTTGTGCGTGCAGCTCCCAGAGCCGCGCCGATGCCCGCCGGACCGCCGCCGACCACCAGCACATCGGCCTTGCATAGCTCGCTGGTACTGGCCCAAGTTGATGTACCTCGCGTGCTCTTAATTGGCTTGGAGTCCTTTGCATATGCCGAAACAGCCATCGCGGCCGTACCTAAACCGGCGGATTTGATGAAATCGCGTCGCGTTCTTATGTCTCTTCTCATAAAAAAGTCTCCGTATTCAAATGCCATTTTCTACTTGCGCATCGAAAACCTACGGCACGGTTGGTGTGAGTTTTTGTTTGGGCAGCACCAGTGCCTCCTGCACAAAGAAACACCTACTGCTTGGTTCCAGCGGAACAAAGTGGTCGTCTGGGCCGATGATATTACCAGAAACAGTCCAGAATCGCAAGCATGCTTTGTCAGTTAAGTGCAAACGGCTTTGTTCTTTTTGTCGGCGCGCCTCTTCTGAACGGCTGCACATTCTGATAGTGGATTGCCATAGGGTTGATCTTCTTTGCCTACTCTCTCGAGTCATCATCTGTGCGGGTCTGCGTCACCTCGTTAAGAGTGACCGAGAAGACAAGGGCCTTGCTGTCTTTGCGTTAGCGCCTGACGATAGCGGCGTGAATCGGCCGATGGGCTGTGCGCTTCCGCAGAGGCGCCTGTGGCTGCAGACAAAATGAATTACTCAAACACGCAGAAGAAAGTCTTCCGTAATGACTTTATCAACTTGGTCAAGTTCGCTCCCCTTCGACCCCAAACCGGTATTCTGTGCGACTGGACTTTAGCTTTCGAAATACACACCACCTTTCGTAAGGGCATCCCGCAAATCACCATATCTAAGGTCACGCGTTCCGATATTACTGGCCGCGCAAAGAGCGGCAGCCGTGCCTGCCCCCTGTCCCTGTCCCATACAGCACACCGTGTTTCGAGTGGACATGTGGGCCCTGTGGTCAGATGTTATCATCATACCGCACGCGTAGAGGTTCTCTATTCCGGCAACAAGTAGAGCCTTGTAAGGCACTCCATATGTGCCGCCGCCTTTTACCTGGTAACGCGGAGCCGAATCGTGAAAACCATAAGCCATAATATCATCATCGAAATGTCTGCCCTCGATGACATCTTCGTGCGAAATATCATAGTCGCAGGTGATCAGCCTGCCGCGGCGAATGTTGAGCGACGGACTGGTTCGGGCCATAAAGGCCTTTTCACAGCCGGGAACATATTTCCTGAACAGTTCCACGGCTTTTGCCTGGCGCTTTCTTACTTCAAGCTCAGCCCTGGCCATATCGTCGCGGTTGATAACACTGCCTGGGACTTTGAAATTGCATTTAACGAACATCAGGTAATTGTCATGAACGGTAGTTATCATCGAGGACATGCCTATCTTTCTTGCTTCTTTTCGGAAGTCACCTCGCAGGCCGCCGTTGAAACGTACAATCTTACCCTCTTCACCGCTGCGTATACCGTAGGCAAGCTGATTGGGCCCACCGTTGGATTTCAGATACGCAACATACCCATCCAAGTCCACATTCGCCATACCAATACTGTTACAACAGGAATAATCGTTGGGGACTTTGTAATCGGCTCCGGCGAATGCGGCGAGATCCCCATAGGCTGAGCAGTCCACAAACGCCTTAGCGTAGATTGCCTCTCTGCCGGAGCGACTATCCACTATCGCACCTCTTAGGCGACCACCATCCATAATGGCGCCGGTGAGCAGTGTATTCACAGCTATGAAGACCCCAGCTTCGTCGAGCATTTCCATCGTGACAAGTTTATAAAGCTCGGTATCAATTGCGGTGCACACAGAATCGTAGTCGTACCCTATGGACATCTCAGCATGTCCGGATGTGCCGCCGACCTTTAAAAGGCGGTCGATAATCTGCTGAGGAATCCCCCGTACAACCTGAGTTTTCTTAACTCCTGGGAAAGCCTTCCACAGGTTATAGAAACTGTGCAGCGCGGTGCCACCTTCCGTCACTGTTCCGCCTGTATAACCTTTCCACTCAATGAGCATCGTTTTGGCGCCCTGGCGCGATGCCGCCATAGCCGCCACGACCCCTGCCGTACCTGCACCAACTACGACCACATCAAATTTCCTTACAGGCAGATTTTTCGATGGCTCCCTATAGGTATTCTCAGGTTGACTCTTCGCCCCCGCGTTACCATCCTTTGCATAGCCGGAAAGAACGCCCATTCCAAGCAGTAGGCTGTGTTTTGAGAAGTCTCGGCGATTCATTTGGCGTCTCCTTTTTCAACCTTGTCGGAGTTGAAAGAACATTCATGTTGCAACCAGAGGCCCCAACCTCTGAAATACATGATATGGCCTTGACGGCTGCTTTTCAACCTGATGAATTAGCCAGTCACGAAACGGCGGTTTGGGCAGCTGTGTGGGCAAGCCGGTACTATGTTGTTGCGAAATATTCGATACAACCACATAAGCTATGATTGTTGTTGTGGTTGTGGTTATTCTGTTGATGTGTCTGCAAGAAGAAGTCAAACAGCCCCGCCGCGAGATTTGTCATTGACCGTACTGCTTCAATCGGGTAGGGTAGTGACCCGGCAGTGCAGTACCCAAGTGACGTGCTCCCAACCGGTTCCACGAAGCCAAGCCCACCCCCATGCTTGATTCTGAGCCGAGCGAGCCGATTAACCGTTGCACGGAGAAGTCGTATGCTGAGAAGAATTTCTTGTCTGCCGGCGGTGTTGGCCGCCGTAGTTTCTTGGCAGGCAGTGGCCGGAACGCCAAAAGAGTCTTCATCGCCGATCTCAGCATCTTCGCATACGGACCAATCGCTTGAGCGGGTCAGGGCGGATCTTGATCTTGTGGACTTGTCTGGGGTGCGTCGTGTGGTTCTTGATCTGACAGCGACATTTGGGGGCAACTATCCCAGGGGGCAGGAGTTTTTGAGGCGTCTGGAAGGCTACGAGAAACGTATGCCGAGAATCCGGGAAGCTCTGAGGCGAGGTGATGCCGCTGCTATACGTGAGGTTGAAGAAATCAAGGGCTTTCAGAGAGAGGCTCTGCTGGCCAATCCGCTCGTCAGCAGCCGGCCAATACTCTTTGTGGTAAGACGGCAGTACAAAGAGGACCATCACAACTCGGCCACCATGTTCCAGACGGATGAGATCAACACGAAGAGCTTCTCGGGCGGCGGCGCCCTGAAAACCATCGACCTTGGCAGCGGCGGCGAAGTCAAGACGCTAATAGAAGTCCCCGACAGAATCGCCCGTGACCCCGAAGTCCACTTCACCGGCCAGAAGATCATCTTCTCCATGCGCAAGGACGTCGACGATGACTACCACATTTACGAAATCGATGCCGACGGCGCCGGCCTCAGACAGCTCACCTTTGGCCGAGGCCTTACGGACATCGACCCGTTGTATATGCCTGATGAGACCATAGTCTTTTCCTCCACCCGCGAGCCCAAGTACTGCATGTGCGCCCAGCACATCATGGCCAATCTCTTCCGGATGGACCGCGACGGCGCCAACATCCATCAAATCGGTAAAAACACTCTGCACGAGGCCCACGCCTCACTGATGCCGGACGGCCGAATCATGTACGACCACTGGGAATACGTCGACCGAAACTTCGGCGATGCGCAGGGGCTCTGGACCGTCAACCCGGACGGAACCAATCACTCCGTGTACTACGGCAATAACACCCTCGCACCCGGCGGCGCCATCGACGCACGCAGCATCCCCGGCGCAGAACAGGTCCTCTGCATCTTCGGTTCCTGCCACGACCGACCGTGGGGGGCTCTGACCATTCTCGACCGCCGGCTCGGCATCGACGGCGCAGCTGCCGTCATTCGCCTCTGGCCCGCCGAGGCAATCGACCTCATCGGCGGCATCGGCGGAACCAAGCCCGTTCCCCTCAACTACAAGGACGCGTATGCGTTTGACAATCTGAGACCAATCCGGCCCAAGTACGAGGACCCTTTTCCGCTCAGCGACAAATACTTCCTTTGCTCGCGCATGACCGGCAATGAAGAGCAGATGGGCATTTATCTTGTCGACGTCTTCGGCAACGAACTGCTCCTGTACGCGGAGCAGCCCGGCTGTTACGACCCTATGCCTCTGGGACCGCGACCGCGGCCGCCCGTTGTTCCCTCGCGACGAAACTTCAGGAACGAGCACGGCTGCCTATATGTACTGGACGTCTACAACGGCACGCATATGCAGGGCGTAAAACGCGGCGAAGTCAAATACCTGCGCGTCGTCGAATCACCCGAAAAGCGTTTCTGGACCTATGCTTACTGGGACGGCCAGGGAAAACACTGCCCCGGTATGAACTGGCACAGCTTCGAGAACAAGCGGATCCTCGGCACCGTCCCGGTCGAAGAGGACGGCTCTGCCTATTTCGAGGTCCCGTCCGACAAATTCGTATATTTCCAGCTTCTCGACTCTGAAGGCATGATGATTCAGTCCATGCGCAGCGGCACCATTGTCCAATCCGGCGAGACAACCGGCTGCGCCGGCTGCCACGAAGATCGTCGCACGTCACCGCCGCCGGCGAAGGCAATAATCCCCATGGCCTTACAGCGTCCACCGAGCAAACTAACCGGCTGGTACGGCCCGCCCCGACAATTCAGCTATATGGCCGAGGTGCAGCCCGTCCTCGATAAACATTGTGCCGGCTGCCACGATTACGGAAAAGACGCCGGCAAAAAGCTCAACCTCGCCCGCGACCGCACGCCATTTTTCAACACCTCCTACACCGACTTGTGGCTGAAAAAATACATCAAAGCGATCGGTGCCGGGCCCGCCCAGATTCAGCAGCCTTACTCCTGGGGCTCGCACGCCAGCAGAGTCATCGAGGTAATTCGCAATGGCCACATGGACATCAAGCTCGACAAGGAAAGCTTCGACCGCCTTGTCACCTGGATCGACATCAACGGCCCGTATTATCCATATTACGCCAGTGCCTATCCGCAGAACCTTGCCGGCCGCTCGCCGCTGAACGACAGACAGATTCAGCGCCTCTCGGAATTGACCGGCGTCAACCTGTCCGAACTGGCAAGGCACACCCGAAAATTGGGACCGCAGGTCAGCTTCGACAGGCCTCAGATCAGCCCCTGTCTTGAGAAGCTCACCGACCACAACGACCCGAAGTACGTCGAAGCGCTGGCAATTATCCGGGCCGGCAAGGAAATGCTCGAGCAGCGCCCGCGCGCTGACATGCCCGGCTTCCGGGCCTGCCCGCTTGACCAGCATCGCCAGCAGAAGTATGCCATGCGCCGGCAGGCTGAGCTTTGCAGCAGAGAGGCCATCCACACGGGAACAAAGGTTTATGACTCAAGAACAAGAACCAGTGAATGAAACACCGACTATAACTGAACGCCTTCGCCGGAAAAAGGCGATTCTGTGGGCCGCGATGAAAAACGTGACAGCACGCCCCTGCCCAACCATTTTGCACTGGCGGCAATGGTCCGGCCGGTTAAAATGCTGCCCGCCGGCGACGAGTTTTCTTATCGCGCCAAGGCCTGGCTCAAGGGGACCCTGCCCGACGAGGCCGAGAGACGCACGAGAGTGGTGCGGGCAGTGAACTTGATTGGCAGATACTGAAACAATGGCCTAAGTATATTGTGGTTGGCGCACATTGTTGCCAAAGGTGTTCGCAGGAGAAAAGCGAATGAAGAAACTTAAAGTACGCAAGATTTGGCTCGCAGGTTCGATTTGCGTGCTGGCGATACTTGCAGCAAATGCCGAGGTCGGCTCCGGGGACTACCTGTCGCCTTTGGCCGTGGTCGCAGACGCAGAGGCCGATACGATCTACATTGCCGAGTTCACGGCCAGGCAAATAGCTGTCTTTGACACCGTTGGCGGTCGCGTAACCAAGTCAATCTCGCTGCCGGCTCGGCCGAGCGGAGTGGCAATCGCACCGGACAAGTCACGACTATATGTCACCGGTGCGGCTCCGGCCGGGAGCGTCTATGTCATAGACCCGACAAAAGGCAAGGTTACCTCGCGCATATCAACCGGTCACACTCCCACAGCCCCCGTTGTCAGCCCGGACGGCAATGTCCTCTATGTATGCAATCGTTTCGACAACGATGTCGCAGTAATTAATCTAAAGACCGCAAGAGTGGTGTGCCGGGTCTCCGTGCAGCGTGAGCCGGCAGCCGCTGCTATCAGCCCGGATGGAAGACTGCTGTTTGTGGCAAACCTTCTGCCCGCCGGCGCAGCAGATCAGGATTACGCAGCCGCAGCGGTCACAGTCATCGATACGGCCTCCAAGAAGGTCATCGCCACAATACAGCTACCGAACGGCAGCACGAGCCTTCGCGGCGTCTGCGTTTCGACGGATGGGCAATATGCCTATATCACCCACGTTCTCTCGCGTTATCAGCTTCCCACCACCCAGCTTGAGAGAGGCTGGATGAACACCAACGCTTTGAGCGTTATCGATGTGACCGGCAAGAAGCTGGTCAATACGGTCCTGCTGGATGATGTGGACCTGGGGGCTGCCAATCCCTGGGGCGTGGCTTGCACGGACGACGGCAGGTATATATGCGTCACCCACTCCGGCACGCACGAACTGAGCGTAATTGACCGACAGGCAATGCACGAAAAACTCGAAAAGGTCGCTTCAGGCCAGAAGGTTTCGGATGTCTCGCTGGCGGCGGAGGACGTCCCCAATGACCTGTCCTTTCTGGTCGGCATCAGACGCAGACTTAAGCTTGCCGGCAACGGACCGCGTGGGCTGGTCATCATCGGCGCCAAAGCTTATATCGCCGAGTATTTCTCAGACAGTCTCGGAGTAATAGATATAGGTGGCGAAGTCAGGCCCAGCACGCGGTCTGTGGAGCTGGGGCCGAAGACGCCAATGACACCGGAGCGCAGGGGCGAGATGCTGTTCAACAATGCCAAACTGTGTTTCCAGCACTGGCAGAGCTGTGTGAGCTGCCATCCGGGCGCGCGGACGGACGCTTTGAACTGGGACCTGCTCAACGACGGCATCGGCAATCCCAAGAACACCAAGAGCCTGCTGCTGACCCACAAGACGCCACCGGCGATGATAACCGGCATTCGCGACAGCGCGGAAACGGCCGTTCGGGCCGGCATCCGTCACATCCTGTTCACGGTCCGTCCGGAGGAGGACGCGGTCGCAATTGACCAGTACCTCAAGTCCCTCGAGCCGGTACCGAGTCCCTATCTGACCAGGGGTTGGTTCAGCAAAAAGCCCAGGCTGAGCAAGGCCGCCCGGCGCGGCGAAAAGGTCTTCGAAAAGGCAGGCTGTTCGTCCTGCCATTCAGGGCCGCTCGACACGGATCTGCAGAAATACAACGTGGGCACCGGAAAGGGCAGAGAACAAACGCAGGCCTTTGATACCCCGACTCTGGTTGAGGTCTGGCGGACCGCGCCGTATCTGCACGATGGGCGAGCTGCCACGGTCAAAGATATGCTGGTCGAGCATAACATCGATGATAAACACGGCCGGACGTCGGGCCTGACCGAAAAGCAGATTGCGGACCTGGCTGAGTTTGTCCTGTCCAGGTAAAGTCTCGTTGAAGTTGCATAATGGGAAAGGAAGAAATGGAAGACCGCAGCGCTTTAGCTACTATAACGAGGACTTCTTTAGGCAACCTTGATGTTGTCACGGTGTCGAGGCCTTGTTTTACGAAATTCTACATCACCGCCCATCCGGTGGAGGGTAATAATCACTACGGGATGTTTGATAACCTTGCCCGCTTCCTGCACGACAACGATGCACAGATTGTATCGCAGGATGTATTCGGATGCTGTGCCCTTCAAAGCGGCGGCATGGAGGCGCTGCGGGGTGCGTTCGGAGAAATCAAATGGCCCATAACTTGGATTGAAGGGGAAGGGCCCTCGAAAAAGTCGCTGACGGGCACGCAGGTCTATGCAATTTCCGGCACGTCCGCGGCGCCGATCCGCTGGGATGAGCGTATCATAGGAAACGTGTTCGAGGATGACGACGCCCGGTATTGTCTTCTGGGTGACTTGCGTGCGGCCGACAGCTCCCGCTCGGATACCGAGCAGGCCCGCGAGACTTTTGAGAAGATGGAGGAGGCTCTGGGACATGCTCAGATGGATTTTTCCCATGTTGTGCGAACCTGGTTGTACATTAACAGGATACTTGCCTGGTACGACGCCTTCAATTCGGTTCGGAACGGTTTTTTTGCCGAGCGGCGGGTCCTTCACGGCACGATGCCGGCGAGCACAGGCATTGGGGCGGGCAATTGTGCGGGGGCCGCGGTGGTTGCTGAGGCTTTTGCCATCAGGCCGAAGAGCAAGAGTGTCAGGATACAGCAAGTCACCTCGCCGCTGCAATGTCCGGCCCCCGATTATAAGAGTTCGTTCAGTCGGGCGGTGGAAGTCTTATTTTGCGACCACCGAAGGTTGTACGTGTCAGGAACCGCGAGTATCGAGCGCAACGGCGCCACCGCCCACGTCGGCGACGCGGCTAAACAGATCGCCCTTACGATGGAGGTGATTGAGGCTATACTCGAATCCCGGCGGATGAGCTGGTCGGATGTCTCGAGAGCCATCGCTTACTTCAAGGATATGGACGACGCCCCTCTTTTGGGCGCATACTGTGAGAAGGAACATCTGTCGCTCTTGCCGATTGCGGTCGCTCATGGTGATATTTGTCGTGAGGAGCTTTTGTTCGAAATCGAGCTTGATGCAGTGGCTAATTCGTGACCGGGCGGCGCGGCCGCGCTCTTAAGACCTCATGTTGGGCAGTCCTCTTACCTTGTGTTGGTCAGTAAGCTTCATAATCGGAGTTGTCAGATCGCCGGATCTTGCAGCGCCGAGCGGCTGTTTCGCCGGCTATCATAGTTGCACATTTCGAGCTGACCGGACAAAGACGTTGCAATTTCAGACCCATTCGGCTAACTTATGTTTGTGCGGAAAGCGCAGGAGGGACTATAGGTCGTTTTTTTTGTGGGAAGAACCGAATAATGTGGCCAGCATTTGACAACTGTGAACCCAAGGGCGATTATGAGAGAGTTGCTGTGAAGTTGAAAACCGGCGGCCTCCTCTGCGCAGCGGTTCTTAGCTGTCTCTTGCCTGCGGCGGCTATTGCAGGGCTGTCCTCGGAGGGAAACACCGACGGCGTTCTGACCTGGCATCTGGGCAGGATCGAACCAGGCCGGTCCGCTGTCCGGACCGTTCTGTTTGCATACGGCGACTCCCTGGAAGAGCTTAGATCCGTTGTTGAAGCGGCCAAGGGAAAGGCAAGAGGCCTGGGTGGTCAGGCTCATGCCGGCGGCGCAATCGAGGGCGAAATCGCGTGGCTACGCAATTCTACCACCAGCTTCGGGCTCGAACCAACCGGCTCCTTCTCGGCCGTCGGAAACGGCCCCGCACTTAGCGGCCAACTGTATCAGTTCAACTGGTATATCCGCTACAATGATGGGACGGAAAGGACTGCGGGCGTGCCGATATGGTCGGATGCGCGCCGGCGCAATGGCCACAATCGCGACGAACCCGAAAACATGCGCGTCGTCGGTGGGCTGTCGGGCGATAGCAACCAGGCAGCGGTCACTCTGGAAACAACCGACCGGGAATTGCATGTCACCGTGCGTGCCATGGTCCTCGAAGGCCCCACCGCCGCCGCAGAGTTCACGCTGGCAAACACGGCACAGGATACGATCGAGCAGCTGGAGCTGAGCGTCCTTGTGAATATCGACGCCGGACCCCGGAGCACGAGCCTTGATTGCAGTGTTGTGGATTCAAGTCTTGGAGGCATCGTTACCATTAATCCACTGAACAACAGGCATGTGGCATTTGCGGGTAACGAGCAGCCGACCCGGGGTTATTGCGGCAAGTGGCCCTCGGAAGATGGGCTTCGCGACGGCAAGGGAACGCCATTCGAGGCCTGGAAGCGGTTTGCAGGGCTGTCGAAGGAGACCCGCCGCAGGTTGATCAGGGGCTATTACATGCCCGCCACCCTCGTTGAGCCCAACGAGCCGCCTACCAAAACTCTCTCCACAGCCGAAGCCAAGAAGCTCATCGAGGCAGACTGGCTTTACCAGGCAGAGGACAACCTGTCACCAAGACGCGTCGCCGACGAGATCAAATGGACCCGGGAGCTGGCACTGAGGCTGCGGCGCGACCACCGGACTCGGGAACTGTCTACCGAGCTGGCCGAATTGGAGCGGCTTTCCGAAGAGCTTCAATCGAGCCCCAAGGACGCCGACCGGACCAGAAGATTGTACCTGGCTGTGCGGCGGGTCAAGCGAAGAATAATGTTCAGCAATCCCACGATAGACTTCGACAGCCTGCTCTTCATCGATAATCCCTATCCACTGGGCAGCGAGTGGCCGCATGAGGTCAGCCACCGCAACGGTAGATTCGCTGTGGCTGGCGGAAGACTGCTGATCCTTAAGGGGCTGCATCCTGGGGGCAAGGTGAAGAAGCTAGCGCCCGAGAAACCGGGGAGTTTCTGGAGACCGGATGTTTCCTTTGATGCGAAGAAGGCTCTGTTCTGCTACAAAGCGCACGATGAACAGTCATTTCACCTGTATGAAATGAACATCGATGGGACGGGCCTGCGGCAGTTCACATCAGGGCCCTATGATGACCTTGATCCGCTCTACCTGCCGGACGGCCACATCGTGTTCTCAACGACACGGTCCAACACGTACCTGCGTTGTGGGCCCTACATGTACACTTACGTCCTGGCCCGCTGTGACGCCGACGGAGGAAACATCTACCTGATATCGAGAGGCAACGAGAGCGAGTGGCTGCCGAGCCTGCTGGAAGACGGCCGAGTGATATACTCGCGGTGGGAATACACCGACAAGGCTCTGTGGCGCGTGCAGAGCCTCTGGACGACTAATCCCGACGGAACGAATACGAGTGTTTTTTGGGGCAACCAAAGCATTTGGCCCGATCATGTCGCCGAGCCGCGGCCAATCCCGGGCGACGGCAGGGTCATGTTCACCGGCACGGCGCACCACAACTGGTTCTCAGGCTCGATTGGCATCATAAACCAGAAACAGGGCTTCAATTTTCCAAACGGGCTGACAAAGGTGACTGCCGAGGTGCCCTGGCCGGAATGCAGCCAGCCACCGCAGGACCCGCTTGAAACACCGTCATACCATGCCTCAGGCAATTACACGGCCTACAAGACCCCTTACCCGTTGACCGGCGAGGACTTCCTCGTCTCGGCCCGCCTCGGCGGCAAGTTCGACGACCGGACTCGCAACAACAAATTCAAGCTTTACCTGATGGATATTTATGGTAACCGGGAACTCATCTACGAGGGCGAATACAACATCTGGCATGCAATCCCGGTCAGACCCCGTCAGGCGCCTCCGATAATACCCGACCGCGTCACCTGGCCGGGCACAGGAAAGAACCGCAGGCCGGTCGCACCCGGCGTCCTGTTCAGCGGCGACGTCTACCAAGGGGTTCCGGATATACCCCGAGGCATGGTAAGGTACCTGCGTGTTATACAAGCCGACCATAAGACATACTCGACATGGTTCAAAACCGACAGGCACTCCGGACCCGGCGTTTCGGTCATCCAGGAAGACAGCGTAAAACGCATACTCGGTACCGCACCGGTGGCCGAAGACGGCTCGGTTGCCTTCACACTGCCGGCCGGCAAGGCGGTTTACTTCCAGCTTCTCGACGAAGACTACCGGGCACTACAGACCATGAGGAGCTTCACCGGCGTCATGCCCGGCGAGAAAAGGGGCTGCGTGGGCTGTCACGAAATGCACAGCACCGCCCCTGTCGGCAGGAAGGGAACGGCACTGAGGGCATCGCCTGCAGAGTTGGCTCCGCCTCCGTGGGGCAATGAGAGTGTCGGCTTTGACCGGTTCGTTCAGCCGGTGCTCGACAAGTACTGCGGCAGCTGCCACCAGGGCGATGGCCAGGGCAGGGAGCAGCTCGACATGACCCCTAGGCCGGGCGACCGCTGGTGCTACACCGAGCCTTACCTGACGCTGGTTGGGAAAGTGAGCATGGCCAAGAGCGCCCCGAAGGATTCGATCGCGGGAGCGATGCTCTGCGAGAACTTCACGACCAATGACCCCAACAGCCTCGCCACCTTCCGCCCTATGCGCCACCTGTCCTACACGAGCCGACTTATCCACAATGCTTCGAGCGGTGACCACCATGGGGTGAAGGTTGACCCCTACAGCTTGAGAAGGCTGATCGCCTGGGTCGATACGAACTGCCCGTTCAGGGGCGAGGAGGAGATAAGGAAGATGCCCGATCCGAATTTCCCAGGCGTCGAGTTCCTTCCGGTCCGCCCGCGGCTGGCGTCGGCTCCGGTTGTGGAACGGCCATAGCGCAACCGAGCACTATTTGAATTATGAGTATTTGGGCAATCTTGCGGCTATGGCAGCCACAAACACATCCGCATCTCATTTCTAATTGTGTCAGCAAGCGGTTTTTATGGCGTTATGATCCCTGGCGAAGGCGTGCCCGGCCTGAAGGAAGAATAGCAATGAATTTTTTTGTAACACCGGCCGGCGGTATCACGAGCCAGAATCTGTTCTCTTCAAGCCCCTGGACCTTGCCAGGAAGACAGAAAATATTCTCTTATCTTTTGTGATGACCGGCTCTTCGAAGCAGAAGTCAACACCATCACGGCCCAGCCCAAGCAACAGAGGACCGGTTCATTCAGTTAAGATGGGACTCAGCCTTTCACGAAGTCTCCGAAGCTGTTGCTCCTGGTCCGCACTGAAAGAACCTTGTCTTTGAGCATAAGTGTCCATCCATGTCACTAGGCGATTGAAGCTGTCATCGTCCAGTTCGACGTGCTCGTGTCCTCCCTCACGCTTGAGCATCGCTAACAGCTTGCTCATCCTCGCCGGGCACTGCCCGATCTCGGACCTGTCCTTCTCAAAAGCAAGCTTCTCCAGGTCCTTATCAGCGTAGGACATCAGGTTCTCGTAGGCGCCTTCGGCTGTCAGGTCGAAGGCAGCGGCCTTGTCGTTATCGCCGGACGGACGGTGACACTGAATGCACAGCCGGTCCAATACCGGCTGAACAAGCCTGTCGAAACGCAACGGCCAAGACCCGGCCGGACCCGGCGTGATCTTTGAAGGCTCGCGCAGGACTGCCATCGGTCGGACGCCGAGTAGAGGCGTCTGCTCACGAGATTCGTGGCAGCCAACGCAGGAAAGTGTCTGATTGGGCTGAACGTAGGTGAGACTGCGCATCGTCTGAATCGCAAGTCCCTCACTATCAAGCGCCTGGAAGAAAACCGGAATGCCCGATGGTACTCGAAAGTACGCAGAGCCATCCTTCTCCACCGGAGCCGTCCCCAACACAAATTTGCCGGGATCTTCCTTAGAGACACTCAGCTTTGGTGAATTCATTCGTGGCTGGACCTTCGGTGGCACCCCGACGATGCGCAGATGAGTCACCGTGCCCCGCTCGACCCCTTCCAAGCCTTGATAAACGTCCTGCACCAGAAAACACCCTTGCTGCGGACCTTCCCACTCCACATTGTCCGGCTGAATTGGCGGGCTTCTGCGGGCTCGCACAGCAATAGGGTTCATGCTTGATATTTCAGGATCTCGGTACAGCAGCTCGAGATTACCGAACCTGTCATATAAGTAGATCCCCGTGGCATTTGGAGGGTTACGCTCGTCTTTGATCTGGCTACTACCCGCATGAGGTGGAAGCTTCCGGTCGCTCCAGGCAACGAGGTAGTAGTCTTCTGAAAGCGGATAAGGATTGGCGTAGTACGTCTCCATCCAGCCTTCAGCTTCCGGAAAGCACACCTCGGGCGTAAGGACGTGTAATTGGTCCTTCGCCTTCCGTACCCAATGTCCGATCCAACAGAGCCAGCGAACCACCCGTAATCGAATGATGCGCCGAAGCCGTGAACACGAGTTTGTGCGAATTCGGTATTGACCGCGCCTCGAAGACGCACTGGGGCCGCCTCGTAAAGTTACCGTACACCAATTGCGGATTTGTCCCGTCCTGGTTTGTCGACCATAAACTCATATAGTGGCCGTTGAACCTGTCAATGTAATCCCAACGGGCGTAGAGAATTCGCCCGTCGTCGGCCACCGAGGGCGTCCACTCAAAATTCTCAAATGCTGAAATCGGCCGCAGGTGTGAGCCGTCTGGATTCATGGCGTGAAGCGTAAAGACGGCAACCGGCTGCTTCTCGTCGCCGCCGCAACGAACGTAGCTGTCAGGAAGCGTCCGGCGCTTCGTCGCAGCAGCACTATCCTTACCGCACTGGATAGACTGTCCCTTGCGCGTCGAAAGAAACACAATATCACCGTTCGGCAGATAACGCCCATCGAAGTCGTCGTACCTGCCATAGGTCAGCTGTCGACAACCCGTCCCGTCGATATTCATCTCAAAAATGTGATAGAACGCATCTTCTGGAAGTTCCTCCTTATCCACCTTCTCCATCCCGGCAACATGCGCGTGGTATCTGCAATACGCAAACAGCACCTTCTTGCCGTCGTAAGATAGCTCTGGTCTTAAGAAGTTGCCCGCTGCCCAGCCTTCTGTCAGGCATCTAATTAGTGGCCGCTCACTTTTAAAACCCTCCAGAAGATAAATCCCGCCGCCCGGTCGGGACCACCACCCGTAATACTGGTCCGACATGTGAGGCAGAGTCCCCGCCGCACGCTTGACGAACAAAATCTTGTCAAAATCCAAAAGCGGATTCCCCAAAGCCATCTGACGAACCGCTCGGTGCGCGCACAAATACATCTGACGTCGAGCCTGCTCGACGTCCCCCTCAACGGGATTTCCTATTTGACCGGCTATTTGCCTTAAGGTCCCCAATTGCTCATCAACTTCAGCCCCAAGCTCGCGCAGGTTTTCGCCCAACTTCAGACCGCGACCAATCAGCCGCCTTATTCTATGCACGCCGCAGTTAACACTGAACGTCGACCGCTCGCTGCTGCTGCTCTGAGTAGCCGGCTTGCCCAAAGCTACGTTCCGGCCGTCGCTGGCCGCATACACCTCAACCTCTTCCAGATACAGGCAGCCCTTGCCTGCTAATTGCACCCGGACATAACGTCCCCGCATGCCTTCAACATCCATCACCACCGGTCCGCCGCTGGCAAGCGGCAAGAACGGCGTCCCCTCGTGCTCGTAAACCTGCCAGGGATCTCGCCCATCCTCCGACACCAACAACATCAAACGCAAGACCGGTTCAGCTAACTGGTGTCCGTTATGAACAACCACCCGACTCAGTGATACAACCTCACCCAAATCCACCTGCCACCAGGGCCGGTCCTCCTTGCCGGTATGAAATCCAGGTCCACCGCTTATAATTCCATCGCAGCCGCCCGGTGCATCCTCCTCCGGCTTAACCTCCGCGCTTGGGGGAATCGGACCGGACCACCGAACCTCATCCTGACGAAGCCAATCCGTCTCAATCTGATTGGGGGTTATAGCCGGAACCGGCGCGTACAAAGTGTCTGTATACGCCGTGATAGGTGTTACTGCCATAATGAAACCAGAAAGTATTTTCGCCGCCCATCTCATAGCCTGTACATTTTACTCGGTATGCCGCTCAAAGTCAAGAAATCCAGTGTCAACACTCGTCGTCATCAAACCTGTTGCTGTGTAAATGTCACCGGCCGGTGCAGATAAGTCTAAGGTCCATATCGGGCTTGTTTTGCTTTACCCAGAGTCTCAGAAGCGACATCATCAGCCCGTCACCACCGGTGACAGCCTCGTAATGGTCGTACTTCGTATTGGCTCTTGGCAACGGAGAGTCGTCAGACAAGAAAAGCTCTATCGCTCGCTGTCCGAAGTAGCCGGCGCGGTCGAGATACTTCTGATCGCCGGCCAGCTCGTGCGCGTCCAGCATCAGCCAAATGATATTGCCGACTGTTTCAGGGCGGATGGCATGGGTCGTTTCCAGGTCCCTGCTCAGATAGGGTCCTGCCGTATCGAGTATCAACCTGCGATAGCGCTCCAGTTTGACCTGCTGATAGCGCAGCATACAGATGTTCGCCACACCGGCATCGCCTCCGTCAAGTCGTCCACTGTAGCCGCCCTTCGCATTGGGCTTGAGTGTGTCAAGCTCCACATTACTAAGAAACCCTTTTCCATCTGATTTCAAGTCGTGTTCAAGATTCAGAAAGACCTCGTCCGTTCGTGATGCACACGTCCGCATTTTCTCGGCTAATTCGGCCGGCACTTTTCCTGCACCGTCCCAAACATCAACCGCCAGCGACAAGTTGCTGAAAGGCCATGCAATTTTGCCGGGCCAAACAGCCGGAATAATCCCCGTGCGGGGACTGCGGTTCTTTTCAAAACCCGCCACAAGGGTATCAATAGCTTTGGTGAACACCCGGTCCCCGGTTCTCTTGTAAGCTTCGGCCCAGGCGGCGATGTAGAATCCACCGTGGCGAGGAAACTCCGAATCCTTGAATGTTCGATGTTCGGTGTAAACAGCATGCCGTGAGAAGCTGCCCGTCCGGTGGTCGTGTATCTGGTGCTCCCATAAGCCCCGGGCAAATCTCGTGCAGGCCTGCGGCGCCAAGTCGAAGGACCTTTCCCACAACACCCAGGGTCGACAGAACTCGTGTGTGATACATTCCTTCAAGACGCCGGCATTATGCAGGCTGTCCTTCCAAATAATAGTCTCTGTGTTGAAGTCCCATCCCATGTGCTCACCCCAGGCCAGCAAGCCGGTAACAGGACTTTGGCATCGCTGTAGGAACCACTTGATTGTCCTGTCTGCCTCTCGCGCATAACGCCTGTCACCGGTTATTTGTGAAATCGCATAAAGCACCTGGTAGAGGTCCTCATCGTGCTGTGGATCGGCTCCCTTAAAAACGCGGTCGCGGTTGCGAATGCCCCAGTTATCCCAGTCTTCCAGACGTATTCGCCAAAGTCTTTGCTGCTCGGCCTCCGAAAACATCCGGAAGGTCTTGCGATCGAGCATCGTGGCAAACAAGGGCGAGTGTTCCGGGCCGTACGTATCGCGTCCACGCTCGACCATAGTGTCGGCGTAGGCTTTTACGATGCCCAAATAATCTGTCGGGTCGGCGCTGTCGATGCCGGGCACCCAGGGGCTCTGCTCGAGACTAATCATGGCGGCTGCAGCCCACAGCAGCGGTGCCTGGCCGTGTTCGTCTCCGGCGACACGCGGTCGACCCAGGTACAGTTCGGCGCTGGTTCGACGGCCCGTACCGACGCAGACTTCCTTTAATCGCCCCTGCTCATCAACGAGATCGGCCAAGGCGAGCCATCCCCGCATGGCTGCATCCAGATAGGGGTCGGAGGGCAGCCATCCTTCCCGCAGTCCTGTAGCCATCGCAAACACGAACATGGCCGTGCCGGAAGTCTCGATCCACGCATCAGGGCGATCCAGCAATTGCCGCCACGCACCGCTTTGGTCCTGATACTGCAACAGCCCTTTCATCTGCTTCTGATATACCTTTAGCAATCGGCCTCCGAAAACAGCCGGCTCATCATACATCGGATGGTCCGTGGGAACTGCTGAGAGCAGCTCGGCCATCTCGGCGGCTGCCCAGCCATTGCCCCTGCCCCAAAAAGAAGGTCCCTTTTCCGCAGCATGGTGGAAAAGACCGTTGGGCTGTTGAAGTCTCTGTGCATGAGCCAGCATCGCTTTCGTGCCGCGGTCGGCATAATCCAAATTGTCCAGATATCGATAAGCCTGTCCCTGGAGCAGACCGATGCCGTACATGTCGTCGGCCCAAAATCGCGTGTATCCCGGCAAGCCATCCGGACGTGCATCCACAAACTGCTCCTCGGCGTACCGTTTGCCGAGTGCCAAATAATCAGCATTACCTGTCTGGGCGTACAGCTCAAAAGGTATGAATCCGAACCATTGCGCCACAACACCGGCACCTTGGTAGTTGTTTCTTTCGTCCTTCTTTATGCCCGAAAGGTAAGCGGCATAGGCGGCTTCGACTTTGTCTCGAAGCGAGACGTCTTGCGTTGCTGTAGCGAATTTGAGCACCCCATAGGCACAGCACACATTTGCGTAGTTGATACTGCCCATCTGGTTTCGCACAGTAAAATCAGCGGCCCGTCTTCCAACCTCAGCCGGGCTTTTCCCCTTGGGCCACTGAAAAGAAGCACCTTCACTTCCGGCTGCGAAAACCAGACAGCAACACAATATGCGCAACATCATTGGCTTACGAAGTGAGGTTGTCACTTTCATCAGGTATTTCCTATTTATCACCAACTTGGCTTTGATCCTCCAATTTCATTGTCCTGCGATGGCTAACTTCTGTCAAGAAGAAATCTTCTCTTCAGAAATCAATCGCAGTATTTTCGCAAAACGCATCAATGATGTGCAAACCGACGATTTCGGTCACTCTGTGTCTTATCGTTGGCCGGGAGATTTTCGGCTTCATCACCGAGGTCCGGTGTGTCTGAAAAACACTGATCCTTTTCTATTTGTCTCCGACCACTGCATCCTTCTTCCGTTCAAGAGCGAAGCGGGGACTTTACAAGTTGACTTTCTCGTTTCGGGATGTTTGAGCCCCAGCGATTGCCGGCCGGGAGTTTGTGTCTTGGACGGACGGCTTGATATCGCCGGGGATCGAGAATGTGATTTTCCTGCTTTTTAGCAGCCTAAACAAAATAAATCGATTATTATTTGAACAATTTGAAACACGCTGCATCTATTCCTTATGAAGGCTGGTTATTGTTGAGAGGCACCTATGAAACCGAGCGAACAGACTGAAACGCTGGTCCTCCGCTGTCAGATTGGGGACAGAGATGCCTTTATGGAGCTCTTTGAACAATTTCAACCCCGCCTTCGCTATTACGTGATGCATCTGGATGAGACCGGAACCCATGCCGAAGACGTTTTGCAGGAGATTTGGCTGACCGTGCTAAGAAAAATTTCCAAATTGAAGGACCCGCAGTCGTTTCGAACCTGGCTTTACAAGATAGCAAGGAACGCGGTGTACGGCAAATTCAGGCAAAAGCGTCGCTTCGCCCAACTATATGAAGCCGAACTATCGCCGCAGGTTGACTCGGACGAAGAAGATTTGCCGGCCTATGGCCCCGACAGAATACACGAAGCCCTGAACATCATTCAGCCTCGGCACAAGGAAGTATTGACTCTGTTTTTCCTGGAGCAGATGCCGTATCAGGCGATAGCAGAGATCATCGGCTGCAGCATCGGGACGGTGAAGTCCCGGATACATTACGCCAAGCAATCTCTTCGCAAAGCGCTGGAGAGCGGAAATGAATAACGGTGAAAAGCTGAGAAAAGAACTCATGAAAAAGGACGGTATAGATCCTGCAAGAGCCACGAATGCGGAGCGGGCTGGATTCGAAGCAATGATGCAAAGAGAATCACGCCGAAGCAGTCGCTGGGCGTGGGTCATCCAGATTCCTATCTGGGTCTCTGTCCTGTTCCTCTCAACTGCAAGTGTATCGGTGCGATTACAGGAAGCTCTAAGCATTTCAGCTATGACGGCATGCGTGGCACTCCTATTAGTTTTGTGCGTAGTCCTCCTGCCACTGTCGCTGAGCCTTCTGTGCCGCTGTATATCGCGGAGAGGCAAGTTGAGGCGAATCCTAGCGGCGCTTCCTGAATATGCTGAGAAGATGGACCGTATCCCTGTGATCGCTTCCGGTAAAAAGGAAGTAGAGAGTCTCTTGAAGTGGCCGGACGTTGTTACGCTTGGTCTTACGATATCGGTTGTGGTGGCTTTCTGCGGTGGCTGGATAGGTTGTCAACTTGCTGGTTACTGGTCAGCGAGTATTATGCTGCACTGTGGCCTGATGGCAGCGGCAGTAGTGGGATTGCTGGTCTATGTGAGAGTCCTGACCCCCTTGCAGGAGGATAAGTGGTATTACACAAAAGGAAAAGAGCCGGTTATTTGGAGAGCCATCCTGAGGAACAGGGTGATAAGGTTTGTCTCGGGAGGTGTGGTGTTGGGATTATTTCTGTTTTCAACATACGTTTCCCACTACGAACCTGACCCCCAGGACACACTGATTCTTGGTCAGGCAAGCCTGTATTCTGAAAATCATGCCGGCCTGCGAATTCTGGTAAGAAACCACGCCACGGGCCGACCGATAGAGCACGCAGTTGTTCAGTTGGCCATCAAGAGCAAAGAACTTACAAAGAGACTCGGCAGCTTCGTTACTGGAAGCGATGGGTGCATATCTGAGACAGTCTATGTTCCTGAGGTACCGCCGGGCAAATATGACCTAATCGTTGAAAGCAAATCCCGGGTAGGCAAGGACCAAATCGTCAAACAGATAGAAATAACAAGGCCCTACCGGCTCTATGTTACAACCGACAAGCCGGTTTACCAGCCGGGTCAGACTCTTCATATGCGGGCGATAGTGCTCAATAGGGTTAGTCTCAAGCCGTTTGCCAATCAAGCGGTGGTGTTCGAGGTTGAGGACCCGAAAGGCAACAAGGTCTTCAAGGCCGAACGCACCACTTCTGAGTACGGGATATCCTCTGCGGATTTCGATATCGCCAAAGAGGTAAACTTGGGGCGTTACAGGGTTCGGGTCATAGCCGGCGACGTGGAGTCTGAGAAGGTGGTTAACATCAAGCACTATGTTTTGCCGCGGTTTAAGGTGGAACTCTCCACAAATAAACCCTACTATCTGCCTGCTGATGAGCTTACCGGTACAGTTAAAGCCAACTATTTCTTCGGCAAACCCGTTTCAGGTTCTAATGTAGAAATAGTAGGCCGCACGATCTTCGAAAAGCCCGCTGACATCTTCACCATGACCGGCCGCACAAATGAAGAAGGCGAGTTCACCTTTCGCATAGTGCTTTCAGGCTACTTCACGGGTATGCCTCTTGTGGGAGGCAACGCACTACTCGAGATTGAGACTACTGTGACAGACACTGCTGGACACACGGAGACGGCATCCAATCACTTTGTAGTTTCACAGCAGCCAATAAATATCCACGCATTCGCCGAGAGCGGTGACATTGTGCCTGGCGTTGAAAACATCATCTATATTTTGACTACATATCCTGACGGCCTACCGGCAATCTGTCAGATCAACACTAACGGACGAGTTCTGACAACCGACGAAACAGGCATCGCGGTCTTCAGAACAACACCCCCGGTTGGTGTTCTCACATTGGATATTGAGGCAAAGGATGCGGTCGGAAATATCGCAAGCAGCGTTGAAAAGATAGACCCTGCCGGGGCCTCTCAGGCCTTTCTCTTAAGAACTGACCGGGCAGTCTATTCCGGCGGCCAGACTGTCAATCTGACAATTGTGTCAGCAACGGCGAGGCAGACGTTTTTCCTCGATGTGATCAAGGACAACCAGACGATGCTGACCAAAACGCTTCCGGTCGAACGGGGCCGTGGGACACTTGAGCTCGATTTGCCGCCGGGACTTTTCGGGACACTGAAGGTCAATGCCTACACTATCACAGCAGAAGGCCAGAGCACGGCCGATTCGCGAATCATATATGTGAACCAACCCACCCAATTACAGATAGATACCTCGCTGGACGAGGGTATTTACAGGCCAGGACAGACAGCAAAAGTAAACTTCAAAGTCACAGACAGCAACGGTAGTCCGGCTCCGGCAGCTCTGAGTCTTAGCGTTGTGGATGAAGCTGTCTTCTATGTCAGCGAGAATCGCCCGGGCTTGCTGGAGCAGTTCTTCCTTGCGGACGAGGAACTGCTCAAGCCTGCTTATCAGACATCCTTTAGAATCTCGCCGGCAAAGCTACTCAGCGGAGATGACAAGTACCAGAATCTGGCGTTGGCGCTCTTTTCTCGCCCAACTCGGTCCCCGGATAGAGCTCGTATTCTTGACGAACTGGCTGAAAAGGACTTCATCAGTCCCCGCACCGTCGAGCGAATCAGGCAGGACCTGCAACAGTCTCGTTACGACAATCTGCTCGAAGACCCGAAGTACGCCCATCTGGCTGACGTTCTGATGAAACAAGGCGACTACACCCTGCGTGCGACAACCTACCCGGACAAGCTCGCACAGACCGAAGCGTTCAGGGAGCGTTATTTCGGAATACTAAAAGCGGCGCTCGTCACTTTGGTTGTGGTAGCTTTCATTGTTTGCACGATAGGTGCTCTTTCCTACAGTACGATCCGACTGATTTGGCCAGGCAAGACGGCAGGTCTGGGTCCGACGGAGGCCGTTGTCCAGCGCGCCACAAACGGAATTGTATACTCCTATGCCTTACTGTTCTTTCTGCCGATTGTCACATACCTGACAGCATTAATTCTGTCGTCCGTTCTTGGTTTCTACAGGGGCGAACCGGCCTGGGTGCTATGGGGGGCATTCGTTACCAACGCTGTGGTGGTGGCGGTCCTGACTGTGCTGCAATTCAGATGGTCTCTGGCGCTGACTCGTTTTCCCAAAACAGCACCAGCGGTAGGAAAGATGATAGTACTGCCATTTCTCTTTGTGACCCACTATGTCATCACCAGGGCAATAATAATCATCTGTGCCTCCCGAGGAGCGTACGAAGATTACGTTTTTATGGCAGCGGCTGCATCCTTCTTATTCACTTTAATAATGTACTTTGTAGCCAGCACTATCGCAGGAAAGGTGGCTTTGAAGTACAAGGTTCAATTGAAAAGACCCCGTGGATTCCTGGAGGCAGTAGCAGTCATAGGAATCTTGATCTTCTTGGCCAGCATGCTGATGCCGGCTCTTAACAAAGTCAAGAAAATGGCCAGCCGCGTTACGTGGGCCTCCGATCTGCATCAGTTGGATATGGCTTCAGAAGTATTCAAAAAAGAATATCCTGAAGAAGCAGAAGCGCCGACACAGAAAGCGGCGCCTCGCGTGCGCAGGTACTTCCCGGAGACGCTGCTCTGGCAGCCGGAGCTGATAACAGATGATAAAGGCGAAGCAGCTTTGGAGCTGGCTACGGCAGATTCGATAACCACGTGGCGTATGAACATAGATGCCGTTTCTGCCTTCGGCAAACTGGGTAACTCAGAGATCGGTATCCGGGTGTTCCAGGACTTTTTTGTCGACCTTGACCTGCCTGTTGTTTTGACCCGGAACGATGAAGTCTCTATTCCCGTTTTGTGCTACAACTATCTCCAACAACCTCAGAGAGTCGAACTTGACCTGAGGGCCGGTTCCTGGTGCCAGGTGCAGGGGCCTGCGGTTCAGCAAGTTAGACTTGCCCCCAACGAGGTCAAGTCAGCAATGTTTCGAATCAAGGCGAAACAGGTAGGTTCTCACGAACTGACAGTGGTTGCTCGCGGGGATAGAACCAGTGATGCTATCCAACGCCGCATAGAGGTCCGCCCGGATGGTCGCCAAATAGAAGACCTGCAGAGCGGAGTCCTGGCACTCTCGGCGGCACATGCCTTCTCTATACCACCGGAAGCCATACCGCACTCGCAGGGCCTTGTCTTGAAGCTGTATCCTTCAACCTTCAGTGAGGTAGTCGAAGGCCTGGACAGTATATTCCGCATGCCTTTCGGTTGCTTTGAACAGACATCGTCCACCACGTATCCGAATGTCATGGCCCTGCTGTACATGCAGCGGACCAGGCAGATCACGCCGGAAATCGAGGTCAAGGCCCGCAAATTCATTACTGCCGGGTACCAGAGATTGCTTACATTCGAGGTGATCGGGGGAGGCTTCGACTGGTTCGGGCATGCACCAGCAAATGAGACTCTGACAGCTTATGGGATACTGGAATTCACTGATATGGCAAAGGTCCACAATGTGGATTCTGCCGTAATCGACCGGGCAGGCAAGTGGCTCATGTCACGCCAGAATTCGGACGGCTCCTGGGCCCCCTCCCATTCCACCGAGACACTGAACGCCGTTAGTGGGGAACTCAGGAGCACCGCTTACATCGCGTGGGCGCTCGTCGAGGCAGGTCAGCGGGGTTCGGAAGTCGATAAGGCACTTGAGTATTTGCGGCGTAGCCTGGACTCCGAAGACCAGGCCTACACTATCGCTCTGGCAGCCAACGCCCTTCTGGCACAAAACAGCCGGGACACAATTGGTGAACAGCTTGTTGAATCGCTGCAAGCGCGGTTCGAGGTAGAGAACGGCACAGCACATATATCTACAACCGGCGCCGGAGCGATGTACTCCCGAGGCCAGTGCCTGGATATCGAGACTACGGCCCTGGCGACACTTGCCATGATGAAGGCAAACCGGCATCCGGACACCATCAAGAAGGCCCTTACATGGATTTCACAGCAGAAAGACCAGTTCGGCACCTGGTACTCTACCCAGGCCACTATACTGGCAATGAAGGCACTGATTGCAGGTACCGGACAGGCCCTCGGCGGCGACCGGTCTGCCGAAGTGACTGTCTGGGTTAACGGAGAGCGGGCCGACCACATTGCGATAACGCCGGAAAGCAGCGATGTGGTTCACATGACTGTTCTTACGGATTATCTGCGGACAGGCGAGAACAACATCGACCTCAAACAGGATGAGCAGGTTGAAATTCCATACCGGCTTATTGGGACCTACTGGGTACCTTCCGAAACACCGACTGTTGTCACTAAAAAGGAGCTTGAGATTCAAGTTGACTACGATAGGACCCGCCTCGCCGTGGATGACGTACTGACGTCCAATGTCAAGGTTACCAACAATAACGAGACCCCTGTCAGTATGGCGATAATCGACCTCGGCATCCCTCCGGGATTCAAAGTCAACACAGCGGGTTTTGAACGCCTCGTAGAAGCCGGTACACTCGCCAAGTACGAAGTGACCGGGAACCAGTGCATACTCTACGTGCGGGGCATTGATCCGGCCAGACCACTTCGCTTTGGCTATGAACTTAAGGCCCTGTACCCTATACGTGCCATGATTCCGGCATCCAAAGTCTATGAGTATTACAGACCCGAAAATCAAGACCAAACCATTCTCCGAGAGATCGAAGTGGAAGAAATAAGTCCTGAGCGTCCTTGAATCTCCGTCCTAAACAGCGGCATGGATCGGTCCTGCCAGCATTTTCGAGCCAGTGCGCGCGCACCAAACTTGCTCGTTTGGGGCTTCGTCCTGTGCTTACCTGATTCTCTGCCAGTTTCATAAGTCATTATTGGTAGTAATGTAACGTTCTTTCGCATAGTAGCGTTAAACACCCTGACTTCGAATTATGAGATAGATAGTCATTTGGGATTTACTGGACGCTCCCAGACAAGAAAGGAGCTCATGAGGCAGCCCGGCGCGATGTCCAGCAAGAATTGCGTGCAAATCCGTGACCAAATGTTGGGGGCCAGTCACAAGAGGTACCAAGCGACAACACTGCACATCTCTGGCGAGACACAACTGCGCATTTGCCAGATGGCTCCAAGAGGGCTGTGTTTCACGGACCAGTGGTGGTCCTCAAGAAATGTTTGTTGCGAAGAAATCTGTCCCGATATGCTTGCCGACAGCCATCTGTCGCTCAAAAGTGTTCGTCAAAAAGTCCGTCAGTGAGCAGTGGTTACTGAGTCGCCTGTCACTTGTTGTTCACTTGTTAACCACTTGTAACCCCCGTTTTTGGCCCAAAAACGGCTTGTAAGTCCTTGTTATTTAATCACTTAGGAGCGGAATTCGGGACTCATAATCCATTGGTCGAAGGTTCGAATCCTTCCGGGCCCAATTCTGCGACTCTTTAGCCGTTGATCGCTTATGCTTCGCAGCTTTCTTGGTGGAACCTCAAAATTGGCCATTTTGGCCGGGGTACATCAGAAGAGAGTCCGTGAATCTCCACGATTTTGAGTTTTGCACTTTGATTTTTGATTTTCTTCTGCTGCCATCGGCCGTACGGCCCTGGCTTTGCACATTATCCCAAGCAATACCTGTGTGTCCTCCGTGCCCAAACAAGCGCAAAAGGAAAGGCCGACCGGCTCATCGCCAATCGGCCTCATAAAATCCTGGCAATCACCTACTCTCGCCCCGAAGGACTACCATCGGCCGTGCGGGCTTAGCTTCTGTGTTCGGAATGGGAACAGGCGTTTCCCCGTACGTATGGTCACCAGGAAGTTCGTTTTATCCCGACCAAGTCGGGACAAATTCAAAATTCAAAAATATGCGGATGCTATATGAACACTCATTACCAGTCGTCAGTATCCGGTCGTTGGTATTCAGCCCCGGATGCCAAACACTAAATACTATTCACTAACGACAGTCTCTCTCAACCAAGGATTGATATGGTCAAGTCTTCGAGCGTTAGTACCGGTAAGCTCAACGCATTTCTGCGCTTACACACCCGGCCTATCAACCTGGTCGTCTTCCAGGGCTCTGCATCCCGCACCTATTTTGACCAGCGCGTACTGGCGATTCTTGCATGGCCTGCTTAGGCCCACAACAAGAAGCGCAGCGGCTTCTCTGAGCAAAATAGGTGCGGGAACGGAATCCTTATCTTGGAGGGGGCTTCCCACTTAGATGCTTTCAGCGGTTATCCTTTCCCAACATAGCTACCCGGCCGTGCCCCTAGCGGGACAACCGGTACACCAGAGGTCAGTGCTTCCAAGTCCTCTCGTACTAAAGAAACATCTCCTCAAGATTCCTGCGCCCACGGCAGATAGGGACCGACCTGGCTCGCGCCGGTCTGAACCCAGCTCGCGTACCACTTTAATGGGCGAACAGCCCAACCCTTGGGACCGCCTTCAGCCCCAGGATGTGATGAGCCGACATCGAGGTGCCAAACCTCCCCGCCGCTATGAACGCTCGGGGGAGATCAGCCTGTTATCCCCGGAGTACCTTTTATCTGTTGAGCGATGACCCTTCCACACAGAATCACCGGATCATTAGGTCCTGCTTTCGCATCTGCTCGACTAATAGGTCTCGCAGTCAAGCACACTTGTACCCTTACGCTCCATGCGTGATTGCCAACCACGCTGAGTGTACCTTTGAACTCCTCCGTTACCTTTTAGGAGGAGACCGCCCCAGTCAAACTACCCACCAAGCACTGTCCCACGCCCGGATTCACGGGTCGCGGTTAGGTGACTAACATAGCAAGGGTGGTATTTCAAGGTTGGCTCCACACCCCCCGAAAGGGGTGCTTCAGTGCCTCCCACCTATCCTACGCAAGATATGCCAGGCATCAATACCAGGATATAGTTAAGGTTCACGGGGTCTTTCCGTCTTGCCGCGGGTACGTGGTATCTTCACCACGACTACAATTTCACCGAGTCCGTCTTTGAGACAGTGCTCCAGTCGTTACGCCGTTCATGCACGTCGGAACTTACCCGACAAGGAACTTCGCTACCTTAGGACCGTCATAGTTACGGCCGCTGTTTACCGGGGCTTCAGTTAGGAGCTTTGCCCCCGAAGGGGCGAACCCATCCCCTTAACCTTCCGGCACCGAGCAGGCGTCATTCTCTATACATCCTCTTTAAGAGTTGGCAGAGAACTGTGTTTTTGATAAACAGTCGCCAGAGCCACTTCACTGCGCCCTCAGCATACGCTCAATATAAATACCAAGCGCATCTGGAGGGACCCCTTATTGCGAACGTACGGGGTCAAATTGCCGAGTTCCTTAAAGACGGTTCTCTCGAGCGCCTTAGGATTTTCTCCTCGCCTACCTGTGTCAGTTTTAGTACGGATATGCACCGTCGTCCTGTTTGAGGTTTTTCTTGGCAGTCACGCCAGCTGCTCGGGCATCTTAATACGGCCCTCGCCGTCCTTTGGCGGCTTTACGTCGGCGGATTTGCCTACCGACACCGCCGCTGGCAGGATAGCCTCGACTAATCAGCTTCCAGCCTTTGTAACTGCGTCACCCCCACAGTTCAAACCTTCGGTACACAGTGCAGGAATATTAACCTGCCGTCCATCGTCTACGCCTTTCAGCCTCGACTAAGGGACCGACTAACCCTGGGCGGATTTACCTTCCCCAGGAAACCTTAGGCTTTCGGCGAACAGGATTCTCACCTGTTTTATCGTTACTCATGCCGGCATAATCACTTGCTGACGCTCCACGGCTCGTTTCCGTACCGCTTCTACGCTGACAGCAACGCTCTCCTACCGCTTCCAAAGAAGCAAGCTTCTTCGAAAACCCGCAGCTTCGGTGTCTTGCTTATTCCCGTTCATTATCGGCGCCAAACCACTCGACCAGTAAGCTATTACGCACTTTTTAAATGGTGGCTGCTTCTAAGCCAACATCCTGGTTGTCACTGTAGTCCAACTTCCTTATGAACTCAACAAAACTTCGGGACCTTAGCTGGCGGTCTGGGTTGTTTCCCTTTTGACCACGAAGGTTATCCCTCGCAGACTGACTCCTGAGATACGCTTTACGGTATTCGGAGTTTGGTTGGAGCAGGTAGGCTGGTGGCCCCCTATCCCCATTCAGTAGCTCTACCCCCGTAAAGTAGTCACTCAAGGCTAGCCCAAAAGCTATTTCGGAGAGAACGAGATATCTCCAGGTTTGATTAGACTTTCACTCCTCCCCACAGCTCATCCCATAACTTTTCAACGTTAACGGGTTCGGTCCTCCAGGGACTTTTACATCCCCTTCAACCTGGCCATGGGTAGATCACCTGGTTTCGCGTCTACCACCTGCGACTATACGCCCTATTCAGACTCGCTTTCGCTACGGCTTCACACCTTAAGTGTTTAACCTTGCCACAGACGGTAACTCGCCGGCTCATTATGCAAAAGGCACGCGGTCAGGCATTACGCAGTCCGAAGACCGCATCATAGCCCTCCCACAGCTTGTAGGTGCATGGATTCAGGTTCTTTGAACTCCCCTAATAGGGGTTCTTTTCATCGTTCAGTCGCCTTACTTTTCACTATCGGTCGCCGAGTAGTACTTAGCCTTGGAGGGTGGTCCCCCCAGCTTCACACAGAGTTCCACGAGCTCCGTGCTACTCTGGAGCGCCGGCAGTAATGCAGGGCTCTCGCTTTTGCATACAGGACTATCACCTTCTATGGTTCCACTTTCCAGAGGATTCTGCTTGCGATGCCTTTGTAACTGCTTACCGGCGCCCACAACACCAGAGAGCAAGCTCCCTGGTTTGGGCTTTTCCGCTTTCGCTCGCCGCTACTAACGGAGTCTCGGTTGATTTCCTTTCCTGCAGGTACTAAGATGTTTCAGTTCCCTGCGTTCGCCTCACCCGGCCTATGCATTCAGCCGGAGATGACAAGATCTGGTTGCCCAGTCCTGCCGGGTTGCCCCATTCGGAGATCCCGGGATTAACGGTTGCTCGACACCTGCCCCGGGCTTATCGCAGCCAGCCACGTCCTTCATCGCCTCTCAGCGCCTAGACATCCACCATACACCCTTAGTAACTTGACCATATCAATCTATGATTGAAGGAGTTACCTAAATGAGCGCTCATATAGAAAAGCTGTTTTTCGGTGAAACAGCTTTCCACGCATCCGCATATTCACTTTTCAAAGAACGATATTCGTGCGTGGTGATTAGCGACTCGTGAATCGAACCACGAATCCGGAACCACGACCGACGAACAATGGAGACGACCGGGATCGAACCGGCAACCTCCGGCTTGCAAAGCCGGCGCTCTCCCAGTTGAGCTACGTCCCCGAGCCCGCCTTGCGGGAAACCCTAAATCCGAATTCCTATCCGCCTTCGGCGGACAAGAATCCCAAACAGTATCGAAACCGGAATTCCCAAAATTCAAAACGCTGTTTTGAACATTTGAGCCTCGGTCATTCGAACTTGTTTCGAATTTAGGACTTCGAGCTTCGAATTTCCTTTGGCCAATCGCCAAAGGCAGTGGGCCCGGGAAGAGTCGAACTTCCGACCTCACGCTTATCAGGCGTGCGCTCTAACCAACTGAGCTACGAGCCCATCAGGATTGGCGATTGGCACGTCCAACCGCCGATCACAGACTATAAATCGACGTTGGGCTCGTCGCTTATACACATAAACTTTAAAAAGAGCAATAAAAAAACCGCTGCTTCAACTGCCAGCGGTTCTAATCACGCTGCTCAGCTATTTCCGCCTAACAGTTCAAAGCAAAAACTCGCACGTCAACAGTATTCTTTTCAATACCCTGACCTGAACCTTTCTGCGGGTTGGTACATTCCCCAACCCCTCACTTATTACAATTCTATTGCGGTATCGGCAGGTAGTCAACAGTTTTTCAAAAAATTATGAAAAATTTTTCCCATTAGTGTTCTTACGCCGGAAATATGGGCAATGTTCGACCGCCAAGGCACAATTTAGTCCCATTCGACTTCGTCCGCCTGCGGCGGACTGGGCCCAGCAAGGGGTTTAGCTATCGCAGCCCCAGGGAACCTTACAATCTCTTTGAGAATTCACTGAGCAGATTGGCTATGCCCTCGAGGATTTCTTTCCTGGGGACCGGCAGTTTGAGATGTCGTTCGCCTGTGACCTTATCGGTTTCGATTCTCAGTCCCGAAAAGGCCCCCGCCCCCCCCTGCCGTCGCCGATCTTCCACCCCAAGCAGACCCTTGCCCAGCTTATCAAGCAATGACAAGCCTGTTGAAACAAGATTTACCCAGGCCTGTTGCGGTACTGCGGCAGGCTCCTCTTTTGCTTTAGCTGAGATTTCTTGTCCCGTACACTCCCCATCTCCTCCGGGCTCACCTTGCTGCGGCATCTGTTCAGGGATCGCACCTGTGGCCTTGTCGACCGAGTCCATAAACCGTTTCAGCCGTGTACCACCAAGGAAAACCTCATCTTTTCCCTTGTCAAGAACACCTGCGAAAAGAGACTGCTTGAACGACAGCAGGGAAAGCATACCGTGCTCGATTGTTCCCTGTGCTACGAAGTTCACTACCCGCACCGGGCGATGCTGGCCGAGCCGATGAATCCGGCCGATACGCTGCTCGAGCACCGCCGGGTTCCACGGAAGGTCCATATTGATAACGGCCGAAGCGTTTTGCAGATTCAGTCCCACTCCCCCGGCATCAGTCGAGAGAAAAACGCGGCAATCAGGGTCGCTCTTGAATTGTCTTATCAGGTCCTTTCTCTTGACGCCCGGGATGCTGCCGTGGAACAGCACGTAATTGCGTTTCGATGATTGAAGACGGTCCAGCAGTATTTCGTGCGTTCCCACCCACTGGCTGAAAACCACGGCCTTCGTGTCCGGCCGCTCGAACATTTCGTCAAGGACTGAAATCAGCTCGTCGGCCTTAACGCCGAAGTCGGTTTTCTTGTCGAGAAGATACGTGCTGTTGCAGCTCATTCTCATATTTTGCAGGGCAATCATAAGTATTCTCTGGTCGGTCTCGGACAGGAAGCCGAACCGTCGCCATTTGGCAACAATACGTGCCACAGTTTCGCGGTTCTCCTCATGATGCTTCATCTGCTCGGCGGTCATTGGGACGAAATAATTCTTTTCCAGACGTTCAGGCAGCTCTTTCAAGACTTCATTCTTGGTGCGTCGAATAAGGATAGACTCCAATGATTTGGCAATACCGGAGAGATTACGATATCCGATCACCCGCCCGTCCTCGTTTATGTGCTGATGCTCGGCAAGAAAACGGAACATCGGCCCGAGATGAAAACGGTCCACAAATTCAACGATGGAGTGCAGCTCTTCCAGCCGATTCTCCAAAGGCGTGCCGGTAAGCACAAGAGCGTACATGGAATCAAGCTTCTTCACGGCTTGTGCTCTTCGGGTCTTCCAGTTCTTGATTCGCTGCGCTTCATCAAGGATAACCATTTCCGGCGCCCAATTGCGGATGAGGTCAAGGTCGCGGGGGATAACATCATAATTTGTAACTTTATAGAACGAATCGGATTTGTAAATTCCGGCGCGTTTTGCGAGGGAGCCTTCCACAACCTCGATTGAGCGCTCACAGAATTTCTCAATTTCCTGTTTCCATTGATGCTTCAGGGAAGTCGGAGAGATGATCAGCACTCGCTCAAGCCCCACCGTCCCCGCCAATATCTCAATTGCCGCAATTGCCTGAACGGTTTTGCCGAGGCCCATATCGTCGGCGAGCAGGCTCCGCCCTGCTCTTGCCGCAAATAGCGCCCCCTCACGCTGATACGGATACAGCTCGACCTTCAACAGCTCGCCGAAAGCAGTGCTGTCGGCGCCGCTCGGGAAGGCCTTTTCAACCCGTTCCTTTAGATGAGCCTGGTCCCTGACCCGGGCAATAAACTCTATTGTGTCCTCATAACAACGCAAATCATGCTCGAATGCGCCGGCTTTTCTGATAAATGTGTCAAAGTGCAGGTATGCCGGCGGCTTCAACAATCCGTACCTGTCAAAATAACGTGAAGCAAGCATTACCAGAGACTGCGGACATTCGCTTCCCGGTTTGAAAGCGACTTGTCGCTTGGCGCCGTAACGCAGATATATCTCCGAATAGGCGGGTAGAAAGCCTTCTGACAGGGCCTTTTTGCCTCCTCGCTTTCGCTGTAGTTTGGCAAGTGTAAATTCGATATGTTTGCAGGTTCCGAGGGTATTAACCGCAAAGTCCGGACAGGAACAGTAGTTGTCGCCGATTCTCTGGCCCCGAATCGCCACGCGATATTCGCCTTTAGTTTGTGGATTTGTAACAATAAATTCAGAGAATATCGGCTCACCACCAATATTCTTAAGTTGAAAATCCTGTTTTTGTGCGAACTGTTTTCGCAGGGCAGTCTGCCATTGCTCCAAAGGCATATCTTCCGGCTTTCGCAAACGTGAAATCTTTGTGATTCTCCCACTTTTTGATGATTTTCTCCTGCTTTTGCTTTTGCCCATCTGTCAGACCCTCGTTATAAAAGGAGTCATATCCCCGCAGCTTCGTGAGCTACGGGTAATGTCTTGTGCAAATTATTCGAGAAAATCGAAAAACTGATTTTCTCAAATAACATACGCCTAACCTCTATTTTGGGTAACTCTGAATTAATTTACAACGACTATGGACAAATTGAATTCTAACTGTTGCTGCCAGGACATGCAAGGGGGGCTTGTATTCGGTTGTAATCGATTTGGCCGTTGAGTTAATCTCCCAACCGTTGCCAAATCCCAGCTTCCGCCAACGGCTGCTAATCTCAGCGTGAGGCTGCCGTCATCCAACAAGTCCACTCTTCGGCCGGCAAACAAGTGCGGTAGAGGGTTTCGGGTGTGTCGTAATGGCAATCCCGTTAACATTTGCCGCATTACTTTTTGCGTCGAGTCAACATGTACCTCCACAAGTAGGGTGCAAAACCAAAAGCGGCTGGTACTATGAAAAGCAACACCCAGCAAAAGCGGGTCGCGGCATCCTTGGCAGCAAGAGCCTCAGGGCGAGCGATCACATACGGGCCAAAGTCAGTTTCCATATCCAAAGATGACGTGTCGAGCCCGGTAACTGTCTGCAACTGATCCTTGGCGAGCGGATAATGTAGTTCCTGCGTCTTTCTCTGGATAGCGAACAATCCATTGTTCGTCTTTCCAACCAGCCAGGGACCGCTGAAGGCAAATTCGACTATCGGGTCATCTATCACACGCTCTTCAATATAGTAGCCAGCTTCGGCTTTTGAGCGGTAGTATAATAGACGATGGGTGACTATGTAATTGTCACCTAAATCGAAATTGGGGTCTTGACCGAGCGAGAATGCGAAGACGAGGTTTACGAAAACGTACCAAAATGGCAGGATTATAGCCACTCCGCCCAATACTCTGCCAACAAACATACAGAATTCTCGCCGTCTCATTCAAAATCCTTTCGCTAATCAAGTGAGAGCATCTCGTCAAGCCTTTTGAGAAAGTGGATCACAAGGTCCATTTGTCGTCCGGGCCACACTCTCCATTTTTATGATTCTCCGACCCGGCACATCGCACGCGAATTCACGTATATCGTTACCGTCTTTGGTGATTTTCACAATCCTGTTCTCGTAATCGTACTCGTGTTCGTAGCCATCCTTGTCGGCTGTCAGATTACCCGCACTATCATAGCTCAAATTCGCATCGCCGACACTATCATATCGGTTTGTGAGGTTATCCACAAAATGCTTTTTCTTATCCGGGCCCGGCCTCTTCTCGACCCTCCTTTCAAATAGCAAATCGCCAATAGCGAATGGTAAATCCAGACCATTCTCTCCTCTCGACCCGACCTTAATGTCTGTAGTCCCTGAAAAAAAGGCTGCAAGCACGTGCTTGCAGCCTCTAATCGTCTGGGCTCTCGGCTGATCAGAGGCCGGGGCCGCGGAGCCATCTGTCGGCGAGTTTAGCCAAGTCATGGATGTCAATAACTCCATCCGGCACATAATCGGTCTGATCACACCACTGGTTGCCCGCCTCGCACGCCAAACCCCACCAGGAAACCAGCTCAGCGTATTCAAAGAAGTTGCAAATCCCGTCGTCGTTGAGGTCACAGCAGCGATACTCGGACAAATCGCTTTCGGTGAAGTACGGTGACACGCCGGCGCCCCGTGAAAGTCCCACCAGTCCGTCCCTGGCGGCGACATCCAGCCAGGTGATTCGGATGCGGCCGCTGAAGAACATCTCGATCTGGAAGCTGTTGGCGTTGCTGAAGTTGTACTCGGGGACGTTCTCGAAGGTAACGACCGCCCGGTCGTCGAGCTGTTTCCACGAGATGCTGCCGCCGGCGGTGGGATTGAGGTCGTCAAACAGCCCGCTGATTCTTTTGAACTTGAAATGGGCCTCCAACGTTTCGAGGTACGCCGTGTCGCCGGTGCCAAAGCAGATATATCCATTGCTGCCGACGTAGAAGGTGCTGTAGGGCTGCCCATAGAGACTGACCTGTTTTCCTTCGGCAAGAACGACGGCAAGGTAGCCGTCGTCACTCAGCACCAGGCTGGTGCCTCCGGCAGGGTCGGTGAAGAAGCCGGAGGCTTCTTTGCTGCACACACTGTAGAAGTTTCCGGAGCCGTCGGGGCCGAAGGTGACGGTGTGGTAGGCCATATCGTTGCCATTGGGGTCGAACAGCTCGGTGAAGTAATCGGGTGCGCTGACCGTAAGGACCACCAGCCGCACATGATCGACGACAGTGGTGGTGTTGGTGAACGTGACGCTGGCATTATACGTATTCGGATCCAGGCCCCAGGCGCCGGCGTTTATCGAGACCACAACCATGGTGGACTCGCCGGGGTCAAGCATTCCGCCGTTGGGTTCGGCATCGAGCCAGGATTCGGAGGCGGCCGCCGTCCAGCTCAATGGTTCGTTGCCGTCGTTCGTGAGGGTATACGCCCGGGAAACCGGGTAGAAAGGTCCTCCGGTGATCCCAACCGACTCAAAGGCCTCCTCCGGGCTGACCACGAGGATGTCGGCCTCGACCGTCATCATAACAGGCACAATCAGGGTGGGAGCAGAATCATCGTTGGAGCAGATAAGTATCTGACCGTAATACTCCCCTACCGCCAACCCGCCGGCATCGAAGATGACGTTGACGTCGTTGGCCTGGCCGGGCGAGATGGTGCCCGCCTCGGGCAGCAGTTCAAGCCACGGCGCCGAGCACGACGCTTCGGCAGCCACTACGGCGTTGTGAACATTCAGCCGGCCGCCCGTCACGCAGAGCCCTTCCATCGCCGCAACGCCGTCCGTGCCATTCATTATAATATCCTTGATCTGCAGATGCCCCAATGCCGGACACACCGACCACGCCAGGGCACAGGCGCCGGCAACATGGGGCGTTGCCATGGAGGTTCCGTCCAGGTACTGGTAACCATTGCCGGGCTGGCAGCTGAGGATGTCACTGCCCGGCGCACCGAGGTCCACCGAGGTAAGCCCGTAGTTGGACCAACTGGACTTGTTGTCGTAGCGGTCGCTGGCCAGCACAGAGATGATGTTGTTGCAGTCGTAGCTGGACGGATAGTGGGGCGAGATGTCGGTGTTGATACCGTCATTGCCGGCGGCGGCGACGAAGAGCATGCCCGCGTCCCCGGAGTTGTCGATGGCGTCCTTGAGGGCCTGGCTGTATCCCCCGCCGCCCCACGAGTTGCTGGTCAGGCTTGCGCCCATCAGCATGCTGTATTCCAAGGCGGCGATGGCGTCGCTGTCATAGCCGCTTCCGCTCGCATCGAGAAATTTGAGCGCCATGATCTGCACATTCCAGCAGACCCCTGCCACGCCTTCGCCGTTGTCACCGACGCCGCCTATGGTGCCCGCACAGTGCGTGCCGTGATAATGGTCGTCCCACGGGTCGCCGTCATTGTTGACGAAATCGTAACCGTAGATGTCGTCGACGTATCCGTTGTCGTCGTCGTCGACGCCGGGGCTTCCATAAAACTCGGCCTCATTGACCCACATGTTCGCCGCCAGGTCCGCGTGCGTGTAATCGACGCCGGTGTCGATTACACCCACTATGATATTGGAAGCGTCGGTACGATGGCACCACGCCTCAGGAGCATCGATGTCGGCATCAGCAGTTCCGCCGGATGGCCCTGTGTTGTGCATGCCCCAAAGCTGGTCAAACAGCGGGTCATTGGGCAACAGCTGGCAATCGTGATCAAGCCTCCGCTCATAGTTGGGTTCGGCGTAGAGAATGCCGGGCGCCTTGTTGAAAGCGGCCAGCGCCTGCCCGACCGACAGATGGCCCGGAAGTTTGACCAATGAAAGGCCCGGGACAAACCTGTATTGCCGGGAGACGGTTCCGCCGCCCAGGCTGGCCAGAGCCGTGTTCTGCTCATCAGCTTCGGGCCAGAGCCCTTTGCCGCGCCGCGCAAATCTGACCAGCAGCTCGTCGGAGGCGAAAGGCACATCAGCGGCCACCGTGAAGTCGTGCCCCGGCCGAGGCCGAACAACCTCTTCAGCGGCAAGACCCTCGGCCAATTGGTCATGACAGGGGCTGTAGTCCCTCTCCTGACTGGAAAGCGCAAAGGCCAGGTTTGCGTCGCCGGTGTTGCCGATGGTCAGGATTTCCACGGCGCTTTGTTCTTGGCGCAGCGTGGCCGTCAGGCACCCTTCGACGGGGTGGACCCAAATCTTGGGCGTCGTGTAAACTTCCAGGCACATCCGGCGAGTATGGACAGCGGCGGTGGTGACATTGGTAAAGTTGACATCGGCGCAGTAGTGACCTTCAGCAAGGCTCTCGGCCAGCATATTAGGCCCCACTGCCGCCTGCGTCGAGTCCCCCGGCTTAATCGTGCCTCCGGCCGGGCTGATATCAAGCCAGGGTGCATTGACCTCCGCCCTCCATTGAATATCGTTCGGCCCGTTGTTGGTGAGCTGATAGTAGTGATAGGTCGGCACGAAAGGTCCACCCGGATGGCCGGCGAACTCCAGCTGCTGCTGAGGCAGAACTTCCAGGAGATCGGGTATTCCACTGCCCGTCAGCCTGACTTCGATCTCGCCCTCGTCTTCGTCGTCGCTTGCTATGACCACGACGGATTCGCAGCATCCGACCGCGATGGGGCTAAAGATAACGTTGACGTCGATAGAGCCAAGAGGCGCCAGCAGGACCGGTAACTCGCCGACGTCTCCCAGACGAAAGCCGGCCGACGTGCAGCTTGTCGGGCTCTGCGCCAATACCCGTTCGGGATTGTCGACTTGGTAAGGATAGGGAGCAGGCGTACATTTTTCGGGACATTCCGCTGGTGTCCCCTCTATGCAGGGACGATCGTTGTACCACTGCTGTTCAGGGCTCGTGGTAACCGAAGTTATCAGGGGCTTATCGACCGAAACATCATCGAAGAAGTGACTGTTTGCCGGACTGTACGTGGTGCCCGTGTAGCCTATTATCCCGATCCTGCCGCTGGTCAGGTCGGGGTCGCCAAGCGTGTTCACAAGATGCCCATTGATGTAGAAGCTGAGGTCCGCACCTGCGGCAACCACCCCCAGCGTATTCCACTGCGTGGGTGGATTTATGTAGCTCGAGATCGTCCACGGAACCAGGTTCGTGAAGACCCCGGAGACCTGCTTAAAGACGAAGTAATGCTCCTCGTCAATGCCAAACGCGTATCCAGAGCCTATCTGGGCGGGGAAGACCTCGAAGTCGGACGTCGCGCGGAACAGGACATAGCGCGCATACCCGGAAGAGCCGTCCCGTCGGACTTTCACCTCGAGCGAGAAGTCTTCGAAGGTTTCCCCGCCGTAAGTGGCTACCATGGTTATGGTTTCGGTGGGCGATGGCTGGTTTGCGCGGTACTCACCGCTGACGACCTCCCAGTCAACGTCAACATCCTCCTGCCAGCTCTGCGCCTGACCGTCGTTAAAGTCTTCAAGGTACCGGCCTACCATGGAGATGTCCGAAATAATGAGGCTGCGACAGGGGTCGGTATTTGCTATGGTAATCTTTTCCGTGCGTGAGGAGCCGACGAACGCATCACCGAAAGGCATATCGAGATCATTAACCGGCGGGATGGGATCGTAGACATCGATCTCGCCCGGAATATTGATGATCTCGAGAGAAACATAACGGTCCTTAATAACGCCGCTGGCCAGATTCGTGAACCTCACCATACCCTCGTGGCTGCCGGGAGGAAGCGAGTTTGCCTCGGCATCAAGGAAGATCTCCACCGTGTTCGAGTCGCCGGGGCCGATGCTCCCGCTGTTCGGTTCGGCGTCAATCCACGGTTCACTGACCCCGCTGGTCCAGTTGAGCGAGTTGGGACCTGTGTTGGTAAGCGTGTAACTCTTGCTCGGTGGGCTAAAGGGCCCGCCGACAAGGCCCGATGATTGAAAGGTCTCTGCCGGGGTTACGGTCAGGCCGTCCATCACCTCGCCGCTGAGGCAGATATCGTCGATGTTCCACCCCGGATAAGTAACGGAGCCGTCAGTGGGGCCCATGATCCAGCGAAGATAAACGGTCGCCTAGTTGTCGGCGACGGCGGAGATGTCGTATGCGCAATATATCCACGTGCCGTCGCAAAAGCTGCCCCCCGTGTGGTCCCACACCGGCGACCAGCTGCTGCCGTTGCTGCTGACCTCGACCTTGGCGTGGTCCCAGGTTGAGGATTCGACGCCCAGCCAGCGCCAGAAGCTGAGCGTGACATTTTCATAGCCGGAACAGTCTATGGCGGTGCTCGTGAGCGTATAAGCGCTCATACTGTTGGTGTAGTCGCCCGCGAGATTGTACCCATAAACATTGTTGCCGGTATAACCGGAAGTTGGGTCATAACAGTAGGATCCACCTCCCAACGGAACACCAAAGCCCCATTCGCCCTGCGTGCTCCAGCCGGGGTCCGTCTCCAGCCCAAAGCAGATGATCGCCTCAGACCCCACCGAGGCGACCGGCCACGCTGCCGCCATTACCAGCGACAGAGAGATTGCTATAATCTGCCCACAATAATCACCAGTCTTCATTTTGTTTTCCTCCAGTTAGACAGTCTCCATTATAAAGAAAGTGCGAGCGCGGAGTGGTTCACCTGTGCCGTGCCGGCGTCCAAACCCCGGGCGCCGCCGGGAGTGACAGGTGAAATTCCTTTCCGCGCCGCCAAGCCCCGTGTTCCGGTGACATCAGTCCGGTCCGCAATTGATTCGCGTTTCCAGATTCTGTGTTGATACGCACTCGACGGCTCCTCTACATCGCGGCTTTTGATCCGAAGACAGGACGAACCATTTCAGCCTCCTCGATATAACCAATTTGATGTTACATGGAGTTCTGCCGCCTGTCAAGAAATATCTTTTTTCCCCCCCCACTTTTTCTGCCTCTGCACAAAGCCCCTGGACTTCTGAATATACAGCCTTTCCCACCCTCCAAATGGTGATACGTTGCTTGGGAATGTTGGTATTTTTTGAAAAGCCGCGTCTTTTAGCCCTTCTCGGCCATCTCCCGCCCCTCAAAGCCAGTATCGCCCGCCAAAAACTCCTTATAGGTTCGTTCCATCGGGGTCGGCGGCGAAATTCGCCTCAAGGATATATGGGCTGCCGTAGGCATCGTACTCGTACCGCTCATACACCCAGCCGGTATAGCTCACCAGCGCCGCCGGGCTGTAAAGATGGTCGTGAACGTAGAACTTCATGAAGGTTGGCGCAATTGAAGTACCCCTCATCAGCACCTCACCAATGTAATTGCCGTAGGCGTACCACGCCTTGAACGTCCCCGACCCATCGTACTCGCACAGCACCTGCCAGTTAATCTTCTTGTAGGGTGGGCTCTGCCCACCAATCTCAAGTAAGCGTATTTTTCTCAATCCTTCTGCCCAGCGCATCGTAGGCAAATTCAGCTATATCGTTGTCGTCTTTGGTGATTTTCACAATCCTGTTCTCGTAATCGTATTGGTATTCGTAGCCGTCCTTGTCGGCTGTCAGATTACCCGCACTATCATAGGTCAGCGCGCTCGGCTTTTTTCTTTGGCCGCGCTCCCGGCGCTCCCTCTTCGAGAGGAACCCATTCCGATTTGTTTCCCGCAAAGTCATAGATTCGCACATCCACTCGGACCACGGCTGGATCTGCGAGGGAAATCAATATTCGGGGGTATCGCTGCCGACGAAAAATCAAGACCCTGTTGGGGTCATTCACATAGTCACTCCATGCCTGCTCATCTTTGCTTTCAGAGACATCGTTGCGCTCATCAAACCACACTATGCGACAATCCCCCACTCCAAGCTCCGGGAATATTGGGTATTCCTCTTCAATCATAACCTGCTCAGATTCCTTTTCTTTCCAGACCTCCCTTATAAGAAAGCCAGCAACATCAAAGTCTTCATCTGAAATAGTGAGAATGAGGGCGATATGGTCGTATCTGTCATCTTGAAGGTATCCTGCATGCAGCAACACAGGATGAGGGTCAACCACATCATCGGCCCACCCCTCAAGGACCTTCTTGGCAAGTTGCTTGGCGTTTTCGCCACAACGGGAATCGTTGAGAATCGCCTTGCAAGAGTTTTCTGCGATCAGTTGCCCAATATCCTTTTCCTTCCTGCAACCGCATGGTAGGCCGAGGACCAAGATACACATACCTGCAACCTTGAGGTACCCCATAATATGCCTTATGACGCCTCTTGCATTGACTGCATCCCCGTCGTTGTACTCGCAAGCAACGTGCCAGTTATTATCATAATAATACAAAGCAAGCCGACTTGAATAATTTTCTTGACAATGATCTGATCGAGGCTTTGCCTCAAGCCCATTTTATTGCTGGATTCCCGCTTTCGCGGGAATGACAGGGGTTGTGACTATTCAAGAACTTTGTGACAGTACCTTAGCCTGATTGTTCACTACCTCAAATAGAGCTGATACCCTTTGTCCGTAACTGCCCTGTTACTTTTCGGCAAGCCACGTGGGCCCGTAACTGATGTCCACCTTGAGCGGGACATCCAGCTTGATAGCTTCGGTCATTTCCTTTCGTATCCAGGCCGCGTGGTTTTGCGCCTCGGCCGCGGGCATCTCGAAAACGAGCTCATCGTGCACCTGCAGCACCATGCGCACCGGCAACTGTTCGCTTTCGATTTTTCTCTGAATGGCTATCATGGCCACCTTTATCAAATCCGCGGCCGAGCCCTGAATGACGGTATTGACGGCGAGGCGTTCGGCCTGTGAGCGTTTGTTCGCATTTTTGCTGGTCAGGTTGGAGATTCTTCGCCGGCGGTGCAGAATCGTCTCAGCGTACCCCGTTCGCCTGGCCGATTCCACGCATGAATCGAGGAACGTGCGGATGGAGCTGTAGCGGGCAAAATAATCCTCGATGAATTTCTTCGCTTCGCTCTGGCTGATGCCGGTCGTGCGGGAAAGGCCGAATGGCCCCTGCCCGTAGATGATGCCGAAGTTGACCGCCTTGCAGTTGGACCGCATTTCGCTTGTCACCTGCTCAATGGGGACGCCGTATATTTGTGAGGCGACAAACCGGTGAATATCCTGATCGGCGGCGAAGGCAGCCATCAGCGCCTCATCTCTGGAGAAATGGGCCAGCAGGCGAAGCTCGATTTGGGAGTAGTCGGCGCTAAGGATGCAGTCGCCCTCTTTCTTGGGAACGAAAGCCCCGCGAATCTTTCTGCCTAACTCGGTGCGGATGGGAATATTTTGCAGATTGGGGTCGCTGGAGCTTAGTCGGCCGGTCGCGGTGACAGTCTGATTGAAAGACGCGTGGACTCGCCCGGTTCGCGGATTGATCAGGGCGCCCAGCTTGTCGACGTAGGTATTTCGCAGCTTGCTAAGGGTGCGATATTGCAGAACCAGCTCGATGATGGGGTGCTGCTCGGCGAGGTCATCGAGGACGGCGGCGTCGGTGCTTCGGCCGGCCTTGCCGATTCGGGTGGATTTGAGGCCGAGCCTGTCGAAGAGGATTTCTGCCAGCTGCTTCGGCGAATCGAGATTGAAGACGGCACCTGCAAGCTGGTAGATTTGGTCGGTGACACTTTTCAGGGTTTCGTTGATTTCGGCGGACATCTGCCTGAGCAGTGCCGTGTTGAGGGAGACGCCGTTATATTCCATGGCCGCCAGGACAGGGACGAGCGGCATCTCGACCTCTTCGAACAGCCTTTTTAATTCCGGCTCGCGCTCGAGACGGCCTTTCAGGTATTCGTACAACTGCAGGGTGATGTCGGCGTCTTCGGCGGCATATTCACAGGCGGCGGCGGTATCGACCATATCGAAGGTGAGCTGGTTCTTGCCTTTGCCGATTAGGGCGGTGATGGGGATGCACTCGTAATTGAGAAAATCGAGGGCCATGTGGTCCATCGAATGGCTGGAGCGTTCGGGGTCGAGGCAGTAAGAGGCCACCATTGTGTCAAAGTAAATGCCCCCGAGGGGCAGGCCGGCGTTCTTCAGGACGAGCATGTCGTACTTGATATTCTGGCCGATTTTCTTGATGTTTTCGTCGGCAAGTATGGGTGCAAGCCTGGGACGGATGGTCGAGAGGTCGAGGTGCTTTGTACCGAGGGGGGCCTTTACAGGAAGATAGAACGCGCGATGCGGCTGCCAGGCGAAACTCATACCCACAAGGTCGGCACGCATCGGTTCGAGCGCGGTGGTTTCGGTATCGACGGCAAAGAGCTTTTGCTTCTTAAGCTCAGCCAGGAATGTCTCGAATTTTTCGTTCGTGTCGATGAGCTGATAATCGTGGTCAACCGTCTTGGCCGAATCCGGCCCGGTCAAATCACGCTTGGCGATTGCCTTTTGCGGCGAAGGCACCTGGCTCTCGGGAGGTTTTTCGAGGCCCAGTTGGGTGAGCAGGCGCGTGAAGCCGAGGTCGGTAAAGATTTCAGAAAGTTTTGTATTGTCGGGCCCGGTGAGTTCAAGGCTGTCAAAGTCTGTTTTCAGGGGCACATCGCAGTTTATGGTGACAAGCTTTTTGCTAAGATATGCCTGGTCTTTGAAATTGCGGAGATTTTCGCCTCGCTTGCCTTTGACTTCATCGGCGTGTTCATATAGTTTATCGAGAGAACCGTATTGTTGAATCAGCTTGACAGCGTTCATTTCCCCGATGAGCGGCACGCCGGGGACATTGTCCGAAGTATCACCCTGCAACGCCAAAACATCGAGAAAATCCTTCGGATGAATTCTATATTTTTCAAACAGCCTATCAGCGTCAAGGACTTCGCCTTTTTTGATATCGAAAATGTAGGTGTGCTCATCAACAAGCTGATACATATCCTTGTCTGTTGCGCAGATGTACGTATCAATACCTTTTTTCGCGGCTTTCTTTGCAAGGGTGCCGATTATGTCATCCGCTTCGAAGCCGTCAATGCGAAGGACGGGGACGTTCATTGCGTGGAGAATCTGCTCGATTCGATCGATCTGGCCGGGCATATCATCCGGCATCGGCGGACGCTGGGCCTTGTACTCGGGGTAGATTTCGCTTCTGAACGTCGGCGCCTTGCTGTCCATCGCAACTGCGAGCATGTCGGGTTTGCGGCGCTCAATCAGGCCAAGCACCGCCATAGTAAAGATGTAGGTTGCCTTTGTGGGCTCGCCTGTCGGGCTGGTGAGCCGCTGGCTCATGGGAGCGAAGTAAGCGGCGTAGATATGTGCATGGCCGTCAATGATGTAGAGTTTCTTTGCCATAACCGAAAAGCTGGTTTCGCAGACACACGCTGCTGCGTTTGGTGTGCAGTTTATTTGCTATATCGGGCACTGTCAAGGCGGGCAACGCCGATTCGGTAGCTGCGTATATTTTGTGAATGGCACTGCCGGAGGGGGTGGATGAGCATTGTCGTCAAGGCTGAACGTACGGCCGGCCGGCCTGGAAGAGCATCAGGTGGTCGTGGATTTTTCGAGCCAGGTCCTTTTCGCCTGTGGAATCGGCCAACTGCAAGGCTTTTTCAGCGGTTTCGACGGCCTCGGAGAATCTGCCGTCGGCGGCATATGCCGCAGCCAAAGTGTCCAGAATCGGGGGGCTCTCATAGCTGGTCAGTTCGCAAGCGTGCCTGGCAAGACGGACCGCCTCTTTGGGATTGCGGAGTCCGGCGTCCTTGTGTGTAGCCAAAATCATGGCAAGATTATTTGCACAAAAGACCAGGTCGGGGTTTCTGAGCAAAGCTTTGTTATAGTACATGACGGCTTCTTCGGTTTTTCCCTGCTGTGCCAGCGCTGCCGCCAGGCCTCCGAGCGATTTTGCATAATTCGGCCTGATACGCACGGCCTCGCGGCCATGGCGGATAGCCTCTTCGACTTCGCCCCGGTTGAACAACTCGGCCATCATAGAGTAGTGGGCCTTGTGATTATCCTCGGTTACATCAATAGCATGTTCGCAAAGAGTTATGGTATCGCTCCAATAGCTTTGCTGATGGTGGGCGGCAAACGAGAGCGCCGGCAGAATTACAATAACTGAGCCGGCAAGTGCGATTCTCCGAAAGCGCCATTTTGCAAGGAGATCGGGCACGCCCCAGGCAATAATAATGAAAAGTCCTGTCAGGGGTATATAAGTGTAGCGGTCGGCGTGGGCCTGGTCTCCCACCTGTACCAGACCGATGACGGGGACGAGGGTCCCGAGGTACCACAGCCACCCGGTGAGCAGGTATCTTCGACTGCGCATGTGGTAGAGTACAGCAAGCGATATAAGCAGCAGGACCGCAATGGCGATGGCCGCCTGCAGCACCAGAGCGTCCTTACGGGGATATGGGTAGAACATGGCCAGCCGGCTGGGCCAGAACATTTTCCTGATATATATCATATATGAAGCGAAGGCGTTGGCAATACGGCTGATGAAAGGGAACTGCCGCGTAGTGGCAACCGCCCCGATTTTCCGCTGGACGATAAAAGTAACGATGCTTGAGGCCACAGTGATGACAACAAAAGGTATTTTTTCGAGTACCAGTTTATAGAAGGTCCGCTTTGGGATAAGGGCATCGGACATCTGGCTTTTATGCTGCGGCGCATGTTCGACGGACAGGCGATTTTGCAGCCGCCCAAGGGGCCAGTAGTCCAACAGCAGCAGCACGAAGGGCAAAGTCACCAGCATGGGTTTGGCCATAAGGCCCAGCGCGAAAACGACAAGGGTCAGCAGATAGCTGCTCATCTGTGGGCGAGTGACATATCGCACGTATGCGGCCATCGTCAACATCCAAAAAAGCGTGCTCAGGACGTCCTTGCGTTCAGCTACCCAGGCCACGGACTCAACGTGAAGCGGATGAAGGGCAAACAAGGCGGCGACGAAAGCGCTGCGCCAGAGGGCGCCTGTCATTCGCTTCAGCACGGCAAACAGAAGCAGGATATTTGCGATGTGCAAAAGCAGATTGGTCAGATGGTGTCCTCCTGCATCTGCACCGAATATCTGCCGGTCCAGCATGTGCGAGAGCCACGTCAAAGGATGCCAATTAGCGGCGTGCCCCGTGGTAAACGCCCACTTGATGCTATCCAAACTGAAGCCGGACTGAACATTCTTGTTCTGGCTGACATAGTCGGGGTCATCGAAATTGACAAAGTCGTAGCCGCGGACCTGCCAGTACACGGCGAGGGTGGACAATGCCAGGATCGCATGAACGCAAATTACCTTGTATTTGTCTGACGCTTTATCCATTTATCCTGGGCATCTGAAAATGCACTACTTTGCGTTTAGGCCAAACAGCGGCCTCAAAGCCGGTCATGCAAACTCGCATTGAGCCATAGCGGGCAGCGCGGACATGGGTCATGTAAAGGGTTTGTGCCATGAGCAATAACTCTATTTGTTGGGGAAATTGTTGTCAAGTTCAAAAGGCCGCCCCTAAGCGGACTGCCTGGGAATTGCGGCATTTTTCGTTATTTGAGGCGATGTTGACGTTCGTGGACTGAGTCTCTATAGTTGGCGACTCATGGTTGGTCATTTCGAGCGGAGCGAAGCGCAGTCGAGAAATCTGTTCTCAATAGACCCCTCGGTGACAGGGACTGGCATAACAGAGGCGCCCTCTGGCCCGGAAAAAAACTTTGATTTCTGAGAAATTTACTATTGACCAATGCCGGGGCGATTGTGTAAACTGATAATCAATATTGCGGATGGACAACATCCAGCGCGAAAAAAGAGATTAACGGGTTCGGGCGGTATTCCGCTTTTTCCTCTCCCTCCCTCCGCCGCCGCCCGGACCCGCTTTTTTGTCAACAACAGGCGGCAAAACCAAGCTCTTGTAGATGAGCAGATGGGTGAACCGGTGGAAGCGTGGCGGCTGGTTATTGGTTAAATCGTAAATGGTGGGGGGATTTGGAGTTGGTTCGACTCCGCTCAGGACACGTATCGAACAAAGAATGTCGAATGATGAAGTGTTTTTTTTGGATCCACCCTCCCACGAAGCTACGGTGGATATTCGGGCGGCCGCGAGGTGGGCGATTAAGGGTCAGTCGTCAGTATTCGGTATTTACTGGGCGCGGGGGCGGGTGCACTTCATATTTGTAGGTAGGAAGGCAGGCGATTAGGCTTCTATGGTCGTGCTGGCCTTACGAGGGGGCTGGATTCCTGCTTTCGCAGGAATGACAACGGGGGAAAACGAATCGGGAAGAAACGGGGGCAATGATACGGGCAAAGAATCCACCTACAAACGCGAAGTGCACCCCGCGGGGGCGGCGGGGCGCAGGAGGGCAAAAGGTGTTGCTTGAAGTCCGTTTATGGCATACAATCGTGACGGGATGGGCGCAGGATTTGAAAACATATTGATAATCAAGCCGAGCTCGCTCGGTGACATTGTGCTGGCGCTGCCTGCGCTGACGGCATTGCGGAGGAGCTTTGGGCAGGCCAATATAAGCTGGCTTGTTCGGCCGGAGTTTGCACCTCTTTTGAAGAATCATCCGCACTTGAACGACATCATCCTTTTCGACCGCAAATTGCTGGGCAAGGCGTGGCGCCATCGGCGCGCGATTGCGTGCCTGCTGTCCCTTGTCGGGGAGCTTCGGCGGCGGAGGTTCGACGCGGTATTCGATTTTCAGGGTCTGTTCCGCACGGCGTCGCTGGCGTGGTTGTCGGGCTGCAAAAACCGGTTTGGCATGAAAAACGCCAGAGAGTTTGCGCACCTTTTTTACACGCATAAAGTGAGCCAGGAGGCCGATTGTATACACCTGGTAGACTACTACCTGAGGATAGTCCGCGCCGCCGGAGCTTCGGGATGTAGTCCGGAGTTCATATTGCCGGTCGAGGCCGGCGCGGCCGAGTCGGTGAAATCTAAGCTGGTCGGTCAGGGTGTTGAGGTTCAGAATTATGCGGTGTTCATACCGGGCTCGGCGCGCGCAGACAAATGCTGGCCGGTGGAGCGTTTTGCGTCGGTGGCGGACAAATTGCGTTCGGAGTTTGGGTTTTCGATAGTGGCGGCGGGCACGCTTCAAGAGAGAGGTGTGGTTGCGAATTTGAAGGAGCTGGCCAGCGGCCCGATAGCAGACATGACGGGTCTGACGAATCTTCCGGAGCTGGCTGCTTTGCTGAGGTCGGCGAGAGTCGTGGTGAGTAACGATACCGGTCCGGGGCACATCGCCGGAGCATTGGGTACACCTCTGGTGATGATATTCGGCCGGTCGAATCCCGCCAGGGTGGCGCCTTATGGCAGGAAAGACTGCGTCGTTGGCATTGACCCGTGGGGCAGGGGACTCGAGCGTAACAGTGCGGACCCAAAATACCACATCACTGCCATTGAAGTGCAGCAAGTGTATCAGAAAGTTCTCGACCAGCTCCGCGCTTGAAGTCGTTTCCCTGCGGCCTGCGCCTCTGCCCCCGTCTCTCCTTGCCGCCTGATTCGCGCGCCCGCTGCTGCCAATAAGACCAAAAGGCCCGACCCTCAGAGCCTCCCATCCTCAACAACGTGAACAATTTCAGATTATTATGGTTCACCAATAATTATACGTCACCGGATAGACCGCTCTTCGCAGAATTGTCCTGCTTGTACGAATGTCTTAGTCTTTTTTGCTTTCTTGGACTTGCTGTTCGAATTTGGGAAGGAGCATTACGAGGGTATCGACATCGGGAACTCTGCCTTTGTTTGCTATGTAGCAGGATTCCACCATTTGAATGGTTGTTCGTTTGCCGGAATGGAGGAGCTTCAGATAAGCATCGACCAACAACATTGGAGGATTACCTCGCAGACGCATACCAACAACGTGGGCAAACCGGACGTCCAAGGCCCCGCCTAAGAGCGCGCGAAGCCATGGACGCATAATAAGAAGTATGCCCAATACACAAAGCAGTGCAGCCGCACCAACTACAACACCCAAGGCAAAAGCAATCTCGGGTGCAACGGCTAAAGTAATCACGTGCAGACCTCCTTTCTGTTTTATTAAGACAGCATCGCCGAGAACCGGCGCCACTCAGCCTTAGCCCCGCATGCGTTGGTTGGGGCTGCAATCGCTACCGCCAAGAGGCCATCGGCCGCACTGGCTTTCCGCAAAGTGCTTGCCGCGCAGTGACGAGGCTCACTAAAAACCTTGCTCATGCCGATGTCGCCCCAGGGATTTGCGCCTGAGGCTGCTGCCTGTTCGCTCAAGACAGGAACGCGGGCTTTTTCAAAGACTCAGCCTTTTACCGTTAACTGAAGACCGAATTGCTGGCAACCCGGCAAATCCCGCCAGCTTCTATTTCAACAGGTCATTTAGCCTCACTTCAAGGTCAGGGACATCTCTTTCGACTACGTTCCAGACGACATCGAAATCGACGCCAAAATAATCGTGAACGAGAACGTTTCGCATACCAATGATCTTAGCCCAGGGAACCTGCGGATTTCTCTCTTGAAAATCCTCTGAAATCCTCGCTGCCGCCTCTCCGATAATCTGCAGGTGATGGATTATTTAGTTTTGAATAAGCTCATCCTTCTCGAAAGTCTCCCTGCCGCGATGGGCGTACTTCTTGATACGCTCGATAGATTCCCTGATGTCGAACAATCTCTCTTTGTCATCCCTCACAGAGGTCGCGCCTCCTCGAGAACCCTCTCGCGAATTCGCGGGCGCAGACCCGCCGGCGTGACGACATCAACGTCGCGCTTCAACAGCTCCTGTAGCTCCATCAACAACCCGCCCATATCCAATAAGGTGCGCCCCGCCTCCATATCCACCAGAAAGTCAACGTCGCTCTTTTCGTCTGCTGTCCCGTGAACAACCGAGCCAAACACCCTCACGTTGGATGCACCATACCTTTTCGCCAAAGCAAGTATCTGCTCTCTCTGATTCCCGATTATCTCACTGATTCCCATGGCTGCTGCTCCGGATTTCATGAAGAACCAATCCAAGTCTAAATCTCCCACAACGCAGTGTCAAACAAAAATTAGCGCAAACGAAAAGCCACGCCCGTCGCAACTACGCGGACGGCCGCAGACGCTGTCCAAATGTCCGGCACGCCGTGGACGGGGATTCAGCTTCTTGATAACAGGGGGTATTTCTCCGGATGTTCGATAATGTCTATGGAAAGATCCACGTCCAGTTCGGGCCAGTAAAGATGTCTCGAGTGCCAAAGTTCTATTTTGGTTAACTGCCCGACATTGGCATCTTTGAACCAGGGGAAATGGTCAAAAGGCAGGAAGTGCTCACGCCCGCTCAGCAGTATCCAAAAACCATGCTCTGAGATATTTGTCACCTCAGGTTTCGAAGTGTTTTTTCCACGCTTTGCTGATTTCATTCTTTCGTTCCTCCACCAGCTTCTGCAGTTAGCCAGCTGCCTCTTCGAGAAGCCGACAAATGTTGCCAGTGAAACGATAGGCTCAATCCAGAACTTGGCTTCGCCCGCCGGCGAAATCACGTGTACGTGCATTCTTTCTTCCTCTCGCGAAAAGAAATAGAACCGGTAATTACCTATCCTAAAAACTGTTGGGCTCATAGGAACATTATAAGAAAAATGGCCACCGCGTGTCAACAAGCTGCCGGTCTGCCGAAAACCCGCCCTGAGCACCGGCGAAACGTCCGAGGCCGCCCGCAAGCTCTATCTTTCTGCGTCCCTTGGCGGCTATGCCCATCTCACTAAGAACCCGCCCACTTACGCAACTTGACCCTTGTGATCTCCGCACAGCGCTTCCCGCACTGGCACCGAGCGTCACTGAGAACCTTGCCTCGGCCGACGCTGCCTCCAGTATTTTGGCCGGATGCGCCGCGAGTGAATACTTTGAAGCTACCAGTCACAAGTCACGCTTGCTCGCCGTTTACCCGCCGTTCGTCTGGCGGGTCCTTTTGGCGGGAACCGCGAGTCACCACGGCGACACAGCGCTCGCACAAGTCCGGATACTCACTGTTCTGTCCCACGCTCGGCCAGTAGTTCCAGCACCGCTGACACTTTGCGTGACCGCTCTTTTCGGCCGCGACACTTGTTTGGCCCGAAGCTTTCACCAGCTTCACCTCGCTGACTATGCACAAGGCGGCAAACTGCCCCAGCCTGAACTCATTCAGGAGTCGCGTCAATTCCTCGTCATCGCTGTAAACCGTGACCGACGCCTCCTGATTGCTCCCGATTTTTTGCTCTCGCCGCAGCCCCTCCAGCACCCGCAGCACCTCGTCACGCAGCCACATCAATTTCTCCCACTTTGCCTCCTCCGCCCGCCAGTCGATGGTCTCATCAACCTCCGGCATTCCTGCCAGATGCACGCTGTCGACCTCGCCAACCTTAGCTGACTCTGCGAGCGACGGGCCACGAACCACGAGCGACGATTTCATCACCGACCACGCTTCTTCGGCCGTGTGAACCAGTATCGGCGCCAGCATCCGCACCAGCGCATCCAGTATCCTGTACATCGCCGTCTGGCCGCTCCGCCGCGATAAACTGTCGGCCCCGTCACAGTACATCCGGTCCTTGAGTACGTCCATATAGACACTGCTCATCTCCACAGTGCAGAAGTTATACAGCAGCGAAAACACCCGATGAAACAGGAAATTGTCGTACGCCTCACGCACACCCGCAATCAGCTTCTGCAATTGCTGCACCGACCACTTATCCATCTCATACATGCCACCGTAAGGAACACTGTTTTCGTTCGGGTCGAAACCGTCAAGATTGCCCAGAAGGTACCGCAGAGTATTCCTGATTTTCCGATACGCGTCCTGCGTCCGCCCGACCAGCTCATCATTGCACCGTATGTCCTCCTGATAATTCACGCTCGCCACCCAAAGCCGAAGAATATCCGCCCCGTACTTGCCCACCTCCGCCTGCGCATTGACGTAGTTGCCCAAGGACTTCGACTGTTTCATCCCCTTTTCATCAACAACGAACCCGTGAGTTAGGACGCTCTTGAATGGCTCTTTGCCTGTCGCCCCGAGCGCCGGCAAAAGCGAAAGCTGAAACCATCCACGGTGCTGGTCAGAACCCTCCAGATACAAATCCACCGGCACCGCCCAGCCCCCCTTGAAAGCCGCACTGTACCAACTGCACCCGGACTCGAACCAAACGTCGAAAATGTTTTCTTCCTTCTGCAGATCAGCAAAGTCAAACCCTTCCGGCAGCGAAAAGTCCTCGCCCAGAATCTGACGCGGCGGATCCGTGAACCAGCTATCCGAGCCCTTCCGCCCGATATGCCGCGCAACCGCCAGCACCGAATCTTTCGTCATCAGACTCTCGCCGCCGGAATTTATAAAAGCCGGTATCGGCAGGCCCCAGCTCCTCTGCCGGCTGATGCACCAGTCGGGCCGAGACTCCAGCATCCCCTCTATCCGCTTCTGTCCCCACGCCGGTATCCATGTCACCGCACCAATGCGCTCCAGCGCCAAATCGCGAAGACCCCTTCCCACCCCCGGCAGTTCCTTGTCAACACTGATAAACCATTGCTCGGTAGCCCTGAAAATAACAGGCCCCTTGCTCCGCCAGCAGTGCGGATAACTGTGAACCATCTCATCCTCCGCAAACAGCCAGCCGTTCGCGCGCAGATTCGCATTCACAATTTTGTCCACTTCCAGAACGCACTTGCCCCGAAGCCACTCCGGCACCGTATCGTCATACCGCCCGTCGTCCATCACCGGCGAATAAACCGCCAGCCCGCACTTCTGACCCGATATATAATCCTCGAGCCCGTGCCCCGGCGCAATGTGCACCAGCCCAGTGCCGTCCTCCGTGGTGACATACTCGGCGCAAATCACCATGTACGCATCTTTGTCCGTCGGATTTTTCTGCACGTACGGATGCTTATACCGCAGCCCCTCAAGCTCGCTGCCCCTGACCTTCTTCTCACCGACCTTGTATTGTCCTTCCGTCAGACCGCCCGCCGACATCGCCGCCTCAATCCGCTCCGCAACCAATACCGATACGAACTTCCCCCCATCCTTCTCGTAGCTCACCGCCGCATACTCCAGATACGGATGCACCGCCACCGCCAGATTCGCCGCCAACGTCCAGGGCGTCGTCGTCCATATCATAAAACACACCCGCGACGAATCCGCCTCCTCTTGTCCGACCAGCCCAAGCTCTGCCAGACGCTTGACGCTCTCCTCTGTGGCCGGAAAATTAACGAAGATGCTCGGCGACGAGATGTCCTTATACTCCAATTCCGCCTCAGCCAGCGCCGTCTCACACCCAATCGACCAGTGGATGGGCTTTAGCTGCTTGTAAACCAGCCCCTTTCCAACCAGTTCCGCAAAAACCTCCAGAATCCCCGCTTCATACGCCGGCTTGAACGTCAGATACGGATTACCAAAATCGCCGAATATCCCCAGCTCCTGAAACTGTTTGCTCTGAATCTTCACGTACCTGCTCGCATACTTCTTGCACTCGGCGCGAATATCCAGTTTCGAGCTGCCCCGCAGCTTCTCACCCAACTCTCCAACCACCTTCGACTCAATCGGCAGACCGTGACAATCCCACCCCGGCACGTACGGCGCATCGAACCCAGCCATCGTCTTGTACTTGACAACAAAGTCCTTGAGAACCTTGTTTATGACATGCCCCATGTGAATGTCACCGTTGGCATACGGCGGGCCGTCGTGCAGCGTATAAACCGGCGACCCCTTGCGGGCCTCGCGAATCTTTCCATAGATATTCTGCCTGGCCCACTCCTTGCGCAGCTGCGGCTCCCGCTGGACCAGATTGGCCTTCATGGAAAAGCTCGTCTTCGGCAGATTCAGCGTGTCACGATAACCCTTTGTCTTCTCGTCCGACATGTTCGAACTCCTCGAAATCCTGCGAAACACTTAAACGATAAATGATAAATCCTTTTATCCCTGGTGTCAACAACGCCGCAACGCCATACGCGCCAAGCGCGCCGCGAGCCGCCCATCCCCTTGTTGGTAAACTCACTGCCGTTATCGACACCTTGTATATTCACAAATAAAAAAGCCTTCCGGAGCTTGCCGCCCTGGAAGGCTTCAACACTTGAATCATACCTTTCTCAGGGCGCCCTCATACTCCCCTCTATAATCATAATAATGCCGATCATCACAACCGCAGCCGTCATGGACAATCTCCATCCGCCTACGCCTCGTGCACCAACTTCAATAGCGTTTCTCGTTCTGCCCATAGTCGAAACCGTCAAAAAATCGATAACGTAAATTCCTTATTACCATAATTCTCGACAACTGTCAAGCACCGCTTGAAAGAATTTCTAAATTACCCCGCTCAGTATCATCTCGCGTCAGCCAAAGCCCGACGGACCCATCTATTGAAGTGTGTCATTGCAGGCGAAAGCAGCCTTGAGTCCTGAGCACGGCCGAACAGCAAACGATCTCCAACCAATTACAAATAATAAACTCAAACTGACCGATGATTGGATGTCATCCCGAGACAAAGCCCAGGGATCTGGCCGGAGAATATATCCTTCACCGCCCGGCGCAGGTGAGATTCTTCGCTTCGCGCAGAATGACAAATTGCCTTAATAGTGGATTATCTACCCTATCCCAGCTTTTTCCTGAAACCGGATGCAATATACTTATCATAGCACCGCTCACACACCCAGTGCACCCCGTCCATGTACCCAAAGCCACTGTCCGCCCCGGCGGTCGAAATCTCCTGCCAGCAAAGCCCGCACTGTTCGTACTCCACCGCATCACTCCGCTCGAACCTTTCCCGACGCCACACGATACTTTCATTCTTGACCAAATCAAGCTGATCCTGGTCCCACCATCTGCAAAATACGTATGTTGCTCCGACCTGTGGCTGCACGTCGACGCCGTAAGTCTCGAACGTCAGCGCATCGGGCACCGCCTCGATAATCCTGTGCAGGTCGAACCGCTCGTCGCTATCCTCGGCCGGAGGATACAGCGTTGCAGGCGCGGCCGGCTCCGAAGGCAGCATGTCGAATTTCAATACGACCCGCGTCACGTCGCCTTCCCGCGAGCAAGCGACAACCTGGGCGTTCGGCTTCCTCGCAGCCACATCCAGCAGCTCGGAAGCCCGGTCCCTTTGTGACTCTCTAACCTTAAGTCTCACCACACCCAACGCATACCCCCAAAGCTGATGTTCTGCGCCCTCATCCACCACAGCCGCAATGCCCTCGGCCTCCAGTTGTGCTTTTGCTAATTCCGCCGGAAGAACATCCGCGAACATCGCCACCGTTACCAGCGTCTCGTCCATCTCTCAACACTCCTTAACAAGTGCTGTTCACTGCTCACCTCCCGTTCCCGATCTTACCGAAATTATAATCCATCCTAACCCTGCTGCAAGCTATTCTCGCTTATATCCATTAGCGCATCTACCCATCCGGTGGATCCGTCACTGGCGCAGCCGAAGCATAGGAGCCACGACTGACGAATTATGCTTGCCACAGCCCGTTTTTCCGCTAAAATACAGTCGATGCAGGGTGTGCTCTGCAGGCCGTTTTGCTGAACATTACTGACTAACGTATATCAGAAGGAGCAGACAGATGAACATTATTTCGCCGGTCCTGATCGCCTTATCAATTCTCGCCGCCCCCGCACAGGATGCCATCCAGCCCAAGACTGTCCGCGTCGCCGTCTGGGACGAGCGCCAGCCAAAACAAAAGCAGATGTACGAAAACTTCCTCGGCAACCACATCGCCGACTACCTCCGCAGCCGGCCCGGCTTCACCGTCCGCTCCGTCGGCATGGACGACCCGAACCAGGGCCTGACCGATGAGCTGCTCGACAATTGCGATGTTCTGATTTGGTGGGGACACCAGCGACAGGCCGAGATTACCATGGAGACGGCCCAGCGCATCGTGGACCGCATAAAAGCGGGAAAGCTCAGCCTTATCGCGCTGCATTCGGCCCACTGGTCGACGCCGTTCGTGCTGGCCATGCACGAGCGCGCACAGCAGAATGCCATGGCTTCCCTGCCGCCTTCTCTGCGTGACAAGGCAAAGGTCGAATGGGTGGGCGAGTTTGAGCGAAAGGCGCCTGATCCCAACGCCGAGCTGACCCCGGCGGTGACAATGCGCAAAACAGCGGACGGCAAGACGCTGCTGGTAACCATTACGCGCCCCAATTGTTGTTTCCCGTATTACAAGGCCCACGGCAAGCCCAGCAACGTAAAGACCCTCCTGCCCGACCACCCCATCGCCCAGGGCATTCCCGCCGAGTTCACAATCCCACAGACCGAAATGTACGGCGAGCCCTTCCATGTCCCCAGGGCCGACGAGGTCATCTTCGAGGAGCGATGGGAGGACGGAAAATGGTTTCGGGCCGGAGCAATCTGGAACCTCGGCAAAGGCAAAGTCTTTTACTTTCGCCCCGGGCACGAGAACTTCAACGTGTTCAAGCAGGCCGAGCCGCTCAAGATCATCGAGAACGCCGCACGCTACCTGGCAACAACAGGAAAATAGGTGGTCCGGGGCGGGCCGTTAGTCCAGAGGGTGGAGGAATCTTCTGAATCTGGGCTGATATTTGTCGGTGATGTCGAACGAGACAATTATGCCCTTTGCCTCTCCGACTATGGCGTTTCTTTCAACGAAGCCGAAGAATCTCGAATCCCTGCTGTTGTCGCGGTTGTCGCCGAGGACAAAATAATATCCCTGCGGGACGGTGGCGGGCCCGAAATTCCTCATAGCGCGAAAGGCGGGAGTGCTCATCACAGGGTGAGCGAGGCCATCCAAATCTTCGGTAGCCAAGATGGAAGTATTCTTCTGCTTAGGTGACAGCACGTCGATGTACCTCGAATCGACGGGTCTGTAATTGAGGGGTTGGCCGTTGAGGAACAGCCGGTTGTTCTTTAGCTCGATAGTGTCACCGGGCAGGCCTATTATTCTTTTGACCAAGCGGGTTCCGTCTTCGGGAGAGAAACAAACGACAATATCGCCTCTTTGTGGGTCGGACCATTTTGCGAGACGATGTAAGGTGAGGGGAAATCTGAGGCCGTAGGCGACTTTGTCCACGTAAATAAGGTCGCCCTCAAGTATGGTGGGGTTCATGGAGCCGGTGGGGACCCAATTCCAGTCGGCCAGGCTCGATTTTACCGGTATGACGACGAAGATTATGAGAAAGACGGTCAGCCGCCATTCTTTCCAGAGCCTTGCAACATATTTCTTGGCCTTATGTGTATCCATTTTCTGCCCAATAGATATATCGGCTGGTTGATAATCCAACTATACGTGAATCGCGGGTCGAATGTTCATTGGTTTGCCATTTCGCCTTCGCCTTGACCAATTTTTGCCGATTCGAGTCTTCGGGCGCGGAATTCACGCATCTGCCTTTCGTGTTTGTTGCCTTCTTATAGGAAAAAGTGTTGAAAATTCTGACATGAGGCGTTATAATAATAACGGGTCAGGAGAGAGCTTGAAATCACATTACGTTGAGTCCGGCAGTGGCTTTGCCCCCTGACGGCAGACATCGCACCGTTTATCGAGCAAGCAGCCACGAATCCGGAGCAATGGGTCGAGCATGTACAAACAGGGTCGCAAATTCGGCGTTTATTCAACCATTGGACGATTGTGGACTGCGCAGAGCGATAAGCGGTCATCAGGTAAGGAGGCAATGACATGGAAAATCAGGGCACTACAGGTGACATGAGCAACGACGCAGAGGCGAGAGCAGGCAGGAGAAGTGTGCAATCGGGTGTGTGGGACCAGCCGCTGACCCGGCTGATGGCCGGATTTTTGGCAACCCCGGCGGCGGTTAAAAGCTTTTTTAGTTTGACGGGCGGGAGTATTCTCTATTGTCTGAGTGCGATGTCTATTCTATACGGGATAGTGAAGATAATGACGCCCCTGCTGGCCAAGAGCAACGCGTTCAGTGACGCGCTTCCGTGCATTCTGGCGATGAACGTGTATGAACTGGCGCTGCTGGGGGTGCTGGTTACCATCGTGGTGTGGAAACATGTCACCGACGATGCTATTTCTCTGGTGGTGCTGGCGGCGCTGTTTCTCATCGCCAGCGGAATCGTCCTGGGGACGGGCGCTTACCATGCTCCCGTGACGTGTCTGTACATAGGGCTGGTGTGCACGGCTGTGGGGGTGGGGAAGCTTTACATCCTGCGGCGGTTCATCCTCGTCGAAATGGGCAGACTGGTTCTGCTGGGAATAACTCTTATTCTGGTGTGGAACTTCTTCACTCCGGCATTTGTATCCGCTCTATTTGACCGCACGCGGGCGGAAGGTCCTGCCTTTAGGGAATACTGGTTTGTTGCCTGGATGGTGCTTCTTGCCGGAGGGGCGTTGATTACGATGGAGGCATTGAGGCGGAAGATTTCAAAAGAGCAGAGCGGTCGTGGCGCGAGGTCATTCGTTCACGGGGCCTCGATGGTTTGGGTATTCGGGCTTGTGGTGCTGGCGGCATCGAGCGCCAATCAATACGCGGTTGCTTATATGTACCGCATTCCGCAGGCCTTCGGCGATTACGTCCTGCTGATTGCGGTGATCTCCGTGGTGGGTTTCGAGCTTATGCGAAGCATCGGGAAAGACCTTGCACCGGTACAGATCGCTGTGTGCTGTCTGCCGCTGGGGTGCACTCTCTGGGCGATATTTACCAAATCAATTATGGCGCGGCCGCACGTGGGTTTTGAACTGCTTTGGTATCCGCCGGTCATGCTGGGCCTGATTGGCGGGGCTATCCTGTGGCTTGGCGTACATCATTACAGATACGAGTTGATTTATGTGGCGATTCTGTACGGGCTTGGGAGCCTGCTGACCATTGGTTTCTCAGCGGACAGGCCGTATGAGCTGAACTGGCATCTCGCCGGAGTAGGCATTGTGGCGCTGCTTTTCGTGCTGGGGGTTCTGCGGCGGAACGTACTGCTGTGTTTTGGAGCAGTGATTGTTCTGACTTTAGGGGCGGCTACCAGCGACGCTTTTGGCAGTATTGCAAAGTCACTGAATCTTACCTTTGGCGGCGCGATGGCCGGCGTTGCCGGTCTTGGAACAACAGGACTCTGTCTGGCGTTCGGGAAAAAGACGCCGAGGGCCATAACGCTGTTCGCGTCGGTTCTGCTGATGGTTTCCGTCTTCGATTATCTTGGCAGGTCTCTGACGTGGACGGATATTCCAGCCGCCGGGGTGATGGGACTTGTGTGCGGCGCATTGTGGCTGCGGACGAGGGATATGGCAGCGCCGCCTATTATCTGCGTACCACTGCTGCGGAAACTTTACATGCTGCTGGCAATGATGTCATCGTGGGGTTTCGTGTTGTTGAGTTTTGTGCTTTTGTTTGCGGGGGCGGCGGTGAGCCTGTTTTTGAAGCGCACGAATTCTGCGCGCGAAGCACTGCAAAGCAAGTAAATCAATCCATATATTCCGGTTTCGGGCGGAAAGCAGCGTGGGCAGAACTGATGTGAAAAGATTTGATTCTCCGAGAATGTTGACGGGCGATAATTGAGGCGACCTGGTCCACGATAAAGGTGGTGGTGTTGGGGCTGAGTTCTCAGTATTCTCTATATTGACTCATCCAGTCGGGCCATTCCTGGCCGCTGTATTCCGGGGCTTGGTCTGTGTAATCGGGACAACCGCCGGCCCAGAAGCAGGCCAAAAGGACGGGTATGTTATTGGCGCCTCTGACGTTAACCCGCATATTTCACAGGATTTTCAGATTTTTTGATAGACAAATGGCCTAACTGTCTGTAGTATAAGTAGTTATAACAACAATCATACTCAAACAGAAAGGCCATTTCTATGACAGACTGTAACACACAATCGATAT
>DATKZT010000101.1:0-14722 GCA_035527845.1 Sedimentisphaerales bacterium | reverse complement strand
GCTATTGTCTTGTCGCCCTTGGCTGCCTCAAGGGCCACTTTTGCCTTAAACTGGGCACTGTGATTACGTCTTTTGTTCTTCATGAATGTGTCTCCTGAACGAGTTATCGTCTCAGGCGACAAATCCACCTTAATTATGCGCCCAGTTTTTGGGGAGTATTATAGTTAGCATCTTCAAGCATCTCATATAACATAGGGAGCTGGTCTTTCCATATGTATATCCTGGCCATGCCCTAAGGGAATCCTTCACGCCCATGCATCTTAACAAATTGTCGAGGATCACTGTACTTGGCATGTTCCGCAGACCAGGAACTAATCAGTTTGCCATCGTTATGATTGGAGCTGCCGTCCTTTACACTAACACCCTCATCATTATCGAAGCTCCAATACCCGACCAGGCCCGCCTCATCTGACTTGGGTTTTCTCTTGTTCAGATAAAACCGACGAATATCTTTAGCCGATAATGCCTTGTTATAAATTGCAACCTCGTCAATCGCTCCGCTAAACCATTTCTTCGAACCACCGCCCCCTATCTTAACCGGCTCATCGTTTACACCAATAGCGCCACTGACGGACTGTCTGGAATCAACCTCTCCATCTATGTATATAATCCTTTCTTTACCGTTATAAACACAACCAACATGATACCACGTCCCGGGCTCTACGAGTTTTTTGCTGACGAAATTAGCATCGATACTTCCCAGTTTCAGATAGAAGTTTATCCTCCCTTTATTGGACATTTTTCGATTTTTGCGTTTCTCTCGAGCTATTGCTATCTTCCAGGATTCATCTGCTTTAGTTGATTTTGATATAATCTCCTGCCCGTAGCGCATCCCTTTGGGCTTAATCCAGAGACTTATCGTTATTTCGTTTCCGGATATGTCCAGACTCGCGGAATCCTCGACATTTATGTGAGAACCTACACGTTCAAGAAGGTACGCCTTGCCGGAAATACCATCGATAAGCTGTGGACTCCAAGCCGCTATGCGAGCTTCAACATTGTAGGCTTCAATTGCATCTATATGTATGTCATGCCTCTGGCCGGAAACTTCCTTACCCTCACAAAAACCGATTTGTACAAGACGCCAAAGACAAAACAAAACCCCCAATAAAACAAATAGTACAGAATTATTCCTCATCGCCTTAACTCCCTTTCATTCGAGCATATCTGAACATCGTCACCTCAATCGTCCAGACCCCAACTCAGAATATCAAGCCTGTTTCAGCAACATTGCCTTAATTTCAAAAACACCATAGAAACCACAACAACAAGCAGCCCGGTCTTCTTCATCTTATGACTCCTTAACTGATATTTCCCCATTTACCCTCCTAAAGAACATAATTCCTCCGTTCGATACAAATAATTCTACAAGAAATTGACATAGACTATCAAGCATTTTGTTTTCAGGTAGGGATTTGGTGAACAGTTGCACAAAAACAGGGATTTTTGAGGCTTGTCGCTCTGCCAATCTCCGTTCTTGTATAGACCTTGTATGGTCTCCATAAACTCTATCCTATCAAAATCCTATTCACTTGTCACGGACTACCTGGCAAATCCCAGACAAAGTAGCTCAGCGGTCGCTGTAAACCAAACCAAGTCTCAAATCCGGTCTGTTCTGCGTCGCCCACAGCTTCAACAAAGACATCATCAGCGTATCGCTGCCCGTCACCGCCTCATAATGGTCATGCTTGCTCGTTGCCTTGGGAAGCGCCGAGCTCTCATCGAGGAACAAATCCAAGGCGCGCCGCCCGTAGTAATCCGCCCTCTCCAGGTATTTCTTATCACCCGTCAGCTCGTACGCATCCAGCATCAGATAAATAACGTGACCCAGCGAACCCGGATGAAGCGCATGCTCTATCGCAGGTTCCTTCTCCAGATACAACTTGGCCGCGTCCAGTACAAGCTCCCGGTACTCGCCCAGCTCTGCCTGCTTATACCGAAAATAACATATATCCGCCGTACCCGCATGCCCCCACTCGCTCGTATAACCCCCGCGCGGATTCGGCTCTAATGTGTCCACATGCGCATTGAGAACAAATCCCTTGCCCCCCGGCTTAAAGTCGTGACCAAGCTTGAAAAACGCCCTGTCCGTCCTCAGCGCGCTCTGCCGCATCTTCCAGGCCGCCTCTTCCGGCATATAATCCGCACCCTCCCAGCAGCAAATCGCATACATAAGGTTGCTCGTCGTCCAGTACGCCTTGCCCCCGGAGCGTTCGGCGCTCTCCGCCGGAAAGGCATCCGATTGCTCGCTCCGCCGACCGTCGAAATACCCCACCAGCGTATCAATCGCCTTGACGAAAATCGGGTCCTTCGTGCGTCCGTAAGCGTGCGCCCACGTTGCGATATAATAGCCGCCGTGCCGCGGATACTCGGAATCCGTAAACGTCTGGTGCATCTCATAATTAGCGTGCCGGGAGAAGTTGCCCGTGTTATGGTCCCCAATCTGATGCTCCCAAACGCCGCGGGCAAACCTCGCGCACGCCTCCGGCGCAAGTTCGAACGACCGCTCCCACAAAACCCACGGCCGGTAAAACTCATGCGTATTATATTCCTGCATCTTCCCCCCTTGGTGAGAACCCTTTCGCCACTTTATCAAATCTTCCGTCCTGAAGTCCCAGCCGATATGCTCCCCCCACGCCATCAGCCCCGTCGTCGGGCTCTGGCAGTGCTCGAAAAACCACTTAATAGTCCCGTCCGCCTCTGTTGCATACCGCTTATCCCCCGTAATCTCCGCCAGCGCATACAGAATCTGATAAAGGTTCTCATCGTGCATCGGGTTCGCACCCGTCGTCATCCGGTCACGGTTGCGGACCCCCCAGTTGTCCCAGTCCTGCAGACGAATCTGCCACAGCCGCTCCAGCCCCGCTTCGTCGAATATCTCAAGCTTCTTGCGGTCCAGCGTAGTCGCAAATAGCGGCGAATGTTCCCTGCCGTACCGGTCCCGCCCCTTTTCCAGCATCGTATCCGCGTACGACCTCACAACCTGCAGATAATCCCCACTGCCTGCCACAGCCGCCCGACAAACAGGCGCTGCCAAAGAAAACACCACGCACGTCAAACCAATCAGTCTTTCAACCGGCCTCATTCGCATCACTTCCTCCAATTGCCAAACCTGTTTATACCTCAAACATTGAACCGAAAACGGATAACGTCTCCGTCCTGAACAATGTATTCCTTGCCTTCGAGCCGAATCTTCCCCGCCGCCTTTAGCGCCTTTTCACTCCCCAGCTCCTTCAAATCTTCGAAGGCAAACGTCTCCGCCCTGATGAAGCCCCGCTTTATATCCGTGTGTATCTTCCCCGCCGCCTCCAGCGCCGTCGTGCCCCCCCTGATTGGCCACGCCCGCAACTCATCCGAAACCACCGTTAAAAACGTGATCAGCCCCAGCGCCGAATAACAACTCCTCACAAATTTATTCGTCACCGGCTCGCTTATGCCCAGGTCCCCCATGAACTCCTTCCTGCTCGCTGCATCCAGTTGCGCAAGCTCGTATGCCAGCTTCCCGCAAATGCTGACAACCGGCACGTCCTTCCCGATAAGCCCACCGAACTCGAACGACTTGTCCAATTGGTCCTCCCCCACGTTCACCGCCGCCGCAACAGGCTTCTGCGTCAGGAACCCCAGCGACTTTACCATCTCGCGCTCATCGTCGTTTTCGATAACTGAGCTGATGGGCTTTTCCGATTCTATCGCCTCCTGCAGCTTCTTCTGCAGCGCCAGTTCCGCCTTATCATGGGGCTGCGTCTTTGTAGGCTTGTTGACCTGCTTCTCCAGTTTCTCCACCCGCGTCGCAACTAATTCCAAATCCGCAAGCAGCAACTCCGTCTTCATCTCCGCCAAATCCCGCGCCGCATCCACACTGTTGCGATACATCGGCACCGCCGCATCCTCGAACGCCCGCAGTACCAATACCAGAAGATCAACCGTCCTTATCTGGTTTATCAACCGCCGGCTCGCTGCTCGCCCATGCTCGTCGATAAAATTCAGCCCCGGCAGGTCCAGGCAGTCAATCGTCGCATGAGTCGTTTTCTTCGGCTTGTAATGTTCGGCCAGCCAGTCCAGCCTCTCGTCCGGAACCGACACCATCCCCTCCTCAATCGTCTGCGAACCAACCGGCGACACCCCCTTGCCGCTCATCGCAGAAAAAATCGTGCTCTTGCCCGATTCCAGAAGACCGACCAACGCGACTTTCAATTAACTGGCCCCTTTTTCATAAACGCTGTTACCCTGCGCATCGTATGCCACAATCGCCGGAAAATCAACCACATCGAGCCTCCGAATCGCTTCCGTCCCCAGATCCTCGTAAGCGATTACCTCGGCCGAAACGATATGCTTCGAAAGCAGCGCCCCCGCCCCTCCGATGGCCGAAAGATGCACCGCCCCGTACTTCTTCAGCGCCCCTCGCACCTCCTCGCTACGATACCCCTTCCCAATCATTGCCCGCAACCCCCCCGCCACCAGCTTCGGGCTGAACGCATCCATCCTCGACGAAGTCGTCGGACCCGCCGCTCCAATCACCCGCCCCGGCCGCGCAGGCGTCGGTCCCACAAAATAAATCACCGCCCCTTCAAGTTCGAACGGAAGCTGCTCTCCATCGTCTATCGCCGCACACAACCTCTTGTGTGCCATATCCCGCGCCGTATAGACTACCCCCGTGATAACAACCTCATCGCCCGCCTTCAGCGAACGAACATCCCCTTCCCCCAAAGGCGGCCCCAATCTCTTCACCTCGCTCATAACATTCCCTTGCGAACAACCTGCCAAAGACAATCAACAATCCTTAACTTTACACTATATCAGCCCCCCACGCGACCTGAAATTTGGATATTCACCCCGCCGGACCGCTCGAATTTGCCCAATCCTTCGCCCCTCCCCCTTTTCGTGGGAATTATCTGTTGCTCTTATCACGCCTAATGGTATAATATGCTTGTCATGGGGAAGTATCCGATATTTCTGGAAATGGGCGGCAGACGCGCAGTTGTCATAGGCGCAGGCGCGGTCGCCGTGCGCAAGGCCCAGGCCCTGCTGGCCGCCGGCGCCAGGCTCGTCGTCGTGGCAGAGCACGTGGATGATATGATGACCGCCCTGTGTCAGGGTGCCGGTGCCGAACTGATAAAGTCCCGCTACTCGAAGGACTACCTCGCCGGGGCCGCGCTCGTCATCGCCGCAACAAACGACCACCAACTCAACAAGCAGATTTACAAGGATTGCCAGAAGCTCGAGATTCTCTGCAACGTCGTTGACGAGCCGGAGCTTTGCGATTTCTTTGTCCCCGCAGTCGTCAGGCGAGGCGACCTCCAGATTGCAATCGGCACCGAGGGCCACAGCCCCGCCTTTGCCGGGCACATCAGAAAAAAATTAGAGCACATCTTCACCGAAAAGCACGGCGAGTTTCTCGATGAACTCCACGCCTTCCGCAAACGAATCCTCGACGACCTGCCCGATGGCGCCGCCCGAAAGGCACTGCTCGGAAAACTCGTCGATGACCGCTCCTTCCAATACTTCGTCGAAAACGGCATCGAGCAGTGGCGCTCCTACGCCGAGCAGCTTATTACCGCAGAAGCCCAAAACACCTGACAGACCCCTCCACTATTAGTCTGCCAATATTGAATCTGTAAGTTGTCATTCCCATGGTTGGGTGGCAGCCTCAAAGCTCACCCTCATCAGGGTGGCAGCCTCAAAGCCGAAGGCTTTGCGGATGGTGAATATCAAATCAAATCTGACAGAGTACTCGTGAGCGGCATTGCCCCCGCTTGTGTGCAGCCGCCCTTACGCTTCTATCTTGTCGATGACCACCTCGAGGTATTTCTGCCGATGACCTATCCGCTTTTTGCTGTTCTTGCGTTTGCGGAAGTGCATCGGATAGAGCTTCTTGCCCTTTACCACGGCCTCTTCCGCACTGCCCTTGAATGAAGCAATGACCTTCGCACCCTCCACGTGGGGCCTGCCGATCTTGACATTCTCGCCGTCGCTCACCAGCAGTACCTTGTCCAGCTCGATGCTCGCGGCGTCCGGCGCCACGTCGGTCAGTTCGATATTTATAGTATCGCCCTCGGCGACCTTATACTGTTTTCCACCTTGTTCAATTATCGCATACATCCTAAAATACTCCTGCTACTTTTGTCGATGTTAACAATGAGCGCAGAATTGTATGCTATGAACGGATTCTTGTAAACCAAATTATGCCCTGTTTTTGTATCCTGTCCGCGATTCGCGTTTGTAGGTGGATTCCTTGCCGAACGGTTTCCACTGCCTCTTTGTCATTCCCCCAAAAGCGGGAATCCATCCTTTCATACCACTTGCACCCCCACAGAAAGCGTCAAGAATGCCTTTTTCAGGAGCAATGCTTATGCAGATAGCCATGATACACGACCGAATCGTCCCAATGGACCAGCTTGAGCCCGCCTACCTCGACCGCGGAACCTTCTTCGGAGACGGCGTTTATGAGGTCGTCCGAAGCTATAACGGCAAAATCTTCGCACTCGACGAGCACCTCGAGCGGTTCGCCCGCAGCCTCGCCGCCGTCGAAATAACCGCCCTCGACATAGCAGAAGTCCGCTCCCGCGTCGAAAACGCCTTTGCCGCCGCCGGCATTCCAAACGCCAAGATATATTTCCACGCCACCAGAGGCTCCGCCCCGCGGGACCACGCATACGGACCCGACTTGAAGCCCAATTTCTTCCTCACCGTCACCACATTATCCGATGCCAGCCACGAAAAGGCCGCTGGCATAGCCGTCTCCACATACCCCGATGTCCGATGGAAAAGGTGCGACATAAAATCCCTCAACCTCCTGCCCAACGTCCTTGCCCGCGCCGACGCCGCCCGAAAGGGCTGCGCAGAGGCCATATTCGTTGACGATGCCGGCCTGATTACCGAAGGCGCCGCCTCGGCCTTTTTCGCCATCACCGCCCAAACCCTCCGCACCGCCCCGCTAAAGGCCAACATCCTCCCTTCCATAACCCGCAAATTCGTCCTCCGCGCCGCCCGCGACATCGGCCTGCCCGTCAAAGAAGAATCCTTCACCCCCCAGTTCGCCGCCTCCGCGGACGAGGCCTTCATCGCCGTCACCACAAAGGACATCGTCCCCGTCGTCAAGTTCGATGACAAAACCATCGGCCCCGGCTCGCCCGCCGTTCGTCTGGCGGGCAAACCCGGCAAATTTACGAAACTGCTCATCGAGCAATTCCGCTCTTTTACCTGACGCCGACGCCCTTGTCATTCCTCACTTGATCCGGAACCCATTCCCCCTAAATACTGAATACTCACGACTGACGACTATTTCGTCGCCTCGGAGCGACCCGTCCTCCGTAGCCCCCAAAGGGCGTAGCGGCGAAGCGAAGATCCGCCGTCATGTCCGTCATAGCTTCAGCGCAGACGGAAGCCTCGTGCCAAGGCGGACACCAATCCTAAATACCGAATATCGAAGATACGCCGCCTGTTCGCCGCCTGCCCGCTTAGAAACCGCACCCGCTGACAAATAGAGAGGATTTTGATTTGACCGAAATTTCCGAGAGCAATTTTCTGGTGAATAAAAAACAGCATGGGCAGCGAGTTGCTCATCCTGCCGATTTAATTACTTGCTTATTTCCGGCGGACCGGATAATATCACGGTCCAAAGTGAATACTTGAACCAGAATCAAAAATAGAGAATATCCGCAGTGTCGCGGCTATTGACTGAAAGCCGGCAGATCCGGCAGGAGTCTTCTTGACAGAAAGGAAGTAAACACAATGAACATTTATGTAGGGAATTTATCGTTTGACGTCACCGAAGACCAATTGAGAGAGCTTTTTGGGCCCTTCGGCCAAGTCACAGAGGTCCGTCTCATAATGGACAAGTTCTCCGGAAAATCAAAGGGTTTCGGATTCGTTGAAATGCCCTCCAAAGAGGAAGCAGAAAAAGCTATCGAAGAACTCAACGGCAAAGACATGGATGGACGCGAAATCACTGTCAACGAGGCAAGGCCGAAGATTGACCGTGGCGGCAGAGGAGGCCGAGGCGGTTTTGGTGGCGACCGGCGAGGAGGAGGAGGAGGACGAGGTGGTTATGGCCGCGGAGGCGGTCGAGACGGTCGCGGTGGCGGCGGCGGCGGCAGAGATCGCTACTGACAGCCCGTATTGCTCAAACACTAAATACGCGACTGCACCCAAACACCTTTTCCCAAAAACTTATTACTGACTAATGGAGCCGCAAGGCAGATCAGTCGTTCTGCGAACCAAGGAGTAAATGATATGGGCGACAAGGGAAAAAAAGATAAAGGCAGAAGAGAACAGCAGAAAAAGGCCCTGCTCAGTCCGAAAGAAAAAAGAAAATTGAAAAGAGAAAAGAAGAATAAGGCCCTCTAAATAATTGCCCGGCGGCGTCCACTGAGCCTCAATGTTGGCCTCTCTCCTTCTGCCCGGTAGGCTGAACGTCCTGACATGTCGGCGCTTGCCTGTGCCCAAGGTACCCGCCGAAAGTCCCGACCACCCGCCGTTGCCCAGCCGCCTGATTGCTGTCATTGCCAGCCCGCCGAAGGCGGGCGCGGCAATCTCGACCCTCCGTCATTCCCGCGCAACTCTGTCATTCCCGCGCCACTTGGTAGTTCCCGCGCCGCTCTGTCATTCTCGCGCAACTCTGTCATTCCCGCGCAACTCTGTCATTCCCGCGAAAGCGGGAATCCAGGTATAAAACAGGCTTGAGGCGAAGCCTCAATCAGATTATTGTCCAAGAACCTATTCGAGGTACCTTGATACCCCATGCCCCATTCTGCACGCTCGATGCTTAATTGCGCGGTTTTTTCCTTTTTTTTGCTTGCAAATGCGCCTTCCCCAGTCTAAACTCCTCCCTGACAATACGCGGACCGCACCTCGGATTCAGGCTTCAGGACTAACAGTTGTCATTCCGCACTTGCTTGCCCGCCCTCCTTTAGGCGGGATGCGGAATCCAAACGAGATGCGAAATACGAAAACGTGGGCTCGGCAACTGGCCTGCCCGCCAAACGGACGGGCGGTAAACTCGGCCAGATGGGCTAAAGGAAATGCCTTATGCCAAAACCATATAACACGCCGACTTTCGGCAACATTCGAAAGCCGGTATACCTGGAGACCGTATTAACAGAAGTCGGCCAGTACTGAGGGTCACAATGTCAGAGACGTCCACAAACCACAGCCCATCAACAATACTCAGCACTCTGCCGAAAATGCTGGCACTTGCCGGTGGAGTTCTCTACGCGGTCGGTTTCTATGTCGTTTCGCTTCACATGTGGGGATTCGCCCTTGTCATGCCTCCCTTGCTTCAGACCCGCTATGTTCCGTCAGGGGTCTGGGCCGTGCTGCCCGTCATGTATCCCTTCCTTGTCATCGTCTGGACAGCTGCTATTACCGACTGGGCGACGCAGGTGTCCGGTGACATTGCTGCCCTAGCAAGAAGCAAGACCCTTCGCTACTGGCTGGTTGGCTCGGCCTTCATCGTAAGCCTTCTGGCAGGGTTGCCTGACAATGTGATAAGATTACAATTGGCCATGTCAAAAAAGCCTATGCTACCAGGGTTGGCCACAGGAGGACCAAACCATGTATGACCGAGAGATGCCAGAATGCGCCAAACGTGAAATACCTCTTCTTCGGCAAGAACTGCACAACCTCAAGACCTGTCAGGTTGCCTTCCTTAGTACAGGCTTCACCGCCACCGCGCTGCTACTTGGGCTGATACCCAAGCTCATTGAATGTGGGCTGTCCACCCTGGGGTTTCTTACTCCCCTCGTGGTGGTCTTGCCGGCTTTCTGTTTCTTCTTCGACAAGGCTAGGACAATTACCCGGATAGTTGGATATTACAGGATCTTGGAGAGCATTGTAAACACCAGTGCGTTACCGGGTTGGGAGAACGCTCTGGCTCGGTCGCGAATGGAATCTAACCGAAAAGGAAAAATGAGCAAATTCGGACGCGTCATGCTGATGCGGCGGCCCCACGGCTATTGGGCACTGGCCTACCACACATTTATGCTGCTCTGTTTGCTTTGCTTGGTTGGTGGCTGGAGAGTCGCTTTATCCGATCAGGAACCTACTGGATTCTGGGGGCTTCTCATTTTCGCATCAATCTTGGTGCTTGCTTGTCTCGGGCGCAACCTGTACCTCATCTGGGACTTGACCGTGGGCGAGAGTTCTTACGAAGCGAATTATCAGAAGTGGCAAAAAACCTTACGCCTTCAGTTGAAAGAGGGACGGAAACTTCCCGGGTCAGGAATTGAAGAATGAAGATGGCAGGCACGGGGTCCAGGCGACTTCGTAATAGCACCGCCCCTGATGCCGAGCGTTATCTGCAGTTTTGTTTCTCGTGCAGAGGACGAATTTTTGCCCCCGCTAACATTCTGGAGGCTCATCTGAAAAGCGGTCACGCTTATCGTTTTCTTGGGACCTGAAGGTCTATAAGTTGGCCGAATCTGTGGGCGGAAGCAGTATATCTGCAATGAGATCCAAGTTCTTTGTTATGTGCGGGTGCACTTCATCAGCTTTGAAAACCTCTGCGATTTGATAATAGTCTTTCTTTGGGACGTTCAGGTCAGTGGAGGCGAACAAGTTGGGCAGTACCTGTTTGCTCGCTGGGATGGATTTGAGAAAGGGATTGTCGCCGAGCGGGTTGTCGAACGCAGCGGGCGGAAACTGTGTCCTGAGGAACTCTTCTGCTCGTTGCAGGGTGGCTGATTGAAAGAGTTCGGGTTGCCCCGTCACGGTTCTTATGTATCGAAGAAGCGCAGGTGGAACGAGAAGGTAATTCTCGATTTCATAACGCTCCCATCGGACGATTTGGAGACCCTCCGCTTTAACATCATGATCCTCAATGTCCTTGTTGTCACGGTCCAACAGGAGTATGCCCCGAATATTGGGCCAGACTGCTTGAAGGGCGAAGAAGTGCGCTTTGGCCTGGCGAGGATCACTGCCGCGCAGTAGGTAGTGGGACGGATCGTTGAAGAAGCGGGTGGAAGGGTGGTTGAGTATCTTCGCGAAGGCTGATAGGATATTTATGTCCGAATCGGACTCAACGTACAGTATGTTGTGTCCGCTCTCAGTTGCTAGTATGTCCAGAGATGACAATCGCCGTAGAGCTTCGCGGACCTGGTCGCGTTCTTCCGCAACACAAACGCGATGCGGTCTCCCATAGAAAGAAAGGATTTGTTGGGCAGTTGTTTCTTCAAGGATTACTTCCGAGTGGGTTGAGACAATTAGCTGGCAGTTTCGCCGGCGTGCAACGGTGCGTAGTCGCTCGTAGACCTGTCGCTGAAGGATTATGTGCTCATGTGCATCGGGTTCATCAACAAGAAGAACGGAGGCTTCTCGAGCGTAGATGAATCCGAACAATGTCAGGACCTGATGGAAGCCACTTCCGGCAGAAGCAAGATCGAATGCTTTACGACTATCGAAGGGACGGTATTCGATCACAATGAACGGGTCAGTGTCGGAATAAGAGGGGTCGATTATTGTGTAGTCGAACAGTTCTTTGATGTCCTGCTTTAACTGATTCCAGCTATTTGGGGCTTCCTTGAAGATTTCCAAAAGGAGATTACGCAGGATGTCTCCTGGTTTGCCCTGGCCAATAAGAAGATTCTGGTATCCATGGTCGTACTTGGTTTCTTCGGCACCTATCCCCGAGAATGGGGGTATATGAACAACTTGTGTCTTAGCTGCGTCTGGAGGTAACTCAGTCAATGGCTCGCCATCTTTGTCAAGGAGTTTAACGTAGATTTGTTCGCGGCTGGAGTACCCGATTGCAACATTGACTTGCCAAGGTGTGCCAGCAGGTTCTGCGCCTTGCACGGCTATCGTGACTGGCTTAAGCTGGCCCGGCTTGGCGGCGGGTTCTTCATCCTTTGAGTAGGCAGTAGAGCGATCGGTCCAGAGAAGGTTCATCTCTCGCAGGGGAATGGCTGTGAAATCCTTTCGAGAAACAGGGAACCCAGAGCGACGACGGCGTTTCGATTTGGCACCCCCTCTTTCTTGCCTCCAGCGCTGGAGGGCAAGGTTCCACACGGCAATGGCCTGGAGGAGTGTTGACTTGCCGGAATTGTTGGGGCCGGCAAGGACGACTCTGTCTTCAAGCTGGAATTCTTCTCTGTCGAATTTCTTGAAGTATTGTAAGGTTACCTTGGTTATCATTGCCGCTCCTTGGGCTCACAGGCACACTCACAAAACTGTAAGCTGCCGAACTCTGGGTATTGTACGTGAATATTATTCACAGAACAACAGGATATTCAGATGTAGCCTGCCGTCAAGAGGAATTTCCTTTTTCCCTGGCGTCGGAGTTCCAACACCAAAGCGACGGCTGAAATGGGTAGGGATGATCGGTCCTGCGCAGTAGCCGCGCCGCGGATGACTGATTGATCAGTCATTAATGGGGGCCGACAGGGATTGCCGGATGAGTGTGTTAATAGATTTCTCCGCTCGCTGCCCCCTTCGACTGTCCTTAGGGTTAGAACCTTGTGGGGTCCATTTGACGGCGGCACGAGCGAAATCGGGGGGAAGTATTATTCCAGTTGTTGCCGGCCGCTAATTGCGTCGGTGAGCATTTTGGGTGATGCGTATTCGATTGTAGAGCCGGTGGCAAGGCCAGGGCTCTTGGTCAGGGCTTACCGAAATGGTCGTGCTGTAAGAAATTAAGGCAAACAACTCATGGCAAAAAAGCTTTCAAGAAGGAACAAGAAAGCTTCATTTTTCAAAATAGACTTGCTATTATATTCAATTCTATTAGAAGTGAGACTTAACGGCGCAGCTGAGCAGGTATATATGGGAAATCCCAGACCAAACAACTATGGCTTTTTGCATTATAATTGCCGGGGTGTTTAAGAAACTCTATCTTTGACAGTTTATTTGGAAAGGGACTATTATGGACGCTAGATGGGAAGGAGTACCTGTAAGCAAGGTCACGGCAACTTTGATACTTGTTGTGGTGGTTTCGATTGCTTTGATTGCCGTAATTGCCAGCTCGATTGTCAAAATTGACGGCGATGAAGTCGGGATCGTCGAGAAGAAACTGTTCGGAGGAAGCCTTCCCGAGGGAAAGGTTTTAGCGATAAACGGAGAGAACGGCGTTCAGGCACAGATTCTGGCGCCGGGCTGGCATGTCAAATGGAGATGGCAGTACAATGTCACCCAGATTAAGATGACCGAGATAAAGACCGGGTTTGTGGGCCTGATACAGGCGGCGGACGGGCAAAGCCTGCCTGCCGGCGCGATTTATGCGCCGGAATGGAAGGACCCGGAAAAAATGCTCAACGCAGAGTATTTCCTCGGCCAAGGCAAAGGCTACAAAGGCCCCCAGCTTTCAGTACTTTCGCCGGGCAGGTACCGCATCAATACCAAGCTGTTTACCATAACAACAGAGCCCATAACAAATGTTAAGGTTGGCACGGTTGTCGTTATTAAGAGTAACGTGGGCGAAGCAGTTGACTCTGAAGACCGCCTGGTGGAGGTAGGTCAGAAAGGGGTATGGAAAAAGCCGTTAACAGAAGGAAAATACAGACTACATACGAAAGCTTATGAAGCGATACCTATCAGCATTCGGCAGGTAAAGGTCAGCTACACCGCCGAGAAAGAACAAGGTGAAGGCGAAGCGTATCAGCCTATGAAGCCAATAACTGTTCGCAGCAAGGACGGCTTTACGTTTCCCGTAGACGTTCGCATGACCTACAAGATAAACAGCGAAAATGCGCCGCAAGTCGTTGCCACGGTCGGTGATGATGCACTTGTTCTGACCAAGCTCGTGACGCCGGCAGTCAGAGCAATTTTTAGAAATAATGCTGAAAAGGTCAAAGCGCTTGAATATGTTCAGAACCGCTCCAAGCAGGAATCCCAAAGTACATCAATGCTAAAAGAGGAACTCGCCAAATACGGAGTAACCGTTCTTGCTGTTCGTATCGGAGATATCGGAGACGAAAAGACCCTGGGTTTGCTTCTGAAGACCCAGACAGACCGTGAAATAGCCCTTCAGGAACAGGCGACCTTCGAGGAACAGCAGCGCGCAGCGGAAAAACAAAAGGAACTCACAAAGACCAGGCAGGAGGCGGAAGAGGAAAAACGGCTGGCAACTGCTATGTATAACGTTCAGATTGCCGAGCAGGATAAGCTGAAAAAAATTATTGGCGCAACCGCTGAGGCTGAATTAATTAAGGTTACCGCTGAGGCCAAGGCTCTGGCTTATAAGAAGATTTCCGAGGTGATTGGCGCAAACAATGCCGCTCTTATCGAGATTATGAAACTGGTCGAGGCCGGGAAAATCAGGATTACGCCCGAAGTAATGGTCGGCGGCGGCGGTGCAGGTATGACCGATGCGCTGATGGGAACTGTTCTCAGGGGTATGCTCGACAAAGGGGCTGCTTCAGAGAAAAAATAAATGACATTTACGATATAGATACTGAAAGCTCCAGCCCTCAACTTATTTTCAAGTGGGGGCTTTTTTAATAGCACTAACTCATCAAGACAGTCCCTTAGCGTTGGTGACGATACCTGCGGGAGGCCGCGTGAGAATAAAGCGTTCCTGACGGGGGCACCCCGGCCCAGAGGACCAGGCTAAATACAGACGGCGGCGGCCGAAATAAGGGCGGAAGATTACTCTAATTCCTGTCTTCCGGTAATGGCGTCGGTGAGCATTTTGGGTGAGGCGTATTCGATTGCCGAGCCGGTGGCAAGGCCGCGGGCCAGGCGCGTGATTCTTACAGCGAAAGGCTTCAATAGCGAGCTTATGTAAAGTGCG
>DATKZT010000100.1:0-6005 GCA_035527845.1 Sedimentisphaerales bacterium | reverse complement strand
ATAGTGAATTCGGCGGAGTTATTGATTTTGACGAAATGGACGTTGACACGGTTAGGGAAGATGCTGTGGTGTTCGATAACGGGTCCGAATTTCTGGAGCTCGGCCGGGCCGATGTTGTCGCGGAAGAAAACGGCGTGGGGGTTTCCCATGGAGACGCAGGTCATAAGGAAGGCGTGGCTTTGGAACTGCATGGGCTGGTCGATGATGTTCTTGGCGGGTATTGTGACGGGAATGCGGGCGGCTTCAAGGATGGGCTGGCCCATGTTGACGCAGACCTTTTGGACATTGTCGTTGTCGTCGATGATGAGGCCGAGGGTGAGGATGCCCCTTGGGGTTTCGATTTTGAGGGAGGCCTGGCAGGGCGGCTGGCCCGGGATGGAGAGGGGTTTTCCGGCCTGCGCGAGCTTATGCTCGTAGGCGTACTTTGCGACGCATCGGATGCCGTTTCCGCACATTTCGGCTTCGGAGCCGTCGGCGTTGAAGATTCGCATTCGCACGTCGGCTTTTTTTGACGGCCCGATGAGAATAAGTCCGTCGGCGCCGATGGCGAAGTGGCGGTTGCTTACGGCTTTGGCCAGTTGGGCGGGGTCGTCGATTTTCTCTTCGAAGCAGTTGACGTAAACATAGTCATTTCCCAGGCCGTGCATCTTTGTGAACTTCATTTTCAATCTCCTTGCAAAGAGTGGGATTGAGTATATAGGAAGGGCGGGTAGAAATCAAGCCGGAGGGATTTGAAGTTATAAGGATGACAGATGAGTGATTCCCCGGCCTGCCCTTCGGGCCCGGTCGGAACGACGATTTTTGCGGTGTTTTGAACAGGAGAATGGGGCGCGCGTGTGGGGCGGGTCAGTGAACGGCGAATTCTCTTTTTCGCGTGGTCATCTGGGCCTTCAGTCGAGCGATGATTGAAGAGTGCATTTGTGAGACCCGAGACTCTGAGAGGTCGAGTGTGGCGCCGATTTCCTTCATTGTCATCTCCTCATAGTAGTAGAGTACAACGATGAGGCGCTCTGCTCGCGTGAGGCCTTTTGTAAGGAGGCTCTTCAGGTCTCGTTTTTGGGCCTCTGTGACGGGGTCTTTACTTCTCTGGTCCCTGATGACGTCTATTTCGCGAATGTCCTTATCTCCGTCCGCGTCGGAGTATTGTGTATTGAGCGAGACAAGGCTGATGGCATTGGCGTCGCGTTGGAGTCTGTCGTACTCGTCCATGTCCATCTGCAGCACTTCAGCAGTTTCTTTTTCAGTGGGTCTTCGTCCGAGGTGTATTTCGAGCGACTGCGTGGCTCTTGCGAGCTGGTGAGCTCTTGCCCGCACGAGTCGTGGGACCCAGTCCATGCTTCGGAGCTCATCGAGGATGGAGCCCCTGATTCGCGGCGAGCAGTATGTCTCGAATTTTACGCCTCTGGTGGGGTCGAAGGCGTCGATGGCGTCCATGAGTCCGAAGACGCCGGCACTGATGAGGTCATCCAATTCCACCTTGTCCGGCAGCTTGCTGTACAACCGCTCGGCAGTGTATCTGACGAGGTACATATAGTAATTCATAAGGATGTTTCTGAAGTGGTCGGCGTGCGTGCTGTGAAATTGGTCCCATATTTGTTGGATGTCAGGCTGCTGTTGGTTTTTCATGATTTCCTCCGTGAGTTATAAGGTTAACAAGAATTTCTTTCTCCGAGCCGTAGGTCCCATAAGCGTTACCCTTTGTAATGCACGTGCGCGTGGGCGGTGTTTGGCCAGAGGGCAGAGCGACGCCCAAGACATTATCGACGTTTCCGGCATTAACTTTAGGGTAAATAGCGGGCACGATTTTGGAAGACGGGGGTATGGCGGCGGTGTGGTGCAGATTTTTCTGTCGGTGGCTGGAATGGCAGGGGCGAGTGGTGCAGCCGGACGTATGGTGCTGTGCCGGCTGATTGTCGGGGCACGAGCGGCATTTGGCGGCAGCAGTCTTTCGTCGATTGATGGGGTCATAACTTTCAGCCTTTCCGGCGTCAGGTCAGTAGTCGCGACATATTGCGCTAATCAAAAATTGAGACCGCTCCCTGTTTTTGCTTAAGCAGCTCTGTTGCAATTCTCTGGTTAATGGAGTTTTGCATAAGCTTGTTAATCTGAAGCTCGATGTATTGGTCCGGGCTATGTTCGAGAAGTTTTTTTGCATGGTCATCGGGCACCGGCTTAACCTGGAAGGCGCCGCTGGGTCCGAATTTTATGTTTTCGGTGTCTCTCAGCAAGAGTCGGTGTGCCCTGAGATGCTCGTCGACGGCGCAGTTCAGCAGTTCGGAGAACTCATCGACATCCAAATCGCACGGTATGAATCCCGGGCTGCGGAGATTGTTGATGTTCCGGGTGAGGACTTTTTGGCGTGTCTGAGTGAACTCGACTATTTTGACGAGCAGCTCAGCGATGTTGTCTGTTACCAGCGATGCGGGCTTCATAGTGACTCCTTTACTGTGGGTTCAGGGGTTCGACAAAAAGCTCGTGGAATCTACAGTTTTCATTCACGGAGAAACTCCGGGTGGCGGTGGTTTCGATTTCATGGAGGATGTCTCTTACGTGAGCGGCCATTTTCTTTGCCTCGGCCTTTTGCTCAGGGGCGATTTTGGGTTCGAGCGTTTGCCAATTTGCCTTGATTGTGCGCAGTTTTGCATCCAACTGTTGGAGTTTTTGGACAACCTTGCGTCGTGCGGCAATTACTTCCAGGAGCAATTCCGGCGAGGTCTTGGCGACGAGCTGGTGCTGGGTCTGGTTAAGGGCTCTGAGCTGATGATACAAGTATCTCTGCCGCCTCAAGAGTGCGAGCAGCTCGACGCCAATATCGCTGTTAGTCTGCTTCATGGAAAGCTCCTGAGCGTCGATTGATGAGTTGTGAGTGGGCAAGCAGAGGCAGACGAGACCGCTTCTGAAAGGCGAAACTGTATTTACCATCCTTGATCATTCCATGCCTTCCTTGACCGCTGAGAACGGGCAATGGTTTTCGTATATGAGGACGCCAAGGCGTCCTGTAACGTCAATTCATGTGGCCACGTTTAGTCTTTAGCGACTTTCGGTTCGTAGTCCTTTCCGACCGATCCGGTCAATCAGTTGTTTTGGGGATTCCTGCAGTCAGCTCTTGTGTGATGCTGCGAGGGGGACGGGCAGGGCTGAAGGCATCTTCTTCCTGACGCAGGATTTTCCTGACTTCCCACAGGGTCTTCGTTTTCTTGAGCTCAATAATTCTTGCAAGTCTCTGGAAGACGGACTCGTCATAGAGACGATGGCCGCCTTCGGTCCACTGGGCCTCGCGAATGAGCCCCATTGAGGTGTAGTTGTGAATGGTCTGCCTTGAAAAAGGGGTGTAGCGAACCAGCTCACCGATTCGGTAGAGCTTGTCCGGTATTTTCAGCGTGTTCACCTTGATTTCGGACTGCATGGGCTAAAGCTCTTTTTGCGACCAGTTGTTGACGGGCCGTCAATCGCAGATTCCACAATGACAATGATCAGGTTCTTTGGGCCAAGGCATAGCCGGCGGTAAAGCGAGTCTTTCAGGTTCAGATCTGCCGGGGCCGGGCCCAAACATTATACGTTTTGCAAAATGTAAAACCCCTTTCGTACTTCGTCAACTTTTTTTTTGGCTTTTTTTCAATTTTTTTAAATTTTTTTTGTGAGGTTGATTGCGGGGCGATTCGAAGCGATTTTTTGGCAGCTTTTTTCGAGCTGCAGCATGGAGTTTTTAGCAAATGGGGGGGCTCAAATATCCGATAGAGGTATGAGTAAAGCTGATTAAGAGTGCGAAAGGCCGAGAAGGTGCAAGAAGGGGTATTATTCTGGGACTATGGACGCGAGCAGCATAGGTTCTGAAATTAGGGCAGGTTACGGCGTGGGGGTATCCCTGCTCGAGCGGGTAACGCCGCTGGCGCGCCAAGTGAACTGTCTGGATATTGAGCGGATAGCAGACGTGTGCATCCATGAGATCCCTCAATTGATAGGCGTGAGGCTCGCATCTCTGTATGTGATAGATGAGACACACAGTATTCTTCATCTTCAGAAGTACAACCACCCATTCTTGATCAACAAGATAGTGTCGCTGAATCAGCATCCGCCTTCGCCGATGGTAATGGCGGCTCGCAGCAAGGAGGTAATCTTCATAGGCGACATAGACAGGCACAACCGGCCGATAATCCGCAAGTCCCAGCGAGTGTTCTCCGAGAATTATAAGACGAAGAACTGCGTAATTGTGCCGCTGGTGTGCCAGGAGCGAGTGGTAGGCGTTCTGAATCTTGCTGACAGGATGGACGGGGGGAGCTTCAGCTCGGAGGACATTGCGTTGATAGAGCTTTTCAGCCAGTTGATCGGTGCGTCGATAGGGAATATCAAGCTTTTCGAGAAGATGCAGCGTCAGGCGACGACGGACGGGCTGACGGGTCTTGTAAATCATAAGCGTCTTTACGAGGTTCTTGAGAAGGAGTTGTGGCGTTGTCGGCGGTATGGTGGGCCGTTGTCGCTTATCATGGTGGACGTTGACAATCTTAAGGTGATAAACGATACCTACGGGCACCGTGCGGGTGATAAGGTGATAAAGAAGATAGCGGTGAAGATCAGGGAGTGCATCCGGCAGATTGATACTGCGGGGCGGTATGGCGGGGATGAGTTTGCGGTGATTCTGCCGAGTACGGCGCTGGCGGATGCGGTGGTTGTGGCCGAGCGTATGGTGGCGGCTGTGTCGAGCTCGCCGGTGGCGTGGAGCGGGGGGCATATAGGGTTGTCAATTAGCGTGGGGCTGGGCGAGTATGACGGTCAGACGAGTCCGGAGGACATAACGAGCCGGTCGGATGAGGCGCTATATTCGGCCAAGCAGGCCGGCAAAAACACCGTCCGAATTTTCCAGAGCTCGCGGGGCAGATAGCGAGGCGGCTGCGGTCGGTTAGGCACATGCGAAATCGGGACGCCCACAGCGAGATGGCGATCTCACATCGAGTCCTATCCACTACACTTCAATTGTCAAAAAGCTGTACAAACAATTCTGTTAATTTAATCTTGACTCTCTATAGCTGGTCTTTCAGGTGCTCCTTATAGTCAACCCCAAATCCAATCGCGCGAGAATTTCACAAATACATACTCGCCGTCCATTATCGGCTGTGAATTTCATATTCACTGAATCTTTTCTCCAAGTGATTAAATAAGTCATTAAAGAGCAACTTCAAATTTTGCAGGAATCGCAGCAGATGCTGGTTTTTGCCCTGTGGAAGATTTTATCTTAAGAAAAATGGTCCCCAAATATGCCAAGATACTCACAAACAATATCGCGCACGAACGAACAAGAGTGAAATAACTTATGATATCTCCTTGGCTGCCAAAACAGCCACATCCTATCTGGAGTCCACGATATAACGCCGAAGCAATCACGAAAGTAAACATCACTGCCATACCAATGCAAACCAATAACGCTCCACTGACAAACACTCCCCCAACCAGGCAAATCCCGACAAGCAACTCGAGCCAGGGCAAGCTCATGGCCGCCAGCATCCCGAGCTTTGGGCCGACAAGTTCATATTCATAAACATTGGCCAGGAAATCATAAGGCTGGCGAATCTTAGGAAGACTGGCGTATATGAAAAGACAGCCCAAAGCCCCCCGCATAAAGAACAAAAGTCCATAAACCAAACGTCGCTGCCATATTAAACCAGCTAATTTCATAATCATAGTCCCCTGTCCTTGTTAATATTGGCGGTCCATTCTGCCCATCCGCCTTTGAATATAGACACATTTGAAAAACCGTCTTTGAGAAGCTTGATTGCCACTCGTTCGGCAAATGGACATCTTGAACTTTGACAGTAAAGCACAATACGGCTCTGACCGGAAATAGCTTTAGTTGCCTTTTGTAATTCCTCCGACCATGTCCCATCCGTAGTTGGAGGTTGAAAAAAGCGATGGCTACTCCCGCCTGATTTTGTTTAAGATCAGGTCAGATAAAAACTTATATTTTCTCGAAAGGAGTAGCCATGCAGAAACGATCTTACAAAATCGCAGAG
>DATKZT010000099.1:0-2384 GCA_035527845.1 Sedimentisphaerales bacterium | reverse complement strand
ATATCGATTGTGTGTTACAGTCTGTCATAGAAATGGCCTTTCTGTTTGAGTATGATTGTTGTTATAACTACTTATACTACAGACAGTTAGGCCATTTGTCTATCAAAAAATCCGAAAATCCTGTGAAATATGCGGGCTAATGGCACTGATGAAGAATCCCGATTTCGGGCCCAAGATGCCAAGATTTTCGGTATTTTGGCGGCCGAAACGTCAGGCAATGCGTTTGATGATTTCGTCGACGATCTGTTCATGGCTCTTGCCGGCACAATCGATGGTTATCTGAGCGTATTTCTGATAGAGCGGCTGACGGTTCTGATGCAGTGTGCGAAGGGTCTGGCCCGGCTCCATAACCACGCCGCGCGTGTACAGATTGGTCACTCTCTGCTCTATCGTCTCATAGTCAAGTTCAAGGTGCACGATTACGCCGGCGTCCGCCAGATGCCGCATTGCCTGCGGACTATAGACCACGCTGCCGCCGGTCGCAATGACGGTGTTGGTGACATCTATGGACATAATATGATTCTGCTCAATCCGGCAGAAAGCCTCGATGCCGAGCTTGTCAATGATCTGCTGGAGGCTTTTGTCCTCGACGGCCTGTATGTGCACGTCGGTATCGATAAAATGGAAGCCCAGGGCCTTGGCCAAAAGCACTCCCACGGTGCTCTTGCCCACGCCACACATCCCTATCAGGACAATGTTCCTTTCGTTTGTATTCGGTTTGCTGCCCACGAGGCCGATTTTATCTTCATTCTTTGTAGCTGACAACACTCGTATGTCAGAGACCCTTTATATTACCGTGCCGCAGGGATGCAGTATGTCCTTTTGAGGCCTGTGCCGGGGGGCGCTCAACCGGCTCGATTAGCCGCTGCGATTGTCGGCGGCTACGAGTCGGGGGGAAGGTTGACGGGGCGCCGCCGAGCGAATACAATGGCGAGATGAGGTTGTCGTCAGCCGGACCGGTAAAGGAGGTGGAGACAGCAAAAGATGCTGATAATCGCCGGCGATACTACCGACCAGCGAGAGTACGTAAGATGAGCAGGTTATTCTACAACCTGGGCAGAAAAGTCGGGCCGCATGTTCGCAAGGCGAAGTGGATGTGGCAATCGATGACGGGCAGCGAGGCTGATGCGATACGCGCCGAGCACGAAGTCGGCCAGGATTTGGCCCGGCAAATCAAAGGTCAACTGAAGCCTGACCCGGAGCCGCGAACGGCGCAAATGTTGAACGAAGTGGGTTTTCGTCTCGCGGCCTGCGTGGCGAACAAGCTTCGCAGGTTCAGCTTCGAGACTGTCGAAGGCGGCGAGCCCAACGCCTTTGCACTGCCCGGCGGCTTTATCTTCGTTACCCGGTCGCTGGTGGAGCTGTGCGAGTGGCAGGAAGATGAGGTTGCGTTTATCCTCGGGCACGAGATGAGTCACGTTATGCGGGGACATGCGATGGACAGGATTATCAGCAATTCAGCCATCGCTATGGGAGCCAGGGCCGCACCTATTCGCGGCTCACTGTCGCGCTGGCTGCAGAAGGTGGGCGTGAGGTTTCTCGAAAGTGCGTATTCACAGGATCTGGAACTCGAAGCGGACAGACTTGCGGTGCGCTTGACCGAGGCGGCGGGTTATGACCCCAAGGCGTCTATCCGTTTACTGTCGCGGCTGGCTGAAATAAGTCAGCGGTCAACAAGCTCGACCCTCGGAGATTATTTTTCTTCGCATCCCCACTCTGAAGTTCGCATACGGGATGTAAAGAATTTGCTCAGGCAGAGGGGCGAAGAGTTATGACGCAGATTTACTGTCCGGCTGCGGACGGTGATGGTCCGAAGAATACGCTATTGGTGAGCTGATAAATAGGGAAGGGTCTGAAAAATGGTGGTGGATTTTTCAATAATGCCGGTCGGAAAGGGGGAAAGCCTTAGTGCGGATGTGGCAGCGGCGATAAAGCTGGTAACCGAGAGCGGACTCCCGGCAAAAGTCGGGCCGATGTCGACAACCGTGGAGGGCGAATGGGAGGAAGTGATGGGGCTGGTCAAGCGATGCCGAGACAAGATGCTCGAAACCTGCAACCGGGTCTATCTCGTAATCAAGATAGACGACAGAAAAGGTGCGACAGGCCGAATCAGCGGCAAGATTGCGTCGGTCGAAGAAAAACTCGGCAAGCCGTTGAGCAGGTAATATCGCAGGTGCCGGTACATCGTTCTTTGGATTCGGCAGCGAGTTGGCAAAAGGGCAATGACAATCCTTTTCTTCTATTTATTGCTTTTTTAATAAATAACGGAACAGACATCCTGTCACTCCTGCGCAAGCAGGAGTCCGGAAAACCTTGATAAAATGGCTGGATTCCCCCTTTCGGGGGAATGACAACTTTCTCTTGTTTGTACCGGAACGTTCCAT
>DATKZT010000098.1:0-45199 GCA_035527845.1 Sedimentisphaerales bacterium | reverse complement strand
ATATCGATTGTGTGTTACAGTCTGTCATAGAAATGGCCTTTCTGTTTGAGTATGATTGTTGTTATAACTACTTATACTACAGACAGTTAGGCCATTTGTCTATCAAAAAATCTGAAAATCCTGTGAAATATGCGGGCTAACAGCTACCCGGACTTAATAAAGAAGCAGGCCTCAGGTCGTAGGGGCCCAGGCTATACGCGCTGCTGCCCTTGCGGACAACCTACGATAAACCCTGCACATGCCTGCTTATAATATGATAGAGCCAAAAGCGCACCCCCGTCAAAGAAAGTTTCTTCGCGTTTGAGAAATGTTTTTGTTTGGCCTAAGGGTACACAACTTGCTTAGCCCGATGCGACAATTCCCGCCAAGACACAAAAACACGATACCTTTCACAATCCTCATTGCTTTGCGTTCCTGGCATCTTCAAACCCCGAGGTCCGCTTCGCGGTGTTCAAGGCGGTGATTCCATACGCCATCACGAAAACAGTCGCGCCGAGGAAACATAATACCTGCAGACCCGCATAAATTCTGCAACTCATTTCTATCCGTGGCCCCTCAGTCGCCGGTGGGCCCTGCTCCGGTGGACCTTGAGCCTGGTCGAGAGCTCTGCCCCGCACTTGGTTGCGTGCAGAGGTCGAGGTGGTGGGTGCAAGCGTTCCGGTCAGAGCCATCAAGCTAAAGATACCAAAGACTATGGTCAGCAAATATGCCAGCCACGCTGCTTTCAAAGTCCATAGTTTATCCGACGGGACTCTGCCACACAGACCCTTGGTAAAGGTTATCGTCAGGGCTAGAATACCTGTGGAGAGAGTGATTAACTGCCTTGCCAAGTCCGCCGCGAACTGAAAAGCCATCTCAGTTTGACTATTCATCCCACCACCTCAGCAAAACGGATACAGCGGGCACAACCAGTCCAAAACATTTCCAACGGCAAGAGCAGCAACGTCAGTCGTTGGCCCGGTTGGAAGACCGGCCGTTAAACGGGCTAGTTCGGATTCCACACTGGTGATGAGTATAAGGAAGGTTCTGTTCTGCCTGCTTTATCTGCCCTTCGGTGGGGCCTCTTCCGGCGTTCTCACATGCTAACCGTCTTGCCCCGTCCCCAATTTGTTTCAACCCTCCTTCCATACTGCAAATCGCAAGGAAGGGGCTCTCTGGCAAGGCCTGCGAAGCAACCTCCATCAAACGTTCCTCGAGTCTCTCAGCTAAAGCCAATTGCGCCGAATTCAGCTGCTGCCGACCAGGGTCACAAGGAGCTATCTGACAACCGGCGCAGCACAACCCTAGAGAAACACATGTCGCAAATTGTGCAACCGATGACCACAATCGAGTTTGCATTTCTCGTCCCCTTTTCCGGTTTGCCCATTGGGTTTCACGATTCGGGCACGGCTTAACCACTCAGGATTTAACCAATACCCATTTGCCGATTAACCGCTGGCGATTTCCCGTAAACGCAAGGAATGCAATGCCCAACGCCATTTGGTGAATCGTGGCTCGTCGCTCGTATCTCGGCCTCCAGTTACGCACTTATCTCTTATCCAGATACCTGCCGTTCGCGCAAAAGTAACACGGCAGAATTTCGTGCTCGCTTTTAGTTTCTGCACATCCGGCTGTATCCCTTCGTTGTGCCCGAATTATACCCAACGGGGGTCAAGGGTCAAGAGTAATTTTTGGCTGGATTTTATCCGTCGAGGGTCCAGCCGGGGCGGTACTGGCGGCTGAGCAGTTGGTTTGCTTCGTCGCTGTTTGTGACCCGGCCGGCATCGCCGTCGTAATCGAGTTTTTTGCCGACGCGGTATGCGACAAGGCCCAAAAGCATCTGCTCGATAAGCGTGCCGCCGTAATCGAAATTGCACGAGGTCTTGAGGTCGCCCTTGCAGGCTTTTGTCCATTCCTCCTGGAAATGGCCCAGCGGCGGGATAAGCTCATCCTTTGGCCGAGGCTTGTAGTAGGTCATGTCGGCTTCTTTTCCGTAAGGCAGTATTATGCGGGAATCGAAATCCGCAATGAGAAAGCCCTGCGAGCCTTTGAACATCGCGCCGTGACCCATCTTGCTCAAATCGATGTAGCCCTTGGGCGTCTGCGGCATCGCGCCGCCCTGATACCATGTGACGTGTATAGCGGGGCGCCAACTGTTGGCGGGATGCTCAAAAGTCGCCTTGAATTCGACAGGCGTGACTTCGGGGTTGAACTCTTCACCCTCGGCTTCGGCGGATGTTGGCAGGCCGGCATCGATAGCGTTCCAGGCGAGGTCCATGGTGTGGCTGCCCATGTCGCCGACCTGGCCGCTGCCGAAATCCCAGTACATATTCCACTGGAGGCAGTTAAGGCCGGGCTTACCGGAGAAATAGTCGGGGTTGTAGGGATGGAATGGCGAGGGGCCGATCCACAAGTCGTAATGCAGGTTGTCCGGCGGCGTGCCTTCGGCGGGCGGGTAGCCGGGCTTGCGAAGCTGGCGGTCGCCCCAGACGTGCACGCTCTTCAGTTCGCCGATCGCACCATCTTTGATGAGCTCACGGACGCGGTTGAAGTTTTCGTTGGCGTGACGCTGGGTACCGACCTGCGTGGCCAGCTTGTTCTTGTTCTTGAGGTAGTTGGCGCGGACGACGCGCACCTCGTGGACGCTGTTGCCGAGCGGCTTTTCGCAATAGACATGCAGGCCGCGATTCATCGCCCAGTTGGCGACAAAGGCGTGCGTATGGTCGGTCGTGCAGCAGACCACCGCATCGATGTCCTTTTGCTCAAGGCACTTGCGCCAGTCAACATAGTGCTTCGCCTCGGGGAACTTCTCGGCAGCGATGGCCAGGTTCTTTTCGTTGACGTCGCACAGGGCAACGACGTTCTCACTCGATATCGCGCCGTAGTGTGCCTTGGCGCGGCCGTATGCGCCGATGAGGGCTATGTTAAGCTTGTTGCTGGGGGCGTTGGCCCCGTTCAGGGTGCCGCTTGGCAGGATTATCAGTCCGGTGCCTGTGGCTACTGCGGATTTTAGGAATTCGCGTCGCTGCATGATACTAACTCCTTTCTGTTATCGAGGTTTCGGCAAAGACTGTTTGTGTTTGTAATCCTACCAGATTTCAGTTTGCCGGTAAAGTCTGATAGTCATGGCGGCATTGAGGAAAGAGTGCGAAAAATTATGCTCTTGCTGCGAACAAACGCATTGCGTGTATAGTATTATTGCCATATAGTAATAATACGATACTATTGGAAGGACCTTTTGCGAAAAGGCTTGTTTTGGGAGCGTCGGTATGGATAATGATACGGCAGAGCACGTAGCAGAGTTGTTGAAAGCTGTGGGCCATCCGGTTCGGCTGCGGATAGTCGAGCTGCTGGAAGGTGGGGAAAAATGCGTTGGCGATATTGTCAAGGCGATCGGGGGCAAGCAGGCTGTCACGAGCCAGCACCTGAATCTGATGAAGGACAAGGGTGTGCTGAGCAGCCGGCGTGACGGCGCCAAGGTCTATTACCGCATAGAGAACAGGAACGTGATAAAGCTGCTGCACTGCGTGTATAACCATTGTGAGAAAAAGTAAGGAGTCGGAAGATGGCTGAGAACCTGGAGCAGACAAAAGGATTGTATGTCAGGAACACGACGATTATCGCGGCTCTGGTGGGCGTTGTAATCGGTGCGGTCCTGTGCGGGGCGGTGATTCTGGGGATCATGCCGTCGAAGATGATTGTCACCGCCGAAAGTGCGATGGGCTTCGATGAGACGGTCGAGGGGCTGCAAAAGGCGATTGTGGATGCAAACTGGGTTGTGTCGGGCGTGCTGGACGTCAACAAGTCGATGGCGAGCAAAGGCATAGAGTTTGAGCCGCGGGTGAAGATTGTGCAGTTGTGCAGTCCGAAACACGCCAGGAGCGTACTGACGAGCAGCATGGCGATGTCGGCAATGATGCCGTGTGCCGTGAGCGTATGGGTTGGTGACGACGATAAGGTGTACGTATCGAGAATGAATACGGGCTTTATGGCGGCGATGTTGGGCGGCGACGCGGGGCGGATTATGGGCGGCGAGGTCGTGCCGGCCGAAAAGGCGATTCTTTCGGGCATCGTGAAGGATTAACGTTGACGCAAGCAGGGGGTGAAGATGGAGCTTAGAGAAAAGATTACGGACTTCTCACTGCGGCACTACAAGCTTATTACGGCGGTGATGGTTGTCTTTACGCTGGCGCTGGGGGCGTTGATACCTCGGATGAAGGTGGACACGGACCCGGAGAACATGCTGTCGGAGGATGAGCCGGTCCGTGTTTTTCATGATGCAACGAAGAAGCGGTTCGCACTGAGCGACATTGTCGTTGTAGGTATCGTGAATAACGAAGACCCCAACGGCGTTTTCAATCCGGGAACACTTCGCAAGGTTTATGAGCTGACACAGTTTGCAAAATCGCTCACCTGGCCGGACCCGGAAGACGCTAATAGGAGCATTGGCGTGGTTGAAGTGGACCTGTTGGCGCCATCTACGGTTGACTATATCGGGCAGGGCGGGCCCGGAGAGATTCGATTCGAATGGCTGATGAGGAAACCGCCAACCACGCAGGCCGAGGCGACGGAGATTCACGATAAGGCGATGTCCAATCCACTGCTGGTGGGGACGTTATTTGCGGATGAGACGGCGAACGCGTTGTGTCTATATTTGCCTCTGACCAGCAAGGACCTGAGCTACAAGGTTTACAGCATGCTGCGGGAGAAGACGGCGCAGTTGGGCGGGCCGGAGCAATACTATGTCACCGGTCTGCCGGTGGCGGAGGATACTTTTGGTGTCGAGATGTTCATCCAGATGGCGATCTCGGCGCCGCTGGCAATGGTGGTGATTTTCATTCTGATGCTCGTATTCATCCGCAAGCTGGTGCTGGTAATTTCTCCGATGATAGTTGCGATGGTTTCGGTGATTTCCACGATGGGGCTGCTGATCGGTCTGGGCTATCCTGTGCACATCATGAGCTCGATGATCCCGATTTTCCTGATGCCGATAGCGGTGGTGGACTCGGTTCACATTCTGTCGGAATTCTTCGACCTGTACACCAAAGCCAAGGGGCGAAAAGGGACGATTACGGAGGTGATGAGCAATTTGTTCGTGCCGATGCTTTACACGTCGCTGACTTCTGCGGCGGGGTTCGCGTCGCTGGCGCTGACGCCGATTCCGCCGGTGCAGGTGTTCGGGATCTTCGTAGCCATTGGGATTATGATTGCGTGGGTGTTTACGGTTGCGTTTGTCCCTGCTTATGTGATGATGATAAGTGATAAGTCACTCGAGAACTTCGGTCGCGAGGTGCACCATGCGGATAAACCGAGCTGGCTTAGCCGACTGCTCGATGCGGCGGGGCGGTTCACTTACAGTCAGGCCAAGGCCATACTGCTGGTTGTGCTGATAATAACAGCCGTGGCGATTTACGGTATTACGCGAATCAACGTCAACGATAATCCGGTGAAGTGGTTTTCGAAGCGCCATCCGATAAGGCAGGCCGATGATGAATTGAACAAGCACTTCGGCGGGACCTACATGGCATATCTGGTGCTCGATGCCAATGAGAGCAGGACCGTTGTGTATGACTATATAAGCGACCTTCGGGAGTGCATATCGGATAAAGGCAACGAATTCAAGGCCAAGTACCCCAAGGCGGTGGAAGTCGCCGCGCAGGTGGAAGGGTTGTTGCTCGAAGGCCCTTCGGGGACCGAGAGCAAGGGCGAGCTGCTGGACAAGCTGGCTAAGGTCGTGGAGGAGAAGGCCGCTTCGTCAGAAGGAAAAGAGGCGGATGTGTGGTATGAGTTTGTTGACTTTCTGGAGGAGGAGAAAGAGCGGGTCAAGCCTTTCAAGCAGCCGGAGGTTCTCCGTTATATCACCAGATTGCAGGCTTATCTCAAGGACTCTAAACTGGTGGGCAAGAGCAATTCCGTCGCCGACGTGGTCAAGAAGGTTCATCAGGAGCTGATTGACGGCACGCGGGCCAGTTATAGAATTCCGGATTCCTCGGCGGCGGTGGCACAGTGCCTGCTACAGTTCCAGAGCAGCCATAATCCTGATGACCTCTGGCACTTAGTGACATACGACTATATGGGCGCGAATATCTGGCTGCAGTTGACGAGCGGCGACAACAAGGACATGGAAAAGGTGGTCAGGGCGGTCGACAGGTTCTTTAAGGAGAATCCGCCGCCGGTATCGATGACGTACAACTGGGCGGGGCTTACCTACATAAACACGGTCTGGCAGGATAGGATGGTTTGGGGCATGCTGCAGTCGTTCTTGGGCAGCTTTCTGATTGTGTTCATAATGATGGCGATCCTGTTTCGCTCGCCGCTGTGGGGCCTTGTGTGCATGATACCGTTGTTGATAACCATAGTTTTTATCTACGGCATTATAGGGCTGGTAGGCAAGGATTACGATATGCCGGTGGCGGTGCTCAGCGCGCTGACGTTGGGGATGGCCGTCGATTTCGCGATACATTTCCTGGAACGTGCGAGGGTCAGCTATGCCGAGACGGGCTCGTGGAAGGTGAGCGCCGCGGTGATGTTCACAGAGCCGGCGCGGGCGATAAGCAGAAACGTTCTGGTAATCGCAATCGGTTTTTTGCCGCTGCTGGCAGCGCCGTTGGTGCCGTACAAGACGGTGGGGATATTCTTGTGTGCGATAATGGGTTTATCAGGTGCGGTTACGCTGCTGGTACTTCCGGCAGTGTTGAAGTTGGCGGAGAGGCCGCTGTTCAAGCCGTCCAGGGCGCCGATGACGCCAAGCTGTAATTGTGGGCTGTGCCTGGCGATTTCGGCGGCGACGGTGCTGCTGGTGTCGATAAACCTCCACCAGTACTGGAATCTTGGCTGGAATAAACTGGGACTGATTATTATAATAGCGATACCGCTGACTGGGCTCTCGTGCGGCATCGTGTCGCGGCGGCAGGCCTGCAAGGCAGCCGGAACAAAGGAGACTAAAACTAAGGGGGTAAGCCATGAATGTTGAAAGAATGTTGCGAGGCGTGGCCGGTTCTTTTGTCCTTGGAAGCGTATTGCTGGCGCATTTTCACTCGCCTTACTGGCTGTTCTTCACCGGTTTCGTGGGGCTGAACCTGCTGCAGTCGGCCTTTACGAGTTGGTGTCCGATGATGTCGATACTCAGAAAATTGGGCGTAAAAGATTGAGACGGGGAAACAATGAGAGAAAGCGAGGTCTAAGATGAGAAGCGTAACTATAACGCTGCTGGCTGCTATCTTTACACTGCCGGTGTGGGGCGCCGACGAGCCGAATGCCGCCGGGGCGGACAAAGGGACGGCAGCCAAATCGGAATCGGAGCAGATCCCCGATGCCAATACCATTGTTCACAAGGCCAATCTCGTGGCATACTATCAGGGCAAGAATGGCAAGGCGAAGATCAGTATGACTATTACGGACAAGAACGGGCAGAAGCGGCAGCGTGAGTTCATCATCTTGCGAAAAGATGTCGAAGATGGCGGGGACCAGAATTACTTTGTCTATTTTCTCAAGCCGGCTGACGTCCGCAAAATGGTTTACATGGTTCACAAACACGCGGATGTAAAGAAGGACGACGACAGGTGGCTGTATCTGCCGGCTCTCGATCTGGTGAAGCGGATTGCCGCCGGCGACAAACGCACGAGCTTCATAGGCTCCGACTTCTTGTACGAAGACGTTTCGGGACGGAGCCTGGAGGAAGACACGCACGAGCTTATAGGTACGACGGATGAGCTGTTCGTGATTAAGAACGTGCCGAAGCAGCCTGACAGCGTGGAGTTCAGCTATTACAACGTCTCGATTAACCGCAAGAGTTATGTGCCGATGAAGATGGAATTCTACGACGAGAAAAACAAGGTGTACCGGGTTATCGAAGCCGCTAAAGTAGAGACCATTCAGGATTTCCCGACGGTGGTAAAGTCGGTGGTTTCTGCTTTGAACACCGGCAGCAGGACGGAGATGGAATTCAGCGACGTGAAATATGATATCGACCTTGAAGACATATTCACTGAGCGATACCTGCGGACGCCGCCAAGAGAGGCGATGAGATAAGGAATATAATGAAATGATAAGTCAGTCTCCTGATACCGCCCCTCAAGCAGAAAAAGTGCAGATCCGATTGCTTAGCGAATCAAGCGTTTCCAGAAGAGTCTCAAGAGTTCGGTCGCTGGCTCAAACTGCCATTTATCTTTCACGAAGGGCTATTCATCGCGCGAATCCATCTCTAAGTGAACGAGGAGTGGATTTGGCCTTTGTTGCAAATCACTATGGAGATAAAATTGCTGAGGGACTTCGCCGGTACATGGAGCATAAGCAGCTATGAAGAAACCCGACATAATTGTCGCATTGGATATGGTAATCGAATGTTTTGAGAGACTTGGGATAGCGTACTACATAGGAGGTTCTGTGGCAAGTTCCGCCTATGGCATTGCGCGTGCGACAATGGATGTCGATTTAGTTGCGAACGTGCAAACACACCAGGCTAATGACTTGCTAAGAGCCCTTGAAAAAGACTACTACATCGATGCTGACATGATCAGGGATGCGATTCACAGAAGAACTTCTTTCAACCTGATTCATCTTGAGACTATGCTCAAAATCGACGTTTTCATTGTAAAGGATCGCCCGTATGATTCTCAGGCATTCGCCAGACGCCGACCTGACACTTTGGATGAAGAAAGTTCTCGTAAGTTGTATTTATCTTCGCCGGAGGACATTATACTTAACAAGCTGCAATGGTATCATGGCGGCGGCAGGGTATCAGAACAACAGTGGAAAGATGTCTTGGGCGTGTTGAAAATCCAGGGTGATAAGCTGGATTTGAAATATCTCAAATACTGGGCATCAAGACTGAATCTATCTGATTTGTTGAATCGTTCATTTGATGATGCTGGTATGGTGGAAAGTGAATAACGAGCAAGTGGACACAGAGCCTGACCTGCATCGGCGCGTGTGCCACAAGGGCATGAATGCCGGCGAAAATCAGTTGATTTTTTGAATAAGTGGCTTTACTTTACAATATCAGTCGCATAATGGCCGTCAATGAATCCGGCGAAGGCGAACCCGGCAACAGCCTCATGGCCGTACCGGGATCGGAATGCATTCAATACAGGCTTCATGATCATTGGATGTTACAAAGTGATCAGTAAACTGCTCGCAGGTTTCTCGGTATTTGTATTTCTTTGTTTATCTGTCGAAGCAGAGGAAGATAATGCAAACGATCTTGCCTCACTGTCATCAAATCTGGACGTGCACGGCTTCTACGAGATGCGGGCGGGGTACCGGACGCGAAACGACCCGCACGAGAAAGACATGTCGATTATGGAGAACCGGCTTCAACTCGATTTGTCGTCATTTCTGGACTGGGCGGACCTGAAGTTCAAGGGCGACGTGATCGGCGACCTCGTAATGGAAGATGCGGATTTTGATTTGCGTGAAGCGTCCATGTCCACAAGGCCTTTCGACTTTATGGATCTTAAGGTCGGAAGACAGATTCTCACCTGGGGAACAGGCGACCTTGTTTTTATCAATGATTTGTTTCCGAAGGATTGGCAGTCGTTCTTCATCGGGCGGGATGTTGAATATCTCAAGGCGCCGTCCGACGCGGCAAAGGCGAGTCTTTTCAGCGACCTGGCAAATCTCGACGTTGTTTATACGCCGCAGTTTGACCCAGACCGCCATATCACGGGGGAGCGGATTTCATACTGGAACTCGGGGCTGGATGCGTTAGCGGGGGAGGATGCGATAATCCACACAGACAAGCCGGATCGCTACGGGAGGGATTCGGAGGTCGGTGCGCGGCTCTACAAGAACATAGGTGGATATGAGTACGCACTTTACGGATACCGGGGCTATTGGAAGAGTCCCGGCGGGGTAAACGCCACGGGCGCCAAGGCGACCTTCCCGGATTTGAACGTCTATGGGGCAAGCGTTCGCGGAACGGTGGGCAAGGGTATAGGGAACCTCGAATTCGGCTACTACGAGTCGGCAGACGACCGGAGCGGGCGAGACGGTCGAATAAACAATTCGGAGTTAAGGTTTCTGACGGGCTACACGCAGGAGATAGGCAAGGATTTCACGGCGGGCTTGCAGTACTACCTTGAGCACATGTTAGATTATGACCGGTATCAGGAAAGTGTGCCGGCAGGCCTGAACCGTGACAGAAACAGGCACCTGACTACGCTGCGTTTGACAAAGCTCTTGATGAATCAGAACCTTCGCTGCTCGCTGTTTACCTATTTTTCGCCATCCGACAAGGATGTTTACATGCGGCCAAACGTCCATTACAAGGCGAGCGACAATCTGGGCCTGGAGGCGGGGGCGAACATCTTTTTCGGGGATTACTCCGACACGTTTTTCGGACAGTTCCGGAACAATACGAATATCTACGGCGCGGTGAGGTACACCTTCTGACAAGGGAGGCTCAGCCGGGCAGCGTCAAACCCGTTGCCGGACTTGTGTTTTTGGGACGTTACAGTCTTAGGTCCTAATTTGGGAAATTTTGTTGCAATTTCCACATCTGGCTGTTAGGATTCGCGGCAGGGTGAGGTGAAGATTATGGTTGAGCAGACAGAAAATAGCGACAACAGCCGGAAAACGGCAGTAAGCGAGATTGTGAGCCATTTCGTCAATGGCTTGAGTGAGGAGCATCGGATGCTGGTTATTCTCAAGTCGCAGTTATACGGCGGCGCGTGGGCGCCAATGCTTGACGACCTGCATAACCGGTTGGCGGGTAAGCCCTACATATTTAAGCTGGAGAGCCGGATCAGGGACGATATTGAGCGGATTGAGGCAATGCGCTCGTTCGAAGCGGAGCATAATATCGATCTGGCTGATTATGTTGAGATGCCGTGAATGGGGCAAGGTAGACAGACAAGAGGCGTGGTGAAAAAAAGTAAGATCACCTTTTTGGGAATTCTGCGGGGGTGCAAGAAATGCGAGTAATGACGCGACATAAGCTGGTGCTGTTGGTGAATCTGCTGGTTCTTGTTGAGACAGTCGTATGCTTTTGCGGAGAAGAGCGTGAACAGTGGCTTGTTTCGCCCAAGCTGCTGGAGCGCGCCAAGATGGAGCTGGTATGGGAGACAAAGCTTCCGCTTAAGGAAAGCGAGCATCTTGACCGACTGTTTATTCTTGGTGATAGCATATATGCGTTATCAGATCAGAACTATATAGTCTCTTTGAACAGGGGAAGAGGCGGTTTACTGTTCAGCCGGGCTTTTGCGCCGGCGGGCTTTACAGTGCTTGGGATTGAGCTGTATAAGGACAAGCTTATATCTGTAGTGGGCGGCAGGCTGGTCGAGATCGATCCTGTGTCGGGTCGAGAGCTGAGCGGTAAGACTTTGGGTTTTGGTGTGACGTGTCCGGTTGCGCGGAACAGCGGGTATTTCTACATGGCTGGCGCCGACAGGCGTTTACGGACGTTTCGCGCCGAGGACCGGGTCGAGCTGTTCGAGGTATCTGCTGAGAATGAGTCGGTGATTACTTCGGTAAATGCGGGAGACGATTATGTAGTTTTTGCGACGGCCGGGGGCAATGTTGTATGTATCACTCCGGACCGGCCGAGGCGGCTGTGGCAGTTTGATGCTGCGGACGGTATTGTCGGTTCGGTGGTTAGGGACGAACAATGGTTGTTTTTTGCCAGCAGAGATACGCACGTTTATAAACTCGACATAACGAGGGGAAGCCCTCCTGTTTGGAAGTATCAGACGGAGGCGATACTTGAGACGGCGCCCTGGGTAACGGGAGAAGTTGTCTATCAGTACGTTAATGATAAAGGTGTTACGGCGATAGACAAAAAAAGCGGGCAGTTCATGTGGGAGGTCAAGCATGGGGCCGGTTTACTTGCGGAGGCCGAGCAGAAGGCTTATGTGATTACACAAACAGGCGAACTTGTGGTGATGGACAACAAAAAGAGGCAACGGCTTTATTCGGTGAATTTTGCCCGCGTTTCGAGATATGTGACCAACATGGTTGACTCGAAGATATATATCGGGAACCAAAGCGGGCGTGTCGTCTGTCTAAGACCGGTCAAATAGGGTCTTTTCAGGCAGGTAAAGAACAGTGGAACCGGAAAATTCTAAGGAAGAGGAGTTCAAATGGATGTGAAAGTCAAGACGGCGTTGGTAAGTGTTTCCGACAAGGAAGGGGTTGTAGAGTTTGCAAAGAAGCTGATCGGAATGGGCGTTAAAATAATCAGCACCGGAGGGACGGCCCGAGCGCTGAAGGAAGCGGGCGTGAAGGTTGTTGGAATTGAGTCCATTACCGGGTTTCCGGAGATGATGGACGGAAGGGTAAAGACGCTTCACCCAAAGATACACGGTGCTCTTCTGGGTCTTCGGGACAAGACAGAACATACGGGAGCGATGAAGGAGCACGGCATCGAGCCGATTGATTTGGTGTGTGTGAATCTTTATCCGTTCGAAGCCACTATTGCCAGGCCGGACTGCACTCTGGAAGATGCGATCGAGAATATTGATATTGGCGGGCCGAGCATGCTGCGCTCGGCTGCCAAGAACCACAAGTTCGTTACGGTAGTGACAAGCCCCCAGCAGTATGAGAGGGTAATCGAGGAGATGGAAAAAAAGGATGGCGCAGTGGGCGACGAGCTGCGCAGCGACTTTGCCCGGGTTGCCTTCGGGCTGACTGCTTCTTATGATGCTGCTATCTCGAAGTATCTTAACAAAAGGGCGGCAGTGGATTATCCGGAGAGGGTCTCGGTCGCACTCAAGAAGGAGGCCTCGCTGCGTTACGGAGAGAATCCGCACCAGACGGCGGCGTTCTACAAGCTGCCATCGAGCGGCGAGACTTCGGTCAGCAGCGCGAAATTGCTGGAGGGCGGCACCCCCATCAGTTTCAACAATCTTTTGGATACGAACGCGGCCTTCGAGCTTGTCAAGGAATTTGACGAGGCGGCGGCAGTGGTGGTCAAACACCTTAATCCATGCGGATGCGCAGTTGATAAGGACATTATCGAGGCATACCGCAAGGCATACGAGGGTGATGTGATAAGCGCCTTCGGGGGTATTGTGGCGCTGAACAGGCCGGTTGATGCTGAGCTGGCGCAGACGATCATGGAATCTTACAGCCGATTCGGAAAGGCGCGTGGTGCGGGCGGGTTCTTCGCGGAGGTGATAATCGCACCGGAGTTCAAGCCCGAGGCCGTCGCGATAATCAGGACCCTGAAGACCTGGGGCAGCCGGGTTCGATTGATGGAGACCGGGCCGATAGACAGGGCCAAGATTGATCGGGGCGAATACGACGCTCGCTGCATCATTGGTGGGATGCTGCTGCAGCAGCGCGACCTGGTCGGCTGGGAGCCGCAGGTGCTGACCTACCCGACGAAAGCAAAGCCCACCAAAGAGCAGCTTGAGGACTTGAGAATCGCGTGGCTGGCAGCGAAACATACCAAGAGCAACACCATTGTCCTCGTTAAGAACCGCAGGGTCCTGGGCGTCGGTGCCGGCCAGATGAACCGTGTGGAATCGGGCCTGATTGCGTTCAAGCGCGCGGGCGATGAGTCCAAGGGCTGTGCCATGGCTTCGGATGCATTCTTCCCATTTGCCGACAACGTCGAGAACGCGGCCAAAGCAGGTGTGGCATGCATAGTTCAGCCGGGCGGCTCGAACAAGGATAATGAGGTAATTGCGACCGCAGACAAGCACGGTATTGCCATGGTGTTTACCGGCAAGAGACATTTTAAGCATTGACGTCGGTTGTGAGGGGCCGTTTGGTACCTCAACCGGTTTTGGAACATTTTCAGTTGGGGGTGGTGAGAGGCAGCGTTCATTATTGGGCGAAAGATGGGGGCCGAGATTTGCAAGGATGGGCATGTTTGAAGGGTTTTTGCGCACAAGGGTGTCAATGAGTACGTGCGGCGTTTGAAATTGGGTTTGATTAGGTTTGTTTTGCTGGAGCTTGAAGGCGGCTGCGTTGTCATAACCCATTTCCATAAAAGAGGTTGCGTCGATTCTTGGGTTTTTGGGAAATTGGGTTTGTTTGGGTTTGTTTGGGTTCGTTTTGGCTTTGGGGGGCCCTGGTGAGCGAAAAACGGGGGTCGGATTGGCTTTGTTTGGGTTCGTTTGGGTTCGTTTTGGGTTTGCTTTTCGGGGGCAGAATTCGGCGTTTTTTCCGTAAGTCTTTGCCAAATAAGGGGTTTCGAATCCGCCGGAGGCGGACAAGATTGGGTTCGTTTTGCACGAAAAGGGCGGATTTGTAGAGGATATTCGACACTTGTAACGGAAAATGCAAAGATTAAAATGCAAAATGCAAAATTGTGGAGGCCCTTCGGGCGGGATTCTATTTGAAGGCAGGCGGGATGGGCGGTTTGTTTGGGGGAGTAGAGGGTTGCCGAGTTTGACGGGGCTGTGTGAGACGGGGGCGGTCCCGGTGAGATAGCTGCCTTATAGGCAGGTAAGATCATCTCACGGGATAAGTTTCGGGCTTGGGTAGCCATTTTGAAGGGGTCCGCGTTTGGTATTTAGTATTCAGTATCAAGTTGTAACATTCTGGTGGGTATTATACTCGATTTTGGAAGAAAAGTCAACGGAAAAGGGCAAGGAATGGGCCACGAATGCACACGAAGTAGCAGGACCACAGACCACGCCGAGAGCACGGAGGTTTTCAGTCAGCTTGGGGTTCCGCCTTGCGGCGGACCTGCGGACTGACCGGAAGCCGCTCGTAGAGCGAGCTTTGTCGCGGGTTCCCGGCTTCGTCCGCGGGGCATTCGCCCGATTGGCCAAGCCTGCTGCAATGGTTCGGGCGCGGTTAGAAATGCAGGGGAGGTATTCTTAGCGGGACAAGAACGGAGTACAGAGTGTATAAGTGTATGCATATATACTTATGGACTACTCTAACACTTTTGCTTTTTTGGAGGTCGGCCGCGCCAGATCCGCCTGCGGCGGACAAGTGGCGGGCAAGCGTAGTTCGCGACCCGTGACCCGTCGCACGTGGACCGTGGATGATGGAGCGGGGAGCGACCAGCGGGCAGAGCTGGGGGGCGTCTGTCATTCTTTCGGTTTATCATTCGGGTTACAGGTTAATTCGTTATCGAGTTCCTTTATGTGTTTGCTGCGTTTCTTGTAAGACCAAAACCGCGCTGCCCCTTCGAGAAGCGAGAATAAAACAAATCCAACTGAGATGGCATATTTATCGTCCATTCCGGCGATCTTGCATAGAGCAAGCCCACACAAAGCACAGAAGATGAAAATGAGTCTCCATATTACCGGTGATGCACGTTTCCACTCTTTTTTTTCCTGGTCTACATCCGGCCTCCAGCCACAGGCGAGCATTATCAGGAGCATAGCAACTATCACTGTGCCTAATATCAAGGAATATAACAGAATGAATTCCGCCACCGCTTCACCCTTCAGAGGCAAGGTGTCCAGCGCACACCAAAAGGTGCCAAATACTTTTCAGTAACGACCGAAATTGACCTAGAACTTGGATGTTTGTCGTTGGCTGTCCGTTGCTTGAAAGGGTCGTTTTTTGTGGCTGGGAGCCAGCGTGAGGGAACTACAGTGCTACACACGGGCGAAGGTGTAGCCATGTACTTTGTCATCTCCCTGTTCCTTCATATGAATCAAGTACATATTTTGGTCATTTACAAGGCGTATTGTATGGGTATTCAATAGTGTCATTATTTTTCTCAGCCATTCGGAGATTTGCTTCTCGTAATAAGGATAATTGGTTTTGGAGCCAAAAGGATTGTCCGCATGTGCTATTTTTCCACACCGCCCATAAACCTCTATGAATTCATCTTTGGTTAAATAACCATCCTGAATATCTTCCAAATGTGACTTAACTCTTGGTTTTGAAGAAGGTTTCTCTTTTACGGGCTTTGGATAGAAATCGGGATTGTTTTTTTCAATCTTTTTTAGAATTTCGCCGCCATTCCAAAGCTTGTGGAAATTCTTATGGTGTGTTGAAAACTCTTTCTTATTCACTACGAGTGAACCAAGGACAATTAGCTCAAGAATCTTCCTGACTTGCAAGTACATACATTCCAGAGTAGTAGCCATATATAAAGTGTAACATCCTCCGTGGAGAAAACCATTTACGACTTCAACACGTTTCTTTATCTGCTCCATCACAGCACAATAGTGATCTATCTTGTGTCTCTTGCGGATCATCGAATTAGGTCCTTTGGTGGTTTATTTGTGGTATCAGCAACTGTCGCTGCTTCGACAATTTTCATTATCTTGCTTGCCACCACGATTCTATCGAAAGCGTCATAAAAATCCATTTCAACATCCTTATGGGAACATGGATTCTTATACAAAGCATATGCACCTGCAATAAAGTGCGCGAGTGCTTCACGTTCAGCAAGGGGAAGAGTGTAGTCAGTAAGTGGCCCAGTTTGGGGATTGAAGGCCTTCCTTATCAAAGAAACGCCATAGTCTTCGTCGGAGAAACGACACTTTTGCCTAACGGCGATTTCGATAGATTTAAATGCTTGAAAAACGGCACTCTCGAATTGACGCGTGGACAACAACTCGAACGCCTTGGCCATCACAGTGGGATGAATATAGGCTGATGGCGTGATGGTCCATCTTTCTATAACTTTCTTAAACTCAGCTTCCGGAAAATGAAATCCCTTCTTAGTCGGGTAATAGACATCATCGCGCTCGTCATCATATCCCCGTTGGTACATGCGTATATCTATGTATGTTGCGTCGCTACCTTTATATTTTACTCGAGTGAATCTAATTGGCTGGTAAGATCCGGCCTTAGCTTCTCCGATTATATCTTGACGCTCAATTTCTTCTTTAATGCTCATACTGGCTCGCTAACGATAATTATAAGGTTTGTATAAAACGGTAATGAAAGACTGCTTCTTGCTTTTTTGCTCAAACTCTTTCATTAAATGATTCCGCGTGAGCAAACAAGTTGCACACGCGACCTTGCTAAAGAATAGTTGCACGAATTCTATTGTACAGTTTTTTTTGCAGGTCTTCTGGGGAATTATATACGATGTGATTATATTGTCTTGTGTCGAAATGTTCTTTTAATTCCTCGACATCTTCTTTCCTAACGGTAAAAATAACTTCTCTGCCAAGTCCTTTGGCAAAGCCTGCTTCAAAGAACACTCCGCTTCTCAATCCAGAAAAATCAGCTATCAAGAATTTGGAGCGTTTGATTTCAGCTATGAGTTCGTCGCAAATTTTGTTATTGAACTCCTTAAGGTCTATTCTTAGCGGCATATAACCTGCGTCTTCTACCGCGGGCTTGATTCCTCTTTCATAAGAATCATCCATGCTTGAGTCAAACCACATAGCGACAAAAGCTCGCCTGCTCTCGATTGCAGAATTCTGCAGCCGCTCTATAATCTCCCACCCTCTCGAAGTAAGCATTCTACCTAATTCTTCCATGGTACCAGTACCCTCTCTGACCAATCCGTGCTCAGCTAGCTCCTTGAGAATAGTCATGCATTCTCGGCTGTCTTTCGTAAAGAAATACAAGTTGTCCGGTTTGTTAAAGTTCAAACGAATTTCACTGAACGGCCGTGGTGCTAATCGGCTTAGGTTTAGCAATATTCTATTTAGGAACTCCCCGGCTGCTTGTGGGAATTGAGCCAGTAGTTCATTTACTGAAATTCGCGGGTACCCGCAAACCAAGTCTTGTGCTTTTGTTTCCTCGTCTAACGCTATTCCCCCGAATCCCTTTACGCGTCTTTCATTTAGCACACAGGCCATCTTAAACTTATCCTCATCTGTAAAAATCTGAACCCACATATTATCTAAGATATATTTCCCGCAATACTCACACTCATAAAGCAGAGAGAAACCCACCTGGGGTAAGTAGGTTGTTCTTGAATCATAGCCGCAAAAAAAACATTTCTTTTCATTTTCTGCCATGGCCATTCACCTTAGAAGAATTATTTGGTTTTGAAATGGGTTATAAAACCGGCATCAGCGTATGGCGCAAGCGGGGTTCGGCGGAATACGAATACTTGTTGTCCGTATGGAGTCGCGCGGACTCGGCTTAGCGAAGTGGCGAGCCTTGTAGTTATTCTGCCCATACAAGGGCTGGCATTTTCTAAGAGAAAGTCGCAGTTGCCCATCGCTCAATTACTCCGGGGGGCAATATTAAGGGGAAAAGGAGGAATAGTCAAATGAAATTTTGGGGGAAAAAGGAAAAAAACCAGGGTTTAGGGTGTAGCGGGTGGCGTAGGGCGAATAGGGGAAGTGGATTCCTGCTTGCGCAGGAATGACGAAAGGGAGATTGGCGCAGTCGCCTTGGGCTGCTTGGAATGAGCAAAAAGGTGGCGTGGAGCGTGGAGCGTATAGGGGAAGTGGATTCCGCATCAAGTGCGGAATGACAGCAGCGTGGCCGTGTCGGCGACGGCTAAAGTGGTTAGGGGCTCATCCTGCTATTCGTGCTCTCGCTATTTTTAGCGGGCACGGTGTAATTATTGGCTTTTATCGCCTGAATGCTACCGTCCAAAAAAATCGTGCTTGGTGCGTAAACGTCAGTTTCCGGCGGCCTTCTTGAGTTTTTCGACCATGTCGGTCTTTTCCCAGGTGAAATTAGGGAGGTTTCTGCCGAAGTGTCCGCCGTATGAGGTTTGGGCAAAGATTGGGCGGTCGAGCTTCAGGTAGGCAATCATCTTCTTGGGCGTCAAGGGGAAGAGCTTTCTTACAATTTGGCTCAGATCATGTTCGGGTATTCTTGCGGTTCCTTCTGTGTCTATGAGCACGGAGATTGGCTCGGCCACGCCGATGGCATAGGATAATTGGATTTCGCAGGCGTCCGCCAGGCGCGCTGCGACAATATTCTTGGCTATGTATCGGGCCATATAGCTTGCGGTTCGGTCAACCTTGGTCGGGTCTTTTCCACTGAAGGCGCCGCCGCCGTGGCTGCCCCTTCCGCCGTAGGTATCGACGATGATTTTTCTTCCTGTTAGGCCGCAGTCGCCTTTTGGCCCGCCTGTCACAAATCGGCCGGTCGGGTTGACGTGGAATATGGTCTCTTTGTCAACGAAGCCTTTGGGCATAACGGGCAAGACAACTTTCTGGACAATTTGTTCCTTGAGCTGCCGGTATCCAATCGCCGGCGAGTGCTGGGCGGCCACCACCACAGTGTGGATTCGTTTTGGCTTGCTGTTTTCGTACTCGACGGTAACCTGACTCTTGCCGTCAGGTCGCAGCCAGGGCAGGGTTTTGTTCTGCCTGACCTTTTCGAGCCGAGTGGTAATGGCATGTGCAAGCTGGATAGGCATCGGCATAAGCTGGGGCGTTTCTCTGCAGGCGTAGCCGAACATCAGTCCCTGGTCGCCGGCTCCCTGCTCCTTGTGCAGACCGGCGCCTTCGGTAACGCCCTGCGAAATGTCCGGGCTTTGCTTGCCGATAGACACCATTACCGCGCAATTCTCATAATCAAAACCCAGTTCGGGGTCGTCGTAACCGATTCTCTTTATCGTATCGCGCACCACGGTTGGGATATCTACAATGGCGGCTGAAGTGATTTCGCCGGCGACAATGACCATCCCTGTCTTGACCATAGTCTCGCAGGCGACCCTGCTTTTCGGGTCCTGGGCGAGCATTGCGTCCAGAATGGCGTCGGATATGTGGTCGGCGACCTTGTCGGGATGGCCCATAGTCACGGATTCGCTGGTGAAAAGATACTTCTCGCTTTTGGTTTCACGCTTGACGTGAGCAGATTTTTTACTCATCCTAAGGAAATCCTTTCATGCAGACATCATCATATCTTGTAATCAGGAGGGAATATGATAGCAGGTTGTTCAGCATAGTCAAAGAAAAAATCGTTTAGATGCGGACTTTGGCGCGGAGGTGAATCAATAACTCTCTGAGGCGTCGTTGAGCCGCCAGTCGAAAGTTAAGTACCCTACCGTGTAGTACTCGGTTTCAAGAAAGGCGGTTTCCTCGTGACCGATGTAGTTAGTAATGAAGTTCAAGACGGCCTGGACGGGAGGCGTCTGTGCCTTGAATTTCTTGTCCGTATCGTATTTCTGGATAAAGTCGTTGCCGTACCAGGTCGAATCGAACAGGCCGGACAGGAAGACTTTCTGATTCTCTTTGTCGATTTTGAAAGCACGGGGACTGTCCAGGAACTTTCTGACCTGGTCATCCAATTGGTCATAAAGCTTCTCGCCGGTGTAGGGTTCGTTTCGCAAAGGCGGGCCGGACAGACAGGCCTGGGTCAGGGCAAAGAATACGCGAGGCTCGTTGAATTGTTTTCTGAAGAATCGCCGTTCGATTTCTGACAAAGTGAACTCTTCATCCATGACGAGCAATTTATACTTGTCCCATTTTGCGGAACCAAAGACATCCTTGGGCTCAATGTGCCGGATGCTCGTGGGCGGCCACCCGACCAACCTCCAGAATCGAGAGGAATCTATCGGATAATTCAGGATGATCACTTTTAGCATTTGTATGTTGTAGGCATTGATCCAAAGGGCAATCTTTTCCTTCTCAGGCCAGCGGACATACTCCTTGCGGTCAAGTCTGGCGAACTCACTCAAAAGGGCATCCAGATCGGAGCGTTTTCGTTTGAGCCTTTTGTAGTCAACCATCCCCTCATCGTTGACGAAGGTGCTCAGAATGTCATGGCACTTGTCGTGAAACAGCACCGGCCGAGGCTGGGGGCTTAGGTTGGGCTCGGGGGTCGCTCGCGGCGGCTGAGGTTCATTCGACTCGGTCACATTAACATCAGTCACGGTGGCGGGTTCAACCACATTAGGTTCAACGGGAACAGGTTTGAGTAAGGGCGGGACGGTTTCGTTATGTGCGGTTGGCTCGATTGCACAAGGTTCAGCAACGGGCCCCGGCAGGTTGGGCTCGACGGGTACGGGTTCAAAATGTGGTTTCGCGGGGGGGCAGCCGCCGGCAAAAATCAGCACGGCTGCTGCGATAACACAAACAAAGAATAAGAGGCTGGAAGCTGCCGGGTGCTGTGCTTCTGTTCCAAGAGCTTTCATTCTTTTGTTATTGGTTTCTGACTGCACGAAAGTCATTTTACTACCTTCCCGAAAACAATTATACCTATTCTCAGCCGCAAAATCAACCTAATTCTGCTGGTGCACAATATCCGAGCTGGCAGATGCAATGATTTTTTCTTGCTTATTATCGGTCCTTGAGAATTATTTGGGCAAAACCTCATGCGGCAGTTGAAGCGGCAAGCTGTCCGCCGAGCTTAGATTGCGGGGGTCGAAGCCCCAAATTCGCTTGACAAAGAGTGTTAATCTGGATAATATGAGATATATGTCTGATCCAGAGGTCGCTGGTCTTTGAGGGCGTTTTGCAGTAATGAAGGTTGAATGGGTCGTTTCTGCTGTCCTGGGGGCATTGTTGTTTTTCTCACTGAGTGGGGCGTCGGCAGCCGTCAACACCAGGAGAATAAGGGAAGTGCGGAGCAAGGACGTCCTGAGTGCAGAAGACCTCCGTTCGATTGACAATTTTGTCGCGGACGCGGTCAAGGAACTCATCCGGACAAAGGAATTCTCGTCTGTGGCGGCAGTTCGGAATGCGATTTCTGAACATGCCGACTCGACCGGGCCGAGTGCTCCCCAGTATGAGGCGGAGTTTTTCGAATCGGCATATAAACATATTTCCGAAGCTCTCCAGAAGGCGCGGGATGAGGGCAGTTTTATTGCGGAGGTCAATCTGTTGATTCTGGTGGAACGGCTGCTGGCGACGGGTCCGAAAGACTTGAGGTTGGTGGATCTGGCCCTTGGGCCAATAGCAGATGGCAATGCCGTCGTTCGGTACCTGGCTGTCAGTGCGGTTACAAGCCCTGCTATTGTCAAACAGCTGGATCCGAAACTGGCGGAGCGCATCGTTCGCCAGCTCGAGGCTGCTGTCGATGCGGGTAATCCTGAGACGATGGGTTTGATGGCGAGGTTCACAGCAGATGTGCGGAGCGCGGAGGGTGATAAGTTATTGCTGGAGGTCGCGGACGCACGAATCAAGAGCTACGGTGAGTGGACAGTGGAATTCGAACCTTTGGATGATGCAATTCTGAAATCACTTTGTAGCAGGATTGCTTCTGAAAGTGGTCATAAGCTCGAGTTGGTTCAGCGTTTTTGCCAGTTGTATTCGTATGTGATACAGAGGTATCTCCAGGACATGCAAGGAGGCAATTTTCTGGATGACAGGTCGAGAGAACAGACGGCTTCAGTGCTGGTGGAGGTCGAGAAGGCATGTATCGGTGTGCTGACAGGCAGCCCGCGATCAGGTATTAAGGGCGCCATTGAACGTGGGGACGCGGCGGGGCTTTCACGGGCGCACGATAGTCTGCTGGCCGAAGAATTGCCTCGCATTTTTCCGGAGCTGAAGGCGCCACTTCCTTTGCCGCAGCGGCCTAAGAGCAAGGTTCCCGAGTAACGCCAGGGGCTGTTCCGGCTCCGCTGCTCGCGAAATAATCCTTACCTGTGTGGATTAACCGATGGGATTGGCGTATGTGCATGCGATTTTGTTTGTGCAAAGGCGAACTGTACAGTCCCGAAGGCGTAGAATCGGCGGAGGGTGCACTTCATATTTGTAGGTAGGAAGGGCAGGCTATTAGGCTTCTATGGTCGTGCAGGCCTTACGAGGGGGCTGGATTCCTGCTTTCGCAGGAATGACAACGGGGGAAAACGAATCGGGAAGAAACGGGGGCAATGATACGGGCAAAGAATCCACCTACAAACGTGAAGTGCACCCATCGGCGGACTTCCGAAGTTTTTTGTTTTGATTTCCCAGCAGTGATGGCTATGCTTATTCGTCATGAACGTGACGCTTCGAGGTTGCTTGCACAAGGGTCCTAATCGTCTTCAGCGGCAAGCGAAGCAAGACTCGCCACACGCTTGCGTCAGTTCAGCATGGTTGACGGGAAAGGTATAGGGTTCCAAGAGGGACAGAATTATGAAGAATTTGTCAGCCGCCCTTCTCTTGATAGCAATACAGATGACGCTTTTTGGCTGCGGGCCGGGTACACGGGAACAGCAATTGCAGGGTTTCATTTCGGCACATGTCGAGAAGATCAAGCCTATGGCAAAGGAATCGCATCTTGCGTACTGGGAGGCTGCAAACAGCGGCGGGGGGGAGGATTATAACAGGGTCAGCGAATTGGAGTTTGAGATTCGTCAGGTTTACAGTGACGCCGACGACTTTGCCCTGCTCAGGCAGATAAGAGAGTCCGGGCAGGTGAATAATCCCCTGCTCGCGCGTCAGCTTGAGGTGTTATACCATGCCTACCTTGAGAACCAGATAGACCCGGGTCTGCTGAAGAGAATTGTCGAGCTCGGCACGGAAATCGAAAAGAATTTCAGCACGTTCCGCGGCACGATGGATGGCGAGAAGGTCACCGACAATGAGATTAGAGAGGTTTTGAAGACCGAGACCGAATCTGTCAGGCGAAAGAAAGCCTGGCTGGCCAGCAAGCAGGTGGGGCCGGCGGTTGCGGGCGACCTGGTTGAACTGGTGAAGCTGCGAAACGAGGCGGCGCAGAAGGTGGGCTTTGACAATTATCACGCGCTTTCTCTGACCGTCGCGGAACAGGACGTAAAAGAGCTGGACCGCATCTTCGAGGAGCTCTATCAGCTAACCAACAAGCCTTTCGCGGAAATAAAGGGGGAACTGGACGGCGTGCTGGCGGCGAAGTACGGTGTTTCCGTTGGCGAGCTGAGGCCGTGGCACTATCACGACCCGTTCTTTCAGGAAAGCCCTCTGGTGTATGACCTTGATTTGGATGTTTATTACAAGGATAAGGATGTCAAGAAACTGGCGGTTGCGTTCTACGATAGCATCAGTTTGCCGGTTGATTCCATCCTTGTTCACAGTGACCTATATGAGCGCGAGGGTAAGAACCCACACGCCTTTTGCACGGACATCGACAGAGAGGGAGATGTCAGGATTCTGTGCAATCTCAAGAACAACGAACAGTGGATGGAGACAATCCTCCATGAGTTGGGCCACGCCGTTTATGACAGGTACCATGACCCGGACGTGCCGTTCCTTCTGAGGGAGCCTGCGCACATTTTCACCACCGAAGCAATTGCAATGCTTTTCGGCCGCTTGAGCCGCGACGCCGCCTGGATGCAGCAGATGCTGGAGCTATCGGATGAACAGCGGGCTGAAATCGAGAAAGTCAGCGAAAAGTACGCGACGCTCAAACAGTTGATTTTCGTTCGCTGGGCAATGGTAATGTACGAATTCGAGAAAGAGCTTTATCGTAATCCGGACCAGGACCTGAATTCGCTGTGGTGGGACATGGTGGAGAAATACCAGCTTGTCAAAAGGCCCGAGGGTCGAACTGAGCCGGATTGGGCGGCCAAGATTCATTTTACCATCGCGCCGGTGTACTATCACAACTACGTGCTGGGCGAGCTGCTGGCCTCCCAACTGCATCACCGTATCGTGCATAAGGTGCTGGGCCTTGAATCGGATAAGGATGTCAGTTACGTTGGCCAGCGAAAAGTGGGCGATTTCCTGCGCACGAAGGTGTTTGAGCCTGGAGCGGTTTATCAGTGGAACGATATGATTGCACGAGCTACGGGCGAGCCGTTGAACCCGGAATACTTCGTCGCACAGTTTGTCAGATAGTGGAATGTACAATTTGTTCTGAACGGATTTTGTTGGGGTTCAGGGATGGCGTCGGAAAGAAATTCTCTACCGGAGATCACAGTCAAAGCGGTTGTCCTGGGGGTCGCTCTTTCGGTTATTCTGGCGGGGGCGAATGCTTATCTCGGATTATTTGCAGGGATGACGGTCTCGGCATCGATACCCGCGGCCGTCGTATCCATGGGTGTTCTGAGGTTCTTTAGGCGCAGCAATATCTTAGAGAACAACATCGTCCAGACGGCAGCCTCGGCGGGCGAGTCACTGGCCGCGGGAGTGATATTTACTCTGCCGGCCCTTGTGATACTCAATTACTGGACGGGCTTCGATTTTCTTTGGGTAACGGTAATCGCCGGCTTTGGAGGCCTCTTGGGGGTGCTTTTTACGATACCACTGCGGCGTGCGCTGATTGTGGAAGCCAAACTGAAGTTCCCCGAGGGCATCGCCACGGCGGAAGTCCTCAAATCAGGCGATGAGGGCGGGACTGAGGTCAAGTATATTGCGCAGGCGGCTGTGGCGGGGGGGCTGTTCAAGCTGGGTGCGTCGGGCCTGCGAATCTGGTCCGAGTCCATTGAGGCGGCGCGAAGGGTAGGGGGGTCGATAGCGTATTTCGGTTCCAACCTGAGCCCGGCACTTCTTTCGGTGGGTTACATCGTGGGGCTTAATATTGCGGTGCTGATATTTCTGGGGGGCCTGGTGAACTGGCTGATTGCGATACCGATTTGCGCAGCCGTTCAGGACTGGCCTTTGGCGGATGGAAAGCCGATGTCTGCACTGAATTGGGCCTACGGAATCTGGTCCGCTCAGACGCGGTATATTGGTGTGGGCGGTATGCTGGTTGGCGGGTTGTGGACGATTCACAGGCTGCGAACGTCCATCTTCAGCGGAATCAGAAGCGGGCTCCGGGCCTACAGGCGCTTGCAGCATGAAACCGCGCAAATACCGAGAACCGAGCGCGACATGTCGATGAAATGGATTCTGGTCCTAATCATCGCTTCGGTCGTGCCTTTGTTCATCGTCTATCAGGTCTTTGTGGGAAGGATAAGCATATCGGCTCCGATGGCGATTACGATGCTTCTGACGGGCTTCTTATTCTCGGCGGTCGCAGGCTACATGGCCGGCCTGGTGGGGTCGTCGAATAATCCAATATCAGGTGTGACCATAGCGACGGTGCTTGTTTCGGCGCTGCTGCTTTTGCTTCTTATGGGAAGGGGGGCGGAAAACGGCCCTGCGGCGGCGATAATCATCGGCAGCGTCGTCTGCTGCGCCGCGGCAATAGCCGGCGACAACATGCAGGACCTGAAGGCCGGTTATATCGTACAGGCAACGCCCTGGAAGCAGCAGGTTATGCAGATGGTGGGGACGGTCTCGGCAGCGTTTGTGATGGCGCCGATATTGACGCTGCTGCTAAGGGCTTACGGCTTCGAAGGGCACGCCTCGGCCAAGGCAAATCCCCTGGCGGCGCCTCAGGCAAATCTGATGGCCTCGGTCGCCAGAGGGGTATTCTCTGGGGACCTGCCGTGGAAGTTTGTTTGGATAGGAGTTGGGTTGGCGATTGGCGTGATAATCCTCGACGAATATCTGGTCAGTCGCGGCAGCTCCTTTCGCACGCCCGTGCTGGCGGTGGCGATAGGGATTTATCTGCCTTTCGAGCTGGAGGTACCGATTCTTGCTGGGGGGATAATTCACTTTATCGTTAAGGCTCTTCATCGCAGAAGAAACGTGCCTGACGACGTGGCGCAGGACGTGGGCCGGCATGGTCTGCTGTTTGCGTCGGGCCTGATTACCGGCGAGGCCCTGCTCGGCATTCTGCTGGCGATACCTATCGTCATAAGCGGAAATCCACACGTACTGGCATTATCGAAAGGGCCTGTTGGGGCGTGGCCCGGCGTGATCCTATTGGTTGGGATTGGCTACTGGCTGTATCGTCTGGCCCTGGGCAGGGGCAGGAGTTAGCTGTTTCAGATGGTTCCGCCGGCAGTCAACTGCCTGAGCAAATTCAGCGTTTGGGTAAACTGGGCGTGGGCCTTCTCCAGATACGCGTGCACTTCGTCGATGTAGCCGTCCGCGGAGGCGGACCAGACGCGGTTGAGATAGCGTTCGGCGGCGGCAAAATAGCTCATTACCTCCGCATAAGCGTGAAGTCCGTACACGTGTGCTATGCTCTCTCGGCCCTCAACAAATTCGTTCAGGTCGTCCGGAAAGAGCTCGTCTATGCGGTGCCGCACTTCATAGGTGTCCAGCGAGGCCTTTTCTGCGTCGAGACGGGCAATGTTTTCGACGATGCGGCTAAGACCTTTTTGGAGGATTTGCACGTTGTCGGCGAGTTTTTCTTTGAATTGTTTCTTCCGCCGCTTTGCGACGTTGACGCTGATAATTCCTGCAGCGCCCACGGCCATCGCTGCCGAGAAGAGACCCCATCGCACCTGTTCGGTGTCAAGCACGGCAACAAGGGCGCCTGCCAGAAAGCCAATCGTTATCATCAGGTATCCGAACCTTCTCATCTTATCCTTCCTTATCCGGCTCCCGCGGCACGTACAATGGAATCCAATGCAAAACCGATACCGACCAAAGCCTCGCCCACAATCAGACCGGCGGCAATGGGAATGCCGACCTCTTCGCTGAATCGGTGGCCTTTCTTCCAGTCGCTCAAGATGCGGAGCAGCATCCCGATGGTGTAAGTCAGGACTATGTTGAACGGCAGATAGAAGCCCAGGCCCACCTGGATGCCGAGGCCGCCCACTGCGCTGAAGCTCAGCAGCGCCCCGAGGGCGGCGCCCGCCGCATATTTTTGTACCGGGATATCGCCGCCGAGAATACCTTTAATCGTGCTGGCCAAAGCCTGGGCCTGTGGTGCGGGCAGTCGCTCGCTGCCCAATCCGTACGCCCTGTGCAGAATGAATATGAGGGCCATAATGACAATCGGGCCCAGCCAGGTGGCAAGAAACTGTCCGATCTGCTGTTTGACGGGTGAGGCGCCGACGAGGTAGCCGGTCTTGAGGTCCAGCATAAGGTCGCAGGCCTGGGACATGGCACAGCACGCGGCCGCCCCGACAATGACCGAGGCAATGATGGCCTCGCTGTCACCGAGCCCGCTGGTTATTACGACAAGGATAGTAACGGCAATAAGGGTCATTCCACTGAGCGGCGACCAGTTTGTCCGGCCGATGGCCTCGGACAAAATGACGCCCGCCACCCATATCCAGAGGGTGCCGAAAATCGCAACAAGGGCTCCCCGCAGCAGACCCATCTGCTTGACCGACATAAGGGCGACGACAAACAGAACTGTAACCGCTGCGATGACGCCGATGAACAGAAAGCGAATGGGCATTTCGTCTTTGGAATGTTCGGTTTTGGCCTGCGCGGCCTTTCGCATACTGTTGACCGCACCGACGATGAGCGGCAGCGCCAGGGCGATGCCTGCCAGTGCGCCGCCGACCAGCATGCCGATGCCGACAGGCCGGAATAGACTGATTCGAAGATACTCGGGCATAGTGGTATCGAGCTGCTGAATATGCTCTGCGGTGGGCAATAGTCCCATCGTATTGAGCAGTGGTGACAGAATCCAGTAGCAGACGAAGCCTCCTACGATGAAGTAGAAACCGCCCCGGCCTGCGATGAATGCGACCCCGATGGTAAGCAGCGAGAGATACCAGACCCCATTCATGTAGTCGGGCATGCCGATCAACTCGCCGACGTTCCAGTTATCGAACTCCCAGTACTGGGTCACGAAGCTGACGAGCCCGCTCGCGGCCACCCCCGAGAGCAGCAGCAGGGCCTTTTTCACACCCGCACCCGGCGATTTGAGCACGGTAGCGACGGCAACGCCGCCGGGGAACGTGAGCCTCTCAAAATCTATCATCTGCTTTCGCAGCGGTATGATAAAAGCGATACCGAGGATTCCTCCGGCTATGCAGGCAAAGACCATCAGAACCGCGCTGAAGCTGGTTTCTCCCAAGATAAAGAGCGCCGGCACAGTGAACATCATACCCGCCGAGGCGCCGTTGACCGCACTGGCGACGGTCTGGTTGATATTGTTCTCGATGATGCTGTTGCGTCTCAAGACGCCTCGCAGTATGCCAAAGCCTAAGATAGCGGCCACCTCGGAGCCCTCGATGGAAAAACCGAGTATCAGTGATGCGTAGCCGATGCTTACGGCGATGAGAGTGCCGATGGCGTATCCGACGAGAATCGATGTAAGAGTAAGCTCCGGATAAGGTCCGGTGCGAATGATTGACTCTTTGGCGTCTCTTGTACTTACCACTCTCGGCTGTCAATCCTTTTGGTCTTGGGAGGATTCGTCCTGAATATAGCTCTTTTCCCGGTATCTTGCCGCCACGGGAATAAAGAGAATCGCTGTCACCAGCATCGCTATGGTGAAGAACCAGTAATAGCTGGCTCCGGGAAGTTTACTGGTGCCATCTTCGTTTTGAATAAAAGCGTTGACTATTGCGGTGAAGGCATTTCCGAGTGATATTGACAGAAGAAATAGCGCCTGAACAAAGGATTTAGTACTCTTGGGTGCTTGAGTATACGAGAACTCAAGACAGGTAATTGACACCAGTACTTCGGCGGCGGTCAGAATCACGTAAGCGAAGAACTGCCAGCCGACACTGGGCTTGCCGCCGGCGGTGATCTGCATTTCCAGCCAGGCCGGAACAACAAAGGACAATGCCGCTACAAACAGACCGATGGAGATTTTGCGCAGCGCAGTCAACGGGAAAAACCTGTTAATGGCAGGGTAAATGACATACGCGAACAGGGGAATCAGAATCATAATCAAAGCGGAATTGACGAACTGTACCTGAGCGGGAAGCCAGGTCTTCCACAGCCACCTGAGATTCATGTTTTCCGCCTGCAGGACCCATGCCGACTGGGACTGGTAGAACAGCGACCAGAACATCGCGATAAACAGGAAGAGTATACATAACCTGCCTAGCGCCCTGATTGGCTCGCCTCGGAGTGTATTCTTGACCGATTCAATCCCCGCAGCCTGTATATGAACGAACTTCCTGCGTCCGAGCCAATAGGCGGCAGTTGCCACAAACATGAAGACCGCGGGGACGCCGAATCCGACACGCGGACCGTATTTGTCCAGAAGTTCCGGGCACCGCCACATCGAGACACAGGCGCCGAGATTGATGGCAAAGTAGAACCAGCTATAGACCTTGCTCAAAAGATGCGTATTGCTTTTTCCGAACTGGTCGCCAACATTTGCCGAAACGCAGGGCTTTATTATTCCGGACCCGACAGCGATCAGCACCAAACCCACGGCCAATCCGAGGCGGGTCAAATCCAGTACGAGTGTCACAAAGCCCAGGCAGTACACAATCGAAAAGAAAATGATGGTCCTGAACTTACCCAGCCAGATGTCGGAAATCAGCGCACCGATCAGGGGCATTAAATAGACGGCGGAGTTGAAGAAGTGAAAGTCTTTTGTAGCTTGCACGTTGCCCATGACGTCGAGGACGCCGCCAGGCCCCATAAGATAGTGGGTCATGAAGACCACGAGAATGGAAGTCATTCCGTAGAAGCTGAAACGTTCGGCGGTTTCGTTTACAAGGATATAGGGTACGCTGCGGGGCATTGTTGTTGAAGGAACCGGTGCAGTGAGGTATTTGCTCTCAGCCATTGTGAACCGTAACCATTCCTTTAGTCAAACCATTGCCGAAACTTGTCTCGGCGAAGATTCCGCGGCCTGCGGTCTTCAAGTCGGCACGGTCGGTATAATACAGGCGCCGTCATAGGATGTCGAGCAAAAAAACGCGGCAGAGCCGGGGCGGGCATAAGGGCTGTCAGGCAGATGTAAAAAGGCTTGCAATGGCATCGAGTGCGATTATAATACAAGCAAGAGAGCGTTTGCGTAAGGTATACGCGTGGGAATACGTTTCCTGAATCCAAAAAGGTTGTCAAAGACATGGACGAAAAGGTTGTGGTCGATATAGCTGTCGAAGGAGACATTGCGGTGGTGGCCTTCGGCGCCACGTCGATAAGCGACGTCAAGGGTATAGCGGCGGCTTCGGACCAAATCCAAAAGTTCGTTGACGAGAATCACCCGCAACGGATAGTATTTGACTTTGACCGTGTGAAGTTTTTCTCTTCCCAGGTCCTGGGGCTTCTTCTGGAGGCAAGGGCCAAGTTGCGGCAGGAGGACGGCGATGTTGTAATAAGCGGGCTAAATCCGCAGTTGCACCGTATTTTCAAGATAACGAACCTCGACAAGATTTTCAGGTTTTTCCCGGAAAAAGAAAGTGCCATCAGGACAATAGGCACGAAATAAGCTGGGTTTAGAAAGAGGCTGAGATCATGTATGTGGCGACGCAATTTTCGGTTTTCATGGTTAACAAGCCGGGGGTATTGGCTCAGGTACTTGGTGAGTTTGCGCGTGCGAAGATAAATGTGACGGCGCTGACGATGATGGATTCCGTCGAGCACGGCGTTATGCGCGTTGTATTCGCTGAGCCGGAAAGGGCCAAGGAGGTTCTGGCGAAGACAAACATGCCTTACAACGAGACGGAGGTTTTGTGTGTTAACCTGGATAATCACCCCGGGGCGCTCGCGGGGGTGGCGGAGAAGCTGGCCAAGAACCACATAAATATTTCATACGCCTATTGCACGGCCGGCGCGAAGGGCGGTCGAACAACGGGCGTGTTGAAAATCGCCGATGTTAAGAAGGCAATGAGGGTGCTCGAGCAGGGTCAGAAGAAGGAAAGCAAATCCTGTCCGGTCGTCAGGCGCTCGCGCGGGGCAAGAAAATAGCCTTTGTCTTCGAGATTTGGTCGGCTGCCTTGCGAGGTTACCGCAAATACCGGCAGCAGGGTCGCGGTTCAGGCGGTCCTTTTCGTGATTCGAAGGAAGTTTTGATTCTGCGCAGCTTCAGGCCTAATAAACGATGGCAGTTGTTTCCTCGATCTTCTTGATAACGTCGTCCGGCTGGACTGAGTCGGATACATAACCATCAAAGCCTTTTTGCAGCAGTGCATCTTCTTCAGAAGGGGCTAACTGGTTCGCCAGCGCAATGATTTTGATGGTTTGGAGGTCTTCGTTCTCGCGGATGTTCCTGCAAATCTCCGTTGCGGTTATGCCCTGTGCGAGGAGATTAATCAATAGAACGTGCGGGCAGAATTTTTGTGCAATCAACCCGGTTTCGAAGTTGGTTCGGACGATCCGGACCTCGTAGTCGGCCCTGGTTTGCAGAGCGTCGGCCAGTTGGGAGGCTGTCTCAAGATTGCTATCCACTATTAGCACGCGCGTCCTCCCGACGGGAATGGCCGCGGTGGGCATATTGTGGACCTTCATGAAGCGAAGCAATTCGCTGACGGGTATTCGCCTGTCCTTGCTGCCGGGTATTCGGTATCCCTTGAGCTGTCCGCTGTCGAACCATTTGGAAACAGTGCGAGGAGCCACGTTACAAATCTTGGCCACATCGCCTGTGGTAAGCACATTTTTTCCTTTAGCCATATTTTTATCCCCATTAATTGCGTATATTCGCCGTATGTCTATTCGGCCTTAACGGGGGGGCTGTTTAGCTGCGGGGCCGTGAATCCGGGCTTTTTGGCCAATGAATGAAGGTTCGGGGCATGTTGAGTCCCATAAGTGTCAAGGCCGCCGTCGGTCGGAAACTGCGGCGACGGAAAGGATATTTTGCCCGAGCTTTGGCGGTATGGTCAGCAGAGCAGAGGGCTCACCGGCGGCAGTGCAAGAATGCTTTTGATTTCCGCCTTTTTGAGGGGTACAATTCTTCCATCGCATTTGTCGGTGCGGGCATTTGATTGCGAGGTGCTGGCGGTTGAATGCACTTGAGGTTTGCTGATAGCTCGGCGACGAGATGTTGTTATTTGCAGAGGAGGCAGTAATGCAGATATATCTGTCCAGGCCGGATATTACTGAAAAGGAGATTGAGGCCGTGTGCGAAGTGCTTCGCACGCCGAGTCTTTCTCTGGGTCCGAAGCTACCCGAATTCGAAGAGGCTTTCGCACGGTATATCGGCCGCAAAAGGGCGGTGGCCGTTAACAGCGGAACGAGCGGCCTGTTTCTGTGCCTGTTGGCTCTGGGTATCGGACCCGGGGATGAAGTCATCACCACCCCCTTTACCTTTATTGCCACAGCTAACACTATCATGATGGTCGGTGCAGAGCCGGTCTTCGTCGATATTGACCCCGTGAGCCTGAATATCGACCCTGCGAAAATTGAGTCGGCGATAACCGAAAAGACAAAGGCCATCATGCCGGTGGAGGTCTTCGGCAACCCGGCCGGCTTCGATAGAATTTGCGAAATTGCTCAAGAACGCGATCTGATGGTGATTGAGGATAGTTGCGAAGCACTGGGTTCGGCGCTGAAGGGCAAAAAGGCAGGCGCCTTCGGGACAATGAGCGTATTCGCGTTCTATCCCAACAAGCAGATAACGACCGGCGAGGGCGGCATGATACTGACCGATGACGATGATCTGGCGGATATGTGCGTCTCCCTCCGCAACCAGGGCAGGGGCAAGGGCGGCGGCTGGCTCGACCACGAAAGGCTCGGTTATAACTTCCGGCTGAGCGATATCAACTGCGCCCTCGGGATCGTGCAGCTTTCGCGCATCGATGAAATAAAGGCCAAGCGCAAACAGGTCGCCCGCTGGTATCAGGAAATGCTGGCCGATGATGACAGGCTGATTGTGCCGGTCGAAGCCGATGGGTGCGAGATCAGTTGGTTCGTGTTTGTGGTCCGACTGGCGGATAGATATACTCTGGCACAGCGGGACGAGGTCCTGGAGGCCCTGCGGAAACGCGGGATTCAGGCGAAGAATTATTTTCCCCCCGTCCTCATGCAGCCGTTCATGGTCGAGCGGTTTGGCGATAAGCAGGGCGTTTTTCCTGTTACCGAATCGGTCTGCAAGGGCACTATATCTTTGCCCTTCTATAATAACCTGACGCGGGACGAGGTGGCAATCGTTTGCCGTGTCCTGAAAGAGGCGCTGGACGAAATTTAGATAATCGCTTGAAGAGCGTTGCTGCTATTGCCAGGCACGGCTCTTGCTCGGGGCCTCCGAAGCGGCCGATAAAGTGCCCCTTTGTTGCTCAGAAAAGTGCGTAAATGTCCTGCCGGATACCACAGTTGCAGCAATTTGCCACTTGGCGGAGGGGAATTTATTTGTTAGAATTTGAGTAAGTTGAACTGTGGCGGTTGAGGGGAGAGGCCGATTTTAGATGTTCTCTTTTTTGGAAGGGAGAGACTTATATGGGAGGCTGGAGAAGCAAAATCATATTCCTACTTGTGGTCTATTTTGCCGGCTTTGCGACGGCCATATACTGCCTTGCCCCCGTACCTGAAAGGTATGCCGCTTCGCCTGAGCGAAAGAGCTTTGTGGACTCGGTGTTCAAGTCGGACGATTTCGCGCAGTCCTTCAATTCGGGGATGCACAAGTGCCTGGATTTCGGCAAGGATGCGGCCCAGCAGGCGGGTAAATTCATAAAGCAGGAACTGGATGAGAGGCAGCAGAAAAGCTGAGCGGCAGGTATGCCCAATTTCACTCGGACTCTTAATTGCTGACATATAGCTAAGCGTGTTTTTCGGAGTGGGGGATAGGGGTTGCTAATTTTGGCCGTGGGTCGGCGGACCCACGGCCACTCTTCTGCGCGCCAAAAAACGCCGCCGAGCAAGTCGCTCGACGGCGGTTGCCTGTTACCTGTTGACTCGTTGCCAGAGCCGGCTATGGTCGGCGACGTTACTCATGTTCACTGCCATAGGTGCCGGCAATAACGCACGAGCGTTGGTTATCTATTTCACGGAACATCAATACCATGTTTAACTTACTGATGACGTCAGGGGCGAATCTCAGCGTACACGTAACGATTTTTCCCAACGTACAATCTTCTTGCTGATACGGCTTGCCTATTTCCACTATCTCTTCGGGATGGCGGCTATACTTCAGCCTCCACGCTTCGGCATTTGCAATTGGACGCAACATCGCCACCAACCGCCAGTCTCCCTCAATAACTGCGCCCCAATATCGCCTGACGATTTCCTCACAGGCTTCCTCGTCGGTCATGCCCCCGACCAGCATACCGGCGTTGGGGTCCTGCAGTTTGTCCATGAGCACAGGTTTCTTCTCAATGACCTGGGCGCCTTCCGGAATCTCAAACTCGAACAGGTCGTCCGGCAGGTTCTCAAGATAGGTGATTGACTTAACATAAACTCTGGGTGGGCCCTGTCGTGTCATATTCTCCCATTGCTTGAAGCTTACGGGCAGTTTTGACTCGACGTCAAACTCAAACCACCACGAGCGAGGGTCGGGTGCGCCGGGATGACTACAGGTGACGAAGACCCGATCGCGCCCGGTAGCAGCATCTTTGCCGTACCTCTCGTCCCAGTATATAGTGAGTTCCTTCAAAGATTCGAGTAATCGAGCACCGGGCCACGGATTGAGGGGTCTGCCGTAGGCCTCTGTCACGTAAACAGTCTGCACCTCGGGATCGTACTGGTAGCTGCGATGCTGCCACACAACCTGGACTTGACCGCTACTTGTTTCCATACGCAGACAATCCGCCGCGTTCTGTTCACTATCGGCTCTGGCCCACGCTTCGAATGTTGTCTCATTGCCATCCTCGCCCACCAGTGTCCCCGAGAAGTGAATCGCATTAAACTTCCTTAGTGCATCAATCGTCTGGTCAATCGCCCATGCAGGCGCGGCCAGCCTGTCTGTAATGGGTATCGCCAGCAGGGCGATAAGGATAACCGCAGCTACGCCGACGACTCTTGTAATTTGACTTTTCATAAGGATTCTCCAAATATCGAGCCGAGCCTTGGCCGGCTTTGTTTGTCTTAATCTTTCCAAATGCTCCAACGCGTCACCAAGGATTCTTTTATCTCTCTCGGAACTGATTGAAACACCTGATTCTTGAATTAACCTGTCTATGTTGTCTGCTGGTTTCATTCTTTCGCCTCACTATTCAGGATTGACCGCAGTTTATCGATTCCATACCGGTACCGGCTCTTGGCCGTGTTGACTGAGATGCCTTGTGACCTGGCTACTGCTCTAAACTTCATTCCCGCGCGCAGGTGCAGGATAACCGCTTCTCGCTGCTGGTAGGGCAGTTGTGCCATTGCACGGCTTAGCTGCTGCAACTGCTCGTTGCATGCAACTGACTCATAAGGACCGTTCGATTCTCCGATGGGGTCCGCATCATCCAGTGCGACCGTATGACTCTGTCTCAAGCGGTTGACATTGCGTGCACGATTTGCAACGCAGGTGGCGAGATAGCCTTTGAGCGTTCCCGTCAATTGAAAGTTACCCAGAGCCTGAACAAATGAAACAAAGACATCGTGCACGACGTCCTCGGCAGCGCTGGTATCGTTCAAAAGAGCAACGGCCAAGACCATCAAATCATTCTTGTACTTTTCATAGATCCTACGCAGAGCCTCGGTGCTCCCGCGTTTACATCTTTGCACAAGCAGCTTGTCTTCCATAAGGCCCACTCAAGCAGTCCTAAACGAACGTTCGCTACCAATATAACACTTTGAGCTGCTATTTGGGTCTAAAGAAAATAGGGGCTTTCCGGCTTCTTTAACAACGGCATCCAAGCCACAGCAGCGCGCAAAAAAGGCCGGGCCTTCCTGGCCCGGCCTGGTGAAACAAATCCACTTATCACTTCTTTTTCAGCTTGATGACAGTCGCTTCCGGCAGCTTGAAGTTTTCCATATCAACCGGCTCAAGAGACACATTCCTGGTGACTTCCTCGTAACCGGAGCAGGTCACGTGCAGTGTGTATTCGCCAGCCCGCGTCATGAATGCATGTCCCTGGCTCGATTTTTGCGTCGGCTCAATATAACCTCCCTCTCTCTCGATCCACAACTCTGGTTCAGTAAGGACCAGACCGTCCTCATTAACGGCCTGCACCATCAGGAATGCAACTTGGGGCTCAGCTAATCGCGAGACATCTATGTCGAACTTTCTGTTTTCGCCCTCGGTCAAAGTAAACTGCATGGGTGAGCCGATGCGCTCATCGGCAGGCCAGCGTGTGACGGTATACCGGCCGGCGGGCAGATGCTCGACTTTGTAGCGGCCATCGCTGTCCGCCTCCAAAGCCGCAATTATTCTCTGGTCGGCACTGACAATCATCAGCGGGAGTTGAGATTGCCTGCTGATCAGGCCGCTTACACTGGCAGTGCCTCCGGGAAGTTGTAAAGTCAATGCAGGCTTCTGCTGACCTTCTTCGATTTCAAGTTTTTGGCGTATCATCGGAAGACCCGCGCGGTACACCGTTGCCGTATATTCTCCGGGCAGCAAACTCTCAAGCGAGTATAGACCCTTCTTACCTGACACCGGCGTCGCAGGCCCCACCATCTGGCCTGTGATCTCTCGGCCCTTCTGAATTACAATCTGGCTGATATTGTCCAGCGTTTCATTGGCATCGGAGGCTTTGACCTGAATTAGAATTTTTTCCTCAAGCGAGGCCGGCGAAACAACACCAAGCTCCATGTCGTCGGCGCCAACGTCGATTTCTGCAACCTTCATCCATTCATTTCGCTTGCCTAACTGCTCATAGTAAATCGCCCATCGACCCTGCGGAGGCCCGGCAAGTGTAAACTGCCCCTCTGGTCCTGTCACGGCATAGCATTTGAAGCCACCAAATCGGGCAACCGCGGCATCACCCATGAGCATCTTAACATCGGGCAGCGGCTGTCCATCGACTATCAACCGTCCTGATATCTTCGGGCTGCCTCCGAAGTCAATCCTCACCGTTTTGCCGTTGACCGGCAGGAAGGTACGGCAGACCACACCGAGACTCTCCCACTCGTTGCTGCGGCGGATGAAGCACATTTGTTCCGGCAGACCTTCGACACGATAGAATCCATTACTGTCGGTGACCGCTGTAGCCAATCGCCCGGCTCTCTCATCGTTGCCGCCGTAGCCGCTGGCATCCTGAAAATAGAGTGTCACGTTAGCCTGCGGTTTACCTTGCGCGTCATAAACATAGCCTTCAACTGTGCCGCCCTTAGTCAGGACTATTTCCACGGGCTCGCTTTCTCGACCATCCAGGACCTCGATATCCTTTACGACAACGAAACTGTAGTCAGGATGCGTTACTTTTATGGTTTCGGTACCGGCTGACAGATGCTTCAATTCAAAATTGCCGTTGATGGTTTCGACCGCGCCTTCTTCGGAAACAAACGTTTCGAGCGTCCGCGGATTATTTCCACCCGCCCTGGAAAGCGGGATGACCTTGGCTCCGCTAATGGGGGTGCCTTTTTCATCAACCACTTTGCCGATAAGGGTTCCGCCCGAACCAAGTTCGATTATCGCAGCCTGATTAACGTCAGTGTTAATCTCGCCGCTCAGGCCCCACGCAAATCCTTCGGCGGCCGCCTGAAGTTGATATACGCCCGGCCCCGTAACGTCTAAGTCGAACTTGCCATCGGTAGTAAGAAACTCACGCCACCTGTCATCCTGGACATAGTACGCTCCACGCAGGACCTTCAGCTTCTTGACCCGAACCTTGAATTGCTTTACCGGCTCGTTGCTGCCGGCCTTCAACACAGTTCCCTGAAGCCTGGGCCAGGCTTCATATTGCAGCTCAACTTGAACATTGCTGCTCGGCGCCTTGACATTAGTGACAACTTTTCTGGCCAAGTGCTCTCCTGAAAACGTCAGCGTGTAGGTTCCCGGCTCGAGGTTCTCTATGGTAAATGTGCTCATGTCGTTCTCGCCGTCTTGGCCATATCTGGACAGGTTGGCGCTTCCACTGCTGCCGGTTGTGGAAGAAGCGTGGATATCGACGTAGTCGGGCCTTTGGTCGTCGAGGTACGTGATTGTTCCGCTTATGGAGATCAGTGACGCTGGCGATTTTTTCGGGACATTTACAGTTAATAAACCTTCTTGCGGTGGCAGCTTCGCCTGCCTCACTGGAAAACCGTATCCGCCTTGTTCTCTCGGAAAGTAAATGTGAATGCTGTATGCGCCCGGCACGACATGAGATAACGTGAAGTAGCCTTTTGCATTGACAACATGGCCCTGTGGCGAAGAGTTGCAATGCCACCAGTCGGGGGTCGCTCTAACCTGGAGTCCTTCGGCCGGAACACCGTCGGAATACTGGGCGTACCCTTCTACATCCACGCCTTTGCGCATGACAATCTCATGGAACTCGATAAGCTCAGGGTCGTTCAGTCTGACAATGAGTTTGCCGGCTGCATAGTCTTCGTGAGTTGCGGTAATCAAGTAGGGGGTATCAGCCGGTTCGAATCCGCCAAGTGTTGCCATGCCGTCTTTGTCGGTCTGTTCCGCCTCACGAACATCTCGCTTTCGGTCATCGGCCAGGAAAGTCGCAACGAGCCGGACCTTCTCGAACGGTTCACCTTGCTCGTTTACGGCCTGAATATCGATCATGCAGGCCGGCCATAACTGAAAATGTTTGACCATCTGCCTGTCATTGTCCAGCGAGACTATGGGCATCTTGTAATAGTCCGTAAAGGCCACATATTCCACTGAGCTAATCATAATCCTGTACTCGCCTGCTGTTGCCACCTTATCGAAGTAATAAAAGCCGTTGGCGTCGGTCTTGCAGTGCGGAGAATCCGGGCCTCGTGCGAGGATCCGCAAATCGCTAATCGGCTCGCCGGTCCTGGCGTTGAGAACAAGGCCGCTGAGGACGCCCTTTGGCGCGAACTTCGACTTTTGCGACTCGATCTTCTCCGGCACGCTGACGGCGGCAACAGGCTCGTGGCTTTCCGTCCGAGCCTCAATTGCAGCAATCGCCGCGGCGAACGGATTAGCCGCGGGGTCGCCTTGCCAGTCTTTACTTGAGTTCTGTAATGCTTCAATCTCGCTCAAATCGCCAATCTTGGCGAGGTAATTTGCAGCCAGCGTTTTGCTCTGGTCGAATTCAGCGTCTCTCAGCATTTGTACCAGACCGTCGATATCGCCGGCGGCAAACATCAGCTCGATATCGTCCAGCTCCTGCCCGAGCCTGTCCGCGGCCAGCCTGGGCTCGTCAGGTAAATGGTAGTCCGGCTTGTCCTTATGCCGGTCCTCAACAAAGGGTTGTTCATCCTTTGGGTCCCGCTGTGTGGTATATCGCTTTTCCAACTCTTCGGCCGGGCCGGTAAAAACTTTGGCCCCGATGAGAATCGCGGCTATTATGATCGCCACAGCGACAGCGATTTTTGTGCCCCGGCTTTTGATGACAGTTCTCCAGACTGCCGTCCGCCCGGATGGTTCTCTTTTCAGTGCGAGCAGAAGCTGGTGCTCAAGCTCGTCGCGATGACGTGGATCAGGCGTGTCATCGAACTCTATTTGTCGCACGAAGTCTTCGAAGTTTTTCTCGTGATTGGTCATTGTTCAAACCTCCTGTTGGAGGGGGGCAAGCCTCTTTCGCAATTTGCCGAGAGCCCGTGCCAACTGGCTGCGAATCGTGCCCGGGCTGGCGCCTAACACCTCGGCAACCTGGGTTAACTTCATATTTTCAAAGAAACGCAGTGTGATGATAGCCTGGTACTTCGGTTTCAAAGTCAGCACCGCTTGTTTGAGCATCGCCAGTTTCTCATTCAATTCATCTGTGGAGGCCCGGCAGTCAGAATTTTGTCGGCTGACCTTCGCGCGGACACGTTCAATCAGTCCGTTCTGACGGGCCGTCCGCCTCAGCCTGTTGTTTACCTCGTTGGTTGCGATCCTGTACAGCCAGTTTCGAAACTGTTGTTCATCACCTTTGAAGCGGGCAAGATTCTCGACCACCTTCAGAAATACTGCCGAGGTAACATCTTCAGCAGCGTGTCTTTCGAACAGCCGATGCACGCAGTAGCGAAAGACGGCGTCATAATGCCGACGATACAGTGCCGTAAACGCTGTGGGATTCGTGCGAGCCTCGGCAAGTAACCGCGTGCCGTTTACTTGTATGCTGTTGCTTCGTACGCTGATATCAGTTTCTCCACGAATTCTTGCTGCTGTACCACTTATCATCACCATTATAAATGCGCGGCGAATAAAAGCGTGGCGGAAAAAATCCGAAAATGATACCATTTTCCCGTTTGATGCGATTTTAAGGGTCCAGAGCTATGGATAAGCTGTATGGTTTGATTTTCGATGTCGATGGCGTGATTGCAGATACGGAAGGCCTTACTGCCGAAGCCACAATCAAGGTATTCGAGGACCTGTTTGAAATTAAGAACGTGAAGGCCGAGGATTTCGAGGCGGGTATCGGCAAAGGCGCCGTGGCATATATTAAAGCCGCTGCAAAGGTCCACGGCCTGGAGCTGACCGACGAGCAGATAGCACAGGCGGAGAAAATGCGCGAGCAGAACTTCATCAAACTTCTGCAGGAGCGGCCTTTACCCGCATTTCCCGGTGTACTGGAACTGATTGACGCGGCGCTGGCGAGGCCGGATTTCAGATTGGCTATAGCGACATCGAGCAGCCGCGACATGTCGGAGGTCGCCGTCAGAGGTGCGAAAGTGCCGTGTGATAGGATGGCATACGTATCGGGCAGCGACGTCAAGAATAAGAAACCTCACCCGGAAATATTCCTGCTTGCAGCCGAACGGATGGGGATACCGCCCGCACGTTGCGTGGTGATAGAGGACTCGCCCGGCGGGGTCGAGGCTGCCAAGGCCGCCGGCGCCAGATGTATCGCCGTGACAAATACGACAACATCTGAAAATCTCCGGCAGGCGGATTTCGTTTGCGAGTCGCTTATACAGGTGGACCTTGAGACGATAATAGATTTGGTTTCGCAATAGCTAATCAATATCTGAGTCGAACTGGTTCGAAAGGGAGGTCAGAATTATGAAGGCAGGCAGAGGATTGCTTGTTGGATTGACGATCTGGACTTGTTTGATAATGCCTGTGGGCTGTGCCAAGAAGGAGCGGCCGGTTTCAGTGCTGAACTTTCATGATGCGGTACGTACCGGCGACGTTGAAAAGGTTAAAATCATCCTGGCCAAACAGCCGGACTTGCTAAATGCCAAATTCATAGACGACACGCCACTGCATTGTGCCGCCCAAGAGGGTATTAACGAGATGCAGGAATTTCTCGTCGCACAGGGGGCAAATGTGGGTGCCAGAGGTAGAAATGGCCGTACTGCTTTGCATTATGCGGCGGGACAGGGCAATACTGAAACGGCAAGGCTTCTTCTCGTGAACGGAGCAGACATTAATGCGCGGGACGACGAAGGCCGGACGCCGCTGTACTTCGCAGTATTTGCCGAAAGTAAAGAGACTGTGAAGTTTCTGGCCGAAAAGGGAGCGGATATAAACGCCAAGAATGACACCGGCGAAACTGCCTTGCATCTTGCCGCATACGCCGCGAACAAGGAAATCGCTGAATTGCTCATAGCCAACGGCGCCCAGGTCAATGCAAAAGACAACAGAGGCAGGACCCCGTTGCACATGGCGTCCGAGTGCGGCAGCCCCAAACTGGTAGAGTTTCTGCTTGGCAAGGGTGCGGATGTCAGTGCGACAGATGAAAACGGCGAAACCGCTCTGGATGTTGCAGCCCGCAACCAAAATGCCCAAGCTGCTGATTTACTGCGCAGGCATAAGCCTTGAGCAACGAGAGCTGCTATTGGAGCCAATGAAAAACATCATTTGATGGTTCATAAGTGTCGAAGCACCCCGTCTGATGTGAGTTCAACTATTGGGTGCAGCCGGCTCGGAGCCTGGGTTAAGCGGTATCGGCTGACGGTTCAGCCTCTCATGTATTCCGAACACCCCGATTGGGGCGAAAAGGCCTTTTGCCATTTGTCTTGGCTTTTCTCTTTTTTCTTTTTTTCTTGCCTGGAATCTCCCTGATGTTGAACCCGGGTGCTCGAGCTTTCTTCTTCTTCTTTGTGGAGACAGGTTTCTCAGTCGTCTTTGCCAGCACTGCGGCCAAGGCATCTTTGCAGAGCGAGGCGGTTTCGCTGTTCTGATGTTTCAGCCCCTGCCTGAAGAGTTCGAGGACCTTCTTCTTCATCCTGCCGCGCATGCCCCTGAGTGCGTAGACGGCTGACTTCTTGATAGCTTTCGGGAAATCACTGAGGATCGCTTCCTTTAGAATGTCCAGACCATCTTCCTGCATCCAGGACAGATTAAGGGCGGCGCGGCGACGGCTGGAATCATCATCAGAATACAGATTCTCCCTTAGCTGGGCGAGTAGTCCTACGGAAGCTTCGTCTTTTTCCCGACCCGAGGGTTTTCTTTCTTCCAATTTCATAACACCACCTGCAAAAAGTAACCGGCCCATATATACAAACGTTGGGAGTGGTCTGTTTCTCTGCCGTTGTTCCTTCGAACAGGATTATTCGCGCATATCAACCGTTCGTCTTAACGGCCCGGGCACGAGGACTTGACAGACCGCACACTTCAAGTTCGCACGCCCGCTGTTACCCCATTGTAAGAAGGCGTGGTCAGATCGTCAAGGGATTCAGCGGCAGATGGGAAAACGCTGTCTGGATACGGACGGGAAGAATGATTAAACTGCCCTGACTAAGCAGAGACTCGCAGGAAGGAATTTTCATTCTGTCAATCAACATCTTAGGCCACAGCTTCGCTATATAAGTGTAGAGCCGGACTAATAAAGCAATATATGGGTTTTCAGGGCAAGAGAACGTAAGGCGGACGCGGCTGTGTGGCCGAACAGTCCGGAACCGCAGGCAATTGGTCCGTGCTTAGGGCACAAGTTGTGAGACAAAAACAGATGCTCCAAGCCCCAAGATATGGTATTCTTGGCGAAGGAATTACACGCCATATAGGTGGTTTTTGTTAAGTGAGGCTCCCCTGATTCAGATTCAGGGAGTTGAAAGATGAAGAGTGAGAAGTTCAGGACATGGACGACATTGGCGGTTATTCTCATAATGGCCACACTGTCGGAGGTAAGCTTCGGAGGTTCTGAATCGGTTTCAGAAGGTCCAGCGTATTCGCTCCCGTGGCCGGCCATTGCAGAAAAGGTGCGTGAAGGCCTTCTTTTCTGCGACAATAGAAATTCAATGGACGTCGGGGCGCCGGCAGGGAGTGGGAATACAACGGCAGGTCCGACCGCTGACGGCAGTTACGTTCACCAGCGCAACCAGACGATAAGCATGAGAGTCCCGACGCTTACAGCCGCCGGCAATTCCGGGAAGAAGATCGACGTCGAAATCGCCAGGTGGGAGGATAATTCATGGCGTCCGTTCGCAGTTCGAAACGCAGACTTCACAGCCGGCCGGACCAAGCTTGTTAACGGCTTCAACCAGGAGGGTTTTTTCAAACTGCAGTTCATTATGAGAGGTCATGACGCAAAGCATTGCAGTTCTGAGATTTATGCAATTGTCTGCGACCAGTGGAAGGAGGATTTCCTGGCTTTTTGCCGCCGGTCGAGAGACGAGCTCGAGTATAATCCTGACGCAAGCCTTGTTTTTTCCTCCATCGCGGTGTCGCATTTCGACCACACGATGGAGATGGTCAGTCCATCTGCCGTGTTATCATGGGAGATTCTGGAAGCGCTGGCTGAAGCGGTTCGCAGTAAGCAGATGTTTGGAGCAGGACAGTGTCCCGACCTGGTTGTGGGTCTGAACAAGATCAGATTGAGGCGCTTTAAAGGGGCCGAAGTTGGTCAGTTTGCCGTTTTTGTGCCGGAGGGCTATGACAGCTCTCGGAAATGGCCCTTATACCTGTATCCGGACGCAAAGAATTTCTATGCCCGGACTGACTATGCTCAGCGTTCGGGGTTTATTGACATGTGGTGGAGTTTTCGGGGCTGGAAGGACTTCGATTGGAAGGACTATCAGCATATTCTTGCTATTCTCAAGACCAAACTGAATCTGGATGAAGACAGATTTTACCTTTATGGTCACTGTGGAAACGGGATTCCGGCGATGGCCCTGGCCTTGCACTACCCTGACCAGTGGGCCGAGTGCAGCACCCTGCTGGGAAACAGTTATCGTCATTTGGCGGGAAACGCGCTCAACTTGCCTGTGATTTTCATTGCCGGCCGACTGCCTGGGGGTCCTATTGCGGGCTATTCTGAGTTTGCGGTGAAATGCTTTGAATACTACGGCTGCAGAGATTTTAAGTGTGGCCGGGAAGACCAAGTGGTGCTGACTCGCGGTTCGGCGTTGCCGGAGGCGATAAGGGAAAGAAATCCGCGAAGGGTACTGTATACGGTGGAATCGCCGGAGAACCCACAAGCGTACTGGGTCGAGGTCCTTGGTCGCCACGACGAGAATTGCGCAGGAACTATTGATGCCGAGGTTTCCGGGCAGACGGTCCTTGTGAAGACGAAGAATATCGATGCGTACCGTCTTGATCTGGCGCGTGTTGCAGTGGATTCGAATCGGCCGGTTGAGGTTGTGGAAAACGGCAGGAGCCTGGGACATGTAAGGGCGGCAGTTTTTACCAGACAACCCGAGGCATACGAGAAGGCCGCTTACATCAAGAACGAGCGTATTCGCGGTCCGATCGGCGATGCTTTTACCGACTCGTACGTGGTTGTATGGGGCGCCAATGAGGGTGACTCGCAATTGGCAGAAATCAGCAAGAAAACAGCAGCGTCCCTTGCCCGTGGGGCGCCGTGTTTTTCGGATGCAAATATGCCCCCGGAGTTGCTTGAGAGTCATAACCTGATTCTTGTGGGAACGGCAGAATCCAATCGGTGGCTGGCAAAGGTATCCACAGGTCTGCCGGTTCAAATTGAGGCAGGTCAAATCGTCGCCGACGGCAAACGTTTCAGCGGGTCTGACATCGGGTTTATTCT
>DATKZT010000097.1:0-16585 GCA_035527845.1 Sedimentisphaerales bacterium | reverse complement strand
GCAGAAGCCATTTGCCAGATCGGCCAGGCAAAAAAATCTGAAGACTTAACCTCTTTGATACAGAGAGGTTACGTCTTTTTCTGAAAAAATCGCAAAAAACCGCCACCGGTAACGGCGGTTTCCGGGATTAATAATGTGAGAAGCTTGCACTGAATGGGGATAGACGGGCGCTGTGGCGGAAACGGATTATTATAATGTTCGGCAATCATCGTACCTGCCACGAATTACAGAGGTTTTTATCGATGCCGTAGCATCAGCAGCATAATCGATTACAAAAAGTGCGAAAGTCCACAGAGCTGACTCTTACTCATCCGCATTCTCAGCGATTCGACTCGATGAAATCCAGCGTCGGGAAACCTCACGCTCCAATCCCAGTCTGTACCACACGTATGCGACAGCCTTTGCTATGGATGAAGTAAGTTTTGGAAATGTGGTCAGGATGTACGTTGCTACGCGCCAATACCAAGGAAAGAACTCTCTGTGTTCGCTTACGATTAATCTTGACTCTGCTCGGAAACCATGATAAAGCGTCGTTATCAGCTGGAGTCGCAAGAACCTTTTGGCCACCGGCTTGAATTCCTCAAGCATTCCCTGTTGTTTAGCCAATCCCAAGTGCCGCGCCACTAAATATTGAACGGCGTCCCGCTTGGCTTTTAGGCGGATTCTCGTCGAAGTGCTATCCTGAGCAACAACGTGCAAAACAGCTAAAACCTCAGGGAGATACCCGATCGCCGGAAAGCGGTAGGCAATCCGGAGCCACATGTCAATGTCGGCACAATACAAGGAGCTGAACAGACCGACTTCGTCAAATACGTTCTTCCGAATGAGCACTGTAGATGGAGCCAAACTAATACGGCATTCACAGAGAGCCGCAAAGAAGTTCTCAAAATAGGCCCGATTACCAAGTGCTTTCCTGAGAGTGCTAATGTCCGTGGCGACAGCCCGGCGGTCGAAAGACGCTTTATAGTAATTGCTCCCACACCATCGCAACTCCGGATGTCTCTTCAGCAGCTCCATCTGAAGGTGCAGCTTTTCGGGCAGCCATTCATCATCATGGTCCAGTAAGGCTATCCACTCGCCTCTTGCCGCAACGATGCCTGCGTTCCTTGCAGCATCGCCACCCGCATTTTGCTGGTAAATATAGCGGACTTTTGCACCATAGCCTTTTACCTGTTCGGCCGTGTTGTCGTTAGATCCATCGTCAACAACTATGACCTCATAGTCCTGATAAGTCTGGGCTAAAACGCTGTCAATAGTTCTTCTGATGAATCCGGCGGCATTGAACGCCGGTATAACAACGCTGCACTTCTCACCCATTGGGCGATATCCTTTCGGCTATTGGAGCTATGGACGTTAATTGGATGTACCTCATCTATTTGAGCAAGCTCTTTATAATACTGACAATCTTATCCACAATGGCGATCTCTAAATCGGGATACAACGGGAGGCACAACACCCTATTTGAGACATCAAAAGCTTGTCTTAGATTATATTTCTCGACGAGGTTTACACCCTTCGCCCGAAAATAATCGTAATTCACCGTCAGGGGGTAAAAGTACTTCCTCGAGTAGATCCGGTGCTTGATGAGCTCTGAGTACACTTGATCTCTTTTCTTGCCGTCTTCAAAACACACCGGCATATAACTGTAGTTATACTTGCTCGCTACTATCTCTTGGAATTGTACGCCAGTATTCTCTAACTTGTCTCTATAGTGTTCGTAAAGCCCTCTTCTGAACTGCATTTTCTCGTTGATACTGTCAAGGTTACAAAGACCCATGGCAGCTTGCAGCTCATTCATTTTTGCGTTTATTCCAACATGGACAACCTCCTCTTCGGATCTGATGCCGTGATTTCTTAACAACTTCATCCTTTCATACAATTCGTCATCCTTGACAATCATAGCTCCACCTTCGACCGTACTGAAGACCTTCGTAGCATGAAAACTCAGTGTTGATATGTCTCCATAATTGAATACGGATTGATTGTCGTATTCGACACCAAAGGCGTGTGCCGCATCATAAATAAGCTGCAGATTGTGTTTTTCCGCAATTGCTTGCAGCTCTTCAACGTAACAAGGATTGCCATATACATGGACTGCCAGTATCGCGCTGGTTTTATCCGTTATTTTTCTCTCCACATTCTTAGGGTCAATATTGAACGTTTCGGGGTCGATGTCTGCAAAAACGGGAGTAAGCCTTTCCCATAATATCGCGTTTGTAGTGGCCGCGAAGGTAAAAGGTGTGGTAATTACCTCGCTTTCAAGTCCAAGAAGTCTCAACGGAAGTTGAAGTGCTAAAGTGCCGTTGGCAACAAGGAGGAGATTCTTGACCTTCAGATATTCTTCTAATCTGTTCTCCAGCAGCTTCACGAACTCGCCGTTATTCGTGAGCCACCTGCTCGCCCATATTTTTTCCAAGCATTCGATATACTTCTGCAAGGATGGAACGTCTGATCTTGTAACTGTTATCATTCCCTGTCAACCTCCGTAATCAGGCTTGAATCTTCTTAGTATGCTACTCGGTTCAAACCTATTCCCACCAAATGAAGCATTCAAGTTTTCTATGATTTCTAAGCACAGATCGCGACCTATCAAGTCCGCTAACTCAAACGGCCCCATGGGATGATTCGCTCCCATCTTCATTGCCTTATCTATTTCCTCAACGCTTGCAACTCCTTCGTCCAACATCCGAAACGCCTCATTAATCATAATAAACAACATCCTGTTCACTATAAAACCCGCGGTATCTTTCACACACACTGATACTTTGTTGAATTTTGCGGCAAATTCATCAGCCTTTTTCAACGCCTCATCTGAGGTCTTTTCGGCCTTTGCGATTTCCACCAGCTTCATCTTTGGAATGGGATTGAAAAAGTGCATCCCTACAACCCTTTCGGGATACTTCAAATCCTTTGCTATTTCAGATATTAGAAAAGAAGATGTATTACTGGCTAATACAACATGAGGGCTGCAAACACAGTCCAACTCATGAAAGATTTCCCTCTTGATTCGTAAATCTTCCGTAACTGATTCCACTACTAAATCAGCAGCCGCCAAGCATTCATATCTCGTAGTTGCTGTTATCCGACCAAGAGCAGACTCCAGTTCCTCCGGCTCCATTGCCTTTGACAAATTCTTTGAGATTATCTCTATCGCTTCTTTAAGTGACTCCTGGCTCCTGCTCTTCAAAATAACTTTGCTCCCCGTTTTCAGAGCTACTTCAACGATACCTTTACCAGTGACCCCCGTCCCCACCACGCCTATTGTAGGGGCCTTTTCCTTGCTTCCCTTAACATGTATCGTGTCTCCGATATCATAATGCGCAAAAGTTTTCTGAAAGGTGAATGACCCATCTGAATCTTTCAGTAACAGTATATAATAGGGTGTCACAGGGTGCTCATCTGACGGTACAAAGACCTGGGTCATTCCTTCAACGGTGAACTTGGCTATATCTACTTTGGAAAGCGGCTCACTGCAGAAAATGCACAATTGTGCTGGGAAATCCCATTGTCGCCCGCAGGCATCGCATCTATATGTCATTGAAGTCCCTCCAAGATATGAACAACCGCTGTTCCGCCCGCGCCACCGATATTCTGAGTCAAACCGATCCTTGCATTTGATACCTGTCTCTTTCCAGCCGTTCCTCTAAGTTGTTGGACAATCTCACAGATTTGGGCTATACCGGTCGCTCCGACTGGGTGTCCCTCACCAATCAAGCCTCCGTCCGTATTTACCGGCAACCTGCCGGTCAAAGAAGTATCACCATCTCTAACGAGTCTTGTTCCTTCGCCCTTATTACAGAAACCAAGATCCTCCATTGCAATGATTTCAGCAATTGTAAAGCAATCATGTACCTCTGCCACATCAATATCGTTTGGAGTAATTCTTGCCATTCTATACGCATCACCTGCCGCAAGCCTGCTTGCCTTAAAAGTCGTCAAATCTCTTCGTTGTGAAAGAGACAATGCATCGGTCCTGACTGCAGAACCTATTATTTTAACATCGCGGTCGCTCCTTTTTGCCTTGGACAAAACAAGGCATGCTGCCCCATCAGAGATGGGGCAACAATCAAATAGATTCAGGGGGGAACATACCATCGGCGAGCAATTAACAATTTCTAAGTTCACTTCCTTATAATGAAAGTGCGCCAAAGGATTAAGCATCGCATTCCGGTGATTTTTTAAGGAAACCAAAGCCAAATCATCATGACTTATGCCATATCTCCTCATGTACTGATCCGCTATGATTGCATACTGGGCAGGGAATATCAGACCCTCTTTTTGGTCACGTAATGCGTCTCCCGCCATTGCAAGATACCTTGCAACTGTTCTGGTGGGTTGATCATTCAACTTTTCAACTCCCAGCACGAGTATGGTTTCAGATTCTCTGAACATCGACAATCCCTGAATTACAGCCAACCCTCCTGATGCACATGCAGCCTCCACTCTAAGAATGGGCAAATTCGTTCGCGGCAATAAACTCGAGAGAAGGGAGTTCAGATGCAACTGACCTTGACTAGGGCCGGCCAGAAAATTTGCCACAACAGCTCCATCAATATCTGCGATGCCAACAGGGCTATCATCCAAAGCCTTAGATACAGCTTCGTACATCAACTCGGGTAATGACTTCTCAAGGATACCGAATTTAGTTCTGCCAATTCCAGTGATGTACATCTTCTATTCCTTCTATGGCCTTATTCCCCGGCGGTAGCTGGTTACCACCGTAATCCTGCCTCGACACGGCCTATATCCTTTGCCAAGAATACTTATTCTCGTACCTTCCCGTACTCGTCTTTTTCAAGACTGCGGAGTTTTGCTTCCATTTCAATCATCCTGTCCTTCGGACGTTTCCTTAGAACCCTCGCGGGACTTCCAATATTTATTGTCCAAGGTTCAACGTCCTTCAAAACCAGGCTGTTACTTCCTATTGCGGCCCCCTCACCAATTGTGACCCCCGGGTGCACAATCACATTCGTTCCCAGGACAGCGTGCTTTCTTATCATAACATAAGATCGGGTAACATTCCTGAACTCAGGCGGAATCGTTGGATTAGTCAATGATGACCCGGAAAAGTCGTCGCTCCCTGTAAAAATCCTACAACCTGAAGACACCCCGGAAAAATCTTCCATAGTGAATTCGCCCCCGCCTGTAATACTGCAGAAAGACGCAATATGAACATGGTTACCTATTGTTGTCCCCTTTCCGCCCATTATAAAAACAAAATCATCAATGATCACATTATTGCCAATTGAAATAACTTCCGGATTCAGAATCTTGGCAAGAGGATATATATTTACATTGTGACCTATCTTCCTGAACTGCATCATACATCATCTCCAAAGAGACTTCACTATGTCCGTTCCAAACAGTGTATTCCCACAACTTAACAAGACCAATTCTTACGCCTTGTCCTTTCGTTCTCCGTCGCCCTTCGCGATCGGCCATGAAATTGACTCTACCTCAAAGCTTCAACACCTTTTTCAGTTTCACCCGAAAGTATGTCTCTATTATAACAACCTGACAGAAACAGGCAAGTACTGTCGCCACAGCAGCACCGACCATGCCGATAACAGGCACCAGGAGTAATGCTAAGAGCACGCTCAGCAACAGTTGAATAACACTCGAAGTCTGTGTAAACCTGTATTTCTTGAGAGCATTAAGAATCGGCGCATAAAAGATAACCCAAAGAACCAGGACATTGGCGATTAGCAAGGTCCTCAAAACCACGGCTGAACCTTCGTAGCGACCCGCGAAAATAAGCCCAAGAAAATATGGTGCAGCAACAAAAATAGTTCCGATGAAAACCAGGCCGAGAAGAAATATCTTGGGTCTCTTGTTATACAGATACACTCTTATTTTGCTGCTGTCCTCAATGTGCTGACTGATGAAGGGCAGAAAATAGGCGTTTACCACAAAGGTCAGCGTAGCCAGGCCTTTGAAAATCTGGTACGCGAGATTACAACTTCCGATATCAGCCCACGATACGACGCCCAGCGACTCAAACAATCGCAAGACGATGTTGTGGCCCCAGTGAATGAAGTAGACCGCAGTCGCCCCGAGCACCACCCACTTGGTGAAATTGAGCATATCCTTGAAAAGCCGGCGATCGAGCCCGAAGGGCAGCAACTGGTTGAAATCGATGACCTTAACGGACAAAACAACAACTATCAGCGCCGCCGCCAAGTAGACGGCGAGGACTGTTCTCAAGTTCAGCACAGCCGTCCAGTACAGCACAAAAACGAGAAGCAGGGTCGTGGCGCCAAAGATCAACTCGGCCAGGGAATTCCTGATCCTCTGACCCATGGCCATAAAAAGATTGCAGATGAAACTTTTTAAGGCAAGGCCTACGAAGGCCAGCATAACAAAAAATGAGTCCACGGGGTCTATTTTCGCGAAGTCCACGAGATGCTTATTGAAAGGGAGCGTTATCCCAAAGAAGATCAGGAAGCTCAAAACAAAAAAGCTCAGTTGTACTGAAAAAGCCTTATTTATCTTGCCCGTTTCCGCCTTTTCCTGGTTTGCAAAGACAATGAAAGGCGCCTGTGATGCGGCAATCAATAACGTTGAGAAAAAGAAGACTATCATTTTGGCATACGAGTAGCTTGCATATAATTCGGCTGAAGCAAAGAATTTCGCAACCACCAGCGGCGCAATCATTCCAAACGCCTGGCCGAGACCGTTCAGAAAGCCGAACTGCAAGAGTGTCTTGCCTTGTTTCAGATCTTCTCCAATTCTTCCCAGCATGAGACCTCACTGTGATATGCCAAGAATTCGGCTGAACCAACAAAAGACTCACAGTATCAAGACACGGGGGCAGAGAACGCTCAGTGGATGGGAAACTTCTGACACAAATCCCGCACCTGGCGTTTTTTATCTTCCCGAAAAGACTCTTCCAAATAGTAACCGACGTCACCCCGCACTTCTACTCTTTTCAATACGCCGTTAAACAGCTCCGATATGCTGTCCATTTCCTTCAAGCCCATCCCATTCCTTGTAACGATGTGCGTACCCAATCGGACACCGCTGGCAAGCTCCGGCGGCATTGCGTCATACGGCAGCCTCGCCCTATCAACAACAATCCCACAGTCTTCAAGGCATCTCTGCGCCGCAGTCCCGCTCAACCCCTCTTTGAAATTTACCACATTTATCAAAATCATGTGATTATCCGTCCCGCCGGTGACTACGTCGTATCCCATGCCGGACAAATTGTCTGCCAGCGACTTCGCATTTTCTACAATCTTGAACTGTCTGGCTCGGTACTCGTCGGACAGAGTCTCCTTGAAGAAAACTGCCTTACCTGCAATGTTATTCAGATAGGGGGTACCCTGCATGCCGGGAAACGTCATGTGTTCAATATGCTGCCAAAGTTCTGCCTCGCTGCCATCCACACTTATCTTTCGGTGCCACTCTTTGCCCATCAATATCAAGCCGCCTCTTGGTCCTCCCGACTTATACGTACTTGTAGTGGTGAAATGTGCATGGTCAATCGGAGAAGGATGAGCCCCGGCTATGACTAATCCCGATATGTGCGATATATCCGCCAAGAGCAGCGCCCCCACCTCATCCGCAATCTCTCTGAATTTCGCAAAATCGATTGTGCGCGGATAAACGCTGGCTCCACATATAATGAGTTTGGGCCTGACCTCGAGTGCCCTTTGTCTGATGAAATCGTAATCCAAAAGAAAGCTCTTGCTGTCGAGGTAATAGCTTTCGGCATTGAAGAACTTACCGGTGAAAGAATTGCTGGAGCCGTGTGAGTAATGCCCCCCCTGGTCAAGGGCCATACTCAGTATTTTGTCCCCCTTGTCCAACACTGCGGAAATAACAATTTGGTTGGCAGTGGTTCCTGAGTGAGGCTGAACATTGGCATACTGGGCTTTGAAGGCCTTTTTCGCCCGCACAACGGCCAGTTTCTCCACGTCATCAATAACCGTACAGCCGCCGTGGAAGCGGGCGCCGGGGAAGCCTTCGGCTGTCTTGTTCTGAATCACTGAGCCCAGGGCCGCCAGGACCGCTCTTGAGCACCGATTCTCGGCCGCGCCCAGTTGCAGTGTTTCGTGAAGCCTCTGATGCTCTTTCAATATCAAATCGTGAACTTCGCTGTCGGCATCTGCCAAAAGGCCGAGCAGGCCCTCGTGATAGTCGCGGCAGCAGGCCTTTTCCGATAATAAACCGAGCATTTTTGAATCCTTTCTTCAATCACTACTAAGTTCCATCCTTGTCTTGTTTATCCGGCTAAGCTATCTTGAATAAGTTTTCGGATAGTACCCGGTTGAGGGTTCGCCTAAAACCTGTTTCTTCCTGGATTCCCGCTTTCGCGGGAATGACAGGAGGCTGTGATTCTCCGAGAACTTTCCGACAGTACCCTGGAATCTTTCGTATCTCCAAAGAACAGCATGGCGCCGGGCAGGCAAAGTCTCAATCAGCGGACGAATACATTCAGGATGTCGTTAAACGTAAGATAGAGAAACAGTGCGATGACCAGCACCACACCGGCGTAAGCCACGGCCCCCTGCACGCGCTCGCTCAGCGCCGAACCCTTGATCTTCTCAATAGCCAGAAGAACGATGTGCCCCCCGTCAAAAGGCGGCAGGGGCAAAAAATTCATGACTGCTATGCAGGCGCTTATCAGCGCAAGAAGATAAGCATAGTTGATGAGAGGCTGGTCGGTGACTATTGAATAGCTGACCGCCAGGATACCCACAGGACCCATCAGACTCTTGGGGCTGACCAGTCCGCCTATCAGACGCCGCAACGTCACGTAGGTCTGCGCGATAAACATAATGGTTTTTCTATATCCCATCACCACCGCTTGAACAGGCCCGTCTGCTTTGTAAAGCCGTTTCAGGTCTTTGAAGGGAACGAACTCAGCGAGCGTCTTGCTTACAACGATAGGGTCTTTTGCATCATCCACATTCAGCGTCACTGCGCCGGTTTGGCCGTCATTGAGCCGAAAATCAATGCTAACGGGCTTGCCGGAGTAAGCATGGACTTGTCTGATGATGTCATAGAAACTGGATACGGGCGCACCATCAACCGATGTCACCGCAGCGCCGCGCGGTATGGCCAGGGCCGGCACCCCCGTTTCGGTGGCAATTGTCTTGGCCACAATCGGATGTTCGGCATCGAAACCAGGATATATACCAAGGATCACGCGCTTGCCGTCCTCGGTCCTTCTGGGCACGGCGTTGATCGTCAGAATCTCTTCGGACCCATCATTGCTTGTTCGTAGCACTTTTACCGGCAGTTCTTTCTGCTCATATTCGGTGGTAACTTCACGCAGCTCTTTGTAAGTGGGATTTTGAATGCTGCCTATGGCGAGTATCACGTCGCCGCTCTTGAGTCGGGGCTTATTCTCGGTTTCTTTCAGGCCTATTCGGGCGAGCAGTGCTGCGATCTTATCTGCAATCCCGGGCTGCTCTTGTGAAACAGCGGCTATCCGCAACCTCGGCGCCATGGAGTAAATATTGCCCGATTCGGATTCGGACTCGGCGCCCGCATTTGCCAGATATAAACCGAGCCGGATCAGTTTTGATTCAACGGTTTCTGTTTTTTGTGCAGCGGGATCGGTGCGCTGTGCCTGCAAGTGAACCTCCGGCAGGACCGTGTTTCGGATCACATCTTCCAGCTCCCAATAGGTGCGCACGTCTTTGCCGTTGACCGCTGTGATTCGGTCGCCCGGAAGCAGACCTGTCTGGTCATAGAGGGCGTTGGAATCGTGGACCTTTTGAACGACGAGACTCAGTGGTTTCTCGATGCCGAAACGCCTGATATCGGCTCCCTCCTGCTGCTCGGAGGCCATCGTAAAATCAAGGATCTGCTCTCCGCGTTTTACCTTCAGGCTGATCTTTTCATTTTTGCCTGACAGCGCGGCAGCCACAAGTATGTTGCTGTAATCAAGGTCTTTGGTCTTTCCGTCAATCTCGACAATCTCGTCGCCCGCCTTGAGGCCCGCCTTTGCCGCCGGTGAGTCCGGGACCACGCCGCCGACAACCGGAGGCGGCAGCTTGATTCCGATTAGGAAAACAATCATGAAGACTATCAGCGCGCTTATCGCATTGAACAGGACCCCGGCCGAGATTACGGCCATACGAATTCCCACGGGCTTGTTTGCATAGGAGCGCGGGTCGTCGGTGGCCTTTTCCGGCCCGGAATCATCCTGACCCAGCATCTTCACGAAGCCGCCGAACGGGATAAGACCGAAGCGATACTCGGTTTCGCCGGCCCTGCCGGGCTTGGCGAGGGTGAAATTCAGTCCTGCTTCGGCGGAATCGTCGCCTTGGGCGGGAAAAAACTTGGGCAGTATTCGAAATCGCAGGCCGGCCTCTGTTCTCTGAATGCCCAGAAGCGTCGGCGGCATAAAGATAGAAAAAGCCTCGACCTTAATGCCTGAAAGCTTGGCCACAATGAAGTGTCCGAACTCATGGACGATAACCACCCCGCCGAACCCGAGCGCCACAAGCAATATATTGCCGAAAACCTGGATGTTTTCCACTATGAGATAAACGGCTGCAACGAAGGCAGCCAGCAGTAAGAACAGGCGAAAATAGTACCTTTTCAATACACTTGCTGGTTCAGACATTCAACAACCTCTTTTCTTGCCCATGCGTCCGCTTCGAGCAGTTCTTCGAGAGAAACTCTTGTCTTAACACGGTGTTTATGCAGACAATGTTCGATAAGTTCAACTATATTAGCAAATTTAATTCTCCCTGCCAAGAACTCCTGCACCGCCGCCTCGTTTGCTGCATTGAAAACGGCAGGTGCGGTCCCACCGGCTCGGGCAACCTCGTAAGCCATTGAGAGGGCCCGAAAGGTCTTCATGTTGGGCTTTTCGAAGGTAAGCTGGCCGATTTCCTCCAGCCGGACGCCCCTGGTAATCCCGGCGACACGCTCAGGATACGTCAGAGCGTATTGAATCGGCAGACACATATCGGGCTCGCCGAGCATCGCTATGGTGGAGCCATCGACAAACTCCACCAGCGAGTGCACTATTGATTCGGGATGAATCAGAATCTCTATCTTGTCAACCGGCATATCAAACAGCCAGCGGGCCTCTATTACCTCCAGTGCCTTATTCATCATGGTGGCTGAGTCAACCGTAATTTTCGGGCCCATATCCCAGACGGGGTGCGAAAGCACCTCGGTGGGCGTTGCATTGCGAATTTCTTCGAGGCTCGCCTCTCTGAAGGGCCCGCCGGAGGAGGTAAGAATAATCCTGGCGACCTCATCATGAGAGCCGGCCTGCAGCGCCTGAAAAATGGCGGAATGCTCGCTGTCTACAGGCAAAATGACGCTGTTGTTTCGGCGGGCTGTGGCGGTAAGCAGCTCGCCCGCAATCACCAGCGGCTCCTTGTTGGCGATGGCCAGCCTCTTGCCTTTTTGGGCGGCGGCAAGAACCGCCGGCAGGCCCGCCGCACCGACAACCGCAGCAAGGACAATGTCAACCTCACTAAGTTCGGCCAATTCGACAAGACTTTCAGGCCCGGCCAGGACCTCAACGTTGAGATCACCGAGCAGACCGCGAAGCTGCTCGAACCCGTGGGTGTTGGTCACGGCCACAAACTTCGGCCTGTAGCGCCGGGCTTGCTGCGCCAGTAATTCGACGTTGCTGTGGGCGCTCAGGGCGATGATTTCATGCCCCGGCCCGAGTGCATCAATTACCCGCAGTGCACTCTTGCCTATCGATCCCGTGGAACCCAGAATGGCAATTTGTTTGGCCATAATAACCGGCGCCCCGCCCCGTCGGGCGGTCCAAATACGCTATTTCGTCAAATCAATACTTAAGTTTTTATCGGCTCTTGAGGAACCATCCCTTGCGGACTTTTCGGCGAGATGAATCAGCAAACGGACCTCACCGGTGGTAATGGCGGTTTTCAGCACGGCCGTACCTATGCCAAGGGCCGCACAGAAACCCAGGATAGTATTCAAGGGCCATGGAACAAGATCAGGAATCCCAAACTCCACGCCCGCCTCGGAACTTAAGATACTCTCTCCAGCGATAACAAACGAAAACAATACGAGAATGCAAAACGAGACAGTGGGAAGGCTCCCATACAGCGCCCAGTAAACAGCCGCCTTCAAAACCTTATTGGCCGGGGCGCGCCTGCGAAGCCATAGACCCAGAACCGCTCCCCATACGAAGGCAAGACCGATACTGAACACTTGGGTGGCCATTCCCGCCGAGAATGCGACGCACTCCGCAAAATAAACGGCCACGAGCATTATGACGTAGCGAACAAGACTCGCGCTCTTGCCGCTAATCCGCCCCAGCAATCTGGCGATAGGAGCGGCAAAACCAAGTCCCATCGCCACATTGACAACGACCAGAAGAACAATAAGAAACTGCTCAGCATCCATTTTTCATTACCGGCCAAGCCCAATTTGGCTTGATTTTTCACCATGTTACCGGACCGGATGTACTTATCAATGGTAAGCCAAGGCCGTGTGACTGTCAAGGAAGCACTTACGCGACATCCGAAGAAGGCCCGTTAATGGCGTGTGGCTTCAGCGACGTTTTAGTCGATGTCGGAAACCAAAAGCTCTTGGCAACCCATTCGGCTGACAACGATATTCCTGGAAATCCTGTTTTGTCTCTATGGCCTTATGAAATCGAACGCGAATAGCTCCGCATCCATCAGTTCGAACTCAAGTTTAATAGTTTGGTTAGCCAGGGCCGCCAGTTTGAGCAACGTTTGCTCCTCGGTTGGCCAGTGGACCTCCAGGCTCAGACCATCGGTAGTAATGGGCGAGCAATCGTCGAAGTTCAAGCCGTCAATCACCTGATTGCTGTTGGCATCGCGGACCTGCACGCGCAGCGTCCCGGCCGAGGCGTCTGCATTGACCACAAGGAGGCCGGGCTGGTCATCCATTATCATAGGAACCGTCAGAAGCGTCCCCGGTGTGCCGCCCTGAGCTTTGCGGGCCACGTAGCGGTCGAGCGGCATCTTCACCAGGCCTATCTGTCGCTCCTCGAAACGATTAACTTTGTGCCCCTGCTTGTAGCCGCCGTAATACAGGTAAACTTCGTCATCAACGATTAATTGCTCGTCGATCCAGGCGTGAGCATGGTCCCACGGTATTGGATCCGTCTCGTGGTCGCGGTCGAAGAAGACCTGCTGGTCACGTACCCAGTGCTCGCCGTCGAGGGTCCAGGCAAGCGTGGTGTAGCCTATGCCGTAGGCGGTTGGATCCACCGGCCCCTCAGCAACCAGGTCATCGCGAAGTACCTTGACCATACCTATCTTCAACGGCCCGCGAATGAGATAACCGTCCATTGCATAAAACTGCGTCTCGCCCTCGTCTGAAGAATCATCAGGAGTCAGGACATACCACGGAATCATCCAGCTAATCAAATCATCACTGTAACTCTGCAGGGGTACGCGCCGGTTTCCGCTCCATTTCTCACCGGTGGTATAGAAGGAGATGGTCGCTACGTAACAGTTGCGCAGCGGGTCCCAGAAGATGCTGTTGATGTCGTGATTCTGGGAAAGGACAGTATATGGAACCAGCATCTGCCATGCTATCCCGTCCGGCGATACGCCAATGCGCAGTCCCCCGGAATAGTAATAGCCGAACTTATACCGCTGCGGCAGGTTCGGATGAGCCGGCCCCATGTCGATCACCGAGCATCCGAACTGTATCGTATATGGATCGAGAATCAGAGCGGGCCGGACCCAGTTAATACCATCTGGAGATTCCATGTACCCGATATGCGACAGGCCCAAATCAAAATCCTCCGTGTGCGCACCATACCAGATGCGGAATGAATTCGGCTCGTAGTTGGGATCCCGCATGACGGTAAGGTACGGCTGAAAGCACCAATCCTCCAACCCGGTGACTATGGGATTCGGAATATTGGGGTCGCGCTGGGGCTGCCTGACCTCTCGGATAATGTTTTGGCTCGACTCGATAAGGTAATCGCCAATGAACAAATGCGGTCCGGGGCGAATCGGCATCGGCTCATTTGCCTCCATTCCAGCGGCATAGATTGACGACTTGTCCTCGTAAAGCTGGACGGGAATTTCTCCCTCATATACGCCTTGCACCCACTCGGCATCGCTCTGGGTATGCAAGAAAGCAGAAGCGGGAATCAGCTCTTTTTGTCGACAGGCCCAGCTCCAATACAACCGCATAAAGGCCTGCCCGCCGTTCTGATAGTACTCAAGCCGTATGGGCAGCAGTTCACCCTTGCCGCCGGTGAAAGTGCCTGCCCGCTCACCACCGAGGTACCAGCCGTCGATTATGCACTCATCTCCAATCCACAAACGCAAGCCGTCATCGGTCTCTGCTTCGACGGTTACCTCGGCATTCGTCGGGACCTTTAGCAGTCCCAGCCATATCCTGGAGTAGTCATTGATGCTTGTCCCCGTGTCGACATTTACCTGCGAATCCACTCCCACATCGGCAGGGCGCTGAAAGTCCGCACTGTGAAACTGCACCCAGGCCAATCCCGGTTCGTAACCGGCTGGCGCGTCATCTGCCAACCACAGTTGCTCCCTGAGCCAGTTGTCACCCAATAACGAGTAATCCTTGAAGTCGACTATGCCGTCCTCGCACAAGTCCATGCTGAGGTTGCCGGCTCCCAGCCATTCGGCTGCCATCACCGCAAGGTCCCGCAAGTCAACCACACAGTCGCCGCTGATATCCCCATCCAGACCGCCGCTTCGGCAAATATATAACCGGATATCATCAAAGTACACTGTGCCCCAGCCGCCGGGAACGGGGCTGTCGCGGTTTCCGAAACCGATATAAAGCCTATTGACGTCGGCGAGATCAACACCGCCTTCGTTAAAATCCCGCAACTCAATATTCCACTGCTGCCACTCGGGAAGTTTAATATCATTCATCTCTTCGCCTGCGCTGCCTTGGCCGTATCTTACCTCTGCGTAAAAACCGCCGGCGTCTTCCGCGCCGACGTACATCTGCTCCGTTTCGTTGGCGTCATTGCCGGAAGATCCATAGAACCACAGGCCAAGCGCCTTCAAATCGGACGCGGTCCAATCCTGCGTGCCCGTAAACGGCAGATGAATTTCCGCATATTTGTAGGACCAGGGGTCATCAGTGTCATACTCGAATATCATGGACTGCAGGCCGCCGTGTACCGGATTAGCCGCGCTGTCTCCAAGACCAAGGAAGGCGCCGGTGTTATTACGGCGCACGTCAACCCACGTGTCGTAAATCAGGTTGTTTCCGTCGTTATAGGATTCCACATCCTCCAGGACAACATAGTTGACAACCGTGAAGCTCCAGACATCGCCCCTCGACGGGCTGTTGGGATGAGCTTCATTGACCTCATCAATCCGCCAATAGTAGGTCCTGCCCATCTCGAGCGGGCCACAGGGGTCATACGTATTCGCTCCGAGGTTCTGCCTGTTTTTGTACGCGCCCAATGTCACCGTAGTATTAGCGTCGTTCACATCGTCAAAACAATCGCCAAAGTACACATCATGCCAGGCCGCGCTAATGCCCGGCGTCCAACTCAAAATCGTATCTTGGGCCGCTTCTGCAGCATTATTGGCAGGGGCCGGGCAGGTCGCCTTTGTTGACAGCGCCGACAGCACGTAAAGTGCCCTAACATCGTTCTGGTCCAGAGCATAGTTATAAATCCGGATGTCATCGAGCAGTCCTGAGAAGTACCTGATCCACCCATCCGTGTCCACGCCGAAAGCCAGGCCGTCCGTCATCGGATTAACGCCTGCAACCGAGTTGTCTGTGATGCTGCCCTGAAGGACCCCATCGGCATAGATGAAGAGTTTATCCGCCGTGACGTCGCGCACCGCCGCAACGTGGACCCATTCACCTTTGATGAAATTGGCGTCCGGCACAGACAGCACCGTTACGTGACCATCATCATCTTGTGTCACCATCTGGACCCGGCTGTCGTTCCAGCTCCTTATCGAGACGGCCTCTGCAAGACCTCCGGTCCGGTTGTTTGCGATGTAATACTTTTCGCCGCCGATCGAGGTTTTGAGCCACAGGGAAAGAGAAAAGGAGCCCGTGCCGAAATCTATCGAGCCGTCGCCGGGAGTGATTACATAGTCGTCGAGGCCGTCAAAACTCAATGCCCCGGCAATCATTCCCTCGCTCGCCCAGGCGCCCCCATACACTGTACCGTTGTTGCCGCTGGCCGAAGAATCCACGGCTACCGTGCCCGATGTTTCATCAAGCGCCCAGTGTCCGACCAGACCGGCCGACGGGTCAAAAGATGATGCGCCGGCAACCAGCCCCATCATCAATACCGAAGCCACAACCATTGACAGCGTAGCCTTCGAACAGTTCATGACAAATCCTCATGCTTTCAGAGGACCGAAAGGTGCAGCCAGAATCACTCAGAGCAGAGAGTCCTTCGTAAGCTCGGCCAATCCTCCATCTACAGTACGATCATACTTTCCCTATTTTAACATATTAGAGCAGCCGATTCTACTTGAAAATCGTATCAGAGTCGCTGTGTGTCTGACCATATATTCTGGCGGTCATGCGGATAGTTTCTTCTGGGCATTCCAGTATTGTCTCCAAAGGCCGCTGGAGCGGACGGATGCAAGGGCCATCAGGCCCTCGGCATTCGGCTTATCCCATCGCATACCGGGCC
>DATKZT010000096.1:0-53769 GCA_035527845.1 Sedimentisphaerales bacterium | reverse complement strand
ATAGTGAATTCGGCGGAGTTATTGATTTTGACGAAATGGACGTTGACACGGTTAGGGAAGATGCTGTGGTGTTCGATAACGGGTCCGAATTTCTGGAGCTCGGCCGGGCCGATGTTGTCGCGGAAGAAAACGGCGTGGGGGCGGCGGGGGAGGTTGACAGTAGTTTGCTGGGGGCATATCATACGGCGTGTGATGTCAGAGGCGGGCGTATGCCGCCATGTGCCGGACGGCGGTCGGTGTTGTGGGGCAAGCCTGCTACGGAGAAGACGGATGAAGGAAATGGACGAGGCAGGACATTCGGTGTTTCTGCTCTTTTGGTATGGCGGAATTGGCGAGGGGGCAAGGTCAACGTAATTTAAGGAGCGTTGTTAAATGGCCAAGGATATGGAGCAGTTGTACGGGGAGCGGCTGAAGCGTTATGTCACGGCGATGCGCAACGGAAAGCCGGACCGGATTCCGATTCGGCCGTTCGTGGCTGAGTTCACGGCGAAGTATGCCGGGTATACGTGCCAGGAGGTGACGCACGACTATGAAAAGGCGTTTGCGGCGGCCCGCAAGTGCGCTGCCGATTTTGACTGGGACGCCGTGGTCGCCAATATGGTTTACGTGTGGACGGGCCTGACGCAGGCCATCGGTACGAAATACTACGCCGTCCCCGGGATAGACATCCCTGCGGACGTTGGTTTTCAGTACCTCGAACCGGCGGAGGAAGATGCGTTTATGAAGGCGGATGAATATGACCAGCTCATTGCGGACCCGACCGGATTTCTGTTCAACGTGTGGCTGCCGCGCGTCTCGGCGGATGTGACTGCGCCGGGGGAGCCGGGCTCGTATCGCAACAACCTTTCATTTCTCAAGGGGGGTATGGCGATGCTGAGCTACTTCGGGGCCTTTGGTACGCAAAATGCGCGGCTGCGGTCGGAGTGCGGGACGGTCTCGGCGATATCGGGGATACTGAAGGCGCCGCTGGATATTCTGGCGGACAAGCTGCGCGGCTACATCGGCCTTTGTATGGACCTTATCGAGCGCCCGGCAAAGGTCCTCGCTGCCTGCGAGGCCCTGATGCCGCATCTGACGCACGTTGCCCTCTCGGGCGCGGACCCGGAAAAGAATGTGCCAATCGGATTATGGATGCACCGCGGGTGCGTGCCTTTTGTTTCGATGGAGCATTTCGAGAAGTTCTACTGGCCGACGCTGAAGCCCATCATTCAGGAGATATGGTCCCACGGCCATCAGGTGCTTTTTTATGCCGAGGGCAACTGGGACGCACATCTGAAATCCTTTGCCGAGCTGCCGGCCGGGGCCATCGTCTATCACGTCGATATGGGGGACATCTTCGAGGCCCATAAGGTGCTCGGCGAGAAGTTCTGTATCAGCGGCGGCATTCCCAACTTCCTGCTGGGCTACGGCAGCGAAGGGGAGGTGCGTGACTATTGCAAGAAGGTGATTGACGGGGTGGCGGGCGACGGCGGCTATATAATGGACGCCGCCGCAATTGTGCAGAACGACGCGAAGGTGGAAAACATCAAAGCGATGACCGATTTTACGCGGGAATATGGTGTATATTGACCGAAGGCGTAGCACAGAAAAATAAGGAGTAACCGATAATGCCGAAAGAACAGCGACCCAAGCCAAAGCCGGGTGTCTGTATCCCGTGGCAGGAAAAAGTCAAGGAGCTGCCGAAGATTTCGGGAGATGAGCAGCTTGCCCGGAAGGTGTGGGAGGATATCGACGGTTTGGGATACGTTTACATCTGGCAGTGTCTGCTTTCTTTTTGAGCGGGTCTTTGCCGGGTGGGAACTGTTGCGATGGCTTGTGACACTGAGAGCGAGGTGCATATATGGCGCAAAGGCGGAAAAACATATCATCAGATAGTGAAAGTCAGGCGATGAGCCGGCGGGGATTTATGGCCGGCGCGGGCGCGGCAGCTTTTTCATTTGCAGTTGTGAAACCGCAGCTTGTTCGCGGGAGCGAGGCCAACTCGAAGGTGAGGCTTGGGCTGCTTGGCTGCGGGGGCAGAGGTACGTGGATTGCGGGGCTATTCAAAGAGCATGGCGGGTATGAAATCGTTGCGGCGGCGGATTACTTTCAGGATAAGGTTGACACCTTCGGTGAAAAGCTCGGCGTGCCGCCTGCGCACAGGTATACTGGTCTATCGGGGTACCGCAGGGTACTCGATCAAAAGGTCGATGCGGTGGCTGTCGAGACGCCGCCTTATTTTCATCCGGAGCATGCCGCCGCGGGCGTGGACGCGGGCTGTCACGTGTATCTGGCCAAGCCGGTCGCGGTGGATGTGCCGGGCTGTCAGAGCGTTGCCGAGAGCGGCAAAAAGGCTTCGGCGAAGAAACTCTGTTTTCTTGTGGATTTTCAGACGCGTGCCAACGAATTTTATGTGGAGGCATTGAAGCGCGTTCATGACGGGGCTATAGGTCGGTTTGCATTCGGCGAGGCAATCTATCACGCTAATACCACCTGGGGTGGCATGGAAAAATTTCTTAAAGATGACGCAACGGACCCGGAGAAACGTCTGCGGGCGTGGGGCCTTAATAAGATACTTTCCGGTGACATCATTACCGAGCAGAACATTCACACGCTCGACGTTGCGAGCTGGATTATGAATGTGCCGCCTGTCTCGGCCGTGGGCGTCGGCGGGCAGAAGGTTCGCACGGTCGGAACTTGCTGGGACTGCTTCACGCTGGTTTTCGAATATCCGGAGAAAGTGGGCATCACCTTCAGCTCGAAGCAGTTCAAGGGACACGGTAGTAAGCCCGACGGGATTAGAAACCGCATGTTCGGCTCGAAAGGCGTCCTGGAAACCGAATACGGCGGACAGGTCCTTATCCGCGGGGAAAATTTTTATCACGGCGGCCAGACCACCGACATTTACAAGGAGGGCGCCGTAAACAACATAGCGACTTTCCATGCGGATATTACGGGGGGACATTTCGACAATTCGACTGTGGGGCCGAGCGTGCGGAGCAACCTGGTGACCATCCTCGGGCGGACCGCGGCCTACACGGGCGAAAAGGTCTATTGGGACAAGCTGATCAAGAGCAGCGAAAAGCTGGAGGCGGACCTGGGGGGCCTGAAAGCGTAAATGAACAACAGGATGAATCAGGTATTGTCCTCTATAGTCGGAAAGGTGTCTGTATGAAGTATTTGAATATGAGTCGTCGCGAGATGATTCTGAGCACGGCCCGGACTGTTGCGGGCCTTTCGTCGGCGTTACTCGCCGGGTCGTGCCGGCCCGGCCCGTCACAGTTATCGCCGGACACATCGCACAAACAAGGTTTCAGGATCGGCGCGTGCGACTGGTCGCTCGGCAAGTCCTCCGATCCCGGCTCCTTCGCGCTTGCGCGGCGGCTCGGACTGGATGGGGTACAGGTCAACATTGGCGGCGTTAAGAACGACCTTCATCTGCGCAGGCCCGAGGTACAGAAGACCTTCCTGGAGGCGGCGCGGAAGAACCAGATGGAGATTGCCTCGCTGTGCGTTCTGGATTTGAACGCCGTACCCTACAAGAGCGACCCGCGCACAGAGCAATGGGTGGCCGACAGTATTGATGTGTGTACAGCGCTGGGAGCGAAGGTCTTTATGATACCTTTCTTTGGCAAGGCCGACCTGAGAAATGACGAAGCGGGCACAGCCGTGGTGGTGGAGCGGCTCAAACGCATCGCGCCAAGGGCGGAAAAGGCCGGTGTCATCATCGGGATGGAGTCGCAGCTAAGCGCCGAGCAGCATCTGGATATCATCAACCGTGTCGGTTCGCCAGCCGTGAAGGTGTACTACGACGTGGGCAATTCGCACAAGAACGGCTATGATATTTACGAGGAGATACGCCTGCTGGGCAGTCAACACCTGTGCGAGTTCCACGCCAAGGACTACGAGTATTTGTTCGGCCGGGGCGGGATTGCTTTCAAGCAAGTGCGGCAGGCGATGGACGATGCGGGTTTTCGAGGCTGGATACAAATCGAGGGGGCAAAGCCTTTGGGGCTGGAGACCAGTTACAGGCAAGACGCCGAATATTTGCGGAGTATTTTCCCGCGCGAGGTATAGTCGCCAGGGCTCTTGGAACCGCCCCGGGCGCGTCGGCTTATTTTTGACATTTGGAAAGTTTTTGGTATGACCGGAAAGATGATCACGCGTCGAAGTCTGCTCAAAGTGACCGCAGGGCTGGCAACAGGTGCGATTGGCGTACCTTATTTTGTGCCTTCTTCCGCGCTGGGCAAGGGCGGTGCGGTTGCGCCGGGCAGTCGAATCACGCTCGGCATGATTGGCGTCGGGGGGCACGGGCGCAGCACCAATCTCAGCGGTTTTCTGGGCCAGCCTGATGCGCAGGTTTTGGCCGTGTGTGACGTTGACCCCATACAGATTGAGAAAGCAAAACGTCAGGTCAGCGACAAGTACGGCAACAACGATTGTGCCGCGTACAAGGACTTCCGCGAGGTGCTTGCGAGGGGCGACATCGATGCGGTGATGATTTCGACGCCCGACCACTGGCATGTTCCCATCTCTGTTGCGGCGGCCAAGGCGGGCAAGGATATATGCTGCGAGAAGCCGACGCTGACCGTTGCGGAGGGACGGATGCTCAGTGACACCATCGGCAAGTACAAGCGTGTGTTTCAGATGTCCACTGAGGACCGGTCCATTTACGTGTACCATCGAATGGCGGAGCTGGTCCGCAACGGCAGAATAGGCAAGCTGCATACCATCCACGTGGGATTGCCGGGCGGCTGGCGAATACACGGGGACCCTGTGAAGGTCCGGGAGCGGCAGCCGGTTCCGGATGGTTTTGATTATGACATGTGGCTTGGGCCGGCGCCTTTCGCTCCGTACGTGCCGGGGCGATGTCACTGGAATTTTCGCTGGATTCTCGATTATTCGGGTGGGCAGCTCACCGACTGGGGCGCACACATCGTTGACACCGCACAGTGGGGCAACGACACCGAGCGCACGGGGCCTGTGGAGATCGAAGGGCGGGGCGTTTTCCCTGAAGATGCTCTGTACAATACCGCCACGGATTATCACATCGAATACAAATACGCCAACGGTGTCACCATGATAATAACCTCCGGCGAGGTCCATCTGCGTTTCGAAGGGAGTGACGGATGGGTGGGCAATACGGGCTGGCGTGGGAATCTGCAGGCCGAGCCGAAATCGATTCTGGATTCGGTGATAGGGCCGGATGAGATTCGGCTTTATACCGAGCCGGCGGGGGAGCATCGCAACTTCCTCGATTGTGTCAAGAGCAGAAGGGACCCGTACTTTCCGGCGGAGATCGGCCACCGGTGCTGCACGGTTCTGCACCTGGGGAATATATCGATGCTTCTCGGGCGAAAACTGAAATGGGACCCTGAGAGGGAAATCTTTCCAGGTGACGCCGAAGCGAATCGGATGCTTTCGCGATCCATGCGGAGCCCCTGGCATCTGTAATCCAATAGAAAGGTGCAAAACCATGAACCGAAGAACGAGAATAGTGTTCAGCGTTTCATTCTTGTCAGCCTGTTTGTTTTTGTCGGCCTGCGGGACACCGCAACGGAGTCCGATGGCCCTGACAAATCCATTTTTTTCGATGGACACGGGCACGGACCGCAAAAATCTCAGTGCGGCCGAGCAGGCGCAGATGCTTAAAGACCTCGGGTACGATGGAATCGGGTACAGCGGCATCGACGGGATCGAGCAAATGCTGGGAGAACTGGATAAGCGAGGCCTTAAGATGTTCAACACCTACCTCGGCATCTCGATAGATCCTGACGGCCGCAAATATGACCCAAGGCTGAAGGAGACAATTGCGCGGCTGAAAGGCAAAGGAGTTTTGCTCTGGCTTAATGTAAACAGCAGGCAGTTCGAAAAATCCGGCGAAGAAGGGGACCCATACGCGGTGGAGGTCATACGGGAAATCGCGGATATGGCCGGGCAGTCGGGGCTGAAGGTTGCACTTTATCCACATACGAGCTCGTGGGTTGAAACGGTGGAGGATGCGGTGCGAGTGGCGAAGAAGGTCGATCGCCGTAACGTGGGCGCTACCTTTAATTTGTGTCACTGGCTGAGAGTGGAGGGGGATGAGAATATGAAGTCGCTTATGCGGGCGGCCATGCCTTATCTATTCGTGGTGACAATCAACGGCGCCGACGGCGGCGAGACGACACAGATGAACTGGGACCGTTTGATTCAGCCGCTGGACGCCGGCACATTCGACACGTATCAGTTTGTCAGAGCGCTGAAGGAGCTCGGCTATAACGGGCCCGTCGGTCTGCAGCATTACGGGATAAAGGGCGATGCGCGGGAGAATCTGGGACGTTCGATGAGCGCCTGGCGCGAATTTGCCAGAAAGATGCAGGCCGAAAAAGAGCTCGAACGGCCGCGGTATGACCGCTATAGGCGTCCGCCGCGTCCGGTTGCGCGTCCGGGCGGGTACTATGGACAGTGACGGCATGAAGGAAGCAGGTAAATGAAGAAACTCATAATACCTCTGGTGATTCTTGCGGTGGTGATGCTTGTGACCAGCATCGTGAAGCGCAGGGGGCAGCGACAGTTGACCGATGCGGTGAGCGGTCAGAAAAGAGCTGTGTCCGATGACCTGTACGTTGAGGTTTCAGCCGTGGGCAATCTCGATTATTTCTATGATCACAAGCTGGGGATGGAGCTTGCGGGCAGGATTCTCGGGGTCAAGACGGATTACGTCGGTCCGGCGGAGTACGATATGACAGCGATGATTACGGCCTTCGAGCAGACGCTGGCGAGGAAGAACCTGAGGGGGGTTGTTGTGGTCGGTTTCGAGCCGGCTTTGGTGCCCATCATTAATAAGGCGGTTGACAGCGGCATCCCGGTTGTGACGGTGGACGCGGACCTGCCGTATGTCAATCGCGAGGATACGCCTTTTGAAGTTGATAGCGACTACTTCGGCAGGAAAAGAAACGATGAGAATCCAGATGCCGGGCCGTTTGAAGTTCCAGGAGAAGGTCGGCTTTGTCTGAAAGCGTGGCCTGTGGTACAAAAACAAACCGGTTCAAGGGGGCCTGCAGTAGTAGATCAGACTGCCTTAGTGATGTGTTAAGAGTGAAAGGTAAAAGAATGAACTCTCGTGAAAGACTGGAAAAGACGCTTAACCATCAGCCGGTAGATCGGGTTTGTGTGGATTTCGGCTCGACACATGTGACGGGCATATCGGCCAGTACATTGTCCAGGGTCAGAAAGGCCCTGCTGGGTGAGAAAGATTATCGCGTTAAGGTCCATGAGCCTTTTCAGATGCTCGGCCAGATTGACGACAAACTGATCGATGCTTCGGGGATTGATGTTGTCGGTGTGATGCCTCCGACGACTATGTTTGGTTTTGAATGTAAAGACTGGAAAGAGTTCGGGATGTTTGACGGCACGGAAGTTCTTGTGCCGGGCAATTTCAATGTCAAAGATGACGGCAGCGGGGGCTGGTATCTCTATCCTGAGGGGGATACATCGGCCGAACCCAGCGGGCACATGCCCAAGGACGGTTTCTATTTTGATGCGATCTGCCGCCAGGGCCCCATTGATGAGGACAAGCTTGATCCGGCGGACAATCTTGTTGAGTTTGGTGAACTGACGGCTGCCGATATTGGGCCGTTAGCCGAACAAGCTGACGCAGCTGTCCAAGCCGATAAGGGAACGATCCTCAGTACACCCGGAACCGGTTTTGGGGATATCGCGCTTGTGCCGGCAATGTGGATGAAGGATACTCCGGGGATACGTGACATCGAAGAATGGTATGTTTCCACTGCGCTGCGCAGAGACTATGTTTATAAGGTGTTTGAGGGGCAGTGCGAGATAGCCCTGAAGAACTTAAAGCTTCTGATTGACGTGCTGGGTGATAAGATCCAGGCTGCCTTTACAACAGGTACGGATTTTGGGACACAGAACGGATTGTTTATCTCGCCGCAGGCTTATCGGGATTTGTTCAAGCCATTCCATAAAGAGATCAATGATTATATCCATGCCAATTCCAACTGGAAGGTGTTTATACACTCCTGTGGTGCGGTCACGGAATTGGTCCCTGATTTTATCGAGGCAGGTTTCGATATACTGAATCCCGTGCAGTGTTCGGCTGTGGGAATGGATCCTCGTCAGTTAAAGTATGAATTCGGCGAAGACATAATTTTCTGGGGCGGCGGCGTGGATACACAAAAGACCTTGCCGTTCGGAACGCCCCAGGAAGTTTATGACCAGGTACGTCAGCGTATCGAGATATTCAACAATCCGACAGGAATGGTTTTCAATACAATTCATAACATCCAGGCCAAAATTCCTCTTAAGAATATTCTGGAAATATTCCGCGCAATTGCCGACAGCAGCAAATAACAATAATTATATCATAAATAAGGAAGTAAAATGCAAACGACTGAATCAAAAGACAGCGGCAGCACCGTTTATCTTGTTGGTGTCTGCCTGGCGGCAGCGTTAGGCGGACTGCTATTTGGATATGATACCGGCGTAGTAAATGGCTCGCTGGATTTCGTTCAGAAAAAATTTGACTTAAGCGACATAATGGTCGGCTTTGCGGCGGCCAGTGCTCTGGTCGGTTGCATCTTCGGCGCCGCATTCGCGGGAACCTTAAGTGATCGACTCGGAAGAAAGAAAGTTTTGGTTCTATCGGCTGTCATGTTCCTGGTTTCCGCTATAGGAACCGCGATTCCACGGGACATTTTCCAGTTTATCGTATTTCGCTTTATAGGAGGGCTCGGAGTCGGGGCAGCTTCGATAACTTCGCCGATGTACATCGCGGAAATATCTCCGGCCAGGATTCGAGGACGAATGGTCTCGGTTAATCAGTTCGCCATCGTCTCCGGAATGCTTCTGGTATATTTCGTCAACTATTTTATCGCAATACGCGGCGACGAAACATGGAATACAGAAGCTGGTTGGCGATGGATGTTCGGGTCCGAGTCACTGCCTGCGGTGCTTTTCCTGCTACTAACACTGCTAATACCAGAGAGCCCGAGATGGCTAACAAAGAATAGGAAAAAAGACAGGGCATTAGCCATCCTCTCGCGAGTTGACGGCAGCGAATACGCTCGCGAGGAGATGGTCGCCATAGAAGAAACGATCGAGCATGAGAGCGGATCGCTGGCGCAATTGTTTCATCCAGGGATGAGACTTGTATTAGTAATCGGTGTGGTCTTAGCGGTTCTCCAGCAGGTCACAGGGATTAATGTCTTTCTCTACTTTGGAAGTGATGTATTCGGAAAGCTAGGAGGCGAAACCATCAACGCCGCTTTACTCGAACAGATAGTTGTCGGCGCCACCAACCTTATCTTTACCGTCGTCGCGATATGGGTGGTCGATAAGCTCGGGCGAAAGCCTCTGATGATAATCGGATCTGTAGGGATGGGTATATCCCTCTTTGCCATGGGACTGGCAGGTGTTTTCCAGGCGGAAGGATTGTGGCTGCTGTTTTTCGTATTAGGATATATCGCCTGTTTCGCAGTTTCGGTTGGTCCGGTGGTCTGGGTTATTCTCTCAGAGATATTCCCGACAAAGATCCGTGGCAGGGCTATGGGGATCGCGACAATATGCCTGTGGTCAGCAAATGCTGTTGTAACACTGACCTACAAAATGATGAATGGGAACAAATTTTTGGTTGATGTATTTCATCATGGATTTCCATTTTTTATCTACGGGAGCATGTGCATTGTTCTGATCCTCTTTATGTGGCGGTTCGTGCCGGAAACCAAGGGAAAATCTCTCGAGGAAATTGAGAGGATGTGGCTGGGCAGTGCCCGCTGAAGAAAGCACTATTGACAATCAGAGGGCATCCGAAAACAACCTTTTGAAATGACCAACAGAGAAGACGATTTTCAGTACATTGAGTACCTTGCCGACGGTTTGATTCATCGCGTCGGCCTAATATGCTGGAGCGCCCACTTGACTCTCGTGGCTACGTGGTGATCGGTGCCGCCTAAAACTGACACACGGTCTCACCGGTGAATCCTTCTTGCTGCAAAATCCGCCAGATCTTTTTGGCTGTGTAATACTGTTTTTTATGGCCGTGTCTATTGTCCTGGAGGATCTGCTGAATCCGGCCCAGGTCTCTAACTTTGCGTTGTTTCCAGAAGCCCTGAACAAGCCCACATACTATACAAGATGTGGCGCGCACCCCAGGGCTGGGACAATGACCGGCAGTGGCCGGGACCGCCCGACCCTGTCCTCGACGGCGGGGCATATACAGCGGAAATCATAAGAGGACAGAAGCAGCCGGCGGCTATCCGACTGACCAGTAAGAAGGACGAGCGCAGCGGGGTCCAGTTCTCGCGACTGCTGAAGACCTTCGATGGCACGACGCGTGTCAGCATCGATGCCACTATGACGAACATCGATACGAAGCCGCGCCGGTGGGGAATCTGGGTGGTTACTCAGTTTGACACCGGCGGCCGAGGCGGCACCGCAGATATTCAGAGATAGTTCGCTCTACTGCGGGCCCATTATGAGGACGTCTTTGCCGCGCTGCTCGGGCGTTACTTTGAGGTTCTTAAGCTCACCGTTCTGCCAGAGGCCTTCGACGATGGTTTGCTGCGGTGCGTGCAGTTTGAAATCGACGTCCCAGTCTTTGGGCCAGGCGGGGAATAGATAGATTTTCGTTCCGTCCGTCTGCAACAGCATTTCCTGAAGGCCTATCATTCCGGAGCCGCCCCAGTTGTGGTCCGGCACCCAGTCGTGTCCGGGCCCCCAGAAGACGGGGAAGCGCCGGCCGCAATTCTCCAGCTTCCTGATGTTGTACTCGGCCGCCTCCTGCGTAAGTCCCATCCGCGCAAAGAAGATTCCGTTCTGGTGCCAGCTTATGTGGCTCTTCGCCATCGCAGTCCACTCCCCGTATTTCCATGTGTCGATGAACATCTGCAGATCGGGCTTGCCGATGCCGTACAACCCGAACGGAAAGATAGGATAGAACTGTGGAATCTCGCAATTCTGATAATGGTCCCAGGATTCTGCCGGCTGCATAATTCGTCGTCCATTCACCTCTCTGATGGCAAAGGGCGGTACGCGTTCGAGCATTGCGCGCCAGTATTCCTTTTTCTCGGCCGGCGCGTATTTTTCCGGCACCTCCAGCAGCATCGTAAGGTTCGCCTTTAGTCCGGCAATCAAGTCCGAGGGATTCTTAGCGCCTTTGTAGGATTCGCAAGATGTGGATGGGTAAATTACCAGATGACCGTTCTCATCGAGCGGCTTGCCGGTTCGTTTTTTGTTGCGGTATTGATAGTGCTCGTCGAAGAACTTCACGGAATTTTCGATAAAGGGCATATAGGCGGAGATGTCGGCGCCGGTAAATTGATGGTAGTTGAGAATCATGAAGGAGAATTCCAACTGTGCCTCGTAATGGTAATTCACCGCCCCATTCACCTGCACACCCCTTTCGATGTCGGGGGGGCGGTATCTTCGGCTGTTCGGGTCGGGCCAGCCGTAATGCGAGGGGGTCGGCATCCCGTAGTTGGCCAACTGCTCGGCGAAGCAGCAGCCGTCGTGTCCCCAGTATTCCTTAACTCGCAGGGTCGCATTACCGAGGGCGCGGCGATAGAAGTCAAACTGCGACGGCATCATATCGAAGTCGCCGCTCTTTAGCATGGGCCAGTAAACGAGTCTCTGGTTTTGTGCGGTGAAGCTGCCGCCGCCCCAGGCGCGCCAGTCGGGCGTATGTTTGCGGCCCTCCTCCACGAGGCTCGGGTCATACGTGAACAGTCCGCCGTTGAACTTGGTGGGATACTCGCCGTACGCGTTGCAGCCTAACATGTAGCGGAAGATCTGGTAATTGCGTGCAATCTGCCAGGGCTTGTTGTTCTCATCCGGCTTTGTCGGATTGATCATAATGTGACTTCGCTGCCAGAATTGTCCCCACCACGCAAGGTTCTTTTCGAAGGCTTCTTCGTCGGTCGGCGTCACAGCGGCGGCGAGCTTGTTTAATTGCCCCTTCCAATCATCCACTGATGGTGCATGGGCGGTATGAAGGAAGATTTTCAGCTCATGAGTTTTGGCGGGTTTGCTGCTGCGAAGCTTCCACGCCTTGAAATCGGTCAGGACGTATTTTCCTTCCGAAGTGCCGTCGAAAACCATGTCTTTGCCCGTCATCATGCCGCCGAAGGTCAGGTCCTTGAGCGGATTCCACATCTTGTCCTTTATCGCTTCAAGGTCCTGTGTCTTGAGTGCGACGTCGAAGATGAGCTTGTCGTTTTGGTTGCGGTGATACCACAAGGCATCCTTGTCGGTGTGCTCGTAATTATCGGGGTAGGTGTAGACTTTGCCGGGATACCCGTCGTAACCGAAGCATCCGAACCGGCTGTCCTTGCCGTCGTCGGGCAGCTCCCGCGCTTTGGTCCGCCAGCCTTCGTAGGCCGCTTGCAGGCCAAGGGGCTTGTCACTTTCGATATCCACGTGAATGACCGGCCGAAAGACCTCGACCCAGATCTTGACGGTCGCGGACGCCTTTTCGGGGTCCCAGCCGGTGATTTCGATGTAACCCTGGCGCAGCTTCAGGTTCTGGACACACAAGCCTTTCTCGCTGAAGGGGCTTGGCGTCAGCTTCATGCGGACACGGCCAAGCTTGAGAAACTCGTTGTTTTCATCGAACGTTCCGCTCCGCGCGACGTAGAACAGAATATCGCCGTTCTCCACCCATACGTTTAGCCCGACGTCACCGCCGCCGACGGGCAATGACTCGCTCGAATCTTTGCTCTGTGAATTCCACGCAACGTTGTAGTTGTCCAGTGCGTCAGCCGCCGCCGCGTCACTAAAGGGGAGGATTGAAAAGGCGAATAAGAACAGGATTGCCGACCATGCCGCCCGCTGCACCAAATGAGACATCTTCTTATCTCCTAAACAGGTCCTGTTTCAATCATCTCTTGTAGCTCACGGTTTCTGCTCTTCGGTTTATCTGTCTCTGTAAACTATTACTCAGTCAAGTTTGATAAGGCCGGTGCGATTGTGAGCAAGTTCGCCCAACCTCTATTTAGCCTGCGGCTTTGCCGCAGGTTCTGACCCATAGAATCTAAGCTGACCCACTAATAGTCCGTGCCCGTACTTATTATACCCGTTGCGGGCCGATTTGCAAAAGGTGTGAAATGGAGGTCAGGGCGTGACCTTGCCGCTGTATTTTCCGGGTCCGGCCTCTATGGTCACGAAGCGAGGACCGATTGATACGTTGTCTTCGGCGGCCCCTTGGCTTACGAGGGTATCGCCGTTGACAACCAGGGTCGGCTTTGCGGAGAAGATTGGAATTGAGACGTTTGCCGATATGCCGGCGGGAATTTCGAACGCAAAATGCAGGCTTTTGCCATCGTCGGTTTTCTTCCACGATACAGGGACGGGGGCGTGCTCTGTCACAACGATGCCTTCGGCAGATTCCAAATCTCCCAGCCGGGGCTGGATGATAATCTGTTTTTTCCACAGAGGTCCATCGGTGCGAACGCCCAGCACGTACGCGCTGAGGAAATATGCGGGGACCGAGCCGAAGTTGTGACAACTGCTGGCCCCTTTGCCGAACTCGAACTTCTCTATAAGTGTGCCGGGATCCTTCTTTGTCAGCATGGCGGCCCATCGCTTTCGCATAATCCGAAGAACATCGAGATATCTCTCATCGGAATCCATTTTGTAAAGCTGTTCGAACAGGAAGAAGTGGGTATAGGGATTATGGAGCTCGCCCGCGTGCGCTACGAGGTAATCTGTCACCGACTCGGTCCGGTTTTCGGGCACGATGTCTCTGTCAAGGGCCATCATTGCGGCGTGCACCGTGGGCGGATATTCTTTCGCATCGGTGACGCGCGCCCAGTAGGCGTCACTTACTTTGTTTGTCCACCGGTTCGGAGGAATTTTCTTTCCCTCTTTGATGCCGGCATAATACGTTCCTGACGATTTGTCCCACAAATGCTCGTTGAATGCGGCGGCAAGGTCGGCTGCGGCGGCGGCATACTGCTCGGCCTGCCGCGCCTGCCCCAGTGCCTGCGCCAGATATGCCGAATCCTCGAGCGCCTTATAAATAAAGGCGTTCAATGTCGCTCCCTCGCAATCGGCCTGATGGTGAAGCGGATTATCCATGTGAAGAAGGAACTCGCGTGCCCTGACGAGGCCGCGTTCTGTGCGCCGGTCGAGGAACCACTTCATCTGCTCGACGAGGACGGGCCAGACTTCGCGCACGAACTCAATGTCACCGGTGTTGTCGTAATACTGCCGCAGCGTATTGACCCACAGGCAGGCGTAATCCTCGATATAGGAATGCATGTCACCGCCGTCCGAGCAGGCATTGGCTTTGATTCTGCCGTCATCGAACCGGCTCAGCGAAATATGCCTGAGCATGTTTCGAATCAGGCGTGGGTCGCCGTAAAGATAATCGCCGTTGTTCTTCGGTCCTGCGAACGCGACGCGAGAAATGGGGTATGTCACTACCGCCCCATCGCCCATCCACTCAGCGCGCTCGCGCAGGGCGCAGTCAACGTAAGCATCCTCGCTGCAGACCTGAACCGTGTAGGTCGCCCTATCCCAAAGCTCATTGAGCGTTGCATCGCTGCTGTTGAAGCGTCCCACACGCTCGAACGGATAGGTGACATCCATGAATCTTGCACCGCGCAGATTTATCCTGCCGGTCGTCAATTGAAGGTGCATATATCGAAAGCCGAAGGTATCGGTGCTCATGTATTGCTGGCGGCCGGGGCGTGCCTTGTAACGATTTACCACGCCGAAGCTGTTATTCGCTTTCTTGTCTTCCCGGAAAGTCTGACAGGGCCTCACCGTGAACTCGCTCCCCTCGTCCGCGTCGAAATCGAGCACCCAATAGGCTTGAGCCAATCTGCTGATATCGATAACCATTTCGGCCGGGGCACTTATCTCGACGGGCAGCGCGTCCGGCAGCGGTCTTGCGGTATTGTCTGTTTTGTCACCTCGCATCATTTGCACGATTGTCGCCGGACCTAAATCCGTTTCTCGCAGCAGCGGTATTGACCGCGGATAAAACGGTCCCCACTTTGAGCCGTCGATGCCGACGGCGAAATGCCAGTTTGAGTCGTCAAATTCCGGGAGGACCCAATCGACATTTTCGCGCGTCGCGTCGATATTGTCCCTGATGCAACTGCCCCCGGCCGCGGGCGGCAGAAATCTCGTCCGGCTGCTGCAGGGCCAGTTCGTATCAGTGACAATCGCGGCGAGTTTTCCTTGCAGGTCCTCAACTTCAAGCTTCACGGCCAACCCAGGCTCGTGCTTCATAATCCGGCTGATAGAGACCCCGCCGACCACAAGGACCGCCAGCGTGTTCGAGCCTTTATTGAGGAACCGCTTCACATCGACCGTATCGTATTCGGGTCTTTTGGGATTGAATCGGCAGGGTCCGCGCAGGACATATTCGCCGTTTACCCAGAGAACATAGCGCGAGTCGGCGAAGATATGGAGCTTCGCCTCTGCAGGTTGCTGCGGCAGAGAGAATTGTCTGCGAAAGGCAGCGCAGGTTTCTTGCTGAAGTTCATCAGCCGGCGCCGCCATCCAAATCATCGAGTCTCGCATGGATGTACCCGTCGCAGAAATGCCCTTGTCACCGGTGGTGCTGCTCGCTTTGTCCGGTGACAGGTCGCTGTCCAGATTGTAAGTTTGGTCGGCGGCGGTCGGGAACTGGGTCGTCTTGTCTTGGTAACGGACGCTGCACGTATTGCCGAGCAGCGAATGAATCGTAGCTTTTTCGAGTTTGCCGTCGCACCAGAAGATATCCACCTCGAATCCGCCGCGGGCGCGAAGACCTTTAACATGTCCTGTGGGCCACGCCCCCGGCAAGGCCGGCAGCAGATGTATCTCCCCCGTGTGCGATTGCAGCAGCATCTCGGCGATACCGGCCGTCCCCCCGAAGTTACCGTCTATCTGAAAAGGCGGATGAGCGTCAAATAGATTGGGATACAATCCTCCCCCTTGACCCTTTATTGCACCGGCCGGCGTCAAGAGTCGCCCAAGCAGCCTGTATGCGTGGTCCCCATCCTGCAATCTGGCCCACAAATTGATTTTCCAGGCCATCGACCAGCCCGTGCCTCCGTCGCCGCGGATGGTGAGTGACTTCTTCGCGGCCTTGAACAGTTCGGGCGTGCCGCGTCTCGTAATCCGGCTGCTCGGATGCAAGCCGTAGAGGTGCGAGCTGTGCCGATGGTGACAATTCGGGTCGTCCCAGTCCTGAAGCCATTCCTGAAGCTGACCGTACCTGCCTATCTGCATCGGCGCCAGCCGCCCGCGCATCTGCTCCAGCCGGTCCCGAAATGCCTCATCCGTACCGAGTATTTTAGAGGCCTCGATGCACTGGCCGAACAGGTCGCGCAGAATTTGCATATCCATCGTGGGCCCCGCACAGATACTCGTGCCGTGCCCCGGCGCCCCAAGCTCCGGCGAGAGCGACGGACATGTCACCATCCAGCCGTGATTGGGCTCTTCCACCAGAGCGTCCACAAAAAACTCGGCCGCTCCGCGCATCGTCGGATAAACCTGTCGCAGAAACTCCTTGTCACCGGTGAACAAATAATGCTCCCAGAGGTGGGTGCACAGCCACGCCCCGCCCGTGGGCCACATCCCCCACTGCGGCCCGTCAATCGGCGCCGTTGCCCGCCACAAATCCGTATTGTGGTGACACACCCATCCCTGCGCGCCGTAATGCACATTGGCCGTGTGACTGCCGGGCCCCGCCAGTTCCGTTATCATCCGCAGCAGCGGCTCGTGACATTCGGAGAGATTGCAGACTTCCGCAGGCCAGTAATTCATCTCGGCGTTAATATTCACCGTGTACTTGCTGTCCCACGGCGGGGTCATGCTTTCGTTCCAGAGGCCCTGGAGGTTTGCCGGCTGTGTTCCCGGTCGGGAGCTGCTTATCAGCAGGTAGCGTCCGAATTGAAAGAACAGCTCCACCATCGCGGGGTTGTTGTCCTGTGCGAACGCCCCGAGGCGCTCGTCTGTCGGTCTGGTGTCTTCGGCGTCCGTTCCCAGATTCAATTCGACCCTGCTAAAGAGCCTTCGGTAATCGGCCACGTGATCGGACCGCGTCTCCTCATAAGGCTTACCGTCCACTGCGGCCAAGTACTTTGCAACCCTGGCCTGCGGGTCTGCGGTTATGTCTTCGAAGCTGACGTAGTTGGTCGCCGCAGCAATCGTAATCGTGGCCGAGTCTGCGCCGCTGACTACAAGTTCGCTGCCCTGTGCGGTCGTGCGGCCGCCCGTGGTTTCTACCTGTGTGTGACATTGAAACTTCACCGAGCCCTTAATGCCGCGTGCGTCGCCGGAGGTACCTTTCATCACGAGGGTGCCGGCGTCAGTCTGGACGGTGACATTCTGGGGGCTGTCCATCGTCGCCGAGAAGGCAATGCTGCCGGGCTTGTTTGCCGTTAGGCGCATGACAATGACCTGATCGACGGCGCTGGAGAATATTTCGCGGCTGTATCTGACGTCGCCCATCCTGTATGTCACCCTGGCAATCGCCGTTTCCAAATCGAGCGTGCGGCGATAATCCGAGAACTCCTGATCATCTTGGTGAAACTTCAGGCGCAGGTTACCCAGCGGCTGATAGGGCATCTGACGGAGCGGCGTTGCCATCATTTTCTTTTCGATCAGTTCGTGCGCCTCACGGTACTTGCCCGCAAATATAAGCTCTCTTGCCTTCGGAAGCGCTTCAAGCGCCTCCGGATTGGTCGGGTCGTAGGGCCCCCCCGCCCAAACGGTATCTTCATTCAACTGGATTCGCTCCTCGGCGACCCCGCCGAAAACCATCGCACCCAGTCGGCCGTTTCCAATCGGCAGGGCCTCCACCCATTGCTTTGCCGGCTGACGATACCACAGCTTTAGTCCACGTTGTCCTTCCGGGGGGATGGCCTTATCCTCAGCGACGACCGAAGTTGCGGCGAAAAGACACACGAGCGATGATGCGATCAGGCACCGTGCATTTCGTTTCATATTTGTTCCTTTATAAACCAGAGCTACCGCGGCTCCATAATTACGACGTCGCGGCGGCGCTCTTTCGGTTTTACTTTCAACGTTTCTATTTTTCCCTTTCGCAATGCGCCTTCGACAATCGTTTGATACGGGGCGTGGATTTTGAAGTCGACGTCCCAATCCTTCGGCCAGGCCGCGAACAGGTAAATGTTTTTGCCGTCGGTCTGCATCAGCATCTCCTGCAGGGCGATCATGGCGGACCCTCCGTGGTCGACATCCGGTTCCTGATCGAAGCCGGGGTTTATCCAGAATGCGGGGTAACGCCGGGATTGATGCGTGAGCTTCCTGAGGGCGTAGTGTTTGGCCTCATCTGTGAGGCCGAGGCGGGCGGTGAATATGGGGCCCTGGTACCAGCAGATATAATTTCTTGGTCCTTCTCGCAGGTCCTCATCCATATCCCGATCGCCTAAAAGGTCGTCGTATCGCCAGGTATCTATTGCCAGTTGCAGATCGGGCTTGCCGATGCCGTATAATCCGAACGGAAATACCGAGTACAGTTGCGTGATTTCACCGCACTGAAACTTCGTCCACGACACTGCCGGAGACAGGATGCTCCGGCCTTCTATTTCTCTGACGGGCAGCGGCGGGACACGCTTGAGCATAGCTTGCCACTGCTCTTTCTTCTCAGGGGGTCCATAACGCTCAGGCAGCTCAAGCATACGCGACAGCACGGCTTTTAGTCCTGCGATGGAGTCGGCGGGATTTCTCGCGCCGACGTAGGATTCGCCGCCGGTCGAAGGATAAATCACCAGATGCCCGTTCTCGTCCAGAGGCTTACCCGTCAGTTGTTTGCAGCGAAATTGATAATGCTGATCGTAGAACGTCACGGCGCTTTCGATAAAGGGCATGTAGCCGGAGATGTCTGTGCCGGAAAAACGGAAGTATTCGAGAATCATGAACGCAAAATCCAGTTGATGCACGAATTCATATCGGCATGACGTGTTGACCTGGACGCCGAATTCGAAGTCCCGCGGGCGGTTGCGCCTCTCGATAGGCGAGCCGGTCCAGCCGTAATGCGAACCGATCGGCAGGCCGAATTGCTCGATCTGCTCCGTGAATGAGCAGCCTTGATGTCCCCAGTAAATCTTCGTTCGGATTTCCGCGGCGCCGAGGGCCCTCCCATAGAAATCGAACTGGGATGGCATCATGTCGAAGTCCCCGCTCTTAAGCATGGGCCAGTAAACGAGCCGCTGGTTCTGCGCGGTGAAGCTGCCCCCTCCCCAAGCTCGAAAGTCCGGCGTCTCACCCTGGCCGTACTTGTCGCCCATGAAGCCGGGGTCAGTGGTAAAGAGGCTGCCGTTGAACTTGCTCGGATACTCCCCATACGCATTGCAGCCTAACATATAGCGGAAGAGCTGATAGTTTCGGCCGATTTGCCAGACTTTGTCGTTGGGGTCCGGCTGGTCCGGATTGAGCACAATGTGGCTTCGGTCCCAGAAACGCTGCCACCAGATGAGGTTCTTCCTGAACGCCTGCGCGCTGTTCGGCCTGTCGGCCGTGGCGAGTTGATGCAACTGTTTTTTCCAGTCATCCAGCGACGCCGTCTGGGCGGTGTGAAGGAAAAGTTTCAGCTCGTGTGTTTTTGCGGGCTTGCTGCTGCGAAGTTTCAATGCTGTGAAATTCGTGTCGACGTAACGACCGTTCGAAGTGCCGGCGGGAACCATTTCCGTGCCGGTCATGAGTCCGCCGAAAGTGAGGTCTTTGAGGGGATTCCACAGCCGGTCTTTGACCTTATCGAGACCCTGCTCATGTACGTCCTTGTCAAAAACCAGATCATCGTTGTTGTTGCGATGATACCAGAGGACGCCATTACCGTCAAAAGCGACGCTGTCCGGATAAGTCAAAACTCTGCCGGGATATCCCACCATACTAAAGCACGACGTGCGATGCACTTTTCCGTCCTGTAATTCTCTGGGGGCGGTTCGCCAGCACTCGTATTGGGCCTCCATCACAACAGGTGTGTCACTTTCGAGTTCGACATGAATCACCGGCCTGAACACCTCGACCCAGACCTTGACGGCTGCCCCGACCGTGCCGGGATTGCTGCCGGTTATTTCGATATAGCCCTGCCGCAGCTTCAGCTTTTGCTGAAATTCTCCGTCTTGACTGAAAGGATTGGGAGTTGCCTTGATTCGCACCCGGCCCAGCTTGAGCATCTGGTTGTTTTCGTCGAACGTGCCGCTTCGCCCGATGTAGAACAGCAGCTCGTTGTTCTCGACCCAAATGTTCAGGCCGATGTCACCTCCTCCCACCGGCATGGAATCCGGCGACATTTTGCTCTGAGAATTCCAAACCGCGTTGTAGCAGTCCAGTCTGTGCGCGGCTTCGGCATTTGCGGCCTTAAGCATTGCGCCCATGCCGAAAAAACACAGAGTACCTGCAATTGCGCACAAAAGAGGATTTTCTTTCATCGCTACTCCTTGTAAGTGCCGGTTCACTTCGGGCAAAGTTTGCGCTGCCGGCGTTAGTCCGTCACTTTTGTCTGAGCCTGCCGTCAAGCTGGTAAGTCCTGCCTTTTTGAGGGTTCAACTGGATTGCCTTGTTGCCGTAGCACACCTTGCAGGTATTGCCCAGCAGTGACCGAATAACGGCCTTTGTGAGTTTGCCCTGTTTCCAGTGAATATCGACCTCGACGCCGCCGCGGGCGAGCAGCCCCTTGACGCAACCCTCAGGCCACGCCCTCGGCAGCGCAGGCAGCAGCTTGATTGTCCCCGGCTCCGAGTACAACAGCATCTCCATCATTGCCGCCGGTATCCCGCTGGCGGCCTCGAACTGGTACATCGGCTCCTTCCAGTTATAGAGCCAGAGCGTGGTAAAGAGATTGGGCAGGGTGTACCCGCGGGCGACAACTTCCAACTGCTTCCACGCGGCGTCGCCCTGTCCCAGCCGTGCCAGCGTGCATGCCGCCTGAACGTACGACCACGCGCAGGCATATTCCAGCGCGTCCATTTTCTTTTCCATAGCCACACTCGCAGCCTTGAACAGCTTCGGGGTCCGCTCCTGCGAAAACTCCAGACCCGGATACACCGGATACATGTGTGACATGTGGCGATGCTCGTAATTGTCATCGAAATCCGGATGCGCCCACTCCTTCAGCGCCCCATTTTTGTTGAGCATGTACCCGGGCAGCTTCGCAAGCAGCCGCTGCCACCGCCTAACGCTCTCGGCTTCGATGCCCAGCTCCTCACATGCCGCACACAGATTGCCCAGCAGCTCCCGCGCCACTGCAATATCCATGGTGGCATTTATCGTACACGAGACTTTCGTATTGGACGGTGTGTTCTCGGGGGAGAATGATGGAATGAAAACGTATCGCCCGTTTTCATCTTCAACGAGGAAGTCTTCGTAGAACAGGGCTGTTTTCTTCATAAAAGGCACGGCGCGTTTTCGGAGGAAGTCGCGGTCGCCCGTAAACAGCCAGTAGTCATAGTAAAGCTGCGCCAGCCATCCGGCCCCTGCCGTCCAATAGCTCCAGCCCAACCCGGATAGGCCGTGCGATGTCCCCGAGATGGGAGCGAGGATGCCCCGGCAGGCCGCGATGTTCCGCGCATTCGTACGGAAATCATCGAGCATCGAATCATAATAGTCGAAATAGGGCAGCGTAATCTCGGCCATGTTACCCGGCAGGGCCTGGAAGTAATTCATCTGAATATTTATGTCGTTATGATAATCTGACGCCCAGGGTGGGCCATATTCGCCGTTCCATATCCCCTGAAGATTCGCCGGCATCCCCTTTGTCCCGCTGCTGCAAATAAGAGCGTATCTGCCGAAGTCGAACATCCGCTCCATGAGCGCATTGAGCGCCTGGCCATACTGGGCCTCGTTCACCAGTTTCATATTGGGAAGTTTGCGATTCTTCTGTTGTCCACACAGGTCCAGCTCCACTCGCATAAACAATTCCCGGTGCAGGGCCGTGTGTCGCTCCAGCAACCTCTGGTAGTCCAAAGGCAGCGTACTTATGTCACCGACAATGCGCTCCATCGCGGCGGAGCTTTGTTTATTGGCGAACAGCTTGATGACCACTAACACCTCGTCGGCCTGTTGGACCACGGCCTGCAGGTCCGAAATCTGCCAGGTACCACCCTTGACTGCAATGCGTGCGACGCCGCCGTATTCATCGGCCCCGACTAAATTATACTTGCCTCCGACGTCGTACCTGCCGACAAGTGTGAGTGTTTCTTTTTCGCCTGAGAGATTGAACGTAATCGGCACTTCGTCGAGTCTGATTTTCGCCACCCGGCCCATCGGAAAACGAGGCACCCGCACATTCGTGCCGTTGCCGAGCTCGGAACGCTCAAGCCCCGTCGGCAAAAGTCCAACCTTGCAGTTAATCATGCCTCCTTTGGAAGCCCCGATGCTCATAACAACCACGTCATCTTTGCGTGAAACAAACACGTTGCGATGGAAGGTGACATCATTCTCCTTCCATCTTACTGTAACTTCCCCTGTCTCGAAATCGACCGCGCGACAGACGTCCGCAGCCTTTCCGCCCATCGGCATATCGATAGTCACATTGAACGCCGGATGATAAGAATCCGACCCCTGGTGGTCGTAGTCTATCTTGACATCCTGATAGTACCGGCCGGCTTCTTCATACCTGCCCTGCTCCACCAGCTTCCGCAGCTTCGCCAAATGTTCGGATACATCCGGAAGCGTGGGTTTGCGCGTAGTAAAGAGAAGTGAATCATGGTTGAGAATAATCGTCTCGTTTTGAATGTTGCCGAAAACCAGCGCACCCACGCGCCCGTTGCCTGTCGGCATCGCCTGGTCCCACTTCTGGGCCGCCTTCGTTTCAGGCTCGTTCTTCGAGACCAGCCGGGAATAAATCATCTCATGCTTCCGCCCCCCACAGCTCGCCGTCCCTTTCGCATCAGCCCCACACGTTGGTAACAGTAAGATAACTGCGCTTGCCGCTGAAACCAATTGACGGATGTACCCCATGATTGTTGTCCTTTCTCTTGTCCTTACTCGACTGATTTGCATATCGTCCGGTTATTATCCGAAAGCCCCTGGGGCCTGTCCAGAGCTTTCCACCCAGCCTCTCAACTTACTGCCGTATCTGTCCCTCTCATCGTTACTCCCACCGAAATTCGGTTTGACAAACATCTCCAGAAATGCTATCTCTCCGGCTGAATTTCAATTAGAGGCGTCAATGTTCTGGAGAAATTCGGCCTATGAAAAAGTCGCTCGCGTCAGCATCGTTACTGCTGATTACCTTCTGCGGCTCCTGTACACTGTCGAGGCCCCAACAAGCGCCGCACTCAATCGGGCCCCTCACATGGAACGTTGACAATCTCGTATCCATCGGCGGACACAAGACAACCATGCTCGGTGCACCGAAAGTGATCCAGACGCACAAGGGCAAGGCGGTGCGGTTTCACGGTAAAAGGGACGGCCTGCTGGTGCATGCTCTGCCGCTGGCGGGCGCCCGTGAATTCACGCTGGAGATTCTCTTTCGGCCGGATGCCGGCGGGGCGAGGGAGCAGCGGTTCCTGCACTTGCAGCAGGACGCGTCGGAACATCGAATACTGATTGAGACCCGATTGACCGATGACGACCGGTGGTACCTCGACACCTACATCGAGACTCCCAAAGGGTCTCTTGCGCTTTTCAATCCTGAGAGCACGCATCCCGTGGGCCAATGGTATAGCGCGGCACTGGTCTATGACGGACGGCACATGCGGCATTACGTCAACGGCGTCGAGGAGAAGTCAGGGGACCTCGCCTTTCGTCCGCTCGGCCGGGGCAAAACCTCAATCGGCGTCCGCATGAATCAGGTCTTCTGGTTCAAAGGCGCGATTCACCGGATCAGATTCACACCGCGCGTTTTGGATGTTGATAATTTCCTTGCGCCATAACCACGCGCATCCCCAACCAACTGACGCCACACACTGACCCCACTGACCCCAAGTCCCAAATAGTAAATCGTAAATAGTGAATCCCAGGCCCCCCATTGCCGATATTTCTTTAGCGTGAACATTTTCCCGACTTCGGGCATAGTTGAATCTGACAAGACAACTGATACTCCGGGGTGCTTATAGAAATGAAAATAGACCTCCACTACGGCAAAGGCATCGTGTCTTTGCAGGTTGCCCGGCAAAACATCGAAGAAATCATACGCCCCTGGCAGGATAAGGCTGCTGCCGACAACCTGGCGCTTATTGAACAGGCTCTCAGTTCCCCCGAAGCAAAAGACTTTCGAACAGCCATAACCGGCAAACGCCTGTGCGTCCTCACCGAGGACGGCACCCGCGAGCCCGTCCTCGACGAAACATTACTTGCGCCCGTCTTCAACCTGATGTCGGGCAGCTCCCATGTCCAATTCTTAATCAGCACCGGAACCCACGACCCCGACACGCCCCAGAACGCCCAAATCATCGGGAAGATCCGCCGCGCCGCCCGAAAGGCCCGCCTGCCGGACTTTGAAATACACACCCACGACTGTCAGCACGAGAAGTTCATCAACGCCGGCCAAACGTCGCGCGGCACAAACGTCCTGTTCAACGCCGCAATCGATGATGCCGATGTCTTCCTCGTCCTGTCGGATATGAAAACCCACTACTTTGCCGGCTACTCGAATCCCATAAAGAACTTCGTTCCCGGGGTATGCGCCTTTGAGACCACCGAGCACAACCATAGTCTTGCCCTCGACAGCAATTCCACCTTCGGCCTGCACCCCTGGCACAACGACCCTAACCGAAGGAACAATCCCCTCGCGCAGGACCAGCTCGAAGCAATGCAAATGATTGTCAACGATCGCCCCGTCTATGTGCTTGGCACCATCAGCACCTCCGGAAAAATCCAGTGGGCCCGATTCGCAGCCGCCCAAAGTGTCACCGCCGAGGCCTTCGACAAAATCGACGAAAGAAACACCCATACCGTCACACCTGTCGGCCGCCTGATTGTCTCGCCCGGCGGCCTGCCCAACGACGTGACCCTCTACATCGCCCAGCGTGCCCTGGAGCTTACCAAAAACGCCGTCACCGACAACGGCGAGGTGCTTTTTCTGGCCGCCTGTCCCGATGGTATCGGCGAAGAGCGCACGATGGAGCATTTCTACAACCTGCTGACGCTGCCGACCGAGCGGATACTGCAATCCATCGAGGCCGAATATAAACTCTACAGTCACAAACCTTACAAGTTTGCCCAAATGATCCGGCGCCTCCGCAAAATCTGGATGCACACCGAAATTCCCGACAATCTCATCGAAGCGGCACACATCCACCCCACGCACGAGCCCCAGAATGTCATCGACAACTGGCTCGGCGAAGACCCCGATACGAGGATTACCATCGTCGACGGCGCAAACAAAATCGCCCTATACGCCCGACCATAACCTCCGCCGCCCGCCCGCCTATTGAGATTTCATTTGACATTTCCCTGCGGATACGGCACACTATACCAGCAAAATACCTGCTCCCATGCCCGGTAAATGAGTCATGGATAAAAGCATCGTACTGGAGGATAAAATGGTCTCACGGGGATGCCCCTTGCATTGTGATGGACGCCATCAGCTAACGCGGCGCGATTTTCTGTACGGTTCGGCCGCTGCGCTCGCCGGCTCGTCGCTGCTCACCGGCTGCGCCTCACTCTCGCAGCCCAAAGCAACAGTGCGGCCTATGCGCCCATGCGGTCCCGCAGCCGATTATGTACCCACAATTAAAGCCGCGTTTGTCCGCCGAAAAGAAGAATACGGCATGTGGTGGCCCGGCGCCGTTTACGACGGAGAGGCGGCGCGAAAAAATTACACCGCACAAATGAACCAAACCGCCAAAACGCTCCGCGTAAAGCTCGACCTTCGCCCCGAACCCATCTACAGCCCCGAAGAAGCCGACGCCTGGCTCGCCGAAGCCAAGGCCGCCAATGTCGACGGGCTCCTCGTTATGGTGCACGACAGGCAGAGGCACAGTTGGCCCACGGCGATAAAGGCGGCCGAGAGCGGAATACCAACGGTTATCTTCTCGCCGGTCGGAACATCCTTCACCACCAACACCATGCTGCTTTCCGATAAGCCCGGCTGCGTCATATACAGCACCGACGACTTCAACCAGGCGGCTTATGGAATGAAGATGCTCGCGGGCGGCGCGAAGATGCGGCGCGTCCGCTGCGTCGTCATTAAAGGCGAAACCGCATTCGACGAACCGCTTGCCGACCTTGGAATTACGCTGCGTTATGTGCCGGCGAAAACCTTTCTCGAAGAATACAACCGCACGCCTGTCACCGATGAGATGCTGGCCATGACCGAAGATTACCTCCGCCGCGCCCGCCGACGCACCGGCGCAACTCGGCAGGATGTCATAAACGGCGTCAAAAGTTATTTTATTGCCCGAAAAATCGTCGAGCGCGAAAAGGCCGACGCCATCACCATGGACTGCCTCGGCGCCATCGGCAGGACAGGCTCAAAGGTAAGCCTGCCCTGCATCGCCTGGTCCCGAATGAACGATGATAGAATTCCGGCTGCCTGTGAGGCCGATACCGGCGCGGTCGCTTCACACATAATCGTACAATACCTTTTCGACCGCCCGGGTTTCCAGCAGGACCCGGTCGCCGATACCGTCAACGACGCAATCATCGGCGCCCACTGCTCGTGCCCCACCCGCCTCAATGGATTCGACCGGCCGCCCGAGCCCTTTGACCTGACCCATCATCACGGCAATCGTGACGCAGTGCCCCGTACACTTTGGCGAGAGGGCCAGCGTGTCACCAGTATCGACGTGCTGCCGCCCGGCCACAGGCTTAATAAGGACGGCGCCGTATCGCGCATACTCATCTCGGCCGGGACGGTGATTGATAATGTCTCTGTGCCTCCCGCGGGCGGATGCGTCGTTTCCGTCAGGGTCAGATTCGACGGCGGCCACGACGTGCTCGATTTCCCCGGCATGCACCAGGTCTTCTTCTACGGTGACTACAAACGCCACCTCCGAGAGTTCTGCAAGTTATTCCGTCTCGAAGAGTGGGTCGTCTGAGAAATATTTTGTTCTGCCAATAAGAGATTATCTGAAGGAGCAATACGATGTCCGACAAAACCGACTCTCACAATTCTGCGTGCAATATATCGCGGCGAGATTTCCTCGGAGGCTGTGCGGCGTGCGCGGCGGGCTTTTCGGCCCTTTCGGCGCTTGGTATATCGGCCGCATCCGCCGGCGTCCCCGCAGACCTGCTGGAACCTGTTCGCCGGCAAAAGGCGAAGGTTCGCCTCGTTTTCGCACACCCCTCTTCCGAAAAACCGTGCTGGCCCAACATCGGATACGACTTCGAAGGGCACAAGAAACAGGTGCTCGAGAAGCTCGTCGCCTCCTGCCCGGAAACGGAGTTTCTCGTTGTCACCGCACAAAAAGACGACGACGCAAAAGAGATATTGAAATCGGACAGCGAGGTTGACGGCTACCTGCTTTATATGGCAGGCTGTCTCTGGGGCAACGTGCCTGAGCTTATAGCCGCATCCGGCAAACCGACGGTTATCGCAGATAACCTCTACGCCGGGTCCGGCAAGTTCCTCACCGGCTATGCCAAGGCCCGCCGGCAGGGCCACAAAATAATCGCCGTCTCCTCGTCCAACTTCCAGGACCTGGTCGACGCGGTTAAATGTCTCGAATGCATAAAGAAGCTGAAATGCTCGACCGTCCTCGTCGTAGGTCGAAACCCCGAGGTGGAGATCGAGACGCTGTACGGCACAAAGGTTGTCCCCATCACCTTCGAGCAGTTCAATGGGACTCACAAAAAGATCGACCTTGCCGAAGCGCCGAAGTGCGCCGAGCGATGGATGCGCGAGGCTGCAAAGGTCATCGAGCCCTCGCGTCAGGACGTCGAGAAATCCGCCGAAGTCCATCTGACTATGCTCGAGCTTATGCGAGAGCACAGCGCTCAGGCCATCACCATAAACTGCCTCGGCGGCTTCTACGGCGGACACATGCCCGGCTACCCATGCCTCGGATTCATGCAGCTCGACAATGACGGCCTCGTCGGCGCCTGCGAGGGCGACCAGCGCTCGACGATGACGAAGCTGCTTATGACGTACCTCGTCGGACGGCCCGGCTTTATCTCCGACCCCGTAATCGATACCGCCAAAAACCAGATCATCTACGCGCACTGCGTCGCCCCGACAAAAGTTTTCGGCCCGGAAGGCACGTCCAACCCCTACCACATCCGCAGCCACTCCGAGGACCGCAAAGGCGCGTCGGTGCGTTCGCTCATGCCGCTGGGTGAAATGACTACCACCATCGAGTTCGACCACAGAAAGAAACAGGTCATCTTCCACCAGGGAAAAACCGTCGAAAATGTGGACGAGGACAAGGCCTGTCGCAGCAAGCTCGCCGTCGAGGTCAAAGGCGATGTCCATAAGCTGCTCAATTACTGGGACGAATGGGGCTGGCACCGTGTCACCTTCTACGGCGACCTCAAACGACCGGTGTACAACATCGCGGCCCTGCTCGGCTTCGAAGTCGTCGAAGAGGCGTAACCCACCGGCGCGCCGCTAACGATACCCCCCAGTCGTGGCGTCGTCCACCATCATTTCGACCGAGCACAGCGAGCGGAGAAATCTCTTGCAGCAAATTCCGCGGCTCGCCCTTCGAGCTCCAGGGCGGGGCGAATCGGCTCGTTTGAGGCGCTCACATATACGACCGAAGGCGAGTTCTACCGCTGCGATAAGGGCAACAATTACGCCCAGGCAAGGTAGCTGTGCCACTATATGCAGGAAAGAGGGCTGCTGGCCAAGTTCTATCATGAGTTTTACGCCGGTCGTAAGAAGGACCCGGCTGGTTATGCGACGCTGAAGAAGGTGTTGGGCGAGAAAGATATGGCGGCATTTCAAAAGCGATGGGAACAATTCGTGCTGAAGCTTGCATTTCCATAATCGAGGGCCAAAACCTGCGGTAAAACCGCAGGCTAAATAGGGGTGGTTTGGCCTGGCTCGCAATAGTGCTCACTTTGTGACCTGTGCGGGCCAGGGCGGCTGGGGTTCTTGCTCGGTCTTTTCCCTGAAAGACGGCCTTTTCGGGGCCATGAGGGCCGGGTGGGAAAATTTTCTTATTTTTTTCAAAAAAGAGTTGACAGCTTAGTTAAGTGGTCGATAGTTTATATATTAACAGTATTGAACTGGACGAGATTTCAGGGGAAACAGATGGCACTCGAACAGGAATTGGGTCTGCGAAAACCTATAAAGCTGCTGGGCCACCGGGCCCTGCTGAACATCTACTTTACGGCGTCGTGCTTGAAGAAACGGGCGGATGAATTCTTTCGCGGCTTCGGTCTGACGGACGTTCAGTTCAACGTGATGATGCTGCTTCGGCACCAGAGCGGGTCGGAAGGCGGATTGAGCCAGGCGCAGCTCAGTGATATGATGCTTGTAAACCGGGCTAATATTACATCGCTGATAGACCGGATGGAAAAGGCACAACTGGTGGTTCGCACGGCCTCGCCTGATGATCGCAGGTACAACATTGTGAAAATGACCTATCGTGGTCAAAAGCTGTTCGCGAAGGTTGAGCCCTTGTATGCAAACCAGGTGCAGCAGATAATGGCTGTCTTCAAGGAAGCCGAGCAAAGAAGGTTGATAGGGATGTTGGGAAGGATTCGCGGCGAGCTGGCAGAATAGCCGTGCGGAGAAAAGATGATTTGTTTGGAGCAAGCGCTTTTTGGAAATATAGTTGATATATCAACAGTATATATAACAAGTACTGTGGAAGGGAAGAACGCATGCCGCCGTGGATTGGATTGAAATACATGAAGAGGGCCGGAAGAATATCCCTGCTTTTCCTTGCGCTATGCGGGTTGTCGGCAATTGCGGCGTTCGTAACTGCAATCGGCAGAGAGGCAGGCGGATTGCCGCCGGCGTCAATGCTGCTTTGCCTGTCGGCAGGTAGCTGTCTAATCCTTGCATTTGTGCACACATGGCGAAGGGCGTGGAAGTTCCTCGTCCTGCTGGCTGTCTCAGCCGCGGCTTTTGGGGGCTTCGTAATCCTGCATAACGTGTTCTATGCCCTTTGGCGAATGAGCGAACAGATTGCTGTATTGCACCAGGTGCTGGAAGTTCTGCACGTCGGCTGCTTCCTCGTCGCGATCTTTGTTTGCCCGCCGGCCTTCCTGGTCGGCGCTGGAGGCGGCGCAATAGCGTGCTTCGGGAGCGCGTTTTCGCAGGTAGGGACCGGTCGCAAGGCGGCGTTCATTATGGCTGCGATATGCTGCATAGCGTTGATAGTCGGATTCTTCGCTTTCATGGCTGCGCGAGTAATTAACTGATTGTTGTCCTTTTTCGACGTAGAGTGCCAAAATGCACAAACGGAAATTAGCTGAGGGCGAAAAGATGGTAAGTCGGAAGAAGGCGGTCTATCGGCTTCGTTTGGCGATAGCATTCGTGGTGCTGATACTCGCAGCGGCTAACGTGCTTGTTGCTGACAATTTGCGGCACTGCGCGGGTTCTGTCTTTGAAGAGATGGAAACGCAACAAATATTTCGGGATCATTTTCGATTCATGACAACAGGCGTTATCTTTGGAACAGGTTTGTTACTGATCCCCCGTCAAGGAAGGGGTCAGAGAAGATTCTCGATTGCGATCCTTTCTTTGGCAGTTCTTTACCCGGTGATAATAGTATTGCTGTACGCAAACAGGGAGAGCCTGGGTGAGAGCTATGCTTACTTGATTCTGGGGGACCTTTTAGCCATCCTGATTGGGATAACAGCGGGCATAATTTTTCTTGTTTGGTTTGTTCTCTCGGTGATAGTCGTCAAACGAAGGGGCAATATTGAATGAGGGAATTGAGATTATGAGAGGCGATGAGTTTTTTGCGCAGGTTTTGAGCAAGCCGCCCTTTTCGAAGATGCATCCCAAGGTTGCGGCATTCTTCAAGGAGTACCTGTCCAGGGAGAAGGTGATAGAGTTCAACGGGCATTATGTGGTGAACACACACTTTCCGCCGTATCCGAGCAGGGCGTTTGATAATTTTGCACAGCAGTTCAGCTTAGTCGGGCAGACGGAACAAAGGCGGCTGTACTCTGTCACGCTGGCGGTGACCAACAGGTGCCGGTACAACTGCTGGCACTGCTATAATGCGGGCAGGAGCCAGCGTGACGTGCCGCTGTCTGTTTTATTGCGGGTTGTTAAGGAGCTGCAGGATCTGGGCGTGGTGCACGTTACGCTGACAGGTGGAGAGCCGATGCTCAGGGCCGACCTGGAGGAGATTGCAGGGGCGTTTGACGAGAGAACCTACCTGGGCCTGAATACTACGGGCGACCGGTTCACGCAAGAGCGGGCGCGGTCTCTGCGCACTGCCGGTGTCTTTAGTGTGGGCGTCAGCCTCGATTCGACGGATGCGGCTGAACACGACCGAATGCGGGGCATGCCGGGGGCGTATCGGACTGCCCTTGACGCGCTCCGCAGGGCGTCGCAGAACGGCTTTTATCCGTATATTGTTGCGGTGGCGACGCGCGAGTTTCTGCAGGGCGAGCGGTTTTGGGCGTTTATGAGGTTTGCGCGCGAAGCCGGCGCCTTGGAAGTGCATCTGCTGGAGCCAAGCGCTACAGGAAAACTGGCGGGCGATAATGAGGCGGTGCTCGACGAGGCCGACAGGGGTCTGATTCTGGAATATCAGGGGAAAGTGGCGCAGGACGGCAACCTGCCGATTCTATCCTGTTTTCTGTACCTCGAATCGGCACAGGCGTTCGGATGCGGCGCCGGTCTTACTCATCTTTACATTGACGGAAGCGGAGAGGTCTGTCCGTGTAACTTCGTCCCTCTTTCATTCGGCAACGTTATGGATGAGCCGCTTGCCCGCATTCTTGAGAGGATGGGGCGGTATTTTTGTAAGCCGAGGCCGAGCTGTGTAGGCCAGTTACTGTCGAGTCATATACGCGGCGAACAACTGCCGCTCAGCCCTGAAGCATCGGCCCAGCTCTGTGAAGAACATTTGCCTGGCGTCCATTCCGTGCCGCGTTTTTTTGAGATTCGCACCGAGGCTCAGGAAGAGGTTGGAAGGGCCGAGCTGGCCTCTGCATACAATCGCATCCATGAAGATTACGATGAGTTCTGGCTCAGAGAGGCAGGCAGACCGGTTGAGGAGCTTATTGCGAGAATCGGCTTCGAAGGAACCGAGAGCGTCTTCGAGGTGGGTTGCGGCACCGGTTTTGCGACATCCCTGATTGCAGATAGGCTCAGGGGGTCCGGATGCATAACGGCGGTAGATATTTCGGAAGCGATGCTGGCTCAAGCGCAGGAGAGAATTGATTCGGCAGGACTGGACAATGTGCGGTTCATTGCGGGCGATGCGCTGGAGATTCTGGAAACCGAGGGGCCGTTTGACATTATCTTTTCAAGCTGGGTGTTGGGATACATACCTCTGAAACCGTTTTTCGCCCTCGCAAGGCGCTCACTAAGTTCCTGTGGAAAGCTTGCATTTGTCGTACACAAGGAAACCTCTCCCCGCGAGGAGCTCGAGATATTCGGGCAGATTGTGGCGCGGGACCCGTCCGTTCTGCAGAAGCGGATAGCGTTTGACTTTCCTCGTGATATGGAGCATGTCAGGGAGCAATTGTTGGCGACGGGCTTCGAAGTTGTGCATCTTTGGGACGGGCAGGTTGTATTCGGTTACGATACGCCGGACGAAGTGCTGGAGCATCTGCTCAAATCGGGTGCGGGGACGGCCTACTACGATGCGGTCGATCCGGCGAGGCGCAAGGGCCTGGAGGAGGAGTTTGTTAAGATGCTCGCGCGCAGGAGAAAATCGGAATCAGGCTATGACGTAATCCACGATTATATTTGCTGCATTGCGACAACGGCACAGGCCTCCACCAGGGATGGCAGCCGGTGTGAGGCGGATTGAGTGAGAGGTGTGACGACTCTCTGCGGACTTTTGGCTGCTAATGAGGCGTTGACCATGAAAGCGAGGTTAGTTTCAGGTAGGCGAATTCTGATGTTTGTCGTCGTGGTCGTTTGCGCAGCCGGGGCGGTGTCGTGTATGCGGTCGTGTGGGAGCAATAGCCGCGGGGACTTGCAGTTTGTCCTGGGGGACCGGACTAAAAAAGATTCGCCGCAGACGGGTCTGGTAGTAGTGGTGCATGGGTGGATTGAGAAGGGCGGCGGTGACTGGCCGGAAGATATGGCGCTGGCAATACACGAACGGGTGGACGCGAACGAATGGCGCTGTGGGTATTTTGACTGGTCGAAGGAGGCAAGGACCCTTAATCCTACCGAGGCGGCCGGACATGGCAGAGATGCAGCGGGTGCCGAATTGGCGGAGGAGATTATCAAGCTGGGCGGCGACTGGCGGCATATTCACCTGATTGGTCATTCCTGCGGGTGCTGGGTGGTGAGCGAGGCAGCGAAGATATTGGCACGTAAAACGAAGGCGGACATACATTTGACGCTTCTCGATGCGTATGTGCCGGCGTTCTGGCAGGAAAGCTCGCTGGCCGATGTAGATGCCGCGGATGCGAACTGCTGGGCGGACCATTATTATACGCGCGACTATACGTTGGGCTGGACGCAGCATGATCTGAGTTTCGCCCATAACGTGGATATTACGAGTATCGATTACGGATTGAAGGACCACAACTTTCCGTGGAAGTGGTACTATGGGACAATCAGCGGCCAATACCCGGAGAGCGGTTTCTTGGGAAAGCACAAGGTTGTGAGCGTAGTGGACGGGGTGGAGTACGGCTTCGCCCGCAGCCGTGAGGCCGCCGGCGCGAAGGGCTGGCAGCAAAGCCTGAAACTGGCGGCGGGCGCAAAGGCCGTGAAGCTGAAAAAGAAGTGACAGCAGGGACTTTTGGGTATAATTTAACAGTATCCGTGGGGCATTGTTATGGACTCGACAAGCACAAAACTCGGGCGGTCTTTTCGCTGGCTGAATGTGGCGCAGTTTCTCGGGGCGTTGAACGACAACATCTTCAAGCTGCTCATAATTGCTTTTATCGTGGGTCGGCAGGGTATGGAGTCGGCGAGCAAAGTTGCGGCGCTGGCCGGCGCCGTTTTTGTGGCGCCTTTTCTGTTTTTCTCGGCGTTTGCGGGCCGGTTGGCGGACCGTTTCAGCAAACGCAACATTGTCGTTGCCGTAAAGCTGGCGGAAGTGATTGTGATGGCGCTGGGGCTTGTGGCGTTCGTCCTGAAGACGGACCTGGCGCTGTATGCGATACTTTTTCTTATGGCGGCGCAGAGCGCATTCTTTAGCCCGTCGAAATACGGGATTGTGCCTGAGCTGGTGCGCAGGGAGCAGTTGTCGCGCGCCAACAGTTTCCTCGAGGCGCTGACTTATCTGGCGGTTGTTATCGGGGCCGTTGTTGTGCCCGTCTTGTTATTCCTGGCAAACCGGAGTTACGGTGCGGCGGGGGCTGTGTGTATTCTTATTGCCGCGGTGGGCCTCTGGGCCGGTTCGAGGATAGAGGCAACAGAAGCAGGCGGGTCCACAAAGCGGGCGTCGATTCTCTTCGTGAAGGACATCGCGCGCACCCTCGGCAGCATCCGCAGAAAGAGGGACCTGCTGCTGGCGGTTGCGGCGGCGGCGTATTTCCTCTTGATCGGCGCATTTGTCCAGTTGAATGTAATTCCATACAGCATCGAACGGCTCGGCTTTGACGAGACGCAGGGCGGCTATCTCTTTCTGCCGGGGGCGATTGGCATTGGTGTGGGGGCTTATCTGGCCGGCAGGCTGTCAGGTCGGAACGTGGAGTTCGGTCTGGTTCCGCTGGCGTCGCTGGGCCTGATGTTATCGTCGATAGGGCTGGGCCTGGGCCTGGGTGGTCTGTACTACACTTTCTTTCTGACATTCGTGATGGGGGCGAGTGCGGGACTGTTCATAGTGCCGGTTCACGCTTTCATTCAGCTTCGCAGTCCGCGGCGGCGGCGGGGTGAGATAATAGCGGCGTCGAACTTCCTCGGCTGGCTGGGTGTGCTTTTGGCGTCCGGACTGGTTTACCTGTTTGGTCACGTCCTGAGGATGTCGGCGGCGCAGCTTTTTCTGGTGCTGGGGGCAATGACGCTGGCTCTGACCGCGGTGACGATAGTGCTCCTGCCGGATTTTCTCATTCGCTTTATATGTTTTCTTCTGACGCGGCTGTTATACCGCATAAAGGTCGCGGGGGCCGAACATGTTCCGGTGGAGGGCGGGGCGCTACTGGTGTGCAACCATGTGTCGTGGATTGACGCTTTGCTGGTGAACGCCACGCTGCAGCGGCGGATCCGCTTCATCATGGACCGTGACATGTACAGGGCGATACCGCTGAAGTGGCTCTTCCGACTGATGCAGGTAATCCCGATATCCGGCAGCGACCCGCCCAAGAAGATTGTTGAGTCACTGCGAAGGGCGCGCTCGGCGATGGACGCGGGGTTTATTGTGTGCATATTCGCCGAAGGTTCGATGACGCGCACCGGGATGCTGCGGGGATTCAAGCGCGGTTTCGAGCGGATAGTCAGAGGCAGCGATTACGAGATTATTCCTGCGTACCTCGGCGGCGCCTGGGGCAGCATATTCAGCTACTATTACGGCAAGCCGTTATCGACTCTGCCGAGGCGGTTTCCGTATCCGGTGTCGATTCATTTCGGGGAGCCGATGCCAGCCGATTCGTCGGCGAGCCAAATACGACAGAGGGTGTCCGAGCTTTCGTGTGATTACTTCGAAGCTCTCAAACCCCACAGGCGGTCGCTGGGCGAGCATTTCGTGCAGGTGGCGCGCAAGAACTGGCGCAGGCGTTGCATTTCCGATTCGACGGGCAGGCGATTGACTTATGGCGGAGCGCTTCTGGCCGCAACGGCGCTGAGCGCCGAAGTGGACAACCTGACGCCCGGGCAGGATAAGATTGGCATACTTCTGCCGCCGTCGGTTGGAGGCGTCCTCGCAAACCTCGCGGTGAATATGCTCGGAAAGGCCTCGGTAAATCTCAATTACGTGGCCCCTGCCGATGCGAGGGAGCTGGCTATCAGAGAGTGTGGTATCAAGTGCATTATTTCATCGCGTAGTTTTGTTGAGAAGGTCGAAGGTCTGAACGGTTTGGAGGGGCTGGTTTTTCTGGAGGATCTTTTCGAGAAGGTTAAAGGGGCGTCGAAACTCAAGGTGTTCCTGCGGGCCCGTTTTATGCCGCGGCGGTATTTGGCACACGCCCGCCGGTTCTGTGCGGATGATTTGGCGACGGTGATTTTCACATCCGGCAGCAGCGGCAGGTGCAAGGGCGTGATGCTGAGCCATCACAATATACTTTCGAACATCGAGGCGGCGCGGATGGTGTTCAGAATCAGGCCCGAGGATGATGTTTGTGCGGTGCTCCCGTTCTTTCATTCATTCGGGTTCACCTGTACGCTGTGGCTTCCTTTGGTCAGCGGTGTATCGGCCGGTTACGTGCCGAATCCGCTCGATGGCCGTGCGGTCGGACAAATCGCGCGCGAAAACCATTCGACGCTGCTCTTTGGGACGCCGACGTTTCTGCTGAACTATGTGAGAAGGGCCGAGCGCGAGGATTTTGCGAGTCTCCGGTTCGTGGTGGTTGGGGCCGAGAAACTCAAAGAGAGTGTGGCCGATTCGTTCGAAGTGAAGTTTGGAATCAGGCCTGTGGAAGGCTACGGCACGACCGAGCTTTCGCCGGTCGTTTCGCTGAATCTGCCTGATGTACAGGTTGGCGGCGTTTATCAGGTGGGTAATAAGCCGGGTGCAGTGGGGCATCCGATTCCCGGAGTGGCGGTGAAGGTAGTGGATGTCAATAACGGTAGGCCTTTAGAAACAGGACAAACCGGGCTTTTGCTGGTTAAGGGGCCGAACGTCATGTTGGGTTATTTGAACGCGCCGGAAGAGACCGCCAGGGTCATTGAAGACGGCTGGTACAAGACGGGCGATATCGCGGCCGTCGATGAAGACGGGTTCCTGACACTTACCGGGCGGTTGTCGCGCTTCAGCAAAATCAGCGGCGAGATGGTTCCGCATGTTGGCGTCGAGGAGGTCTATCTGAAGGCCCTTGGCACGTGTGAGCAGGTGCTGGCGGTGACGAGCGTTCCCGCTTCCAAAAAGGGTGAAGAGCTTGTGGTTGTGCATCTTGAGGAAGCCGGCGACGCGGATGAGCTGCACAGGATTATTTCGGAGAGCAATCTGCCTAACCTGTGGAAGCCCCGGCGAGACTGCTATGTGAAGGTCGATACCATTCCGACGCTGGGTTCCGGCAAGCTGGACCTGCTGCGGCTGCGGCAGATCGCAATGGCGAAAAAGGGTTTCGGCCCGGAGGGTAAGGGGTCGGGTCCGGCCTGAAGATTCGCATTTTGCGGAGGGTGCGAAGCTGCGGGTGCACTTCATATTTTTAGGTAGGAAGGCAGGCTATTAGGCTTCTATGATCGTGCAGGCCTTAGGAGGGGGCTGGATTCCTGCTTTCGCAGGAATGACAACGGGGGAAAACGAATCGGGAAGAAACGGGGGCAATGATACGGGCAAAGAATCCACCTACAAACGCGAAGTGCACCCCGAAGCTGCGTTTGTTTCAATCAATTCTTGACACCGGCGGCGAAAGCGGGTAGTTTCTGTCACGAACTGAAGGTGGGGCGATAACGGCAGTTTTGCATAGATCTTAGTGAAAGGGTGTTTTGATGTTTACGACGATTGTGGATGTAATGGCAAGAGAGATACTTGACAGTCGCGGAAATCCGACGGTCGAAGTTGATGTGCTGCTCGATGACGGCTCGTTCGGGCGGGCCGCGGTGCCGTCGGGCGCGAGTACCGGCGCGCATGAAGCGATTGAACTTCGTGATACGAAGGCGAAGCGCTATTTGGGCAAGGGCGTGGCCGGGGCGGTCAAGAATGTCAATGAGGTTATCGCGCCTGAGGTATTGGGTTTGGGCGCTATGGAGCAGGAAGAGCTTGACCGGCTGATGATTGAGCTGGACGGGACTGCCAACAAGAGCAAGCTGGGCGCCAATGCGATACTGGGGGTTTCTCTGGCGGCGGCAAAGGCTGCGGCGGATTCGGCGGGCCTGCCGTTGTATCGTTATCTGGGCGGCTGCAACGCGAACATACTGCCGGTGCCGATGATGAACATTGTCAACGGCGGCAAGCACGCCGACAACAATGTCGATTTTCAGGAATTTATGATTATGCCGACCGGCGCAGCGAGTTTTCCGGAGGCTTTGCGGATGGGGGCCGAGGTTTTTCATACTTTGAAGTCGGTGTTAAAGAAGAAAGGCTATTCGACGTCGGTGGGGGACGAGGGCGGTTTTGCACCGAGCCTCAAAAGCAACGAGGAAGCACTGGAAGTGGTCATGGAGGCCATAAAGAAGGCGGGCTATAAGGCGGGCAAAGACATATCGATTGCACTGGACCCTGCTTCAACGGAGATGTACGACAGCAAGTCAAAGTCCTATAAGTTCTTCAAATCCGACGCTAAGAAGAAGGTGTCCTCGGATGCTATGATTGCGCACTGGGCCAGGTGGGTTGAGAAGTATCCAATAATCTCCATTGAGGATGGATTGGCTGAAGACGATTGGGCGGGCTGGACGAAATTAAACAAGAGAATAGGCGATCGGATACAGCTGGTCGGCGACGATTTGTTCGTTACGAACACGCAGCGCCTTGCAAAGGGTATAGAGCTGGATTGTGCGAATTCGATACTGATAAAGCTCAACCAGATAGGCACGCTGACTGAGACGTTCGAGGCTATCAATATGGCCCGGCGAGCGGGCTGGACGGCGGTAATCAGTCATCGCAGCGGCGAGACGGAAGATACCACGATAGCCGATCTGGCGGTGGCCTCAGGCGTGGGCCAGATAAAGACGGGCTCTGTATGCCGAACCGACAGGATCTGCAAGTACAATCAGTTGCTCAGGATAAGCGAAGACCTTGGTCCGGCGGCGCGATACGCCGGCTTTATGTTTAAGTAGGATCGAAGTAGCGGGTACTGAATAGCGTTCGGCGTTTGTTTGTTCCATTCGCTATGCGCTATTTTAGCTATGCGAACGCATAATGTCCTGGGAACGCTCTTGTTTGCCGCCTTTTTCAGTGTTGGGGCAGCGGCGTTAAGCAGCGCGATTCTGTGCGATGATCTGCTTCAGTACTACACAACCAGACACCTTTTGCAATCAGCCGAGGACTCACTCAGGCGGCTTGAGTCGTTGAACGCCGACTACGACGCCCTACTGAAGCAGCTGGAGCAGGACCCAAATCTTGTCGAGCGCATCGCGCCTGTTGCGGTGGGCGCGGAACGTGTGGAGCAAGACACCATCTACCCCAAAGTAACGCCTGGAGATCTCGATGCCGCCCGCAAGGCCCTGACGGAGTGGTCCGGCCCACAGGCTTCTGAGTCGATGATACCGCGGTGGTTGAGCCGGTGCAGCGCACCGCGGCAACGCATAACCCTGTTTTTGTCAGGCGCTTTTTTGATTCTGGTTTCGTTCATTTGGTTTGGGCCGGGCGAACGGTACAGGCAGAGGTAATCTTATACGGCACCTATTTATTTTTTGCTTGTTAAGCGCTATATGACCGCATGGCAGTCAAACACTTACCGTCGGCTCCAACCTCACTTATCAAACAGGTGCGGTATTATTCGAGTCTCAGTAGTTTTAGGCCGGTGCTTTCATCCGGCTTGCGCGTGGCGGCGATGCCTTCGAATTCGATTATGGTCACTTCGAGTATGAGGAATGTCTTCGTTCCGCCTCTCGGGCAGCCGACGACGGTCAGGTCGCCCCTGCCGACGGCGGCGTGGAGGTGGAGCTTTGGTCCCTGGTCATCGCAGTAAAGGGTTCCCACACCGAGGACTTCTCCCGGGCCGACAAAATCTTTGAAGTTGCCGATGATTTTTGGTTTTTCCGCCTTTGGCCCGACGACGATGCTGGCGCTCCTGAAGCCGCCGGTTATGAGCACGGCGGCGGACTTGATATTCTCTGTGCGGGCGATTTGCTCAACGCATAGATAAACATCCTCGCCTTCGAAGAGGCGTGCCGCGATTACCCGAGCTGTCCTACCGACCGCGTATTCCATTTTGCAGCCAAGAGACAACTGGCGCCGGACCGGCTTGCACGGCTTAGCTGGAGACATTCTCTTCAAGGCATGCAAGTATGGCCTTGGCTTTGGCGACTTTGTTTCCGGCCGGTCCCTGCCAGTACAGTTCAGTGTTTTGCTTGATCAAGTCCTCGATCTTTTTGCAGGCCAAGAGCACAGTGGCGTGATTTTTGTTGCCCATGAACCGGCCTATCTCACAGGAGGACATGCGAGTGTGCTTTCTGGCCAAGTACATGCTGAAATGTCTGGCCAAGGCGACGGTTCTATCCTTCTTTGAGGAGTGTATATTTGCCGGTGTTGTCCCGAAGTAAGCGGCGACCGCGGATTCGATGTCTGATATGTGCACGATGGGGTCGGTTCGGGCCAGATGCTCGGCCAGGATTTCTCTGGCGGTGGCCAGGGAGGGGTTTTGGCCTTGCAGCGAGGCGAATGCGATCAGTTTGATCAGAGCCCCCTCCAGCTCCCGGACGTTGGTGCGCAAGTTTTCCGCGATGTAACGTATCACGTTTTCGGGGATTTGCTTGCGCATGTTTGCGGCGTACTGCCTGCAGATTTGGCAGCGGGTTTGGAAATCGGGAGGCTCGATCTTGACGACCATTCCCGAGACGAAGCGGTTGACCAGCTTTTCGGAGAGCTGGCCTATCATCTTGGGGTGAGCATCCGAGGCGAGCACGACCTGTTTTCCCGCGAGGCTTATTGTATTGAAAGTATGCAGGAACTCCTCCTGCGTTGAAGGCTTGCTGGCCAAGAAGTGGATATCGTCGATTGCCAACAAGTCCATTTGTCGGAGTCGGCGGCGAAAAGCCTCCAGCTTTTTTGTCTTCAAGGCCAGCACGAACTGATTAACAAAGTCCTCCGCTGACAAGTACGACCAATTGGTTTGGGGGCGAGTTGAACCGACCGTGTTGCAAATCCCTTGCAGCAGGTGTGTTTTACCGACCCCGTATCCTCCGTGAACAAACAGCGGATTAAACGGACTTTGCTGTTCGTTAACGACTGCTCTTGCGGCGTTGTAGGCGAGCTGATTAGAGGGGCCGACAACGAAAGTATCCAGAGATAATTTCAGCCTTTTCCTTGCAGGCTGTTTAGTTCTGGCGGTGCTGCCGTAGAATCGGCCCTTTGTTTTTTCCACGAACTGTGCCTGTGAGTCAAGCTGGGTCTGTCTCTGGTGCCCGGACAGGTCGGGATCAATGGTGAAAGTAATTCTTGGGTTGGCGCCGGTGACCGTGCGCACAGCGTGGGTTATCTCATTTAGAAAATGGTTTTCGAGCCAATTTGCCATAAAAAGGTTTGGGACACCTACCTTCAAGTATCCGTTGCCGAGGGTCATCTTGGTCGAGCTCTTGAACCATATCTTGAACTTTTGTTGCCCAACTTTCTCAGCAAGAGCATCGTTGATAGCAGCGATTTCATCCGTGGCCGTGCTGTGCATTAGAGTCTCCCCTATTTATCAGCGGTTTCTTTTTAGCCAATGGAACTGTGCTTATTATTGGAGGGCGCTAAAACAAGTCAATGCTATTTTTGGCAATTTCTTTTCCACTCGTTGGAGATTGCTGTTGACATTGAGTTTACGCGCAAAAAAAAAAATGTTTTGAACATCTTTTGCACATCGCAAATCGCTTTTGTGGAAAAGGTGTGGATTGAAGTTTCAGGCTGATGTTTTTTCCTGTCGGAGCATGATGGGATGCAAGCTGCTTTGTCTGCGTCGCCCCGGGGCCTGTCGCAATATAGTGCGAGGTGCAGGTGATAGCAATCAAAGCTAAGGGCTTTTTAAGGGTCTTGGGTGTGTTCCAAAGCCGAGGAAGGCTCACAACCGACGTTTACAAGCAAGTCGCCGGGCCGGGAGTGTCGGCCGTTAACAAAAGCATTGAAGTCCATGAGGGAACAGCCAGCCGGTTTGATGCCTGTAATCTTGAGTGCGTTGTTGCCGCAGACCACGTGAAGGTTCTCATCAAAGGTTCCAACGTGCAATCTGGACGGGTTTGAGTGCTCGATGGCGTCGGCCGCTGCTATGGTTACGCGGCAGGATTTTGCAGTTTCTTTCGAAACATAGATGGCGGAAGCACCGGGCCAGGGCCAAAGCCCGCGAATTCTGTTTCGCAGCTTTTCCGCGGGTTGGCTGAAGTCCAAACATCCGTCCGACTTCTTTAGCTTGGGAGCCAAAGTGGCCGTTGAATGGTCCTGCCTGGCGTAAAGGGCGTTGCCCCCGACGATTTGGTCGAGGGTTTTGAGCAGCAACGGGGCGGCCAATCGTGCAAGTCTGTCGTGCAACTGGCCTGCCGTTTCATCGGTTCCGATATCAGTCTTGGCCTGGGCGAGGATATCGCCGGCATCCATTTTTTCCGCCAGACAGATTATGCTGACGCCGGTCTGTGTTTCACCGTTGATAATTGCCCAGTTTATCGGCGCCGCACCGCGGTATTTCGGCAGCAGCGAAGCATGAACATTTATGGCGCCCTTGGGCGGCAGCGTTATCAACTCGTTGCCGATTTTCTGGCCGAATGCCACTGCCACGATCAAATCGGGCCGGAACTGGGCGATCCTGCCGACGACATCAGGGGTGTTTACATCATCAGGATCGATAAAAGCTATAGCGCGCTCCTTCGCCCAGCGTGCAACCGGCGTCGGCCTCAATCTTCTGCCCCTGCCTGCCGGTTGCGCCGGCTGAGTCACAATGAAATCCAGACTATGGCTCGAGCTGCCCAGAGCATTGAGGCACTCGATGCCGAATTCTCCGCTGCCGAGATAGACTACTTTCATCTCTTGGGTCCTAACAAGTCCACGGCGTTGCTCTCTTGAGATGGACGTTTACTTATGAGGTATGGTCTGCTCTGAGTTTCCGGAGTTGTCTTCGATGGGCGATTTTGGCGGTCTGGCCCATACGGTTGACGATGGTCAGGCCCTCAATATGGTCATATTCATGCTGCAGGGCCCTGGCGTAAAGCCCCTGGGCCTCTTCGGTAAACTTGTTGCCGTCAAGATCGGTGGCCGTAACTGAGCAGGTTTTGTATCTGCGAATCCTGGCATGAATACCGGGCACCGACAGACAGCCTTCCTCGGTTGGCTCCAATTCATCCGTGGTTGGAGTAACGGTCGGGTTTATATAAACCCTGACGTTCTGCCTGCCGGCGTCGAGGGAAATGATAAATATCCGCAATGGCACGCCTGCCTGCGGCCCTGCCAGCCCGACGCCCTTGTTTTTGACCATTATGTCGGTCATTTTCTGTACGAGTCGGCGGATACTGTCGTCGATCTTCTCGATTGGCCGGGCGGCCCCGGCAAGGACCTCTGCGGGGTAATATGTCAACCGGCATTCATCTGCGTCGAGCATCTAATCTGTCCTTTTGGAGAGCTGGTCGCGGGCAGTTGCCTGTTGCTTTTCAACTGCTTACCTCTTGTCGAATTCATCTCCATCGAATATGTTTCCGAGATAGTGTTTTCTAACGGTCTCATTACGGATAATCTCGTCGGGCGGGCCGGCCCCGATCACCTTGCCGTGGTCAATTATATATGCCTTGTCAACGACCTCAAGTGTTCTTTCGACATTATGGTCGGTTATAAGGATGCTGACGCCGGAGGCGACGAGCCGACGGATTTCATGCTGCAAATCCTCTACGGCAATGGGATCAACCCCGCTGAACGGCTCGTCCAGCAGAATCAAAGAAGGATCAGTTACCATAGCGCGGGCAATTTCGAGCTTCCTTCGCTCGCCGCCGGAGAGGAATCTGCCCTGGCTTTGTGCGACCTCTTCCAGCCCGAAGTGCTCAATGAGCATATCGGCCCTTCTGTTTCGTTCGGCTTTGGTGATAGACATGGTCTCGAGGATGGCGTAGAGGTTGTCTCGGACGCTGAGTCGCTGGAAGATGCTGGGCTCCTGGGAGAGATAGCCGATGCCGAGGCGTGCCCGTTTGTACATAGGCAGTTTGGTGACATCTCGGCCTTCGAAGATAACGGAGCCGCTGTTTGGTGTAATCATACCCATAATCATTCTGAAGGTGGTGGTTTTTCCGGCGCCGTTTCTGCCGAGCAGGCCGACTATGCTGCGTTGGTCAATCGTAATTGATATTTCGTCGACGACGGTCCTGCCGGCGTATTTCTTTGCCAAGCCGCGAGTTTCAAGAAGAGTAGTATCCATTAAGTCTGCACCTCTGATAAACAACTTATAGAGTAAGGTAGAAAGCGAAAAAGGTAAAGGCAAAACTCAGCGTCAAGATCCACGATAAGAGCAGGTTCTTGCCGGGGCGGGAGCGCAAACCATACATTATTGGGGCTATTTGAGGAAGTGTTTTGTGCAGTTTTGCGTTGGATTGGCGGCCGTGAAAGAACATATCCGGCAGGGGTCAAGGTTTTTCCCTTTACATTTTTGGTTTTTTGCTTAATCTTTATGTTATGTTTGCAGTTATAAGCGATATACATTCAAACTTGGAGGCGCTGACGACGGTTCTGGCTGATATTGAGCGCCGTGGGATAAAGACCATTTACTGTCTCGGCGACGTTATCGGCTATGGGCCCAATCCCAAGGAGTGTCTGGATCTGATAATCAGGAAGACGAAATGGTGCGTTTTAGGCAACCATGACTATGCGGTTTTTTATGAGCCGACGAATTTCAACTACGGGGCGGAGCAGGCGAGCTTCTGGACGCGTGGAGTGCTGGAAATTGAGCAGGAGGTGGAAAACCGCAACCGGCGCTGGAGCTTTTTGGGGGAGTTGCCGATGCGAAGGACTCTCAAGGCGAAGCTGGGCACAAATAGTGCAGTGATAGACTTTATACACGCCTCGCCCAGAAGACCGATAAACGAGTACATTTTTCCGGACGATGTATATACCAATCCGCTAAAGGTCAGAATCCTGTTTGAGTGCGTAAAGCATATCTGTTTCGTCGGCCACACGCATCTGCCCGGCGTGTTTCTTGATGAGCCGGACTTCTATTTGCCTGAGGAGCTGGGCAACATCTATCCGGTCGTCGACAAGGAAAAGGCAATTATCAACATCGGTTCTGTCGGACAGCCGAGGGACAAAGACAACCGGGCAAGCTACGTGTATGTCGATGAGAACGAGGTACACTTCGTGCGGCTTGCGTACGACTTCGAAACAACGGCGAAAAAGATAACAGCCATCGAGCAATTGGATGACTTCCAGGCGGAGCGGCTTCGGGAAGGAAGATAAACGGTTTCTCCCGGACGAACCGATAACACCGAGCGGCGAATTATGAGAGCACTGTTAATTTCGATAATTATTTGCTTCCTAGCCCTTTGCGGCTGGCTTGTTGCCGAGTGCGGCGTTTTTCAGACGGTTTGTTCGGCCGAAGGGCCGTGCATTCTTTTGCAGCGGACTACGGCGGATGAAAAAACCGGCACAGCGGATACGCCGGCGCCTGAGGACACGCGCATGGAGGCGGCGAAAGTGGTGCACTTCGCCGCGGATCCGGCCGCTGAGCGGACGGTCACACTCGGATCAACCGACCCCAACAGTGGATTCGAGTTCCAGTTGGAGCTGAGTTCCAGAGGGGCTGGCGTCCAGCGAGCGATCTTCAGTGGGTTCGATGACCGCGATTATAATGACCCGCAACCATTAGTGGTGCTCGCCCCCGTCGAGGATGAATTCAGCCTTGCCAACAGGGAATTCGTATTTGTCGAGCAGCAGTTGCAGTTGCGTCTGCAGTGGCTCCACTGGGCAAGCACGGGCGTGTCGAAATCCGAGGACGGCTCTCAAACGGCGGTTTTTGAGGCGGTGATAAAGGTTCAGGAGACGAATGAGCCGGTTATCAAGCTTACCAAGACGTACAAGATTAGCATGGGCAGTTACCTTTTGGACTGTGATGTTAGAGTGGAGAACCTGTCGGCGGAGGAGCAGAAGGTGCGATTCAATCTTGTCGGGGCGATCGGAATCGGCAGAGAGGGTTTCCGGAGCGACATGAGAAAGGTCGTGGGCGGTTTCAGAAGTGCCGGCCCAAAACGCGAGGTAACCGCCGAGATGTACGATATCAACAAGTTCAACGGCAAGGTCACCTTCGAAGAAAAGCCCATAGAGGGAAGGGGCGGATTTCTGTGGGCTGCGGCAGTGAATAAGTATTTTGCCGCTATCCTGGTCCCTGTTGCCAAGCCTGGGATGGACTACTGTGACTGGATAAAGGACAAGGATGCGCTTTTCTTTAATCCGGATGGGAAGAAACACAGCGAAGATGAGAATATCGGCGTCCTGGTGAAAACCACCTCAGCCACTTTGGCTGCTGTGGGGGAGGCTGGCCGTGCGAAAGATTATAAGTTTCAGTTATATCTGGGGCCCAAGGACAAGAGCCGTTTCGATAAGAATGAGCTGTACAAGAGTCTGGGGTTTGTCCAGACGATCGATTTTATGGCGTGCTGCTGCCCGGCGGCGATAATAAGACCCATTGCCTTCGGCATCCTCGCGTCAATGAAGTGGATGTATGGTTTTATCCATAACTACGGCGTCGTGATTATCATATTGGTGATTGTTATCAGGATTGCAATTCATCCGCTGACCAAGAAGAGCCAGGTTTCGATGAGCAAAATGGGCAAGCTTGGCCCGCGGGTGGAGGAGATAAAGAAGAAATACGCCGACAACAAGGCCGAGCTGAACAAGCATTTGATGGCCCTCTACCGCGAGCAGGGCGCCTCACCCATAATGGGGATGTTGCCTATGATGGCGCAAATGCCCATTCTGATTGCGTTGTGGAGCGCCATATACACCAGCATCGACCTGCGGGGCGCGCCGTTTCTTCCGTTCTGGATAACGGACCTGTCGGCGCCGGATGCCCTGATAAGGTTTTCAGAGATTACGATACCGTTACTGGGCTGGAAAGTGGCGTCGTTCAATCTGTTGCCTATTCTGATGGGTGTGGCGATGTACCTTCAGCAGAAGCTGATGCCGTCCCCCGCGGCGGCCTCGGCCAGTCCGCAGGCGGCGCAGCAGCAGAAAATGATGATGATTATGATGCCGATATTTCTGCCGCTGGTGCTGTACAACGGTCCTTCGGGGGTAAATCTGTATTTTATGACGAGCACCTTTGCCGGCGTTGTCGAGCAGCACGTAATTCGCAGGCATATTCAGGAAAAAGAAGAGGCTGAATCGCGCGGTTTGGTTGCGGCCACGAGCAAGACGGGTGGGAAAGTCAAAAAGAAGAAGCCCAAACCGTTTTACCGGTTCAAGTGATTCAGGCTGCCCTCGCAAAACATCCCGTGGCAGGCAATGTCGAATGTATCGGGTCGATGACACCATCATAGCGGTCAGCTCTCCGGCTTCACAGGGACGGGTGCTCGTTCGAATGAGTGGGCCAGGCACGCTCGAAGTTTTGGAGGAAATTTTCGAGCCGTCAATTCCATCATCGGGCAGCGCTGTTTTGTCAGGCGACATTCTGGTGGGCCCGCAGTTGAGGATGGATGCAAGGGTCTATGTCTTTCGGCGTCCTCATTCATATACGGGTGAGGACATTGCGGAGATCCATATCAATACCAACAGTTGCGTTACTGAAAAGTTATTGTGTACTTTGCTGGGCGCCGCCGCGGCGCCGGTGCGGATGGCGGGGCCGGGGGAATTTACCGCAAGGGCCTATTTCAACGGTAAAATTGACCTGGCCCAGGCCGAGGCGGTCGGCGAAATCGTTGCCGGCAGCAATAGGTTCCAGCTGGCGGCGGCCCAGAAGCTGCTCGCCGGCCGGCTGGGAGAAACAACCGCCGCCGCGCAGGCAGAGATATTGGATTGTCTAAGCCTCATAGAGGCAGGGCTCGATTTCAGTCAGGAGGATATCCAAGTCACGGCGTCGTCTGACCTGACCCAGAAGCTTGGCGCGACGAAGAAGCGTTTGGAGCAATTGTTGTCCGGCAGTATCACTTACGAGTCTTTGGCGGCCCTGCCCGCGGTGGGTATTGCCGGTGCGCCCAACGCCGGCAAGAGCAGTCTGCTCAACAGGCTGCTCGGCCGGGACAGGAGTATCGTCTCCGAGCTGCGCAAGACCACCAGAGATGTCCTGACCGGCGTACTCACCCTCAAGCACTGCAAATGCGTGCTGTTCGATTGTGCGGGGCTGGTGCCGCAGCCGACCGATATGCTCGACGAGCTCACGCAGCATGCGGCTATGGAGGCCCTGCGAAACAGCTCCGTAGTGTTATTCTGCGTCGATGTCTCGAAAACCGATTACAGTGAGGATATGGCGATCCGAAGGCTGGTGCAGACCGGGATTCTTATCCCGGTTGCGACCAAATCGGATCTTCTGGAAGAGTCCGAGGTTTCAGAGTGTGTCGGCCGGCTGGAGGATTTGTTCGGCACAGAGTTTGTGGCGACAAGCGCAAAGACCGGCACAGGGGTGGACTGGCTGCGGAAGGCGGTTGATGGCAGGATATTAATGTCGGTGCCTGGGCCTTCTGAGAACGCACAAGATGGAGTAGCGCTGACCGCCCGTCACAGGCAGGCGGTTAGTGAGGCGGTCGATAATATCGGCGAGTCGATAAGCGAATTGGAATCAGGCAATGACGAATTGGCCGCGATGACACTCAGGGCCGCCCACCGGGCACTGTCAGCCATCGAGAGGCAGAACATCGACGAGCAGGTGCTTGATAGAATATTCAGCCGGTTTTGCGTCGGCAAATAAGGGGGGGCGAGCGTCTCATGCGGGCGCCTGTTTTTCTTCTATTAAGATGCCCGCCATATCGAGCTTGCTCGCCCCGAATCGTCGTGGTTTGACCACAACAGGCCTTGCTAAAAGGAGTCAGGGATACTCGGGTTTATTTGTCTTTGGCTTCAAATTCGGCGTCGATCACGTCGTCACCGCCTTTTCTCTTTACCTCGCCCTCCTGCGGCGGCGGAGAGGCCTGCGCCCCGGCAGCCTGCTGCGATGAAGCAGCCTGTTTCTTTGCCGCCTCTTCGTAGAGTACCTTGCCCAGCTCCTGGCTGGCATTGCCGACATTTTCAATGGCCTTTCTTATGGCCTCGGCATTATCGCCTTTGACGGCCCCTTTGAGGTTGTTGACGGCACTTTCGATATTTCCACGGGTATCGGCGGAGACCTTGCCGCCGTGCTCTTTCAGGGTCTTTTCGGTCGAGTAAATCAACTGGTCCGCCTGGTTCTTCAAATCGACAACTTCCCTCTTCCTCCTGTCCTCCTCGGCATGCGACTCCGCCTCTTTGGTCATCTTCTCTATTTCCGGTTCACTCAGTCCGGAGCTGGATTTGATGACGATGGACTGCTGCTTGCCGGTCCCGAGGTCCTTGGCGGAGACATTCAGGATGCCATTGGCATCGATGTCGAAGGCAACCTCAATTTGGGGGATGCCTCGCGGGGCGGGGGGGATGTCGGTGAGCTGGAACCTGCCGAGGGTGCGATTGTCAGTGGCGAATTCCCTCTCGCCCTGCAGCACGTGTATATCGACGGTCGTCTGGCTGTCCGCCGCGGTGGAGAAGATTTCCTTCTTGCTGGTTGGAATGGTGGTGTTGCGTTCGATGAGCTTGGTCATTACGCCGCCCAGTGTTTCGACGCCGAGAGAAAGGGGCGTTACATCCAGCAGCAGTATATCCTTTACGCCCGCGTCCCCGGCCAGGACCGCACCCTGGATGGCGGCGCCAACCGCCACGACCTCATCGGGATTGATGCTCTTATTGGGTTCTTTGCCGAATATATCCTTCACGATCTGCTGGACTTTGGGAATTCTGGTGGAGCCGCCGACGAGCAGCACCTCGGCGACCTCGCCCGGACTAAGCTTTGCATCTTCCAGGGCCTTATGGCACGGGTTCTTTAGCCGGTCGAAAACAGGCTCGGCCAGCGACTCGAACTTGCTTCTGGTGAGGGTGATTTGCAGGTGCTTTGGTCCGGAAGCATCTGCCGTTATGAACGGCAGATTGACGGTGGACTCAAGCTGGGTGCTCAATTCGCACTTGGCCTTTTCCGCGGCCTCTTTTAGCCGCTGATGGGCCATGGGGTCCCTGCGGAGGTCGATGCCCTCGGTTTTCTTGAACTCATCGGCGAGATAGTTTATCAGCAGTGCGTCAAGGTCATCGCCGCCAAGGTGGGTATCGCCGTTGGTGCTGAGGACCTCGAACACGTTATCGCCGATGTCAAGAATTGATATATCGAAGGTGCCTCCTCCGAAGTCAAAGACGGCGACCTTTTCGTTCTTCTTCTTTTCGAGTCCGTACGCCAGTGCCGCGGCGGTCGGCTCGTTAATAATTCTCTCGACCTGCAGTCCGGCAATGGCACCGGCGTCCTTGGTGGCCTGGCGTTGTGAGTCGTTGAAGTAGGCGGGTACCGTGATTACGGCATTGGTGACTTTCTCGCCCAGGTAATCCTCGGCGGTCTTCTTCAGATCCTGCAATATCATGGCCGAGACCTCTGGAGGCGTGTAGTCTTTGCCGCGGACGTTTACCTTGACGAGCTCTTCGGGCCGGCCGACGATCTTATACGGCACTATCTTTTCTTCAGATGAGACTTCGTTGTGACGCCGTCCCATGAAGCGCTTTATTGAGAATATGGTGTTCTCCGGATTCGTTACCTGCTGATGGCGTGCGATCTGGCCGACGAGTCTCTCGCCCTTGTCAGTGAAGCCGACGACCGATGGGGTCAGTCGAGAGCCGGCAGAGTTTATCAATACCTTCGGTGCGGAACCTTCCATCACGGCAACTACGGAGTTTGTAGTTCCCAGGTCTATGCCGATGATTTTAGCCATTTTCAGATTCCTTTCGTTAGTTATTGCCTTTTGTTTACCTCTGGCCGAACACGGCCTTATCTTAGGGGTTGCAAAAAGCGTGCCAGGCGGAGGCCCTGCTGCTTAAGCGCTTCGTAACCGGTTAGCCTGCATCGACTTATGCTTCCAAGGACGGGCCGTTGCCTACCAAGTGTGTTGTGCCATTTTGGCAGGCGGCGCCGACATTAACAGTTGAGTCCGTAATTAGTAATACATTTGCCTAACCAGGCGTGCACGTTGTCAAGTGGGATAAGGGGGCTGGCATACGAGTTAAGCTGCGCGTTGCTACCCTTGCTGGCTCAGTGCGGAGCGGATGATCTTGGCCCGCAGCATATCCCTGTGAGTGGCATCGAGGGGTTTTCCGTGGTTTAGCTGCAGGTGCGCAGGCAACGTAAGCATAAAGAGCCGATTTATCGTTGCGATGGAGAGGGTCTCGGATTTGTACTGCTCAGCGACCGGGCTTCTGAGGGCACCGAGGCTTTCTATGGCTGGTGTTGAGGCGCCCATATTTTGGCGCATGTTGATACCCAGCCGCAAATGGCTCAGCAGGAACAGAGCTTCCTGTGAGCTTATCAAATGGGCGTTCTTGAGCAATGCCATGGCCCGGGCAATCTTGTCGTCGAGAATGTCAACGTCGTTCGACAGTAAGCGATTTCTGGCGGCGTTCTCGTACTCGACAATTTTCGGGATTATGCTGTTTTCAAATTGGGAGACAATTTCCTGCTCTGAGACTCCAAGTGTTACCTGGTTTGATAACTGATAGAAGTCCCCTGTAGCTTCGGTGCCTTCTCCAAAAAGGCCGCGGACGGCGAGATTCATGTCCCTTGCGGCATTGAAGAACTTCTCTGTCTGGCCCGTCATCTTTAGCGCCGGCAGATGGATCATGAGGGAGACCCTTATGCCTGTTCCCAGATTTGTCGGGCATGCGGTCAGGTATCCGTAGCGAGGATTGAAGGCATAAGCCACTTTGGCTTCTATCATGTCGTCGATATGACTTATCTGCTCGGCGCAGCGGCCCAGCTGGAGTCCGCCCTTGAGGACTTGAATTCTCAGGTGGTCCTCTTCGTTGATCATAGCGGTGAAGGATTCACGTTGGGCGATAACGGCGCCGCGTGGCCCCTTACCGAAGGCGTGATGTCTGCTGATCAACTGTCTTTCGACAAGGACACTTCTGTCGAGTTCGGGGGCCTTGTCCACGCTGATGTAGAAGGTCTTGTCGCCGAGGTCGAGTGACATGAGGGTGTCTTTCAGCTTCTTGAGTATTTCGGTTCTCTCGGCGGTGGAGCAGGAGGTCAAGAACTTGTAGCCTGCAAGGTTCCTGGCCAAACGAATTCGCGAGGATATGACAATGTCGGCCAATGGTCCGGAGCCGTCAAACCATTCGTTTATGTCGCTGCTTATGTCGGTGAGCTTCATATCTTGTTACAATTTACTCAAGCTGGTTTATCTTGTCCCTCAATCTGGCAGCCAGCTCGTAGTCTTCATTTTTCACTGCGGTTTCCAGTTGCTGACGTAGTGCCACAAGCTGTATTTGCTTCTTGGCGTTAAAAGAGGTTTTGGAAGGGACTTTGCCGCAGTGGAAGGTCTTGCCGTTGTGCGCCCTTTCGATGAGCGGCAACAGTGACTTCTCGAATATCTCGTAGTCGTGCGGGCATCCCAAGAGAGCCTCTTTGCGAAATTGCTCCAGTGTAAACTCGCAATTCGGACACACGATCTTGTGGTCGGAGTCACCAAAGGCGTCGGTATCTTCGGGCTGGGCGGCCAGGAGACTGCTAAGCAGCTCGTTGAGGGGAATCTGGCTCTTAACGGCTATTCCTTCGTCCTGGGCGCAATGCTCACAGAGATGGGTTTCGGTCCGCACACCGTCGCTTATCTCGGTCAAATGAATAGTCGCCTCGTTTTTCTGGCAGGACTGACACTGCATAACATTAACTCCTTGTGACTATTATACCAGAATTCCGCTGGCAATATCGTCAAATTTGCAAACTTGCTCCAGCGAGATTGCGTTACCTGGTAAATTTTGCTGAGCAGCCGGGCTGCTCGATCACCATGACGTGGTTGAGCTTGAGGTGGTCGGGCAAACTGGGCTCAAGTTTTTCAAATATGTACTTTGCTACGTTCTCGGCGGACGGATTGTTCCGCTGGAAGTAGTTGAGTTTATTGAGGCGCCCGTTCTCGAAATCGGCGAGAATTTCATCGGTCATCGCCTTCAGTCGCCGAAAATCCATAACCAGGCCCCTGCTGTCGAGCTTATCTGTGGACACGTCCGCCGCAACTTTCCAGTTGTGGCTGTGGAGCGGCTCTTTTGACCCGTCTTGGAGGGTCAGGCGGTGCGATGCCCAGAATTGGCTTTCGACACTAACCGTAAACAAGGTCAAACTCCGGAATACGGGGGTCAACTGTTTCTTTGGTATTGCCCTGCAATATGCGGTTTTTTTGCTTTCAATCAGTCAATTTGCCCAATTTCTGTTGCAGGCGACTGTAAACACTCTTGGGGATAAGTCTTGAGACATCGCCGCCCAAGGAAGCCACCTGGCGAATCAAAGTTGAACTGGTGAAGCCGTACTGCTCACTGGTCATGACGAAGACGGTTTCGATGCCGGCGACGGCCCGGTTGGTCATGGCAAGCTGAAACTCATACTGGACGTCGGTAAGGCTTCGTAAGCCGCGCAGGATGACTTGGGCCTTCTTTCTTGCCGCGTATTTCACGGTGAGCCCGTCAAAACTCTCCACCGAGACGCCTGGCATGTCGGCAATCAGCTCGGCTATCATCTGGACACGTTCTTCGGGCGTAAAGAGCTGGTTCTTGACAGGGCTGCGCCCTACGGCAATTATCATCTCGTCAAAGAGCCTCATGCCCCGGTGGACCACGTCGAGATGTCCATTTGTAATCGGGTCAAATGAGCCTGGGAAAATTACTCTAACAATCTTGTCAGTCATCAGCACACCTCTTTTTTCAAATCCCCTATTATAACGCAAGGACGCAGGGAGTCAAACAGGTTGCCGGCTTGTCGTGGGGCGGTGTCTGACCATATATTCTGGCGGTCATGCGGATAGTTTCTTCTGGGCATTCCAGTATTGTCTCCAAAGGCCGCTGGAGCGGACGGATGCAAGGGCCATCAGGCCCTCGGCATTCGGCTTATCCCATCGCATACCGGGCC